>DASUJZ010000105.1:0-20566 GCA_036278995.1 Terriglobia bacterium | reverse complement strand
GAGTCGCTCGCGCTGCTGCTGGGCGTGTTCGTAGCCTTTACCTCTGCCGACTTCATCAACCACCTCAGAAGGTGGACACATCGATCACTCGTGCTCTCCATCCTGATTCCGTTTGCTCTTCTTGTTCCGTATTTCATCCTGGCTTGCGGCACCAGGACTTTTTCATTTCGGGCGCTGGCAAAACTCATCGCCTACATTGCCGTTCCCACGTCCTTGCTGCTGCCCGATCGCAAATACTCCGCCGAGCGCGCAAGCTGGCGGGATTTTGCGGCCATGCTCAGCCTGGGGCTGCCGGTCAGCGCCGGATGGCTGACGGGCATCTGGATTTGGCCGGAAGACATTTACATTTTTCGTCCCATCTTCTGCGTGTGTGTCGGAGCATACGCCTTTCTGGTCATTCGCAGCCTGAAAGATGCGGGCTACAAATTGTGCTTTAAATCCGGCGACATCATTGAGGGCGGTCTGAATTTCATCGCCTTCGTCATTTTGGCTATTCCGCTTGGCCTGGCGCTCCGTTTCATCCACCCGCACGCCCATCACGTCAGCGTGTTCGGTTTTGTCGCTGATTTCGTGGGCATCTATCTCACCGTGGCGATTCCGGAGGAATTTCTCTTCCGGGGAATCCTGCAGAACCTGCTGGTGAAGACTTTTAAGCCGCCGCATCACGGGCGATACGGGCTGCTGGTGGCGTCAGTCATCTTTGGGCTTTCGCACCTGC
Source organism: Terriglobia bacterium (assembly GCA_036278995.1). Classification (GTDB taxonomy): domain Bacteria; phylum Acidobacteriota; class Terriglobia; order UBA7540; family UBA7540; genus SCRD01. The sequence continues at coordinate 19,848 of DASUJZ010000105.1, read as the reverse complement.
ATCACGCGCCCGTGCCCAACTGGCGCTATGCCATCATGGCCACGCTGGCGGGAATTTTTTATGGCAATGCCTGGCGCGTACGAAAGCGCACCTCCTCCTCTGCCTTCACGCACGCGCTGGTCGATACGGCGTGGCACTTCTGGTTCTGAGAGGCATTGGTGATTTGCGATTGGTGATTGCGCCCGCCACGGTCCGAGGCACCACATCCGCCGCGAGCCATCAGCGGGCGCGGTAGACTTCATGCCATCCCCTCGATGTTAATAATCCGCCGGTTTCGGCGCCGGCCAGAGCACCTACTGGCGTCAAGGCCTCGGCGAGGTGTGCATTCGGGGGGTTACCGCAAGCGAAGTCGGGGCCGAGGGTACAGTTTCTTTGGCCGTAATAAGGACTTAATCCAACCACAAGGCCGGCAGTTGCTCCAACGGCCATGCCGATCAACGCGTTTCGGGTCAGGTGGTCCTGTCCTATCTTCTGGGAAACGCGAAAGACGTCTTTGCGGGCCAGCGTCTGCTCACCCTTTGCTTGCCGAAGCGTAATTCCGCTGTCGCTCAACGACTCGAACTTGCCTTTGTGGGATTTGACGTCGTTCGTCACCACGAGAATTTCCTGACCGGGCGTCAGGGATTTCAGACTGTCCCAACTGCTTGATTGTTTCTTGGAATCTTGACCGCTCGCAATGCCGGCGCTGAAGCAGCCTCCCAAAATCACGAGCACCAGAAAGCCAGCGGGCGAAAACCTTCGAAGTGATTCCATGAATGCCTCCTCGTTTTGCTGGCAGCCACGCCATGCACCCGCTCAGTAGCCGGGGAAGTCTTCTGCCCGGATGTCATCGTCATCCACGCCAGCCTGCGCGAGCATTTCCCGCAGGCCCTGCACCATTCCGGGCGGGCCGGCAATGTAATAGATCGGAGAAGGGGCGTCCTTGACGTAACGGGAGAGCATTTCCTTGTCGATGAGTTTTGTTTCGCCATGCCAGGGCCGGCTGGACTTTTCCATTCCGGTCATCGTGGCAATCAGCTTGTAATTCGGATTCTCCCTTCCCAGCGCCTCAAGTTCCTGGAGAAATGCAGCGTCCTCAGGGCGCCGGTTTGAGAGGAAAAGGAAGATGCGGTGCGGCAGCTTTTCGTGTGCCGCCCGGAAAACCATGCTCCGAAACGGCGTCACGCCGATGCCCCCCGCCAGCAGCACGCCTGCTTTCGCAGGATTATTGTGAAGAACAAAGTTGCCGAAGGGCCCCTCGATCTTCACCGCCGTTCCCAGCGGCATGCTTCCCAGCGTGCGCTTGAACGCCGTGTCGCGCATTCGTGTCGCAATCATCAGCGTATCTTCATCAGGCGCGCTCGCAATCGAGAAGGTTCGCGTGTTGCCTTCTGCATCGGTTTCCGGCGGATTCAATAATGTGATATCGACGGTCTGGCCTGATTTGAACGCCCAGCCGGGCGGCTTTTCGAACCGAAAGGACGATGTGCGCTCGGCCACTTCTTGACGGCCGAACAGTTTCACTGTCGGGTGGGTTGCTTCATTTGCCGTTGCTGCCATGCTGATTCTCCCGATTCGCTGGCTGATACTCTACAAATTACTACTTATGACAGACCAGGACAAGAAGTTCCCGACTCTGATTTATGAATCACGAATTGGGCGGATGGCCCCTCACGTTACTTCTTGCCGACGTGCGATTGCAGTTCTCCCGCGTGCAACAGGCTGTTCAACTCGATGGTCCAGGTGGGACCGCCCTGCTCGAATTGGCCCTCATACTTGATGAATGCTGGATGCTGGCCGGCCAGAATCCAGCAGTGCCTGTCGGGAGGCTGCTTGCCAATCACCTTAGCCATCGCGCCTTTGACGCCCCCGATATCGATTTTCAGGATGTACCGTATCGTTTTGAAGGTGTGGCGCCCGAAAGAAAAGCTTTCTGTGCCGGCGGCCGTCATCACGAGCTTCACAAGCTGCGGCTCGGGTGTTACAGCAAGATAAGATACCGTCGTGCCCGCTTTGCCGGGCGGGAGGTCCTTCAACAGGGTCGTCGCGATCCCGTTTGCGAGATCGGAGGGGAGACTCAAATGCTTCTTCAGGGATTTTTCCTGCCCATCAGCGTCCTTGTAACGGACGCTGACGGTGCCGCTCGGGACGTCAATTGAACTTTCTATCGAATGCTTGAAGGAGGGACCCTTCTGCACAACGTGGTCCTTCAGCAGCCGGAACTGCCTGCGCTCGGAAAATTCGACCGTCTCCTGATAAAACGAACCATCCTTGAAGCGGAAGGTCAACCGGCTCTCGACACGGCTGCCGTGAAGATCCTGGGCCTGATCGCCGTACGCGATTACCCTTCCGTCCGCCGTCTTTAGAACCAGAAAGCCGTAGGAAATGCCCTCCAGATGCCGCACGGCGATGCTCTCGGCTTTCAAAGCGAATGGAATTAGAAGCGCGAAAGCGATCAAAATGATCAATCCGGAAAAGCGCTTCCGCCCGACTCGCGCGGCGCTGTAGCCGACATCAGCCCGCAGCGACCGGCCAGTTGCAGAGCTGCTCGTAGTGCTCCACCTGCCCATACTTGTGAGATGCCCTACGGTACGGGTTAGATTCGGTTCCACAGGTGCTCGACAGGCAGACGGTCGCGCGAGTTGCAGCAGCGAACGAAAGGGACTGGCCGACATGCCAACTCACGTCAGCGTCATTCCGAGGAGCCGAAGGGCGACGAGGAATCTGCTTTTTTGCTTCTTTGAACGATGAGCCTTCGACACAAGCAGAGTCTTCCGCCAGAAACCGGCGTCAGAATGACGGCTCACGACGCGGGAAGCGCCTGCCATCCCTTTCTCCAGCCGTTCATTTGCGGCGTGCAGGCGGAAGTCCCGGTTCCGTCATGCGGTGTGGATCCAGGATTTCCTTCAGTTCCTTTTCACTGAGCACCTTATCTTCAAGGCATACTTCAGGTATTGTTTTGCCCGTTCTAAGCGACTTTTTCACCACTTCAGCGGCCCGCGAATAACCGATCACCGGATTGAGCGCCGTGGCAATCGACGGAGACAGGTACGCGTAGCGCTCGCAAACCTCGCGATTGGCGCGGATGCCTTCAATGCAGCGTGTGGCGACCACATGGCAGGTGTTCTTCAGGATTTCCGTCGCGTGGAGCACGTTCCAGATCATCGCCGGCATCATCACATTCAATTCCAACTGGCCAGCCTGGACCGCCAGCGCCACCACGGTGTCGCAGCCCACCACCTGGAAGGCCACCATGTCGAGCAGTTCGCCCATCACCGGATTCACCTTGCCCGGCATGATGCTCGACCCTGGCTGCAGCGCGGGCAGCACGATCTCATTGAAACCGGTCAACGGTCCGCTGGTCAGCAGGCGCAGATCGTTGGCAATGCGGATGAGTTCCAGTGCCAGGTTGCGCAGAGCCGCGGAGACCGAGGCCAGCGCAAACTGCGACTGCATGGCGGCGCGCAGATCAGGCGCCGGACGCAGGCGCAATCCCGTAAGTGCGGAGAGCCGCTTGACCACCAGGCGCGGATAGCGGGGATGGGCGTTCAGGCCCGTGCCTACGGCGCTGCCGCCGATGCCAAGATCAGCCAGCGGCTCGGCGTTTTGCCGGATGTGCTGGCGGAGTTGCCCCAGCGTTACGCCGTAGGCCGCGAATTCCTGGCCCAGGCGCACCGGCACGGCGTCCTGCAGATGCGTTCGGCCGCTCTTGAGAATTTTGTCGAACTGGCGGCCTTTGCTGCGAAAAGCCGTTTCGAGTTCCTGGAGCGCCGGATAAAATTCTCCCAGAAGAAGCAGGGAAGCCATGCGCATGGCGGTCGGGAAGGTGTCATTGGTTGACTGGCCGAAATTGACGTGGTCATTGGGGTGAACGATCGAGTAATCGCCAAGTTTATTATTACGTTTTCCGGTGAGATACCAGATGGCGCGATTGGCAATCACTTCATTCACATTCATGTGGAAGCTGACGCCGGCGCCCGCCTGGTAAACATCCACCACGAACTGCTCGTCGAGCCGGTTGGCCGCAACGTCTGCGGCGGCGCGCACCACGGCCTGGCCCACGCGATGGGGAATCATTTTCAGTTGAAGGTTGGCCTCCGCGCAGGCCTGCTTCAGCAGTCCGTACGCCTTGATCAGCACCCGGTGCGCCCGGATGCCGCTGATGGGATAATTCGCGACGGCGCGAGCCGTCTGTGCTCCGTAAAATGCCTCTGCTGGAACTGGTACATCTCCAAGAGAATCATGCTCAATTCGTGTTTGCATGCCAATGATTTTACCCGAAAATCCGAGAGCTTAAACCGCCTCTCGCCAAAAAATCGGCTCAATGAGCCAATAGGGACAGAACCCGATAGGCCATTAGGGAATTCACTCTCTAGACGGTCCAAAAGCGGTGAGCTAGACTTCTGGCTGGAATCTTTCATTTTTTCTTTGTAACCGGAAGGCATTTTGATACAATGGGCCGGACCGATGGCATGGCTCCTTCCGCCGTCGGGGATGTCGGTGAAGAAAACAGGAAGAGATTCCGCGTTATGGCGTTCGAGTGGGGAGGGACAACTAGCATCAAAGCTCTCGCGTCAGAGAGCCCCATTCCACCCTACAAGTTTTTTCAGTTTCGTTTGATCGTGCGTCGGAAGAGAAATCTGTTTTGACCAGGAATACTGCTGAGCCTCTGGGCCGGCAGTCGCAGCAGGGCAGCGCGAAGTAAGAAGTTGAGCGAGCAGTTCAAGTTCAATCCAGTTGAGGCGAGTGAGCAGAGGGGGCTTGATGAGGGTGTGGCATGGTTCAGATTTAGTCAGCAATCCACCGTTACAAAATAGAAGGCATCGGCCGTTCTCAACCTATTCTTGGCTGGTTGTGGCAGCGCTCACAATCACTGTGTGCGCGCCCTTCGCCGGTGCGCGGGTGCAGGCCTCTATTTTACTGAACGCTGAGACCGGGAAAATCCTTGAATCCAATAATCCCGACATTCAGTGCTATCCCGCATCGCTGACCAAGTTGATGACCCTCTATCTGACTTTCCAGCAGCTCAACTCCGGCAAAATGACGCTGGGGGAGGAATTGACCGTCTCTCAGCACGCTGCGGCGCAGGCGCCCACCAAGCTTTACCTCAAGCCCGGCGAGCAGATTTCGGTCCGGTCATCCATTCTGGCCATCACCACGCGCTCCGCAAATGATGCGGCTGTCGTGCTGGCGGAGGCCATCGGAGGCTCCGAGCTTAAATTCGCAGAAATGATGAACCAGCGCGCCCGCGCGATGGGGCTGACTCGTACCACTTTCCGGAATGCTTCAGGACTCCCGGACTTCGACCAGGTGACCACCGCGCGCGACATGTCAAAGCTGGCCCTGGCAATCATTGAAGATTTTCCGGAGTACTACTACTTCTTCAAGGCGCGCAGATTCGAATTCCACGGCAGGACCATCTATGGCCACGACCACCTCCTGGCGCGCTATGCCGGCGTTGACGGCATGAAGACCGGCTACACCGCCGCCTCCGGATTCAACATCGTAACCTCTGCCGTCCGCAATCATCATCGTCTGCTGGGAGTGGTGATGGGAGGCCGCACCGCCCGCGCTCGAGATCACCGGATGGTCGCACTGCTCAACACCGGCTTTGCTGATATCCGCAACACCACTCTGGCCGGCGTCGAGCAAGCCAGCGCAAGCACAGCCAGGCACCCGGTTGCAAGATATAAGAAGGTCTCGCTCGCTGATACGGAACAGGAAGAAACCGAACGCCCTGATACCGGCTGGTTCGTCCAACTCGGCGGGACATTCCATAGCACCAGTCACGCCCGCCGCGCCATCCAAAGCGCTCTCCGTACAGACCCTGACGGCTTAAAAGAAGGAAACCCGCTGGTCGTAAGGCTCAGCAATGGCCGTTACCTGGCGCGCTTCTCGGAAATGAACGCTGCGTCCGCCGTTGAAGCCTGCCGGTTCCTTCGCCACAGGAAGTTCACCTGCGCCGCCTATCAGATCCATGCGTCAGGTGTTTCCATGGCCTCAGCCCAGTAACCTTTCGGCCACCCGATCGCAACAGCAAACCTGATGCATTCTCCCGCAAAGCCCCGAAAGAAGCATTCATTCGCACAGGCGCAAAGCCGCTAAGGACCGCGAAGCCAAAATCAAATCTGCTTCTTCTGACCCAAGCTAACTTTGCGCCTTTGCGTGATTAAGCTCTTGCCGTGATGCAGTCTCAGGTTTGGAAGGCCGGGGAATTCCTCGATAGCCGACCGAAGGCCGCAACCAGTCCAAACGCCCCCAATTCGCCGAGCGCCCAGCGCGTCTGATAAGGTATGTTATGTTAACTAATAGGTAAGTTCGCCCAAGTACGCGCTCTCAAGCCTTTGATTGAGTTGCGCAAAGCCCTAATAAAGATGGACGACACTACGCGACCAGGCATCTGCCGTATCGTTTTGTGAGGATGCGCCAGGTAATTCAGCGATTTACCGGAGAGTTGTTGAAGAATGTGCTGAGGTTATGGCGGTGGCACCAAGGGCTGCTCCCAAAACGAAGGTGGTTCGCGCAGCCCTCAGCGGTTGGAGTGCGCTGGTGGAAATGGCGGGCGCTGCGGACTACTTCTTGCCCTCCCAGCTTCCCTGTTTTTCTCCGTCGCGGGACCATACGCCGTCGGTCAGCTTGCCATCGGCATAGGTTGCGGTCAGTGCGTAATCGCTTTCGTCGGTTTTGATTTCAGCTTTGAGCTGGTTGTCTTTGAAGCTGACTGAGGTGAGATCAGCATCGCCTTGTGGGGCGGACACTGAGCCCGTCAGTCCGTTTGCCGTCTCCTCGAAAGTAATGGTAAACGACACATCGCCGTTATCGCCGCCGTGCGCCGTGCAATTCCAGGTGCCGACCAGCGGACTGCTCTTCGATTTATCCTGCGCTTTCAACGCCACGCAAAAAGCCAGCAGGCACAGGACCGGGATCACCGCAAAACGTCTCATCGAACCTCCTTGTCGTAAAAGGAAAATCGCGTATCTCCCCAAAGGCCATAGAATACTATAAAACCAGCGGTCAAGTATGGCACGGATCGCATCCCAGTCGATCATTTGGACCCATGAGAATTCTGCGGGTTGGCTTGCTCACATGGCAGGCGTGGGGAGCCAGGCGGAAAGGCAGCGCTCCACAAAGCCTTCAGCCCAGAACTCCAGGTGAGGACTCTTGAGGCACAAATACAGGCTACACCTGTTCTCGGAATGACGATAGGTGACCCACGGGGCCGTGTCAGTCCCTGCGAGCACCTCGCGGCACAGGCGCTCCCGCTCCTCCTCGTACAGGTTGATTGCGCACAGGGTGTGAAGCACAGGCTCTCGATCGGCTTCGGCGGCCGTCGCGGCCATATCGAGGTAGGCCTCGCTCGAGAACATGCAGGATGCCTCCGCGCCGGTAAGCGAATGAATCTCCGTCAAGCGAGAGAAATTGAGCGGGTCGCTGGCATGCCCGGTACTGTGTACGCTGTCTCCGCGATTGGGTGATGGCCACACGTCCGTGATGTCGGAGTCCAGGGCATCCATGATTCTTTGCAGGGTATCCACGTTGATGCGCCGGAGTCCGGATTCCAGTCCGTCCACGGAATGCGGCGACATTCCCGCCGCCTGCTCCAAGTCATGCTGTGTCCAGCCCTTTAATCGCCGAAGCCGCTGGATCTGCCTTCTGACGTGGCTGTTGGTCAAACCATCCACGGTCCCGGCAAATAATTCCGCTTGAACGTCCATGCGAGTCGTAGCCATGGCTTACCCCCAAACCGCCTCTGGGCGTGCTTGTAATGTGTAGCACAAGTGTGTACCCATCCGGCGTGCTGGTCAATCCGAGAAGAATCCCCAAACGAGTGCGGGAATAACCTGAAACATACAGGGGAAAATCCCTGAATGCCCTCCACTGCGAGCACCACGGCAGCGTGTTGTCAGCATTTTTGACCGAAGCTGATAGACCTCCCGAGGCACGATCTCAGCAATGTCCTGGGAGTTCTGTTGAGCGCATGACGCCAAGTTCGCGGCCCCTGCTAGTGGGTCTTGGCGCCACGCGGGATTTACTTCTGCCGATCAATCTCTTTTGCCCATTCCGGGGCGTCGGCGCGCAGGGATTGTGTTGCTGGATCGCCAAACACTTCCGAGATCAGGCGACCTGTTTCGACGTCGTATAGCTGATAGTCACCGACCTCAGGCCCATGGGTTGTCCCCCACACTACAACAACCTGCTTCCCTCCGTCGCGAAAGGCCCAGCGCCAAAGCATCTGCCCTTGTTGTATGCGCAGGATGGTCCCACCGGAATGGTATACCGCCAGGACAAGTGGGACGGAGTAAGACGTGCAGCAATTGTCAAAAGTTTCCTCCCAGCCAATTATCCTCGGGTCGGGCGCCCGTTTGACTTCTGTGATGCCTTCCTGGTTGTATACGACGTTCGATCCGTTGCTCTGCTTCTTGGGAAGCAGCGTCGCGGTGATCTCCCTCTTGTCGCTGTAGACAATGTGGAGGTTTCCGGTTTCGTATGAGGAACCGGGGGAAGGCTGGTCCACATGAAATCCGACGATGTATGCATTCTCGGCCGGCACTTTATCCTTTATCTGGATGAAGGTGACCGCCGGATGATTGTCGGCCGGCGTCCCGGCAGCAAACGAGGTGAGGAGGACGGTTAAACAGATGCACCGAACAGAGGTCGCTAATTTCATCGTTGCGCTTTGCCCTGCCCGGAGGTCGAATTATACCGCGACAGCTCTTGGTTTGCTGCTGCCGGCGACGCCGCGTTCATCGACATCGGGCGACGATCAATGTGATGTCATCTTTCTGTTCGCAAGGGCTGAACCGCCGAACCTCATCCACAAGGGAGGCCATCAAGGCGGGCAGAGGGAGCTCTCGATGTTTCCGTAAGCCTTCGGCCAGGCGCCGCGCGCCAAACTGCTCTCCCGCATCATTCATCGATTCCGTCACACCGTCGGTATAGAGCGCAAGCATATCACCCTTGACGAGCTGGCACTCGCCGATGGCGCAATCCCAACCTCTGAACAGACCGAGTACGGTACTGGTGGAATCGAGGCTCTCGACACGATTGTCACCTCGCAGCACAAGCGCGGGCGGATGACCGCAGTTTGCATACCGCAGGCGCCGGGTGCTGTCATCAAATTCCGCAAAGAAGAGCGTGGAGTAAGCGCCCTCGGATGTATTTTCATACATCAGCCGATTGACCGCTTGCAGCAGACGCCCCGGCTGCTCGAGCGCCATGGGCGTGTACGGTCGGTACCAGTACATCGCGGACAGATTACGAAGATGGGCCTGCAGATTGGCCATGAGCAGCGCGGCGGCGGTTCCCTTCCCGGCAACATCGCCAATCACCACGCCCGTGCGCTCGCGGCCGAGTTCGAGAAAGTCGTAGTAGTCGCCGCCCACCTCACTCGCCTGGAAGCAGCCGCCGTGGCAGTCGAGAGTTTTGAGAACGGGAGGGGTTTGAGGCAGCAGCCTCGCCTGCGTTTGCCGGGCTATCTCCAATTCCACGGCGGCCCGCTGTTCCCTTTCCTGGTGCTCATCGTGTGCGCGGCGTTGCGATTCGAGTTCCCGATTCATTGCGTCGAACGCCAGAAGCGTAAACGAGTTGCCATCCAGGTCCTCGACAGTGGCCGAGACGACGCCGTCTGCCTGCTCCGCCGCCGGAGCGTGCAGACGCACTCCGCGCGCGCGCCATTCCTCGAACTTGGCCGGGAAATTGTCTGTGAAGAACGAAATCTGAGTGGCGCGGCCAATCAGCTTGTCGCCATCCTTATCAGGGGTTGGGACCGCCAGCGAAATCATGCCCGTGCCGTCCGGAGGCGAGACGGCCAACCAGCGGTCGCCGGATGGAAGATGGACATCGAAAGCGAGACTGAATCCAAGCTGCTCCAGATAAAACCGAAGGCTGCGCTCCTGGTCGCGAACGAAAACCGTGACGGTGTTCAGGCGCAGGTAGGGGTCGCGCCGGCCCGGCGAAAAGCTACAGCGGTGCGCCTGGTGCTCCGAGGGATGTCTGGCCATTCGCGAATTATATATAACTCACGGCGCAAAAAACACCCTCCCTCTGCCGGGGGTGCTGGGCCAGTTTGAAAGCAAGAAACAACAGAGTGGATCAAAAAGTGCTGATGGGACTCACTCTCGATGGTTATGTCATTTGTTCTCCGAAACTCTGACGACCTGAGTTACAAACGTCATGCTGTCCTGACCCACTCTTCCAGTCACTTCCCAACATCCTTCGGTCGGGAAGATTAACGCAGTGGCTTGAAAACCACTATAACCCTGCGCGTTGGTATACCCATCAGGGATGTCTGCCCGTAGCGGAGGTCCTGGCTCGTCCAGTCTTCGTCCTTCGATGGTGAACTTGCCGTACGCCGCTCGCCCAGCTCGCCACCATGGAAATTTCATGCTTAGTGATCCATCTGGCTCTACGGATCCTGATCCTCCCGGACGAAAGACCACCTTGCCTTCAGGCCAAAGCGCTGTCCACAGAACACCATTTCCCAAGCAATCAGCGCATTTGCCGGACTGGGGTTCACCCGGCGGCATACTTCCGTTAGGCTTGGTGACGGGACAATCTTTCAGCACGTGCGTGCTTGCAAGCGAATTTAAACCAAAGAGCAAAACAATCGTGAGGATGGCGGCAATTCGGTTTGTATGCATATCTCCTCCTCGACACCGTTCCAGGCCGGTTTGTGGTATCAGCCTATCATGGCTAGACGGTCAAGCGAGATAAAAGGTCACGATTTCGCTGTGACGGCCTGGCGCTTGCCGTCCTAGCCGCTCGAGAAAAAGCAAGAATTTCAAACTGACCCACTACCTCTCCGGGTAGACTGCCCTGACGGCGGTCGTTTATTATTGGCAGCCGTCGCTGCCGTGCCGCAAACTGAAGGCGATCACCTCCTAAAACAATTTTTTGACAATTCGATTGCGAACTCACGACACGTCAATAGATCTGCCGGCGATCTCCACGGCATCAAACCAAATGGAGACCGAAAAAGGTCCCACAGGAGGTAACCAAAGCATGGCTCTATAAGCTCCGTCCCATCAGGCTGAGGGTGAAATTAGATCGAGAGGATTATGTTAGCTTCTATCCAGAATTCTTTACTTCGGACCGCGCTTCTCGTAATCGTCGCCGCACACGCCGTGCCGGCCCGCGCGTCCACTCCGAATGAGCTGCAGACCGGCTTCCACCAATTGTACGAAACGCGGTTCGAAGAGGCGCGATCACACTTTCTCGTGTGGGAGAAGGCCAATCCGCAAGACCCTCTTGGCCATGCATGGGAAGGCGCCAGTTATCTTTTCGAGATTCTGTACCAGCAAGGTGTGTTGACCTCGCGGTTCTTTCTCGATAACAACCAATTCCTGAACGGGGCGCAAGGCGAGCCGAATCGTGCATTCGCAACAGCCTTTTCCATCGCGACACGAACCGCGCAGGAGTTGGCCCGCCAACGCCTCAAGGCAAACCCGGCAGATGCGGAGGCGCTTTTTGCGCTTACTATCACAACGGGAATGCTTGCGGATTATTCCAGTCTTATTGAAAAGCGCCAGTTCCAGAGTCTGCGCTTCGTTCGTGAGTCAGAAAAGTACGCCCGGCGGCTTCTGGCCGTGAAGCCCGATTCCGGCGATGCCTACCTTGCTCTGGGAGCGGCCAACTACATCATCGGCAGTTTACCCGGTTACAAGCGGCTGTTTCTGCGGCTGGGTGGCATCCGGGGGGATCGCCAGCTTGGCATGAAGCAGCTCCAGGTGGCGGCGACACAAGGTGAGTATCTCAAGCCATTTGCAAAAATTTTGCTCGCGTTGATAGATTTGCGCGAGGGGCAGCTTGGCCCGGCGCGAACCCTGCTCGAGCAACTGGCCTTCGAGTTCCCGCACAATCCTCTCTTCGCGCGCGAACTAGCCGTCCTGGCCCGACGCGCCGGAGAGCCGGTTCCTTAGCCCGCAGCAGGTAGTGCATCAGAGTTGTCCGCCGTCAGGATTACTCTGCAGTTGGCGTGAATTCAGCCAGACGGAAATATAGAGATTAATCAGATCTGCCTTTTTGGCTACAGCTTGCTGCCGCCTGCCTACAGTTCATCTGAACCCCGAAGAACAAAGAACCACTCGGAGCCATACACCGTCGTCAGCGCTGAGGTCGTTTCAGTAGGCCAAAGACTCCCACGCCGTTTGTCGTTCCCACATACACTTTTCCATTGGCAATCATGGGAGTGACGAACTTGTTTCCAATTCCGAACTGGTCCCTTCCCGACGGCGCGGCGTTGCTGTTGTACAATTCGTGCGCCAGATTGCTGGCGTCGAACGCATGCAGCACCGCTGGATTTGAGTACCCAGCATCATAGGTGAACTTCACGTTTTCCACCGCCCAGACGATCGCGTTTCGAGAGCCATCGGTGGAGATGCTCGGCGCGGCGCCTGGATATCCAAATCTCAAAGCTGTTTCGGAAACGGGTTGGCCGACCAACCGCGCGTTCTGAAAGCGGTATTCGCGAAGTGAATCATCCGTCGACGCGTAATACAGGCGGCCATCAAAATACGCAGGAATGGGGCGCGAAAAGGCGTGCTTCATTGCATGCGGCACTTCCTGGTAGATGTTCTGATTGCCCCTGGGACTGAATTTCCCCATGTTGTCGCGGTTCGCGATATAAATGCTGAGATCTTTCCCCGCTCCCACAACAAGGTGCCGCCTTTTCCCGGAATCGTCCTTCATTGGAGGCAGCACCAGCGGCCCGCCCGAACCGAGGTCATCGTCGCGATCGTTTTCAGCAATTACGTTATACATGGTGAAGTAGTCCGCCACTGAAAGGTTGCCGCCGCGCGTCGAGATCTTCAAGAATGAGTTACCAAAATCGCCTTGCGCCGGAAATCCCCTCCTGTTCAGGGTTGTATCAAAAGTGCCATTCGCCGCAAGCAGGTAGATGTCGCCTTCGGGATCAGCGGCAGGCCCTGCGCCGCTCTGCCACACCGAACCTTTTTCGCCGTTCGGCGTAAAGTCGAGCGCGCCCGCCTGCTTCAGCGTCTGGGTATCGTAGCCAATCACCCATCCGTTATAAGGATCGATATCGCAGTGCGATGCCCAGCTTGTATAGACCACTCCATTCGCCAGCAGCAGGGCTGCCCGCTCTTCATACTGTTTCGGGTCGAACACATCCGTGCCGTTGCGGCTGATGTAGCTTTTTCCCTGATAGGTCGCGTGGATGTCAACCGGCCCGCCGAGTTCTTCGCTGCCATTCTGGAGATCGAGCGCGTGCAGCCTTTGGAAATAATTTCCCTGCTCGTCCTTGCTCATCGCCACCGCAAAAATCGTTCCGTGCGGGCCGCGGTGAAGATCGATCACAGGCGTCGAGGTTATACCGATTTCCGGGATCACCTGCCCGCAGCCGCGAGTGTCCGACGGCGTTTCTCCAGCCTTGAGCAGTTGGACGTGCCAGAGCACGCTTCCCGTGTCGGCGTTGAACGCGTAGAGGCTGTCGTGCTCTGTCGCGACGTAGAGCACGTTGCGCTTCCCCTGCTGCGGCATTTCGAGTCCGTTCACGTAGAGCGGTTCGGCATCCACCTTGCCATCGGCATGAATCACAAACAGCTTGCCAAACGTCCGGGGGTTGACGTTCTGCAAGGTCAGGATTTTTTCATTGGGATTCTGCCCTGTTCGAGCGTTGTCGTTGTGCCAGGTCAGAACATCCTGCCCCGCTGCAGTCGCCGCCATTCCCAAAACAGCCACGGCAACCGCGAAAGCAAGCATCTCTGGAATCTTGAATCTGGAATTTTGAATTCCCATTCGGGGTGGCGCATACGTCGCCGCCTTTGCGATGTATGCGCATTCGCGCTCCTCGCAACAAAATGCCGCGCGGATAAACCTTGCGCCGCGGCTTGAGCGTTCTCCTTACTGTGTTATCCCCGCCACCCTTTGGTCCAATGCTCCATGAACCATCTTGATTTGCCAATCGCCGCTCGCCGCTTTTTCAGCCACGATGCTTGCTGTCCCTTTCAGGGTTTTGGGCTGGCCCTGGTACTGTTCAGTGAGGGTGTAGTTGAATGAGACCCAGCCGGAGTTGTCCCACGTCTGGCCATGAGTTTGTGAAATTTCGAGGTGCTTTGCAGCCGTGCCGCCTGTCAGCTTGCGCACCCACACCCGCGCCGGCGGAGCATGTCCGTCTTCGTCAAGGAACACGGCATCGGGCGCCAGCATCTTTTCGAGCGCGGCCGCGTCCTGTTTGTTGACGGCATCCGCAAGCTGGTTCACAAGGTCGAGCATTGGGCCTGTCGCGGCCGGAGTTCGCGGGCCTCGCATGCGGCTGCCGCCCATCCGTCCCGCCGGAGCCTGCTGAGCAACCAGCACCCCGCACGTCATCGACAATACCAACATCATAAAAGCAGCTGTAGATCTCTTCATAGTTTCTCCTTTCATATTTCTCAAGTTGTTATCAAATTCTCTGTATGAAACTCCCTGCCCGCCTGCAAACAAATCGCGTGGCCTCCCAGGTGCCGTCCCGCGCCGCGCGCGATCGCCGCTTTTGCAATGTATGCGGTTTCTGTAGCGACGGCATTCTCGCGCCCGGTTCCTCCGGAATCTTGAATCTGGAATTTTGAATTGCCGTTCGTTCCCCGCTGCCCTGCTGCTGCTTACTGCCTTCTGCCTACTGACTCCTGGAGGTCGGCTGGCGCAGACGCTCGCCTTTCAGTGTCTGCGATCTGTTGAAGCGGGACCTTTCTGCCTGGCTTGATGGCAACCCTCGCGCACGGCGCCCCCATAGCCGCGCCCGCACGACGCACGCGCTCCAGCCACAGCCGTGAAAAAACCCCGAAAGCCAGACGATGATCCCGCAGTACCCAGCTTGTGATAATATGCGGCCTCGCGATGCGCAGTGCAAGGCATTTTCCGAAAAGCCGTATGCATTCCAAACGTCGGAACGCATGCGCCACCCGGCACGAACGTCATTCCGAGGGCCGATGTCCCTGATCGGGCGGAGAAATCTGCTTCGCTTTTTCGTGGTTCACGACGTTAGCCGCCGGTAAGCTATGAAGGTGGAAGTCAGACCTTCACAAGGGGGAATCCATGATCAATTTCAAATCAAAAACCAGCCGGCGTTCATTTTTATCCGCGCTTGCCGTCACCAGCGGGGGCCTGCTTGCGCCGTCGGGAACGTCTTTCGGGAAATCCAGGCCGTCCGTAGACGGCCGCCCGGTTGTGCCGGTCAAGAGCGGCCTTGGTTCCACGGGCGACGTTTGGGGCGAACTCGGCGTAACGCCGCTGGTGAATATCAACGGCACGCTTACCGTCATCGGCGGATCGGTGATCCCCGCCGAGGCCATGGAGCTTTACCGCCAGGGCAACGAGCACTGCGTCAGCATCAACGATCTCGAGGTCGCCGCCGGCAAGTGGATGGCGAAGCTCTGCAAATGGCCCGCCGGCTATACCGGCCTGGTAACCAGCGGAGCGGCGGCGGGCATCATGGTGGCCTACGCCGGCATGATGACGGAAGATTTGACGCCGCGCATCCGGCAGTGCCCCAACGTCACTGGATTTCCCAAGACCCAGGTGATCATTCAAAAAGCCCATCGCAATCCCTTTGACCACCAGATCCGCCAGACCGGCGCGACGCTGGTGGAAGTGGAAACCAAAGAGGAGATGATCAACGCCATCAATCCCAAAACGCTGGCCATCCATTTCCTGCACATCAATGAAGACCGCGGAAAAGTATCCGGGAAGGAAATTCTGGAAATCGCGAAGGCGCACAACGTTTACGCCTTCAACGACGCCGCTGCCGACGTGCCGCCCATCGAGCGCCTGTGGACCATGCCGCAGGAAGGTTGGGACTTTGTCGCGTTCAGCGGCGGCAAGGACATCAAGGGCCCGCAAGCGACCGGGCTGCTGATTGGCAAAGAACAGTTGTGCCGCTACGCGCTGCTGAACATGAGCCCCAATGAGGACACCATCGGCCGCCCGTGCAAGGTTGGCAAGGAGGAAATCTTCGCGTTTCTGAAGGCTCTCGAGCTCTTCGTCAAGCAGGATTACAATAAAACGATCGCCAGCTACGATCGTGACGCGCAACTCATCACACGCGCGCTGAAAAAATATGGAGTAACCGAGCTGCCGCGGCGGTTCGATCCCAACGGTCTTGGCAATGTCACTCCTTATTACAGTTGGCGAATTGACCCGGCCAAAGTGAAAATCACCGCCCAGGAAGTGATGCAGCAACTGGCCGCTACTCGCCCGCTCGCCATTGGAGCCTCGCACTCGGGCGCGGGCGGTGCGGAGGGTCACTGGCCCGAAGGCGATACGGAGCATAACGTTCAGGAAGGCAACCTGATGTGGAATCCCGAGACTCACTCGATCACCGCGGCCCCCACGGCATGGCTGAACGGCGGCGAAGCCCCAGGCGGCGAACATCGCCGGCGAAACGCCGACCCGAATGTTTTCGGTTTCGCGGTGTGGCAGCTCAAACAGGGCGAGGCTGAAATCATCGCCGACCGCCTGACTGAAATCTTCAGCCAGGCCCCAAAGTCCTAGGGCAGCGCGGGCCTTTATGTGCCGCGATTCTTCCCGCGTGTAGGGCCAAGCTTCTGCCCGGCCGCGCCCGTGGACTGTGACCACATGCAGCCTCGCTAAATCGCGCGGCGCCTGACGACAAGCAATACCATCACCAAGTAGGCGCCCATTTTCAACCGCTGCCGGCCAAAACGTTAATTCCGGCTCCAGACGCTACTGCGGATGTAAAATAGAATCTGAATCATCGTTCTGGCGCAGAATTAAATCATCGCGCTCTCCGCCGTCACGTTAAGGCGTTGTGCTCTCGGCGAGCGCCCAACAGGAGGAGGACTCTACTTTCGCACTCCTCATTTGTCAAAAAGATTCCAGAAGGCGGCTTCCGGCCCACCGGCCTTAAATGCTTGCTCCGTGCGGCGCCTGAGCCGCCTGCGCAGGCGGTGGGAAGCGTCGGGCGCAGACCGTTACGCGAGCCGGTCATCCCGTGTTTGCCAACATCGAAAGGAGAACTATGCAAAAACGATCCGCAACTCAGATGAAAACCGTAGGAGAAACTTCAGGGTCCTCGGCGGGCCTTTCTCCGAACGCCATTCAAGAGATCTCAGCCAGCCTTCGGCCGCTGCTGGCCGACGTCTTCGCACTTTATCTGAAGACCAAGAACTTCCACTGGCACATGAGCGGACCCAGCTTTCGCGATTACCACTTGTTGTTGGACGAGCACGCCGTGCAGATTTTCGCCATGAGCGATGACATTGCGGAGCGTGCCCGCAAGATCGGTGGAATTACCTTGCATTCGATCGGCGACGTCGCAAAACACCAGCGGTTGAATGACAACAACCAGGAGTCCGTTGCGCCGGAAAAGATGCTGTCCGAGCTCTGCTCTGACAACCGGGAGCTGACCGCCTATTTGCGCGCGACTCACGAGCTTTGCGAGAAGCACGGCGATGTGGCCACCACCAGTATGATTGAAACCTGGATCGACGAGACCGAGCGTCGCGCCTGGTTCCTGGCAGAAATCGTTGGAGAATTCTGACAGCCTCCGGGGCGGGCCGAGGACGATGGCAAAAGAAAAAGGCAATTTCTTCTCGGTATTTTCTTGTTCGAGGCTTGCAAACAATGTGGCGGGACGATCGCCGCTCTTCCGACGTATGTGGTCTGGCAGCAGTCCTGCCGCAGAGATCGTGCCTGCCCCGGCCGCCGGTCATCCCGATTCCGCAACGAGGAAGAGGAATCCGCTTTTTCTGTCGCCTGACTTCCGACTCCTGCTGCTCTTTTTCACTCTTTATCCTTCACGCTGTATCCTTCTTCGGCCTTACGCGCCAACCGACAACTGCTTGACATGGCCGTGACAATCATTTGACTTGACGATTTCGTCTGCCTGCATTACCAATTATTACTACCCACCAAAAACGACACGAATTAGCAGAATCCCGGTTCTACACGAGAGGTGTACGATGCCTGGCCGTTCAGTCGTGTCTGCAGGTGGCCTATTCCTGGTACTGTTTGTTTGTTCCATTTCAGTACCGTCGTCTCTGCAAGCGATATCGCGCGCGCCCCACCAGAACGCGCCTGCCGCAAGTGCGCATCATCCCGCCCAGCCGACTGGCTTTGTGGGTACAAAGGTCTGTGCTGAGTGCCATACCCCCGAAGCCGCCACGCAGCCGGGCACTCCCATGGCTCACGCCGGGAAGCTCGCCGCTGATTCAGAAGTCCTTCGCATCAACCCGGACATGTCCGTGCGCATCGGCCCTTATCTTTACCGGATCCAATGGCAAGCTGGCCGGGCTACCTACTCCGTCAGCGATGGCACCCGAACCATTTCGGTTCCGCTCCTGCTGGCTGTGGGTGACGGTGTGGGTGGCCAGACCTACGTTTTTGAGCGCAATGGAGGGTATTGGGAGGCGCGAGTCAGCTTCTATGCCTCCATCGATGGTCTGGACGTAACCATCGGGCAACGACATGGCGCTCATGGCACAGTCGAGGAGGCCATTGGCCGCGAGATGACTCCCGAGGGCGCCGCGACCTGCTTCGGGTGCCACTTCACGGGAGCCGTCAGCAACGGCCAGCTCGACGTCGCGCAGATGACGCCGGGGGTTACCTGCGAACATTGTCATGGTCCCGGAAAGCGGCATGTGGCGGCCATGAAAAAGGGCGATCTTCGTCAGCTCTTCATCACGAACCCGGCACACCTTTCGCCCGGAGACTCCGTCAAATTTTGCGGCTCTTGCCACCGCACCATCCAGGACGTGCATGCCCTGCGCCTGCGGCGTATAGTTACAATCCGCTTTCAGGCTTACCGTCTGGTTTTAAGCCGCTGCTGGAACCCCAACGATCCACGCATCACTTGCTTCGCCTGCCATGACCCGCATCAGAACCTCCCCGAAAATGTTTCCTCCTACGATTCCAAGTGCCTGGCATGCCACATTCAAAAACCTGCGTCCACCCCCACACATGACCACCCGGGCGCAGCCTGTCCGGTCGGCACCAGCGGTTGCGTCAACTGCCACATGCCGCGCGGTGAATTGCCAGGCGGCCACACCGTCTTCACAGATCATTTCATCCACGTCGCCAAGCCCGATGAACCGTTCCCGCAAGAAAATCCGTCGTCATTAAAACGCCCCTGAGTGCCCGGCTCCCCGCAGGGTTTTCCTGTTGCAGGCTGTTCTGATTCTGAAATCTTCAATCTGAAAATCGAATGCTCTGAAATCTCCAATCTGAAATCTGAGGTCCCGTTGAGGGTGGGCGCGCCAGCGCGTTCTGCGCTCCCCTGCCCCTCGCCATTACCCGCTAATCACTAACCACTGATCTTGTGATAATATGCGGCGTCGCCGTGGGTGGCGCAAAAGTTCATTCGAGAAGCCGCATACATTCCAAAGGGCGGAACGTATGCGGCGCGCGCGGAGGAATATTGATGCAAAAGAATATTGTTCGTCTGCTGGCCGCGGCCACTGTGATGTCTGGAATCTTATGTCTGCTCCCCGGGGCGTTTGCACAGGGGAAGGACAACTCCCGAGAGGCCAAGATCGAAAAGAGAAATGCTATCGAAAAAGAGCTGGAAAAAGTGGCGATCATCGACCGCAAGGTTATGATTCCCATGAGTGACGGCAAACGCATGGCAGCCGACATCTACCGTCCCGAAGACGAATCCAAAAAGTACGGCACCATTTTTGTCCGCACTCCTTACAACTTCAATTACTGGGACATCTCTCTTGGCGCGCCGCGTGACATGGGTTCCGAATTGAACGCCGTGAAGCGCGGCTATGCCTACGTGGAGATCAACGAACGCGGCCAGTTTTTCTCAGAAGGAAACTATGACATTCTGGGGCCGCCACTCAGCGATGGATATCAGGAGTTCTCCTGGATCGCCTCGCATCCGTGGTCGAATGGCAAGGTCGGCACCATCGG
>DASUJZ010000104.1:0-3252 GCA_036278995.1 Terriglobia bacterium | reverse complement strand
ACCAACGGCCAGTTGCTCGACGCTGCGGAAGCAGCGGGATTTGAACTCCTTGTGACAACCGACCAACACCTCTCTCACCAACAAAACCTCGCAAAACGCAAGATTCGAATCCTGGTTCTGAAAACGGCAAGCTGGCCGGTGTTTGAAAAGCACGTTGGCAATATCAGCAGAGCCATCGATTCCTTGGGACCAGGACAGTACCAGGAGATATCGTTCCTAAGCAGGTAGCCACGGCATGGTTTTTATGCCGTGGGTTTTTCCCGGCCCCAAAGCCCACGGCACGCAAACCGTGCCGTGGCTACCACCAGACGCGGTTCTGTTGTAGCGCAGCGTTCGTCTTTTAACGCTGCGGCCCTTCCATTTCCGTCTAAAAAGATTTTGAAAAGCCGCAAGGTCAAACTGCGGACCTTGCGCTACGTCACTCATACCGCAGCGCTTCCATCGGATCGATCTTCATCGCGCGACGCGCGGGGACATAACAGGCAAGCAATGCGACGGCAATGAGAATTAGCGAAACCAAAACAAATGTCAGGGGGTCAGTGGGCTTCACGCCGTAGAGCAGGCTTGATAAGAAGCGCGTGAGACCGAATGCGCCTACGATTCCGATGCCCACACCGATGAGGGCGAGAATGATTCCCTGGCTTAGCACAAGCCGCAGCACATCGCGTTTCTGCGCGCCGAGCGCCATGCGAATTCCAATTTCGTGGGTGCGTCGGGCCACGGAATAGGAAATGACGCCATACAGCCCAATTGCCGCGAGCAGCAGGGCGATGGCCGCAAAGATACCGAGCAGGGCCATTACCACGCGCTGCGGCGCGAGCGATTCCGAGGCAAGCGCGTCCATGCTCATCACGTAGCTAACGGCTTGGTCCTTGTCCACGGCCCAAATTGCGCGCTGGGCTTCTCTCGCAAGGCTAGTGGGATTGCCCGTTGTGCGGATCGCGAAGCAGATGATCGGCGCTGGGACCTGAGAAAAGGGCAAGTAAATCTCGGAAGTTATCTGCGAGGTGATCCCCAGTTGGTGCACATCGCCAACTACGCCGACGATTTCTACGAGGCCTTTGATCCCTTCGACATTGAGATGCTGACCTACGGGATCCCGGTTGGGCGCAAGCCGCCGGGCGAGTCTCTTGCTGATGATGGCCACCGAGTTCGCCCCCTGATTGTCCTGGTCAGTAAAGAAGCGGCCTTTGATTAAGGGAATCCCCATCCCACGAAAATAGCCAGGCGTGACTGAGCTCCAGACCGCATTTGGATTCCCTCGTTGGCTGGCCAATTGTCCTTCGAGTGAAACCTGACGAATGCCTTCCCACCCGCTCAGCGGCAGGAACGTTACTGTCCCGGCCGACTTCACGGACGGAAGAGCCCTTATACGGTCCAGCGCCTGATCGCTAAAGGCGCGCAGCCCCGCATCGGCGCCGTACTTGTGCTTGGGAAGCAGCACACGCAGCGTTAAAACATGATCCGGGCTGAAGCCCAGATCGCCCCCTAGAAGGTGCGCGAAACTCTCAATGGTGAGCGCAGCAGCGGCAACCAAGATCAACGATAACGCCACCTCTGAAATTACCAGCGTATTTCGGAAATGACGACCCTGCGTGCTGCCTGACAAACTGCGGCCGGATTCCTTCAGCGATTCGCTGGTGTTTAGACGGGCGGTCTGGAGCGCTGGAACGAGACCGAAGACCACACCGGTGAGAATCGAGACCGCCAGCGCAAAGCCCAGCACCCAGCCGTCAATGGGGATTTTCTGGATGTGCGGAATACTGAGATTAGAGATGGTAGGCGGAAACATGGCGACCAAGGCGCCTGTAGACCAAAAGGCGAGCAACAGACCCAAAGCGCCGCCAGCCAGCGCCAGCAGCATGCTCTCCGTGAGAAACTGGCGGATCAATCTCCCTCGGCTGGCGCCGAGCGCGGCGCGGACGGCGACCTCCTTTTGGCGGTTCGCCGCCCTTGCCAGGAGCAAATTAGCCACGTTCACACAGGCAATCAGCAGGACGAGCCCTACCGCGCACATAAGCACGAGCAGCGCCGGACGGATATCCCCGCTGATCTTCTGGCGCAGGGTGATAATCTCTGTCGAGCTTTCGTCTTTATTGGTTTTCGGGTACTCGACCGCCAGCCGGCGGGCAATCATATTCATTTCCACCCGCGCTTGCTGGACTGTCACACCAGGTTTCAGGCGCGCCATAACACGCAGGTTGCGGTAGCTGCGATCTGCGGCAGCCTTCGGCGATATCGTCAGCGGAGTCCATAGCTCGGTGCCCCCCGGCCATTTGAAGCCAGGCGGCATCACTCCAACCACTGTGTAGGGCGCTTCATCCAGGGTAATCGTCTTGCCTAATACTGCCCGGTCGCCTCCGAATTGATTCTGCCAAAGGGAATAGCTCAAAACCACTACGTGATTCTTCCCCGGTTGTTCCTCTTCGGGTAAAAAGGTGCGGCCTATCAGCGGTGCCGTGCCAAGCACATGAAAGAAGTCTGCGGAAAAGTAATATCCCATGACTGCTAGCGGCTGGCCACTGCCTGTTAACGTATACAGCGCGCCGTCGGTAGATGCTCCCATGCTTTGGAAGACGTGGTTCTCAGCGCGCCAGTCGGCAAAATCGGGCGCGGAAACTGTCTCCGTATGATGGATGCTTCGCACCCGATTGTACTCCCATACCGTCACCAGGCGATCGGCGTCCCGGTAAGGAAGCGGCCGGAGAAGCACTGTATTCACAACGCTGAAGATGGCGGTGTTTGCCCCGATGCCGAGGGCGAGCGTGACTACGGCCACGGCGGTGAACCCAGGATTGCGTCGCAGTTGCCGCAGGCCGAAGCGCAGGTCCTGGAACAGTTCTTCGATCCAGCGCCAACCCCAGATGTCCTGGCTCTTTTCGCGCAGAAGCAAGGCGTTCCCGAACTCTCGTTTGGCGGCATATTGCGCTTCTTCGGGCGGCATGCCGCTTTCAACGTGCTCTTGCGCCCGCAAGTCCTGGTGCAGGCGCATTTCTTCGTTCAGATCGCGGTGGAATTGCCCGCGCCGCAAGAAGAACATCATCCGCCGCCAAAGTTCGCTGAGTTTGCTCATGAAAGGAACCTCGACCGGTAGCCACGGTCAATCTGTTTCCGATTGACCGTGGGCTGTTTTATCCGCAATGGAAAGCCCACGGCCAGCAAAAGCGCTGACCGTGGCTACCACTACCACTTGGGCGCGGCAAGCGGGTAGCCTCGGCATGATTTTTATGCCGTGGGTTTTTTCGAGCCCAA
>DASUJZ010000103.1:0-138774 GCA_036278995.1 Terriglobia bacterium | reverse complement strand
GCCTCAAGTCGTTCGATGGCCGCCTGCCCCGCACCGACTATCGCCTGACGGCGTCGGGCCGCAAAGCGCTTGAGAACTACCTTGACCACATGGAGGCCTTGATCCGGGCCACGCGCCCGCAGTGAGCCGGGCAAAATTTTTTCGCTGGCAACTTTGTGCCGCAAAGCGCCATCTTGAAATGCTGTGCAGTGGCGTCCGAAGTTGCTGTTGACCGCTCTCGCCGGATGGCGGGTGCTCTCGATCGTCTTAGCTTGGGCTGAGGCCCTCGCAATGGGGAGTGCGAGCCGGCGCCGAGGCCTGGAACAGGTTGTAATTACCGGGAGGTTGATTCAAGATGCAAATTTCTTCCCAGTCTGATCGCAACGGTCTTCACGTGGCCATCATCATGGACGGCAGCGGACGCTGGGCGCGCGAGCGCGGCCTGGAACGCCCGGAAGGCCACCTAGCCGGCGTCGAAACCGTGCGGCGAATGATTGCCGCCGCGCCTGATGCGGGCGTCGGGACGCTGACGCTCCATTCCTTCAGCTCGGGCAACTGGCAGCGCCCGCCGGAAGAGGTGGCGCGCCTGTTCGGAATTTTTGAAGACTTCCTCTTCAGTGAACCCACACTCTGGATCGGGAGCGGCGTCCGCTTGAGCGTGATCGGCCGGCGCGACCGCCTGCCCGGCACCCTGCTCCAGACGATCGAATACGCGGAAAGCGCAACCAGCGGCTGCACGCGTTTTCACCTGCGGCTGGCGATCGACTACTCGGCGCGTCACGCTATTCTCGACGCTGCCCAAAGGTGGAATGCGGCGGGCGCGCAGGCGGCAAGCGCCGAAGAACAGGGCGCGCAATTCGAGCGGTTACTGGCCGGCGCAGAGGGCGAGGCTGCCCCGGGAGTCGATCTGCTGATTCGCACCGGCGGCGAGCAGCGGCTGAGCGATTTTATGCTGTGGGAATGCGCCTACGCCGAGCTCTACTTTACTTCCGTCCTCTGGCCCGATTTTTCCGGTGAGGACCTTCGCGATGCCCTCAAGGAATTCCATTCTCGCGACCGCCGCTTCGGCGCCGTTCCCGCCGCGGTGTAGTGTAGGGGAGGGCTCCGCACTTTCGCCGCAGCGGCGGCTTTACGCCGCCATGAGTTCCCGATGTGGCGAGGTAAACTCGCCGCTACGAAGCACGCGCATTTCGTTAGCCACAGCATAGTTTCAATGCCGTCGTCTTTTTGCCTGACGGAGAACCCGTGGTTACCAGTCAGCTCGCACTGAATACGCCGGAGCCCCCGGAGGGCTCCCCTGCCAGACGCGCGAACGAGGACACCAGATGATGGGCGACAAAACTGTTTTGGCCTTGCGTGTATTCGCCGGGGCGGCAGTGATGGGAGTTCTCGGCGACCTTCTCCTGCGGCAATTTCCGTGGGGTCTGAACGTCTTTTTATGGCTGGCCGCTCTGGTGGCGACGGTTCCAATGATTGTCTGGCTTCAGCCTTCCGCCGGTGCGCGAGTGAATTGGTGGATGCTGGCGCCCGTCATCCTGTTTGCAGTTTTTTTTGTCTGGCGCGCCTCCGTTCCCCTCAAGCTGATGGATGTTCTGGCGATTCTGGTGGCGCTGGCACTGGTATCGCCCCTGGTGGGCCAGGCGCGGGTGCCGCTGGCCAGCCTTTTCCACTATTTTGCAGCCGCGGTGGCGGCAGGCGCTTATGCGGCATTCGGAACTTTGGCGCTTGTTTTCGGCGATATCGACTGGAAAGAAGTCTCGCGCGAAAACCGGGGGCGGCCGGTGCTGGCGGTGGGCCGTGGCGTGGTGCTGGCGGTGCCGCCGCTGCTGGTTTTCGGCGTGCTGCTGATGTCGGCCGACGTCGTATTTGACAATTTGCTACGGTCAACGTTCCACATCAATGTGCCGCGGTTGTTTTCGCACGCTGTCCTGATCTTCTTCTGCGGCTGGATTGTGGCGGGCACCCTGCGCCGGGTGCTGATCGGCAACAACCTGCCGCAGGAACCGAAAGAGCTTCCCCGCCTGTTTTCATTGGGCATCACCGAAGTGGGCATCGTGCTGGGACTGCTCGACTTACTGTTCCTGGCCTTCGTCGCCGTGCAGGTGCGCTACCTGTTTGGAGGCGCGTCGCTGGTAGGAATCACGCCGGGGCTGAGCTATGCCGAATATGCGCGCCGCGGATTTTTTGAGCTGGTCGCCGTGGCAGCGCTGGTGCTGCCGCTGCTGCTGGCGGCGCATTGGCTGTTGCGGCAGGACAATCCGCGGCACGCGCGCATCTTCAGGGCGGCGGCGGGAGCGCAGATTATTCTGCTGTTCGTCATCATGGCCTCGGCGCTCGAGCGCATGCGGCTTTACACGGACCAGTTCGGATTGACCGAGCAGCGCCTTTGCGCGACCGCCTTCATGGCCTGGCTGGCGGTGGTGTTTGTGTGGTTTGCCCTGACGGTTCTGCGCGGCCGCCGGGAACGTTTTGCCTTTGGCGCCATGCTGGCAGGATTTGCGCTCATCGGAGCGCTGCAGTTTGTGAATCCCGACGCGCTGATCGCCAGAACGAATCTTGAACGCGCGAACCAAGGCCGGAAGTTTGATGCAAGCTACGTGAGCACGCTGAGTGCTGACGCCGTGCCGGCGCTGGCGGCGCATCTCCAGGAATTGAAGCCGCAGGACAGCCGTACCATCGCCACACGAATCCTGAAGCAATGGCCAGCCGGAAAGCGCAGCGATTGGCGTTCGTGGAGCTGGGGCCGCGCGCGGGCCGCCCAAGCCGTCGAAAATCATCGGGCCGCGCTGGAACAGATGTCCGGCACGGCCGAGCACTGATTTTGCTGGCCAGTGCTCCGCCCTCCCGTTTTGGATTCAGAATGGATGCTGCGGGAGCCCGGAGGGCTCCCCTACAAAAACCGAGGAATCGCCCATGAACAATCGAATCTGGTTCAAGCCCTGGAGATGGATTTACGCGCCGGTTTCGGCGGCTACCGCACTAACCCGCTACTCAGTTGCCCACTCACGGCAGGAAGTAGTCTGGCCAGCTTCTGCGGCAATCCTCCTTGAACGGCGGCTTAAAACCGCTTAATAAGTATCCCACACATAGGAAGGAACTTAGCTCTGATGGGCTCGTTCCGGCGAACCTGAAATTTAAATAAGATTTATGCCCAGAATGGTACATATCTTGATTGAAACACGCCGTGACAGGGACTAGTTGTCAAAGTAAGAAACAACTAAGGATTGTAAATTACTATTTACAAAAAGGAGGGGCGAGGGACGAGCAGGAAATTTATGGTCCGCGATTTTGGATTGGCGAATGAGCCTGATCGTGCAGCAGATGCCAGTGGACTTTTCGGCTTCCGTCTGCGTGTAACGCAGTTCGCGAACGTGCAGGGTGCTGATTCGCACGGTTGAAGAGACCCCTCACCCGCCCCGTCGCTGCGGGGCACCCTTATAGTTGTAAGCCGGGTGCCGAAGGCAACCGGAACCTCATCAATGGAAAAGGCGCCATGTTGGAGTCTGGACAGAAGAGGGCTTCAGCTCAAATCTTCATTGGCTGAAATCGGCAATCACTTCTCGAGGTCTTCGTTTGCGGCTGCGCGTCTATCCAGGAGGCCTATGATTAAGAAGCACAACAGCACCACCCACATGTCCCGACCTTCCCGCGACGGGGTCCAGAGGACCATGACCAGCCGGGGATTCATGGGCTGATAGTTTCCTGGCCAGGTGTATCGGTGCGTGAGCGCATCGATGAAGAATCCGATGGCGGGAATCAAAAGCAGATACCGAAAGGGAAAACGGGGGCGCGCCATGGGCAGATCATCCAACAAAGCTAAGTATGAATTATGAAGGATGAAAAGAACAGGGGTTAGTGGATAGTGCATAGTGATGAGTGGGAGTCGGAAGGATGAAGTGTTGAGGATGAAGGATGAAAGCCTGCGACGGGTTTTGAGCGTTCAATTCCACGGCTTGCGCCGTGGGCTAAATTCTCCCCGCCCTCCGGGCCTTGGAAGGCAGCAGGCAGTAAGCACGAGGCAGTAGGCAGGAAGCCGTAGCTAAAAGGCAGTAAGCAGAAGGCAGGCAGCAGAAAGCAGGCAGTAGAAAGCCTCCGGGGCCTGGGGTTGCGGCGAAGGGCTTTACGGGCTGCGGTGGTTTGGTTTAAAAAAGAACAATGTTGTGGCCCGCAACAATCCGAGTTACAAAAAGGGGCGGGAGCCCAGAGGGCTGCCCTACGAGCGAGGAGTCGATCTTGATCCTATCCGACAGCGGCAAGATTCCAACACGGGTGATTGTGATGCAGCTTGTCTTGCTGGCCGTGGTTGTCGGTGTGATCGCCTTCGTCAAAGTGTACGAGCCACGATCGGAAAAGGCGCATGAGGCCGCGCGAGCCGCCGAGCGCGACAGCCGCATCCAGGACTTCTTCAACTCGATGGTGGCGGAGGATTACGGCCGCACGGTGGAAGCTCCCGGCGTCGGCACGACTCATCCGAAGAGCCTGAAGAGCACTCCGCATGTTGCGAAACTCCAGCAGACGCTCGGCGCGGCCGATACCAGCACCACCGACTTTGCCGGCGGCCTCCACCTGACGTGGATCGGCACGGGACACACGCTGGAGGGCAGTTTCCATCAAGGGCAGCTTTATTGCCTGTCGCTCAAAGACAACAGCACCGGCCATGGGCAGAGCGTGTATGTCTCAAGCGCCCAATGGCAGCCGTTTTGAAAGCGAAGGCAGGCGCTCGCGGCTCGCGGCGTGCGGTGTTGAGTTTTCCTAAATAAGAACCGCGGGCCGCAAAGGCCCGCGCTACAATGCATGCGGCAAGAGGCAACCGCAATTGGCAGCCGGGGAGGGCCGAAATGAGATTGAAATCCGTCTTCAGTTTTCTGGTCGTTTGTGCGCTGGCCGGGTGGCCGGCATTGCATCCGGCTTTCGCCGCCAGCCCTGCCGGTGGTGCGCAAGCTGCCGCGAACCCGGCGAATCTGAAGATCTATGTAATCGATGTGGAGGGCGGGCAGTCCACGCTGATCGTGACGCCCGAGCACCAGTCGCTGCTGGTGGATACGGGCTGGGCGGGATTCAAGGGCCGCGATGCAGAGCGAATCGTGCAGGCTGCGAAGCTGGCGGGAATCGATCGCATCAATTATCTGCTGATCACGCACTACCACGCTGACCACGTGGGCGGCGTGCCGCAGCTTGCCGCGCGCATCCCGATTGACAATTTCCTGGACCACGGCCCGGACGTAGAGAAAAGCCCGGATGGCCGCAAGTTATATGCCGCCTACCTGAAGGCTACGAAAAAAGGGAAGCATCGAGTGGTGAAGCCCGGTGATACCATCCCGCTGCGCGGAGTGAAAGTGGTGGTGGTTGCGGCGGCGGGCAAGCATCTAACGCAGCCGCTCGCGGGCGCGGGGCAGGCGAACCCCAATTGCAGCGCAACCAGGCACATGAAGCCTGATCCTTCGGAGAACGCCCAATCGTCAGGTATTGTGCTGACGTATGGGAAATTCCGCTTTGCCGATCTCGGCGATCTTACGTGGAACAAAGAGATCGCGCTGATGTGCCCGGCCAATCGGCTGGGCCGGATCGACGTGTTCCTGGCCAGCCACCACGGCGAATCCATCTCGAATTCCAAGGTACTGGTGTGGGCGATGGAGCCGCGCGTGACGATTATCGATAATGGGGCGACGAAGGGCGGCACCGCGGAGGCGTGGAAGCGGATCCATGAGGCGCCGGGCCGTGAGCGAATTTGGCAACTCCATTATTCGGAAGCGGGCGGCAAGCAAGCCAACACTGGCCCGCAATACATCGCCAACGCGGACAACCAGCCGGACGAGGGCCACTATATAGAGGTTACCGCGAACGCTGACGGCGGATTTACGGTAATCAACTCCGGCAACCAATTTAAAGTGGATTACCCGGCCCGAAGGCTATCTGCGCGGTCAATAACTCCTTAACGATCCACTCGCTGGGAAAGCCTTGCATTGCGGTAAGTTTTACCCGCCGGGGAGAATTTTGCCCCTTTGGCGTTGGGGTGCAAGCCTTCCATTGTAAAGGTCATTACGTATCAAATCAGTACCTTGGAAAACCGGCTCCGGAATGGAGAGAAGCTTGCGAGGGACGATGGCGAATAAATGAGCCGGGGCAGGTGTCAAACGCTGGAGGTGCTCGATGAGAGAACACAATTTGACGGAGATCCAACCTGAAAGCGCCAGCCATACGGCCAGGCGGTCGGTTGTGGCGGGGCTGATTGCGACGCTGCTGCTGATGCTGGCGATGGCAGCGGCTCCTGCGCCGTCATTTGCGCGGATGAGCGTGGGAATTTTTGTCAACTTCGGCCCGCCGGCGCTGCCTGTGTATGTGCAGCCGCCGTGCCCGGGGCCGGGATATATGTGGACGCCTGGCTACTGGGCCTGGGACCCGGCTTCAGGATACTACTGGGTACCGGGCACGTGGGTGACTGCGCCGTTTGTCGGCGCGCTCTGGACTCCGGGGTATTGGGGCTTTTCTGGCGGCGGGTATCGCTGGTATCCAGGGTACTGGGGATTGTCCGTTGGATTTTATGGAGGAATCAACTACGGGTTTGGCTATACCGGCCACGGCTATTACGGTGGACGCTGGCGGAGCGGGCATTATTATTACAACCGCGAGGTGAACCACATCACCAACGTCCACATCACGAACGTTTACAACCAGAGGGTGATTGTGAACCAGAGAGGTCCACGCGTCAGTTATAACGGCGGCCGGGGTGGAATCAATGCCCACCCCACGCGCGAACAATTGGCGGCTGAGCATGGCCGGCGGTTCGGTCCGGTTGGCGAGCAGATGCGGCAGCAGCAGTTTGCGCGATCAGACCGCATGCAGCGGGCCACCGTTAATCACGGGCGTCCTGGAGTTGCGGCGACGCCGAGGGCTGGCGAGTTTCACGGACGGGATGCCGTTCACGCCGAGCGGGCCGGAGCTCCTTACCACCAGCCTTCGCAAACCGCGGGTGGTCGAAAATCTTCGGGTCCCGCAGAACAGAACAGGCATGTTGAGAATCGCGCTCCCGTCGAGCGCGGGAACCAGCGGCCGATGTACAGCAACAATCAGCAGCGTTCTTTTGAGCGCAACCAGCCACAGGCTCGGCCGCAGCAAATGCGCCCGGTCGAAAACCGACCCGCGCTCCAGCAGCACGGCAACTCCGAGCGTGGCGGAGGAAACCGCCGCGGCGGTGGGAACAACCACGGGCGAGGCGGCCGCCATTAATCAGCTTGCGCAGCGACTCGGGTTGCGATGCCTGAGCCCGGCACAGCACCCGCGCCGCTGGGGCATCCTGTGCTAGCGCAGTCGGATTCGGGATGGCCGCGCGGGCCGGCCCTCTGCTAGGCGCTCTCCTTCCGCCAGCGTTCGCGGAGCATGTGCGCCGCGTGCTTGGGGTGCCGGTCGCGCGTAAAGACGCCTTTATTGTTCATGCCGTTGGT
Source organism: Terriglobia bacterium (assembly GCA_036278995.1). Lineage (GTDB taxonomy): Bacteria > Acidobacteriota > Terriglobia > UBA7540 > UBA7540 > SCRD01. The sequence continues at coordinate 131,353 of DASUJZ010000103.1, read as the reverse complement.
GCGGATGATGCTCTGTGAAGTTTTGAAATCCGCGAAGCACCACATCAGGGTTCCGGCCATCGAGCGCTGGGCCGCAACATCGAGATAGCGGCTGATAGTGTCCGCCTGGTACTCCTCCGACCACATTTCCGGCGGCGTGCTGTGCGAGCCGGGCAGGGCTTCGGCGCCGAACTCGGTAAAGATCGTGGGCTTGGGATAGGCAGCGTGCAGAGCATCGAGTTCCTTTTCGAGCGCTTTGATGGCAACATCGAGCTGGCCGCCCAGGGTGTACCAGCCGTAGTAGCGGTTGAGCGCCACCACGTCGACGTGCGCCAGCCATTCCGCCGGTCCGCCCTGCACGGCGGCGAAGGTGACGGGGCGGGTGGGGTCGAGCTGGTGAGCCAGCCCCACCAACTGATTGAAATAACGATCGCCGGCGGTGACGGCACTCTGGCCAGCCCTTTGGCCGGAGAGCGGCCGGCCCGCGCCGGGCTCGTTGGCGACGGACCACATGATGACGCTGGGATGATTTTTGTCGCGCGCGATCAGGCTGCGAAGCTGGCTGCTGGCCATTTGCGTCCAGGCATTGACGTGCTGCTCGCTCTCTGAAAAGTTCAATCCCACGGCCGGGATTTCGTCAATGATCATGATGCCGTAGCGGTCGGCCAGCTCCATGGCTTCTTCCGAATAAGGATAGTGCGACGTGCGGTAAGAATTCGCGCCCACCCACTTGAGCAGCTCGTAATCACGAACCAGTTGAGCGTGGTCGAGGCCTTTGCCGTGAAGAGGAAAATCTTCGTGCTTGCCAAAACCTCGCAGCTCGATGGGCTGGCCGTTCAACAGCAGTTGCTCCCCGCTGACGGCGAAGGTGCGTACGCCGATTTCGAGCCGGTAAGCGTCGACGGGATTTCCGGCTTCCAGCAGTTCCAGGGTGAGCGGATAGAGATTGGGATGATCGGGAGACCAGAAGCGCGCCGCGGGCAGCCGCAAATCCGCATGCGCTTCGCCGTTTGAGTACTGCATGTCAACCGTTGCAGCGGTGCCGCCGGCTCCGGTCTCGATAACGGCACGGCCGTTGCCGCTCCAGCCGTTACTCGCCCGCGCAGCCACCTTGACAATGCCATCCTGGCCCTGAATCTCCGTCGTCACGGTGATGTCTTCGATGTGCGCCTGCGGGCAGGTGTAGAGCGCCACCTGGCGATGAATGCCGGTATAGGGGAAGAAGTCATAGGTGGTGTCCGGAAAGCCGTTGAAGAATCCGCGGCGACCAGGCGGATTGCCGGGCGGTACTCGATCCGGCTGTTGCAAGTTCTCAACGCGGATGACAATGCGATTGGCAGCGCCGGGGCGCGCGTGGCTCGAGACGTCAAACGCAAAGGGCAGATGCCCGCCCAGGTGCTCGCCCAGCAGGGCGCCGTTCATCCAAACTTTGGCGGCGTAGTTGGCGGAATAGACGCGCAGGAAAATCCGCTGGCCCTGCCAAGCCGTGGGAATCGACGCTTGGTGGGCGTACCAGCCATAGCCGAGGTAGTTGGCGGCGTCGTCGAACAGATCGTTCCAGCTTGCCGGGACCGGAATTACGCGCGGCGAAGGCAAACCGTCTTTCCAATTGGCCTGTTCGCCCTCGCTTTTCGGGTCAAGCTGAAACTGCCAAAAGCCCGACAGGTCCATCAAGTTGCGAAACTGATTCTGCTGCGGCCGCATGGCGCCCAGCAAGCCCGAGCTACTAGTTTCTGCCAACAATTGATCTTGCGGCGCTTCGGGAGGGAGACTTGCGCCTGGCAGCGGCCCTGTAGCTGCGGCTGCGGCACCGCCGGCAATCCCAACGCTCAACAGAAAGTCCCGTCTGCTGATTCCATCTTCGTTCTCCATGCCTCCTCCTTTGGGGCGGAAGTGTACACCCGAAAGCCACAGGTGCAAAAGGCCTTCGTTCCTGACAGGTAGGTCGAGCGGACGTAAATTTTACGTAAATCTGGAAGTCTGACCGGACGGTTTATGAAACCATGCTTGATGCAGCTTCGTCTACCAGTCTGGAACTTGGTAGGTTACCCGAATAACTCGAAAGTGGATACAGGGTTGCTTACCAAAGGAGAAGGAAATCGGTACGGAAGTGCCTTAGGAGGTGCTTCGATGAAAGAACAAGAGATCAATATCGAGAAGTTTAAGTTCAGTGGAGGAACGTCAGACCAGATCATGGACACAGCAGGTGTCAAGACCGAGCCCGGCAACACAGCGCGCGGCCTGTGGATGCGGCGGTCAATTGTCACGTGCCTGATGGGGTCGCTGCTTCTGGTGCTGGCGATGCTGGCAGCGCCGGCAAAATCGTCCGCCTCGGTCGGCATCTTTGTCAGTTTTGGGCCACCGGCGATCCCGGTTTACGTCCAGCCGCCTTGTCCGGCTCCCGGTTACATCTGGACACCGGGCTACTGGGACTGGGACCCGGACTACGGCTACTTCTGGGTGCCAGGCACCTGGGTGGTTGCGCCTTTCGTAGGCGCGCTTTGGACTCCGGGCTACTGGGGCTGGTATAACAGCGGGTACGTTTGGTACCCGGGTTACTGGGGAACCGAGGTCGGCTTCTACGGTGGAATCGACTACGGCTACGGTTACCCAGGCCGCGGCTACTACGGTGGACGATGGCGCGGCGATCGCTACTACTACAACCGCGAAGTCACCCACATCACCAATGTCAATATCGTGAATGTTTATAACGAGAGGGTGGTTGTGAATCGTAATGGTCCCCGCATCAGCTACAACGGCGGCAGAGGCGGAATTGATGCCCGTCCCACCTCCGTGGAAATGGCGGCGGAACGCAGCCGGCGCTCCGGAGCCGTGAACCAGCAACTGCAGCAGCGACAGGTTGCCCGGACGGATCCAGGGCAGCGGGCGCGTGAAAACCACGGGCGCCCGGCTGTGGCAGCAACGGCAAGACCGGGGCAGTTCCAGGGCAACGGCGCGGTGCGGGCAACCCGAGCCGGAGCTCCGTACAAGGAACCGCCACACAACGCGAACACTTCGCAGCCGGCCGGGCGGTCGCAGCCAGCTCCCGTCGAGCGGAGACCGTCGATGAACGCTCCCAAGCCTGCGCCTGCAAACCCGCGGATGGAGCGTCCGGCTCCGACACAGCCACGGAATGAGCGTCCGATCAACCAGAATAATCGGCCGCCCGAGATGCAGCAAAACCGGCCTGAAGCGCAGCCGCCTCAGGCGCGCCCGAACGAAGGCGGCGTCCATCCGCAGCCGCGGAATGAGCGTCCGATGAACCAGAACAATCGGCCGCCACAGATGCACCAGAGCCAGCCTGAATCAAGAGCGCCTCAGGCGCGCCCGAATGAAGGCCGTGTGCCACAGGAGCGGCAGGCTCCTCCGTCGAACGAGGGTCGTCATCAGGGTAGAAACGACAATAACCCTCCCCACCGGCGGTAACTGACGCGAATCGGCGCGGGCGGCAATGCTCGAACTCGATCGAGCAAAGCCCCCGCGCTTTTTTTCGCCCGCCAATGCCCCTCCTTTTCTTGACTTCACTCCATGGCGGCGACATAATCTCAATTCAGTTATGCAAGAAGCGGTGATTATTGCCGCCGTCCGCACTCCGATTGGCAAGTTTCAAGGTTCACTTTCCACCCTGACTGCGGTGGAGCTTGGCGCCTGCGTGGTGCGGGAAGCTGTGCGGCGGGCGCAAATCGAGCCGGCCCTGGTGGACGAAGTGATCATGGGCAATGTGGTCTCGGCGGGCCTGGGGCAGAATCCTGCCCGGCAGGCGGCGCTGAGGGGAGGACTCGACCCGCGCGTGGCGGCGATGACCATCAACAAGGTATGCGGGTCGGGTCTGAAAGCCGTGGCGTTGGCCGCGCAGGGCATCGCAACCGGCAACAGCGACGTTGTGCTGGCGGGCGGCATGGAGTCCATGAGCAACTGCCCGTATCTGGTGCCCGGTGCTCGCCAGGGGCTGCGCCAGGGCGACAAAACGCTGGTGGATTCCATGGTGCACGACGGCCTTTGGGATGTCTATGAAGACTTCCACATGGGCATGACCGCCGAACTCGTGTCGGAAAAGTATGAGGTTTCGCGCGAGCGGCAGGACCGGTTTGCTCTGGAAAGCCACCGGCGCGCTATTGCGGCCATCAAAAGCGGCAAGCTGAAAGACCAGATTGTGCCCGTCTGCGTGCCCGACAAAAAGGGTGGGATGCGGGAATTTTCCGTTGACGAATCGCCGCGCGAGGATACTTCGCTGGAAAAGCTGGCCAGGCTGAAGCCCGTCTTCAAGAAGGGCGGAACGGTGACGGCGGGCAACGCTCCGGGAACCAATGACGGGGCCGCCGCCGCCTTGGTGACCTCGGCTGAAACCGCGCGGAAGCTGGGCAACGCACCCATGGCGCGGATTGTGGCGCAGGCGGTGAGCGGAGTGGAGCCGCGCTGGGTGATGATGGCGCCGGTAGACGCGGTGGAGTCGCTGCTGAAAAAAACCGGCTGGAAAGTTGAAGATGTAGACCTGGTGGAGCTAAACGAGGCTTTTGCCGTGCAGGCCGTGGCCGTCATCGAGCAACTGGGACTCGATCCGCAGAAGACCAACGTGAACGGCGGCGCAGTGGCGCTGGGGCATCCCATCGGCGCCTCGGGAGCGCGCATTCTGGTGGACCTGCTCTACGAAATGGAACGCCGCGAGGCGCGCCGCGGGATTGCCGCTCTGTGCCTGGGCGGCGGCAACGCCATCGCGCTGGCGGTGGAACGGGAAACTGGGCATGCGAGGAGGCAGGCTTGAGCGTCTGCCGGGTTGGGGTGGTGGGCGCGGGGACGATGGGCAGTGGAATCGCGCAGGTGCTGGTCCGCAACGGATATTCGGTGGTTCTGCACGACACTACCCAGGAACTGGTGGGGTGCGGGGCGGAAAAGGTTTCACGCGGGCTCGCGCACGCGGTTGAGAAGGGCCGGCTGACGGCAGAGGGAAAGCAAAAGGCTGAAAACCGTCTGAAGACCACCACCGAGCTGTCGGCTCTCGCTTCCGTCGACATGGTGATCGAGGCGGTCACCGAGAAATTTGAACTCAAGGCGGAGGTTTTCCGTTCGCTCGACGCGCTCTGCGGCCCGGAAGCGCTCTTTGCCAGCAACACATCTTCAATTTCGATTACGCGCCTCGGAGGCGTGACACGGCGCCCGGCGCAGTTTGTTGGGCTGCACTTTTTCAATCCTATGCCGGTGATGAAGCTGGTGGAAGTTGTCCCTGGGCTGGAGACGGCGGAAGAAACCGTTGCGGCAGCCGAGGAGATTGCAAAGTCTGTGGGCAAGACACCCATCCGTTCGAGGGACTTGCCGGGATTCGTGTCAAATCGGCTGCTGATGCCGATGATCAACGAAGCAGTTTTTGCCGTGATGGAGGGCGTGGCCGCTCCGGAAGGTGTGGACGGAGTGATGAAGCTGGGCATGAATCATCCCATGGGACCGCTGGAGCTAGCTGATCTGATCGGCCTGGACGTATGCCTGGACATCATGAAAGTGCTCCACGAAGGCTTCCACGATTCAAAATACAGGCCCTGCCCGCTGCTGGAAAGGATGGTGGAAGCGGGGCGGCTGGGGCGCAAATCCGGTAGGGGGTTCTACAGTTACGCGGAGGCGTAGCCCCATCGAGCGCGCGCGGTTCCCACGAAAAGGCAAGCCAGGGAAAAGCCAGCCGCCGTCGAATACCCGTCAAGCACATCCGCGGAACAAAGGGAGGATTGCAGGATGCCAGAAGAAAGAACAGACCGCATGAAGGCCATCGATATGGCCCTGACACAAATCGAAAAGCAGTTTGGGAAGGGCTCCATCATGCGCTTGGGCTCGAAAGGGGCGCTGGTGCCGGTGGAGGTGATCCCAACGGGGGCTCTTTCCCTGGACTCAGCCTTGGGCGTGGGAGGTGTTCCGCGCGGCCGGGTTGTGGAAATCTACGGTCCGGAAGCCAGTGGCAAGACCACTCTGGCGCTGCACCTTGTGTCCGAGGCCCAGAAGCGCGGCGGGATGGCGGCGTTTGTGGATGCCGAACACGCTCTGGACGCGAAATACGCAGCCAGGCTGGGCGTGGACGTGGACAACCTGCTGGTTTCGCAGCCCGATTTCGGCGAGCAGGCGCTGGAAATTGTGGAGGCCCTGGTACGCTCAAATGCTATTGACATCATTGTGATCGATTCGGTGGCGGCGCTGGTTCCGCGGGCTGAGCTGGAGGGCGACATGGGCGACTCGATGCCGGGCCTGCAAGCCCGATTGATGTCGCAGGCGCTGCGCAAACTGACCGCACTGGTTTCAAAATCAAAGACTTGCCTCGTTTTCATCAATCAGATTCGGGAAAAAATCGGAGTGATGTTCGGCAATCCGGAAACCACCACGGGCGGGCGCGCTCTGAAGTTCTATTCCTCGGTGCGGCTGGACGTCCGCCGGATTGCTTCTATCAAGGATGGCGACAAGGTGGTGGGCAACCGGACGCGGGTTAAAGTGGTGAAAAATAAGATGGCTCCCCCGTTCCGCGACGCCGAATTCGACATCCTGTATGGCGAAGGCATTTCGAGGGAGGGCGACCTGCTTGACCTCTCCGCAGGAATGAACTTGATTGAGAAGAGCGGTTCATGGTATTCCTTTGCTGGTGAACGGATTGGGCAGGGGCGGGAAAACACCCGCCAATTCCTGCAACAGAATCCGGATGTGTACGGAAAGATCGAACGAGAGGTGCGCAAAGCCCTGAACCTGCCGTCGTCGAAGGAGGCTGAGCCAGCCGAAGCTGGCGCAGCAAAAGGCAAGAAGTAGTCCTGCCCGCAAACGGCTTCAGGTCCAGAAGCCGTATAGGCTGTTGACAGAACTTGTAGGGGTGCGCCAGGCGCGCGAGAGGATATCTGTGCACGCTGGGAGACAGTTGAAGAGACGGGTTGTGCTGCTTGTTGTGCTCTCAGGGCTGATGGGATTTGACATCCCTTCCGGCGGCATCCTTCCGCAGGGACTGGCGGCTACCCGCCGAACTGCGGTGGTCCATCGGCGCGTTCGCCACGCGAGGCGACGGCGAGTTCGCAGGCGGTGGAGCCCGTGGACTGTCAGTTCGTACGACCAAAACCCCGGCGCGGGCGACATTACGGAAGGCGACGACCCTGGCGTGCGCCAGGCAGCGCTCCAGGCGCTGGGCACGCTGAACGGAAGCGTCGTGGTGGTGGATCCGAACGACGGGCGGGTCCTCACGATTGTGAACCAGAAGCTGGCTTTCAGCGGAGCTTTCCGACCCTGCTCAACTTTCAAGCCTATCGTCGCCCTGGCCGCGCTGAATGAAGGCATCATTACGCCGCAAACAAAAATTTATGTTGGCCGCCGCTCTCGGATGGACCTGACCGAAGCGTTGGCGCATTCCAACAACCAGTTTTTCTACCGGCTTGGCCAGATGGTGGGATTCCCCATCCTGTCCCGCTACGCGCTTGAGTTCGGGTTGGGAGAGAAGGCCGGACTTGATATCAAGGGGGATGTGCCCGGCGAATTTCCAGCCGATGCTCCCACACACGCGGAGGTGGGTTTTCTGGCCTATCTCGGCAAAGGCATCGAGGTGACGCCTCTGCAATGGGCCGCGGTGGCCTCAGCCTTCGCCAACGGCGGAACGCTATATTACCTGCAGTATCCCCAAACACACATACAGTTGGCGAGTTTCCAGCCCCAGGTGCGGCGCCAACTTACGAACCTGCAAACGCAGTTTCCCGAGGTCAGGGCAGGCATGGCGGCTGCGGTATCCTACGGGACAGCCCGCCTGGCCAATGACGGCGTCGTGCAAATATTGGGAAAGACCGGAACGTGCAGTGAAGACGGGGCGAGGCTGGGATGGTTCCTATCTTATTCCGACGCGCCACCGCGATATGTGGTGGTGGTGCTATTGCGAGGCGGATGGCCCATGGACGGCCCACACGCTGCTGAGATTGCAGGCCGCCTGTATGAGGGCTTGCTCCAGGTCGTCCCCAACGAGCTACGGGAAACCAAGACGATTCCTGGCCAATAAACCAAGCTTGATCAACTGGTAGATGCGTGATGCCGCACGGGCGGCCTTTATCCTGAGCGCCTTCCAGTAAGTCTGCGCAGGACCGACTCTTACGCCTTTGCTGGACTTTCTACGTTGCCAGCGTGCAGCCCACATTCCTTCTTCGTCTGATCTTCCCACCACCAGCGCCCCTCGCGTTCGTGCTGGCCCGGTAGCACCGCGCGCGTGCAGGGCTCGCATCCAATTGAGATGAAGCCGCGTTCGTGCAGTGGGTTGAAGGGAACGTTGTTTTCTCGGATGTAATTCCAGACCTGCCTGGAACTCCAGTTGGCCAGAGGGTTGAATTTGATCAGGTCGCGTCCGGGGGACGAAAAGACGGGATCAACTTCAACCACAGCCACCTGCGCGCGCGTGGAAGGACTTTGATCGCGGCGCTGGCCGGTGATCCAGGCGCCGAGTGTTCCAAGCGCCCTCTTCAGCGGCTCAACCTTTCGGACTCCGCAGCACTCTTTGTGGCCGTCCTTATAGAACGAGTACAGCCCTTTCTCTCTGACCAGCTTCTCGACCCCAGCCACCTGCGGGAAGAAGATCTCGATCGGAATGCCGTAGTGCTGGCGCACTTTGTCAATAAACTGGTAGGTTTCCGGATGGAGCCTTCCCGTATCGAGCGAAAAAACTCTGAACTTGCCGCCCACCTTCGCCGCCATATCGACCAGGACGACGTCTTCCGCCCCGCTGAAGCTGATCCCGATTCCGTTCGAGTAGTTTTCGAGCGCGAACTGCACGATCTCGATGGGATGCCGCTCGACAAGCGATTTAGCGATCTCAGGAATATCTACTGTTCCAAGTTCCATATCTTCCTTTCATCTATTTCAGAGTGAGATAGCCGGCAGGCTCCGCCCCGCGCATCATCCGACGAGTAAGCGCGCCCCCAGCGAAAAGTAAAGAATGCTGAACAGCCAGGTGATGTAACGTTCGGGAATCCGGCGGGTGAGGCGGCTGCCGATAATCACGCCTGGAACTTCGCCAGCCACCAGCAGCAGAAAGAGGTTGGCGTTGAAGTTGCCCATCTCCCAGTGCAGCGACCCGGCCAGCGCCGTGGTGACCAGCCCAAAGAGAATGTCGGTTCCCACCAGGCTGCCAAGCGGCAGCGGGACCAGCACCAGCAAGGCGATCATGAGAAGGCTTCCGCTGCCCACCGAGGTCATGGAAACCAGGAAACCCACGATCGCTCCCACCGAAAGGAGCTTGAAGCCGCCATCGGACCATGTGAGGTTTTCAAAATGGGAGGCAGCCGCCTGCTGCCGGCGTCGCAGGAACGGCAGGAAAAACGAGACTCCGAAAAGAGTTATGCCCAGCAAAATCTTTAACGCATGGTCGAGCTGACCTTCCGACATCAGGCCTTTCAGGAAGTGGATAAACAGAATGCCGCCAACCGACCCGGGGATGCTCCCAGCAAGAAGGTATCCTGCCAGGTTCCAGCGCACCTGCCCCATTTTGCGGTGCTCGACCACGCCTACCAGCTTGGTGAGGGCGCCGCTCATCAGGTCAGTGCCGATCACCGTCAGCGCGCTGAACGGGGTCAGGATCAACAGCAGGGGTGTCAGAATCACGCCTGCGCCGGTGCCCGTCAGGCCGACGAGGATGCCGGTGATGAAGGCAAGCAAACTTATCAGCACGCCGCCTCCTGCTGGAGCTGCTGGCTAAAAGCCTGGTGAAGAACCGCCGCCACTTCAGGCCGGGTAAATTCCGGCGGCAACTGTCCGCCTTCCCGCAGGGTGTTCCGCACCTGGGTGCCACTCAACATCACGCGGGACTGCTTATCGTGCCCGCAGGTCTTTTGCGAGGCCATGCCGGAGCACTCGCGGCAGTAAAAAGTGTGTTCAAAAAAGAGGGGAGTGATTCCCAACTCATCCTTGCCGAACTCGCTGAAGATCTTCTGGGAGTCGTAAGGGCCGTAATAATTCCCCACCCCGGCATGGTCGCGCCCCACAATGAAATGCGTGCAGCCGAAGTTCTTGCGGATGAGCGCGTGGAAAATGGCTTCCCGCGGGCCGGCGTAACGCATGGACGCAGGATTCAAGGCCAGCAGGGTGCGATCCGGCGGATAGTAGTTCTGAAGCAGGGCTTCGTAGCAGCGCAGCCGGACGTCCAGGCTGATGTCGTCAGACTTGGTCTCGCCCCCGATGGGGTGCAGGAGCAGCCCGTCCACGATTTCGAGCGCAGCCTTCTGGATGTATTCGTGAGCGCGGTGTACGGGATTGCGGGTCTGAAAGCCGACCACGGTGTTCCATCCGCGCTCGGCAAAAATCCTGCGGGTGTCTGCCGGGGCCAGCCTGTATTTCGAAAAGTGTTCCGCATTCGGCCGCCGGAAAACTTCCACCGGCCCGCCAATGATCCAGTCGCCGCGCGAGGCAATATAGCGAGCGCCCGGATGGTCGTGGTTGGCGGTGCGAAAGACCGCCACCGATTCAGCTTCGCGGTCGTAGTGAAAAACATCCTGAATTCTAAGGATTGCCAGAAGCGTACCGTTGTCACCCGCCAGCGCCGCGCTGGAAGCATTCTTAAGGCTATCAGCCTGTTGCTTGTTGACGGCCAGAGTGACGGGCAACGTCCAGGGAAGGCTATTGGCCAGGCGCTTATCCTTAATAACCCGGGTGTAATCCGTGCTTGCCATAAATCCCTCGAGCGGGCTGAAGGCGCCGATGGCCAGCATCTCCAGGTCAGAAACTTCAAAGGGATTCAACTGGATCACGGGAAGCGTGAGAGCCTCTGCTTCCAGCGCCGCGGCCTTTTCTCCGAGAACCAGACGATTGACGAGCCGTCCTCCATGAGGTTCCATCATTTCCGTTTTCTCTCCTTCAACATCCTGGTTTCAAGTTCCCGCTAGCCGTGGCGTTTGAGCGGAGCGTCCAAAAACAAAAACGCCCGCCAACGTTTTTCGTCAGCGGGCGTCCTTAAGAGAACTAACTGGAAGTTCGAATTACAAGTCGTTAATCTCCAGCCGCACGGCGCCCACCGACGGTACACGTACAACAACACATCCGCCGTGCGTCTGCGCCATTAACCGACTTGGTCATCGAGACTGCCATATATGAATAAGCAAAATTGTAACAACCCTGCCCAGCCCTGTCAACAAATTTTAAAGTTTGCGGCCATACGATTGGAAACATTCATAGATAGGCGATAGTCACAGATTTTCAATGACCAGCCACATCTACAAGATCCGCCAGCTCGGAGATCGATGTGATGCGGGGGCATTGGGCGTCGGGGTAGGCGCCCACCCGGTCGATCAGAACGCCGCGCAGGCCGGCGAGTTCGGCTCCGCCAATGTCGATGGGATGCGTGTCACCGACGTAAATCGACTCATGAGGCTTGAAGCCGGCTCGATTCAGGGCCAGCTCAAAGATTTCGGGATGCGGTTTTTCAACGCCCACCACTGAAGAGTCGATCACAAATTCGAGGTAATCATGGAGGCCGGCGCGCTGAAGCTCGCCTTCGACCGTTCCGTCAGAATTCGAGATCACAGCGAGATAGTAACCGGCCGACTTCAGTTTCTGGAGAGTTGGGATAGTATCGGGAAGCACCTTGGACCACGTGTGGATATCCCGAAATCCCCCGAGGACTCGATCGATTACTTCCTTGCGAGCCTCTGCGGGTGGCCGAAGTTGATCCATCAAGGCTGTCAGATACTGTTCCCAGAAAACATGGTTGGTGGTTCGAGGGATGCGGCCGTTCCGGATCTGCGGCCAGAGCACTTCATCCAGTTTTTTCTTTCCCGCGCGCTCCGCCTGGTGGAATTGCTCGACGCGCGCCGGGAATCCGGCAGACTCCAGGTCTTGAGCCAGTTTTTCGACCTGCGGAAAAAGCAGGGTGTATCCTGCATCGAGGAAAATAGCGCGTAGGGGAGTCTTCATCCAGCCGATTTCCTTTTGCGGACCGGCGACGGTCGGCATTACGGGCTACGCAACAACCGCCTGCCCGATCTGCCTCAGCATGGTTTCCTTTTCATGTTCCGGCAGAAAAGCGGCACGCACAGCGTTTTCGCAAAGGCCTGCCGTCTGGTCCGGCGAAAGCGCAAATTCAGCGGCTGCCCTGGTGAATTCCTGGCCGATGGAAGTTCCAAACAAGGCGGGGTCGTCGGAATTGAGCGTCATCGTAATTCCCGCGTCCAAAAAGGCCGGCAGGGGATAATCCCGAAATTCCGGCACCAGCCCTAACGAGACGTTGCTGCCTGGGCAGCCTTCCAGGGGGATCGCGCGGTCGCGCAGCAGGGCCATGACCTCAGGATCCCGCGCGGCCGCGAGGCCGTGGCCAATACGCTCCACATTGAGCAATTCAATTGTGTCGCGTACGCTCTCGGGGCCAGCGGTCTCTCCCGCATGGGCCACGGTGTGCAGGCCGGTGTCGCGTGCCTCGCGATAAACATCCGTAAAGAGGCGGGCGGGGCCGCCCTTTTCATCTCCGCCCAGCCCAAACGCCACAACGCCGTCGGAGCAGTAGCGGCTTGCCCAGCGCAACACCTCGCGCGCGTGATCAGAGCCGAACTGACGGACGGCGTCAAAAACCCAGTTGACCTTGATGCCGAGACGCGCTGCGGTCTCGAGCGAAGCGGTGCGGACAGCCTCATATACCCGATCGAGCGGCTGCTGCTTCCAGAGGATCACGCCCGCCGCCAGCGTGATTTCGGCATACTTCACGTTCTGCCCTGCCAGCCACTCGATCAGCCGAACAGTGGCCAGCGCATAATCTTCCGGAGTGTCGAGCAGCAGAACGACAAACTTGAACGCCTCGATAAATTCCGCGAAGGTGGGGTAGCGATACCCGTGCTGCTCGCGCTCGACAATCCATTGCGCGACTTTCGGCTCCATGCCGCCCCTGCCCCGCGATAGTTCGCGCAGCGTTTCGGGCCTCAGGCTTCCCTCGAGGTGCAGATGGAGTTCCGCCTTGGGCAGCTTCGCGATGAAATCTTTGGGAACGGGCATCGAGAATTCCTTCAAGGTCCCTCAGGTGTATCCGCGAGGGGCCCACAAGGGAGTGTTTGTGCCGGAGCAGCTAATGGCCGGGCAAATCAGGGCGGCCGGCGTTGAGCCAGGCGCTGAACCAGTAAGAACCGATATCGTGTGCGGCTTCACTGATCTCCTTCATCGCTGTCGATCCGACGCGAGAATAGAAAGCGTCAAAATAGGCATCAGTGTAGCCCGACCGCCCCTGCTGGGCCACAAGATCAGCCAGGATAATCTGATCTACCCAAGTGTTGGCTTCCAGGATCATCTGGAAGGCGCGCTCGGTCGGATCGCTGACCTTGGAGGCGTTGTCAGGCCGGAACATAAAAAAATGGGAATAGCGTTCGACCAGTTCGTCGCCAAAGCGCACCTGGAGACCGGCCTGCCCGGTCATCTGGCCATTGTAATTTTGCGTTGTGTGCAACGGATTGTGAGCATCCGCCACATAGAAAGCGAGGGCAGCGCTGTTCAGCTTCACCTGCTCCCAGTCATGGGCGCGGAAGGCGTTGGTTAGTTTAAGACTGTATTCTCCCACTTGCCAGGGCAGCACGCCGTTGTGCGTGATATGCCTCACCCCGTACTTCTTGACAGCGGCTTTGTAGGAGTGCGGGAGGTCGAGATAGGGGAACGTTCCATACTTGTCGAGATAAATGTAGTGGCGCATCTCCTCGTAACGGTCCTTTTTCACCCACTCTTCAGGATCGTTCGCATGGTCAAGGATAAAATTGCGGTTTGACTGATAGTAGGTGCGCAAATTCGGGGGGAGAGTGCCAATGGCCCAGTCGTCCGCCAGCCGGTGGGCCTGGGGGCCCCAGGCGAATGCGGGCCGGCCCGTGACGAGCGCGAGCCCGGCCAGCAGAAAAAACACGGCCAGCATGCGGACACATTTCTGGCGAGGGCAGGGGGCGGGTTCAAAAGATGTAGGTTCGAGCTTCATCCTGTCCGGTCGTGATGGCGTCGGATGCACGAGTGTCCTTTTATTCTACAGCATCGCCCGTTGTCTTTTTTACGCGCGGCGACAGCGGGGGAGAAACGCGCCACGAGCGGCTGGCATTTCCGGCGCCCGTGGAACCCGCCTGGGCAAACTCGCTGTGGTGGCGGCTGTAAGTAAAGTAGATGATCAGACCGATGACGAGCCACACCATAAACCGCAGCCATGTTTCCACGGGCAGACTGGCCATCAGGACCAGGCAACAGGCCATGGAAGCGACTGGAACCAGGGGCACCCAGGGGACGCGAAAGGCGCGGTGGCGGTCCGGCTGAGTCCGGCGCAGAGTCAGAACGCCCAGCGATACCAGCAGGAAAGCAAATAGAGTTCCGATATTGGAAAGGTCAGCGAGCGTGCCGATGTCGAAAATGCCGGCCGGGATGGCGACAAAGAGGCCCGCTGTCCAGGTGCTGACGTGCGGTGTGCGGAATCTCCGGTGAACCTTTGAAAAAGCCCGCGGCAGCAATCCGTCTCGCGACATGGCATACCACACGCGCGCCTGCCCAAGCTGAAAGACCAGCAGTGAGCTGAGCATGCCAGTGAGCGCGCCGATGGTCACCCAGCGCTCAACGCGATAAAGTCCGATGGCGGCCAGGGCGTTGGCTACCGGCGCCGCGTTTTGCAGCATCTGCCAGTTTTGGATTCCCGTCAGCACAATCGCCACCGTGCAGTAAAGGATAGTACAGACAATCAGAGAGGCGATGATGCCGAAAGGAACGTCCTTATGCGGATTACGGCACTCCTCAGCGGCGGTGGAGACGGAATCAAATCCGATATAGGTGAAGAAGACAATGGCCCCGCCCGTTAGCACCCCCTGGAAACCATTGGGCATAAACGGCGACCAGTTTGAAGGCTGCACGTGTCCGGATGCCCAGATGACAAAGATCGCAATGGCTGCGAGCTTGACTACTACCATTAAATTGTTGGCGCCGGCGCTTTCTCGGATGCCGACCACCAGAATCACGGTGAGAATCATCACCACCACGAACCCCGGGAGGTTGAAATACGACCCGGTGAAATGGAGCGACGAGTTGAGCATGGGCTCTGAAAACTTTCGAGGCAGAGAGAGGCCGAGGTTGTGAAGCAGGCTGTCGAAGTAGGCGGAGTAGCCAACGGCCACGGCCATGTTGCTGACTGCGTATTCGAGGATCAGGTCCCATCCGATGATCCAGGCCACCAGTTCGCCGAGCGTCGCGTAGGTGTAGGTGTACGCACTGCCGGCGATTGGAATCATGGAAGCCAGTTCCGCGTAACACAGTCCTGCCAACCCGCAGGCTATCGCCACGAGGAAGAAAGAAAGCGCGATGGCCGGGCCCGCGCCAGGCCGGCCTGACATTCCCATGGCGTGCTCACCGTGCATCAGCACGCTGAGCAACGGCGCCTTAAGCAGCGAATGGACCTCGAGGGTTTCGCCCGCTGCCGCCGTGCCCGTCAGCACAAAGATGCCGGCTCCGATAATGGCTCCGATGCCGAGGGCCGTCAGCGACCACGGACCGAGCGTCTTGCGAAGCCGGTGCTCGGGCGCATCGGCGTCCGCAAGCAGCTTTTCAATACTCTTTGTGCGAAGGAGCTGTGAGGCCAAAGCACTCCTCTAGAGGAATAATCGGGAAATGCCGGGCGGCTGCTAAACCCGATGCCCACAGTCCCCCGGCGCACCGAAATACCAAGTGGCACTGATGAGCCCTCAGCGGCGGGAGAGACGGAGCACCACGGCGGCCGCAACGGAGCTTCTAACGGCGTGCCGCCTGGCCTGGGCCTCTCTTCTTGACCTTGGGTCTGTGCGAACCGCGCGGCTCGGTCTGCTTGGGCTTGGGAGGCTGCTTCTTACGAGCCTCCCGTTTTAATTTTTTTCGCTCCGCCTTGTCTTTGACTGACTTTGTATTCACCGGTCGTCTCCTGATTTGTTTGAGAGGTTTGTTTCGCTTTTCCCTGAACCTCTTGGTCCTGTCTGGCTGATTCCTGCTGCTTCGAGAGCCGAAAGCAGCTTTTGCGGGCCATCCCATCCGACGATTTCATGAACGATGACGCCTTCCTGATCGATGACGAGCACCGTCGGGATAAAGTGTACAGCAAACTTCTTGAAAAGCGTTCGATCCTGGTCGATCAGCGCCGGAAAAGTAAAATTGTTTTCGTTCAGAAAGTTTCTGACGGTCGCGGGATTCTCGTCATCCACCGTGAGAACGGCCACGTCCTTCCGCTCATCGAAAATTTCCTGAAGGGTGGGCAACTCTCTCTTGCAGGGCGCGCACCACGTTGCCCAAAAGCTCAGGACAACGATCTTGCCCCTAAAATCATTCAGGCTGGCGCTCTTGCCAGCTACGTTACGCAGCGTAAAATTTCCCGCTGAGCGTCCCTCGACACCCTCACCCCCGCCCGGAATTTCCAGCGCTACAACGCGCCAAGCATTGGCGGGTGGAGTGAATGTGAAAAAATCCGGAGAGTGCCTGGCGTGCATCGCCATTTCACTGACCCGAATGTTGTCATCCACCAGGGTGCGGCTGCCCGAGCTTGCGGGGGCCCGCGTCCTTTTCTCCTGAAGCACAAGAAAACTCGACCGGCTAATCCATAATTCGTCGGTCAGGTCTTCCGAGCGGATTGCAATCCGGTAGCAGAGGGTTTGCCTGCCCTCCAACGCGATCTTTTCCTGGCCCTCGAGCGTTGCGTCCTTTTCTAATCGCGGCAGCTTCACAAAGCGGCCCACAAGCAGGTCATACGATTGCTGGAACAGGTCTTCGCGGCCGCCGGCAGGCCGCTGCGCACCGGGCCCATCCGCCAGCGCCAGCCGTTGGCGTTGGGTGTATTGGTTTTTACCGGGCGCGAACTGCCAGATTGTTTTCCCGTCACTGATCAGCAGCACGTCGAGTCCATCGCCGCTCAGCTTGATGCGCACTCGGCCCCGGCGGGCGGCATCGAGCGAGATTTCCGAATGGCCGGAGAAGCGAGAATGAGATTGCACAAAGAAGCGTTCGCGCGTGGCGACGACGTGATAATTCTTCAGGTGGCCGTAAGCATGGCCGACCCGCCGCAGGATTTTGCCTACACTGGCGGGTGCAGCCTCCGCCGTCGCCGCGGTCATCAGGCAGGCAACCACACAAACTGAAAACGTCCCGACGAGGCGCAATCGCTTTCGGGATTTCGACGCGAGAGGCGCATCCTGCGCGCTGCTCTGCTCACCGGAGTCCACCTGGTACGCCATGGTCTTACCATCCGCCAACAACTGCGGCTTCAGATTTTTTCAAGGGAGGCGTAACGCTCCACCAGCTTCTTGCGGCCGTAGCCGGGGAAGCTGACGGTCACCTTGGTGTTATCCCCTTCCCCCTCGGAATCGAGAACAGTCCCGATCCCGTATTTGGGGTGACGAACTTTTGAGCCCTGTCGCCAGCGCGCCGGAGTGGCCGGTCGAGAATGCGGAATCGCCGGTTCTGCGCGGGAAGCTCTCACTTCGTGCCCGCGCTGGGAGAAAAACCTTTCAATCCCGTCAGCAGAATTGACCGCATTGCCCCAGGTCGTGCGCGGCTTGGAAGGGAACATCGTAACATTGAGCGGCTCGATGAGCTGCTGGGGAATTTCGCTCAAGAAGCGCGAAGGCATTGTGCCTTCCTGCGACTGCCGGCCGTAAAAACGGCGCTCGCGCACCCAGGTGAGGAGCAGGCGATCACGTGCGCGAGTCATGCCCACGTAACAGAGGCGACGTTCCTCCTCGAGGCCGGCGTCATCATCGCCTGAAAGCTTGTGCGGGAAGAGGCCTTCTTCCATGCCCGCCAGGAATACAACAGAGAACTCGAGCCCCTTGGCGCTGTGGAGGGTCATCAGGGTCACGCGTGCGCGCTCGTCGTAACTGTCGGCGTCTGAAACCAGCGCGGCGTGGTCCAGGAAATCCGACAGCCGCTCACCACGCTCCTCGGCTTCTGCAGCGGCATTCACCAGTTCGCGCAGGTTCTCGATGCGGCTCTCGGCTGCCGGCGTATTCTCTGCATCCAGCGTCTCAATGTAATGAGTATGGTCGAGGATGGCGCGGAAGAACTCGCTGAGAGAATGCGTCTCGCGGTCGGCAGAGAGGCCGGTCATCAGCGAGTGAAAACCTCGCAGAGCTTTGCGTGCCTGGGTGGAAAAGGGGTTGACCTGTTCGAGGGGCAACTGCTCGGAGGGTCCGTCGAGGACGGGCATAGGTGATTCCGCCACAGCCTGTTCCAAGGCCTCCCAGAGAGTCAAGTCGCGTGCTGCGGCCAGGGCCTGGAGCTGGTCGACGGTGGTGTCTCCGATGCCGCGGGGCGGCGTGTTGATGATGCGCTGCATGGCGGAGGAATCGCGAAGATTGTTCGACAGCCGCGCGTAGGCCAACGCATCCTTGATCTCAGATCGGTCGTAGAAACTGGTGCCGCCCACCACGCGGTACATGATGCGGTTCCTGCGCAGAGCTTCTTCCAGCGTCCTCGACTGGGCGTTGGTGCGGAACAGCACACCCACACTCTCCACGGATTCCTCGCCAAGCGCCTTCATAATCTCGCTTGAAACAAACCATCCCTCTTCATCCGCGTTACGCGCTTCGTAAAGCCCCACGCGCAGGCCTGCGCCGCGGTCGGTTCGAAGCGACTTCCCCTTACGCGCCACGTTGTGGCTCACCACCGCCGTGGCTGCATCCAGTATCATCTGGGTTGAGCGATAATTCTGTTCGAGACGGATGATGGCGGTGCCGGGATAGTCCTGGTCAAAGTTGAGGATGTTTTCGATGTCGGCTCCGCGCCACCGGTAGATAGACTGGTCTTCATCGCCGACGGCGCAGATGTTCTGCTGTGCTCGCGTGAGCTGCCGGATTAACTGATATTGGATCCGGTTGGTGTCCTGGTATTCGTCCACCATGATGTAGCGGAAGCGCCGGTTGTATTGCTCCGCGACGTCCGGCGCATCGTCAAAGAGCGCCACGGTTTTCAGCAGGAGGTCGTCAAAATCGAGCGCGTTTGATTGTCCCAGCTTGCTCTCGTACCGCTCAAAAATTGCGGCAAGATTGCGCGTTGAGGGATCATGAGCCTCGTCCAGCATTGTCTCGGGAGAGACCCCACGATTCTTGGCGGCGCTGATACGCGCCAGAACCGAACGCGGCGAGGTGATCCAGTCGCTGAGGCTTAGTTCCCGCCCCGCGATTTTTATCGCCCGCTGCTGATCGTCTTCATCGTAAATGGTGAAGTCGCGCGTGTATCCAAGGCGCTCGATGTGGCGCCGGAGCACGCTGACACAGAAAGAATGGAAAGTCGAAATATGCGGGAGGCGGTCAACCCTTCCCTCGAGCAGCGCCGCCACGCGGTACTTCATCTGGTCGGCGGCCTTGTTGGTGAACGTCACAGCCAGAATATTTTCCGGCGGAACGCCGCAAGCTTCAATCAGGTAAGCGATGCGGTATGTGATGACGCGGGTTTTGCCGCTGCCCGCTCCCGCCAGAATCAACAGCGGGCCATCAGTGTGTTCCACGGCGGCGCGTTGCTGCGCGTTAAGCTGTTCCAGTAATGACTTCATTCCGGATTCATCAGGCAGGAAGTTTTCGCGGCGGTCCCCTTCGGCGCGGCCCCTGCGTTTGACATTGCTGCCGGGCATCGCCATCCGGAACGCCCAGCCTGCAAGGTGCGAAGATTCGATTGTACACGATGACCGCGAACCAACCAAACGACACAGGGTTGAGGCTGCGCAAGCCGACAAGCTGAAAGCGAAACCACGCGATTCCGAGGCCTGCAGATGGCTTCGGGAGCCTGCCGTCTTCAGCGATTGGATCTTTCCGCCTTGCCATGCCTGAACTTTGTGCGGCGCCGGAGCGTCTAAAGAACAAGGGGTTGTTCGGACGCGCCTCTCACACGACAACTCCTGGAGGGGGGCTGGCATAATAGTATCCCAGGAGTCGGCGCGCACTGGCTCAGAGCGAGCGGTCGTTATGAGCCTCGGCGAAACGCTTCCTTCCGTCACAAGATAGCCAGCAGTGATTACGGATTGCATCCTGACGGCATGGCGCTTCGCCGGAGGCAGGTTCCCCTGCCGCTGGTAGACTTGTTAGGGGAGCGTAAAAGGTCTGAAGCGATGGAAGAGGAAAAGATTCAAGCTCAGCCACCGGCCGTCAACGCAAGTAGCATGGAAAATTCGCGCGACGAGCGCACACCCCAATCAACCGAAAGCCAAAGGCTGCTGTGGAAGACGACGATCGTGTGCGTTATCGTGGTCGGCACGAACGTCATTGGCAATTACGCTCTGGCGCGTGGGCTGCGCCACATCGGGGGAATCGAATCGTGGTCGCCCGTGCCCTACATCGAGGCCTTCGTTCACTTCTGGATTGCAGTGGGAGTGATCCTGATGGTGATCTGGCTGATCGCGCGCCTTTTATTACTGAGCTGGGCTGATCTGAGCTACGTCCTGTTGGTGACCTCGTTTTCGTACGTCCTTACGGCTGTGGCGGGGGCGGTTGGGCTCCATGAGGTCGTGAGCTGGGTCCACTGGCTTGGGATTTGCCTCATCACCCTTGGCGTGGCTCTCGTCGCGCGCACTTCGCCCCACACCACCGACCATCTGGAGTATGAGAAATGACTTTTCTTATGATTGCGATTGTGGTGATCGGCAGCACCGCCGGTGACGTGCTTTGCAGCGCCGGCATGAAGCGGCAGGGCGAACTCGAAAATTACAGCCTGGGCAGCATCATGCACATGTGCTCGAACGCGGCTCGAGACCCGTTTATCCTGGCCGGAATTCCGGCCATGGCCGTCTCATTCTTCGCGCTAATCGCACTGCTCTCTACCACTGCTCTCAGCTTCGCCGTGCCGGTCTCGGCCAGCAGCTACGTGCTTGAGGTCGCCCTGGCCAAGCATTTCCTGAAGGAAGAAGTTCACTGGAAGCGCTGGGCCGGCGCAGCACTGGTGACGGTGGGTATTGGGCTGCTTTTCATCTGAGAAACCGCTCAATAAATGATCGTGAAATTTCCATCGGGAGCGGTGTAAACGCTGGGCAGGCCCCAGGCGGGTACACCGGCGGCGTGGCCCATCGCGCCGAGTGGCTGGCCTGAGTTATCGAAGATCTGCCAGGCGACCGAACCACCCTTCTTCCAGCCAGTCCCTTCCGTCCAGGCGAGAAGCACCTGGCCTCGGGAATTGGCAACTACGGCGGGGTGCTTGCGATCATTACTCTGGCCGGGGGCGGCGAATGAAGAGGAGATTTGGAAAGTCTCCGGATTGATTGTGTCGAAGTACACCTCTCCGGCTTTTTCCCAGGCGGCCAGCACGTAGTGTGCCCCTTCCCCCAGATAGGCTGTGCTCATGGGGCAGGCGTTTAATTGCCAGGTGGAAACCTCACGCGTACGGAACGTGCGCCCTCTATCTGTAGAGACCAGCAGGGTCATATTGCGGTGGATGTCTTCGGCAGCGGCTCGATACAAAATAAATAAGGCGCCGCTGCGATCAACGAAGGCGCGCATTCCACAGCAGCCGCAGGCGCCCAGCGGAGCAGGCGAAACCGGAAGCTCGCGGGCGAAGGTCTGGCCGCCATCGACGGAACGCGCCAGATAAACGCGACGGTGGGCTTCGCCGGGGGTTGTTCCCATTGCGTGCCACACCACATAGACTTCATCCTTCTCGCCCGCGGCAACGGAAAGCCCGCCATCCAGGCCCTTGGCGTACTGCACCAGATTGCGCTGCGGCGAGAAAGCTGTACCGGCCGAGTTGAGGCGCGAGTACAGGAGTGGAGTTGAACCGTCCGGTCCTTTGGGAGTGGCCTTCGACGAGCCAAACCAGACGACATCAACGTGCCCGTCTGGGCTGACCGCTATCTGAGGTCCGCGCACCGTGCCTACCGCGAGGGCGCTGCCCGGCTGGCTGTTCACCCGGATGGGCTTTGAAAATGCCCTCGCACCAGGAGCTCGGCGGACGTATTCTATGTCGCCCGCTGATGCGTCGCCCGTGAAGTAAATCATGTGGAGCACGCCGCTTGAATCGAGCGCGTTCTGAGGCTGAATCCCGCCGCCCGGAGTACGCAGGATTTTCACCTGGGGCACTTGGGGCGTCCGCGTAGTTTCGGAATAGACGAGCGCGGCGGCCACGATCACGGCGCCAATCGTCAGCAGGATTTTCAGCCGGTGAAGTTTCATGAGATATCCTCCAGGCGCTACTTCTTTTTCGGCGGCTGCGACGGCCGCATCTCAATCCGACTGGCGAGCGCCGTCTTTGGAAAGTTGTACAGGTCCACCACAGCCTTGGCGATATCGTCTCCCGTCAATTTCCACGAGGCGCTGGACTTGCTTCCCGGAGCAGCGCCGAAGTCGGTGTCCACACTGCCCGGCATGATGTAGCTGACGCGGATGCCGTCATGGCGCACGTCCTGCATCATGGCTTCGCTGAATCCGTTCAGGCCGAACTTGGAAGCATTATAAGCGCTGCCGCCCGCGAATGGATTCACGCCAGCCAGGCTGGAGATGTTGAAAATGTAACCACCGCCGCGTTTGCGCAACAGAGGGATGGCCTCCCGGCAGCAGTAAAAAACCCCCGAGAGGTTCGTCTGGATGGTCTCATCCCACTCTTCTGGCGTCAACTGGTCCACGGGCTTGAAATAGCCGAGTCCGGCGTTGTTAATTAGAATATCAATCCCGCCGAATTTTTCCGCCGCGCCCTGCACTACTTTGCGGCAGTCCTCATAGCGGCGCAGGTCCGCCGCAATACCGTCCACGTTGCCCGCAGACTGCTTTCCCAGAGACTCGAGCGCCGTTTTCAAATGCCCCGCACTGCGCCCGCAGATGAAAACCTTGGCACCCTCGTCCAGCAGCCGCTGCGCGATGCTGTAGCCGATACCCCGCGTGCCACCCGTTACAATTGCAACTTTGCCTTGAAGATGCTGTCCCATTCACGCCTCCTGATCTTTGGTTTCATCATAACACCGGCGCATGGGATGTCGCGTCCATACACGGATTTGGGGTGTTCAACTCCACTGTGGATGAAAAGCTCTAAGATGGAGTACACGGAGAACTTCTGCGCCCTGTGTGTTGAATCTTTTCATGCCGCTGAGCGCGCAGAGCAAACGGATATCTTTAGCGGCGGCAGGCAGGATGTCCGCGTGAATTAAAAATTCTCGATAATGTCGGTGACCACTGTGCGGGCGAAGTCGTGCGAGAGGCGCTCGAGGGCAGGCTCGTCTTCCTCGAACAGGGCGGTGGTGGACTGGCTGACCTGGTACTCCTCGCGGAAGACGTAATTGGGATTCGAGAACACGACCTTCTTGGTATGCAGGTCGAGCAGCTCGAGATCGGCGATCACCTGGATCTGGAAAGTGGTGGCGCGGCCGGTGTTGGGGTCAAAGGTGAGGACGCCGGAGTGGACGGCGTTGATGGTTCCCTTCAATTCGGCGTCGGCGCCTGAGGGATCGGGCGTGATGCGAAAGCTGGTGCGCTGGATAAACTCGCGCGTGACGGCGGCGGCAACCTGCTGCTCGATGCGGAATCGGGTACTCTTGTTGGTGAACACCGGAATGGCGATGGTCTTGATGTCGGGCGGAAGGCGGGTTGCGGTGCCGGCCACCCGATAGCCGCAGGCAACCGTCAGCAGGACGAACAAGGCGGCAAGCGAGGCGGCCGTGGCACGGGATAAGTGGTGTTTCATTTCAGCAGATGCAGCGGCTGGCGCTGGCGGTGCAGCCCCTCCGCAATCAGGACCGCGTTGAGGGCCGCGATTCGCATGTTGTCCGCGACGGCCCAGAGCCAGAGTCCCTCGGGATGCGCGGCATCGGGTTGAATGGCGTCCACCAGGATTTCACTGGAGCCCGCCGCATCAGCCTGCGAGGGAGCCCTGTCCGATGCCCGCCGGATGACCACGGGCGCGCCATCGAGCGCCGCAACCAGATCCGAAGGGGGCACGCGTTCCTGAGTCTCAACGTAGAGCGAAACGGCGGTGGAGTAAAACACGGGAACCTGAATCAGCCGGATTGCGGGAACCGGGGCATGGCCGCCAAGATAGGCAGTCAGTTCGTTTCGCACGCGCGACTCGACACCGTCTGCCTTCTCGAGCCCGGTTCCCAGGCGCGGCAGCAGGTTGAAGGCAATCTGGGCTCCGAAGGCTTCGCGGGGAACTTTCTGAAAGCTGAGCAGGTTGACCGTCTGTTTCTGGAGCTCGTCAATGGCGCGCGGCCCTATTTCAGACGCGGGACTGAAAATTTGCGCCACCGCAGTGCGCAGGCGGAAGCGGGCGGCCAGCCGCAACAGCAAAACACTGGTGACGAGCGTCGCCGCGTGCGGAGCAGCGATCACCTGGAGGTTCTTACTCTCGTCCGCAGGTTGAGCGGCCACGGAAAGTCCCTCGATCAAGGGAATTCGCAAGGGAGCGGTGGCGCCCTGCGAAACGCTTGAACAGAGATCAATCACCGCCCGCACTCCCTGCCGTACACGGTCAGCCCGCTCCATCCAGGAAGCCAGGCCCTGATGCTCCGCGGCGACAAATGCGAAGTCGAAGCGGGCGGGAATCTCTTCGTAATCCGCCGCGGCACGGCGCCGTCGGCTGAGCTCCACAATAGGCAAATCGGGCTCGCCAGTTTCTCCGGAAATCGTCATCAGTTTGGCGACGGGGAACTTGCGCTCCTCAATAACCTCCAGAAGCTCTTTACCGAGCAGCGTGGATGCACCGATGACAGCCACATCGTAGCCCGCGTTCTTCATGGCGCCTTCACCTCTTCGGGAATCGAAGGAGGACTGGGGCGCTGCCGGCCGGGAATCTCATGGAGCGGACCGGACAACGCATAACTCAGTGCCAGGACCAGCAGGACAGGTTCCGAGTAAAAAAGGATGGCCAGGATAACGAGACCAATAAAGATGGTGGTTACATAGGTACGGCGGCGACGCAGGTCAACCGATTTGAAGCTGTAGTAGCGGACCCGGCTGACCATCAGGAAGGCCAGGCCGAGCGCCACCACCAGCCAGACGACAGCCCACAGCCAGTAAGTGACAGCATCTTTCTGCCAGTGTACGACGGCGGCAATGACGCCCGCAGCCGCAGGAATGGGCAGGCCGACAAAGTAGCGGCGGTCAATGCCGGGCTTCCCGGAGTCAATATTAAATCTCGCCAGGCGGGCCGCACCGCAGATCAGGAATGCGAAACCAACGATCCATCCCACGGCGCGCAGGTGGTGTGTCAGTGGGAGCTGAGAAGGATCAATGGCCGGGCGCACACCCCAGGAGTAGGCAAGTACTCCGGGAGCGAGGCCGAAGGCGATCACGTCCGCCAGCGAATCGAATTCGCGACCGAAATTCGAGGTTGAGTTAGTAAGGCGGGCGATACGTCCGTCCAGCCCGTCGAATACAACCGCCCATCCAATCGCCTTGGCAGCATTATCAAAAGCGCCGCTGGCCAGCGCACCGGCACCTCCCGCTGCCAGGAGTTGGGAAGCCTGAAGCGTGCTCAGAATGGCATAGTAACCGCAAATGAGGGTTCCGACAGTAAACAGGCTGGGCAGAACGTACATGCCCCGCCGCAGCCGGTGGTTATTTGCCGCCGTTTCCATTGCTTCCTTCGCGCCGGGATTCATTTCACCTGCTGGTTCCGATGATGGTGCTGCCAGCCTTCACATCATCTCCGACTTTCACGGCCAGGGTCACCTCGGGGGATAGAAGGACATCCACCCGCGACCCAAACTTGATCATACCGACCCGTTCTCCCCGCTGCACACGGTCGCCAATTTTTTTCCAGAACACGATCCGCCGCGCCAGGACACCGGCAATCTGGCGGACAATGATCTCGCCGTTTTCGCCGGCCACGGTGAATGTGTTGCATTCATTCTCAACTGAGGCGAGCGGCGCGGAGGCCATTCGAAAGGATCCTTTCCGATAAACCACGCCCTCGATGCTCCCTGCAACGGGCGAGCGGTTTACGTGGACGTTGATCGGCGACATGAAAATACTAATTCGCTGGCGGGCGCGGCCGGCATGTTCTTCTGTGCGAATCTCCACCACGCGTCCATCTGCCGGAGACACAATCACCCCCGGGCCTGACGGAACCAGCCGTTCGGGGTCGCGAAAGAAATTTAGGACCAACAGCGCGAGGATTAAAAAGAATGCGGCGGCCAAAAAGAAAAACTTGCCCGTCCAGTAAAACCCAAAGCCCCACAGCCCGCCCGCGACTAATATCAGCGGCAGGCCATACCAATACCCCTCTTTCACCATATCTGCTGGGTGCGCGGCCCCGCCATTCAGGAGATCAAGTCCGGCATGGGCCAGCCACCTGCCCAGACTGGGTAAAAATTCCCGAGCCGCGCTCAGCCCTTCACTGGCGCGGGAGGTATTCGGTCCTTTTTGCCAGCGTCACCGGCTACGCAACGGGCTTCCCACTTCTTAGCAGCACGGCCATCTGATCCTTCAGGCGCAGCTTAAGCTTTTTCAGCCGCACTTCCTCAACTCTTTCATCTTCAGTCAGAAAAGATTTGGCTTCCAGCCGGTCCAATTCGGCTGCGTACCTGCCGTGCTCCTCGTAAAGGCGCCGATACTCCTGATTGTGGGCCATCGATTTATCCCGGATGGCCTCGGTAGGGGTGCTCACGGGTGTGCCACCTCCCTGGTATAATATTTTACTCCCGTCAGGCTAACACACACGCATAGCGGGTTCAAGCCGGAAAGATGACCTGCGCCTGCCGGGTGTGGAGTGGGCCGGGATTCGAAGCCAGCAACCCCAGAGGGCAGGATTGGGCGGTCAGTGGGCCAGGGGGAACGTGATTAAATAGGGCCCGTACCAGAGCTGTCAGGCCAACGAGCGGATAAGAATTTCGGCTGGAGTGGTGTATTACAGGCGTCTGCTGAGCCCCTGTCGAGCCGTTGTTGAGCTGAGAATTTGCTTGTTGCCCCCTGGACCTTTTCCGCAACGGATCGCCAATCCGATTCACGCCTTCCTAATGCCCGGCCGAATGAGCTTATGAACGAGCACCAGTGCATCCTCTTTGGGATTCACGTAATATTCTTTACGGCGGCCCAGCAGCTCAAATCCGAAGGAATAATAGAGCTCCGCCGCTGGCAGATTTGATTCCCTCACCTCCAGGAAGAGCCTCTGAACGCCCGATTCCGCCAATCTCTTGCACGCTTCAACCAGCAGTGCCCTGGCAATGCTCTGGCGCCGGTGCGCCGGCTGGACGGCGATATTCCAGAGTTCTGATTCTTTGTCCATTCGATAGAACACTGAAAATCCCACAATCTCCGGCAACATTCTGGCCTCCGATTCCGCCACCAGGATCAATCCCTGGGGATCAGCCGCCAGTCGCTCATAATCGCATACTCGCCAGGCCGAAATCGCTCTGGAGGCATTCTGAATCTCGAGAATGCCCTCCAGGTCGTCCGGTCCGAACAGCCTGACTTGTGCTTTGGCCGCAGCATCAAGCAAGCTGGGTTCGGTACGTTTCCGGGACTTCTCAGGGGAGGAAACGGCGCCCGATTTACGCACTCAGTTCCCTGCCTTTGCAGCCGGCGGCCGCCAGTTCATTTCCGCGTCAGAACGGCGAATGTAGCAGGCGTCCAGCTCATCTGGCGAGGTGGTTTCGCCCCGGTGAAAGGCGCGGAGGGCCAAACTCGCAATTGCATCGAGCAGTGTCCCCGGCAGTTCAACCGGAAAGACAGGCTGCGTCAGGCTTCCACAGAGGGATCGTGCTTTCAGGTCACGGGAGCGCGTCAGGAAAGCGATCGTCCCGCCACTGAAGGTGCCGCGTTGGCCGCCTCGATTAGCAGCCTCCAGCATGGCGTCGAGATTCCCGAGATTCACCACTTGACCGGGTCCAATCGCTTCAAAGCCCTGCTGATCGCCGGCAGCGTCGGCAGCTCTGCGGTAAATGCAGGCAAAAAACTCGCCGCGGCGCGCGTCAAGAACCGGGACGGCCCAGTCTGCCTCTGGATGCGCCTGCGCCACCATGGCGTCGAGCAGATTTACCCCCCTGACGGGCCTCCCGAAGGCTTTTCCCCAGCCCTGTGCCGCCGCGAGTCCTACGCGGATTCCCGTGAATGATCCCGGCCCATTTGACACCGCGTAAAGTTCGATGTCGGAATATTCCCTGACGGCCTGCGCGAGCGCCCGGTGCACGAGGTTAAACAACGTCACCGCATAGCGCGAAGCAGGCTCTTCGTTTTGAACCAAGGACAGGCATGTGTCCCCATCGTAGACCGCGGCGCCACCATGTTCGGTGGTGGTATCGATTGCCAACACTCTCATTTGAAACATTATACCTGCCCCAACCCCATGCGCAATTCCTTTGTGGGATTAGACTTTGGCGATCGGGAGGCCCTTCAAACGTCTCGGAGTTCTTCTTCATTGAGTCCGAAATAGTGTCCGATTTCGTGCAGCAGGGTGTCACGGATCTGCCGCCGCACTTGCGCTTCTGTCGAGCAGACGGCCTCAATATTCTTCTGGTAGAGAAAAATATGATTGGGTGGATCAGCGGCAAAAACGCTTTTCAGCGTCCGTGGAACCCCGGAGAAAAGTCCCAGCAGCAGACCACCGCGATACGGCTCCAGCGGCGGAGAATCCTCGACGATAATCGCCAGGTTGGAAAGCCTGCTCCGAAATGGATCGGGGAGGCTTTCCAGGACCTCATTGGCAACTTGCTCGAAACGCTCGCGCTCCACAGAACCATTGTACATCCCGCTGCTTTTCAACCGGTCCCGCCTGAAGTGTTATAGCTTCCGGCCGAAGTCATCAGCCGGGGTAGTCTGTCGGTTATGTTAGAATGGCGGATAATGCTGGCGGCTTCATTTTCCAATCTTATCCCATTCTGCTGCGGCATGTTGGGGGCGGGCGATGTTCGGCTGATGCGCAGGACCGTTGGGACGGCGATGGGTGGCATCTGGCCGCCCGCTGGCGTCATGAAGATGCTGGAAGCCGGCGCCGGCCGGCCTGGAGCCGACGCTTCTGCTGCGATTCTGGCGGAAGCCGCCTGCCTTGCGGGATGATCCATGTCGCAAATCGTCAAATCACAAGTGCGACCCCTTGGAGCGACAGAACTGCTCGCGCTGCTGATGGAAGTCGGCGAGCAGATCACCTCCACGCTTGACTTGGAAGTGTTGATGGTGCGCATCGCAGAGCTCGTCAAGCGCGTCATCGACTACAACGTTTTCGCCATCCTTCTCCTGGATGAGAGGACCCAGGAGCTGAGAGTCCGTTCAAACGTCGGCCACCCGGAAGAGCGGGTCAGAAATCTTCGGATCAAAGCAGGGGAAGGCATTGTGGGACGCGCGGCCCTGGAACGCAAGTCGATCCTGGTGAACAATGTCCGGACCGAGCCGTCTTACATTCAGTCCATGCCTGGCATCAGGTCCGAGCTTGCTGTGCCGTTGATCCAGAAGAACCGCGTGATTGGTGTGATCGACCTGGAAGCGGACGCTCCCGATTTCTTTACCGATCAGCACGTCAATTTGCTGGAACTTCTGGCCGGCCGCATGGCCATGGCTATCGAAAATGCCCGGCTCTATCGCCGCAGCCTCCGCCAGGCGCGGACGCTGCAGTTACTTAATGAAATCAGCCGCGAATTGAGTTCGGTGCTCGTCCTCAACGAACTGCTTCGCAAGGTGGGGACACTCACCAAGCGCCTGGTGAATTATCACCGCTTCAGCATCATGCTGGCGGATGAGCAGGCTAAGACGTTCAACTCCGTGCTGTCGCTGCGCCAGGACGAAAGCCTTCCGGACAAGACGACGGTGCGCTTTGGCCAGGGAATTGTCGGCGCCTCCGCCAGTTCTCTGAAGCCCGTCGTGGCGCATGACGTCAGCCAGGATCCGCGCTACATCTGCATCAACCCTGACACCCGTTCCGAGATGGCGGTCCCGCTGATCTACCACGGCCGAGTGACCGGCGTTGTCGACCTTGAAAGCCCTGCCCTCAATTATTTTACCGAAGAGCACGTGCGGATTTTTTCAACTCTGGCGCCGCAGATCGCTATTGCAATTGAAAACGCGCGGCTCTATGAGCGAGTGCTGCGCAGCGAGTCGCGGCTGGAGCGCGATCTGAAGCGCGCGCAGGAAATCCAGATGCTCCTGATGCCTGGGACTTCGCCAAACATCTCCGGGCTGGAAATAGATTTGCGGTTCCAGCCGGCGCGCCAACTGGGCGGAGATTTGTATGATTTTCTGAGTTATGGCAAAGACCGCCACTTGTTGGCCGTGGGCGACGTCAGCGGCAAAGGAGCACCTGCCGCCCTTTACGGCGCGCTCGCAGGGGGGATTTTGCGAAGCCTGGCGCGGCTGCGACTTTCCATCCCGGAAATGCTTCGCAGGCTGAACACTACGCTGCTGGAACGCAGAGTGGAGGGCCACTTCGTCACCCTCGTCTGTGCGATTTGGGAACCGAAAACCATGATGCTGCGGCTGGCCAACGCCGGCATGCCCCTGCCGCTTCTGATACGCGACGGACGCTCACGCCCCATCCATGCCGAAGGCGTTCCGCTGGGTCTGCTGGAGCAGACGGAGTATCAGGAAACCTCGCTCCAACTGAAAAAGGACGATATCCTTGCGTTCTTCTCGGATGGCCTGGTGGAAGCGATGAATCCTGAACTCCAGGAGTTCGGCGGGCGAAGTGTGGCGCGGCTATTGCGTGAAAACGCCAGGCGTCCGCTGCGCGAAAACATCGAGCTACTATTCGGGGAGATTGCACGCTTCGAGGAGGGGCGGCCCCCGCGCGATGACCAGACGCTGGTAGTGGCACGCGTCCGCTGACGCGGGATGACGGTTCAATCTTCCGTGCCGGAGATGCAAACTCCGCGGGCATGCGAGTGAAATCCGATCAACACGATGGAAAACTTTCACTACCTCCAGGACCAATTGCAGTGCGAGGGCGCATCGCTGGCCGAGGTTGCCGCGCGGTTCGGCACGCCAGCCTACGTTTACAGCCGATCGACTATCGAAGAGAACTTCCGTCACCTCGAGGACCGCCTGGCCGGAATTCCGAACCTGATCTGCTACTCGGTGAAGGCCAATTCCAATCTCAAGATTCTTAATCTGCTGCGGCAGGCCGGGGCGGGCTTTGACATCGTGTCCAGGGGCGAATTGGCCCGCGTGCTCAAAGTGGGAGCGAAGCCGGACACGATTGTGTTCTCCGGAGTGGGCAAAGATGAAACGGAAATTGACGAGGCGCTGGCGGCTGGCATCCTGATGTTCAATGTAGAATCAGCGGGAGAGTTGGAGGCCATCGCGCGGCGCGCCCGCCACCTGGACAAGCAGGCCAATGTTTCCATTCGCGTTAATCCTGACGTCGAGGCCGATACGCACCCCTACATTTCAACCGGACAGTTCATCCACAAGTTCGGCGTGCCCAAGCATCAGGCCGTAGAACTCTTCCGGCGCGCCACCAGCATCCCTGAACTGCGGCTGCGCGGGATCGCCTGCCACATCGGGTCGCAGATACTCGACGTCGATCCGTTCGTCAAGGCGCTGGACGAAATTCTGGAGCTTGCGCATTCGCTCGACCGCGACGGCATCCCCTTGGAGTTTCTTGACCTCGGCGGAGGCTACGGAATTCGCTACCTGGATGAAAATCCGCTGGAGATGGACCGCCTGACGGCAGAACTCAAGAAAAGAATAAGCGCCACGCCTTACCGACTTATCCTCGAGCCGGGGCGCGCGCTGGTGGGCAACGCCGGGGCGCTCTTAACGCGCGTTCTCTACATCAAGAACACAGGAAAAAAACATTTTGTGGTGGTTGACGCAGGCATGAACGACCTGCTGCGGCCGACGCTCTATGGCTCATTGCACCAGATTCTCCCTGCCGAGCGCCGCACGGCAAACACCTTCACGGCGGACGTGGTGGGCCCGCTCTGCGAGACGGGAGACTTCCTGGCGCGCGACCGTGAAATACCCTGCCTCGAACCCGGTGATCTGGTAGCGGTGATGACCACAGGCGCCTACGGTTACGTCCTCTCTTCAAATTACAATTCACGTCCCCGCCCGCCTGAGGTCATGGTCTCCGGCAGCAAAATCGAATTAATTCGCCCCAGAGAAAAGCTGGAAGACTTGATGGCCGGAGAAGTGATCTAACAGTTCGCAAAAACTCCCTTCGTCTGTCATTCTGAGGACCGACGTTCTTGATCGGCCCCGAGGAATCTGCTATGTTTTCATTCCCCAGGTTACAAGCAGATTCCTCGTTTCACTCGGAATGACGGCGACTGAACCATTTTTTGAGTAAGGTGCCAACCATGCCGATGAAGAATCCACCCCACCCCGGAGATTTTGTCCCGACCGAGATCATCGAGCCTGCCGGCCTGTCGGTGATGGCGGGGGCAGCGGCGCTGCGGGTTTCACGGCCCGCGCTTTCCAACCTGCTGAACAGCAAAGCGGATCTCTCGGGCGACACGGCGCTGCGCATGGAGAAAGCGTTTGGCGTAAAGATGGATATGCTCATGCGGATGCAGGCCGCATACCATATCGCCGAGACCCGCAAGCGCGAAAATCAAATCCATGTCCGGCGGATTCGCCGGCTCGCCCACACTCATCCCTAAGCGGGCTTTACCGCTCTCCCCACTTAAGCTTCTGGCGAAGAATTTCGAAGTAGTTTCTTTGCGGAGGCTGGATCAGTTCTATGCAGGAATCGGACTTGCGGACTCGGATGATGTCTTCGCTGTGCGTGGCGATACCCACCTGTCCGTCAACGGTAAGATAAGCGGCTTCGCGCTGGCTCTTCACTACAATTTCGATGTTCGCGGAGTCGCGCAGCACCAGCGGGCGATTGGTGAGGGTGTGCGCGCAGATGGGAGTGATCATAAAGGCTTCCACCGAAGGTGAAACAACAGGCCCGCCGGCCGCCAGCGAATAGGCGGTGGAGCCTGTCGGCGTGGCAACAATCAGTCCGTCGGATTTGTAGTTCGAAATGAACTCGCCGTCGGCATACACCTCAAAATCCTGAATGCGCGCGATGGCTCCCTTGTTGAGGACCACGTCGTTCAGCGCCCGAAAACTGGAGAGGACTTCA
Organism: Terriglobia bacterium; assembly: GCA_036278995.1. GTDB lineage: Bacteria > Acidobacteriota > Terriglobia > UBA7540 > UBA7540 > SCRD01. The sequence continues at coordinate 98,476 of DASUJZ010000103.1, read as the reverse complement.
TCCGCTCGGACCAGCTCGCCTTCGATCTGAACGCGCCGCTCAGATCGGTAATTCCCGGACAGCACACCCTCCAACGCCGGATAAAGTTCATCGCGGGTAATCACCGTCAGAAATCCCAGGTCGCCCAGGTTGACGGCAAAAATGGGAACTTCACGCCGGTAGAGCGCGCGGGCCGCGGCGAGCAGCGTTCCGTCGCCTCCCAGCACGACCAGCAGATCAACCTTTCCGGGAAGCTCATTCCGCGTGAGGCACTTTTCCGAACTCTCCAGGATAGCGCCTGTTTCCTTATCAATTGAAACTTCGATGTCACGCTCGCGAAGCCACTCCACCAGTTCAGGAACGATCTCACGAATTTCCGCCTTCCTCGGTTTTGAAACAATTCCGATCTTCTTGATCGTCATGAGAGCACTGGATGCACGCGAATTACTGGACCCGCTGCTGGTGGCCATGGTTGATAAACCATTCTAGACATTTTTCGGCCAAATAGCATGCAGGAAAAATTCCCGATTTCCAGCAACTCCCGGCAAGACACTTTCAACACGGCCGATCCCGATGAACCCCAGATCCGCTGCCTTCAGCGACACCTTTGCAACGGCTTCTTGGTGCAACTTGAGATCGCGCACGACTCCGCCCTTGCCCACCTGGTCCCGGCCCACTTCAAACTGCGGCTTCACCAGCACCAGCAGATCGGAACGCTCCTCCAGCAGTGGAGGAAGAACGGGCAGAATCAGCGTGGAGGAAATGAAGGAAACGTCCATGGTAACCAGCGCCACCAGCGCGCCGATCTGATCAAAGCCCAGGTAGCGGGCATTGGTTTTTTCCATTACCCTCACACGCGCATCATGCCGCAACTTCCAGTCGAGCTGATTGGTTCCTGCGTCCACAGCAAACACCCTTGCAGCTCCACGCTGAAGCAGGCAGTCGGTAAAGCCGCCGGTGGACGCGCCGATGTCCAGGCACGCCTTGCCCTTGGGATCAATGCCGAAGTGGTCGAGAGCCGCCTCAAGCTTCACTCCCGCGCGGCCGACGTAGCGGAGCGTTTCACCCAGGATTCGCAGCCCCGCCTCTGCGCTGACTGTTGTCCCGCATTTTTCAACCTTCTGCTCGTCCACCATCACCTGACCGGCGAGGATCATCGCCTGGGCCTTTTGTCGGGAGTCGGTAAGGCCACGCTCCACCAGCAGGCGATCCAGACGGATTTTTTTTTGCCGGTGATGGTCCATTGTTCAAAAGCTTAACTTCTGCCGGGCCGGAAAGGAAGGCCGAGCGATTTCGGAAATACGGAAAGTCAACGCGCTGGCGCGTTGATCCGGCGCACATATCCATGTACCTGGCAGCGGATTTTGCGGTAATATCGCTGGCGCAAATGTAGATCACGATATTGCGGTTGTGGTCGTGGATGTGGGCGGCGGCGGATGCCTCTTCATTAACCGGCGGACTAAGGAGGAAGTTTATGCGCGACAATCGGATGACGAGACGGGATTACCTGAAGCTCATGGGAGCTGGAGGTACGGCGGCCGTGGTGGGCGCCGCGGCTGCGTGTAGCTCAGGAGACGGGCCCGCGTCCACGCAAGGACAGGACGAAGGTGCAGGCGAGCCCGCCTCCGCCGTCGCAGATCGAGAGCGCCGGATGAAGTGGTGGCACGCGGCCAGGTTCGGCATGTTTATTCACTGGGGGCTTTACAGCGTTATCGGCCAGCACGAATGGGCCATGGAAAAGGAAGGCATTCCGATTCCGCAGTATCAGTTGCTGGCCAAGCACTTCACCCCCAAGCCCAACGCAGCTCGCGACTGGGCCAAGCTGGCCCGCCGGGCTGGACAGAAATACATGGTGATGACCACCAAGCATCATGAAGGATTCTGCCTGTTCGACACCAAGCTCACGGACTACTGCGCTCCCAAACAGGCTTGCGGGCGCGACCTGGTGAGGGAATACGTCGAAGCCGCCCGCGCCGAGGGATTGCGCGTGGGCTTCTATTATTCGCTGATGGACTGGCACCATCCGGACGGCGCTCGCTGCGCCAACAATGAGGCCGCTCGCCAGCGCTTTGTGACTTACACACACGGCCTTATTCGCGAATTGATGACGAACTACGGCAAGATTGACATCCTCTGGTACGACGTTGACTGGCCGCTTACGCCTGCGCAATGGGAGTCGAAGAAGATGAATGACATGGTGTTCAAGCTGCAACCGGACATCATCGTGAACAATCGCAATGGACTCCACGGAGATTTTTCCACCCCGGAACAGCACATCCAGGCGTCGGAAAAAGGCCGGGCATGGGAAACCTGCATGACCATGAACGATAGTTGGGGCTACCAGAAGGCTGATGACGACTTCAAGTCGCCCAGGACCATCGTGCGCAACCTCGTCACCTGCGCCAATGGCGGAGGCAATTACCTGCTGAACATCGGCCCCAAGCCTGACGGCTCAGTCCCGGAGGAAGAAATCTCCACGCTCGACGCGGTGGGCAGATGGATGGGCAGGAACGGCCCTACCATTTATCAAGCCGAGCGCTGCGATGCGCATGCAACCACCAACGCGAATTTTACGCGGAAGGGAAACACGCTGTACATCCACGTCCATTTCTGGCCAGGTGATACGCCGGCAGGGAACTGGCTGTCGTTCTTTCAGCCGCAGTCGGTGGTCGCCGTTGGAGGATTGCAGGCCAAGGTGAAATCCGCGCGGCTGTTTGCCTCGGGCACAAAAGTAAACTTCCGACAGGACGACGTTTCGGTCCAGTTCACGGGCCTTCCGGTTAAAGCTCCGGACGACCCTGTGACCGTTATTGAGGCGGAGTGCGAGTCGGAACCGAAGGTTGATGGCCTCTACGTGCGTGAAAATCGAAAGCGCTATCACGTGGGCGTCTGACCCGCTGCTTCTACCGGGCAGGTCTGAGCCGCGGTCACAAGTTGAACAGAATTTTCAGGCTGCTGTCTGGGTCGTGCATCTTCCGCAAACCCTCTTCAATGTCCTTGAGAGGCAGGCGATCCGTCACCACGCTCTTGACGTCGATGGCGCCGCGCTCAAGCAGTGAGATGGCCACCAGAAAATCTTTCGGAGTGTAAACGCGTGCGCCGGACGTGCGAATCTCCTTGAAAACCAGACTGAGCACATCCAATTCCGGCGGCAACTTGGGAAGCCCGACGAAGGTAATGTGGCCGTGCACCTTGCAGGACTCAATGGCGTCCTGGTAGGCGGCTTTTGCTCCCGTCGCTTCAAACACATGGTCTGCAAAGCTTTCGCCGGTCAGACTACGAATTGCCTCAAGCGGCTTCGTCTCCGTCGGATTAACGACGGTGAATCCCATTCCTTCCGCCAGATTCCGCCGGAACGGTTTCGCCTCTGACACCAGCACCCGCCGCGCGCCTACTGCCCTGAGCACCTGGGCAATCAAGTTTCCGATCGGTCCCGCGCCCGTGACGAGCGCCGTATCACCCGCGATGAACCCGGAGGTCCGCACCACGTGGACCGCCACCGAAAGCGGCTCGATCAAGGCAGCCTGTTCATCGTCAACACCGGGCGGGACGGGAATCAACTGTTCCGGAACCGCTTTCACGTATTCGGCAAATCCGCCGTCGGTGTCAATCCCAATCAAGCCAAGTTTCTCACAGACGTGGGCGTTGCCTTCGCGGCACGGGGCGCAGCGGCCGCAGGAGATCAGCGGAAAAACTGCAACGCGGTTGCCTTCCTTGATTTTTGAACCCGTAGCACCCCGCGTCTCCACGACCGTGCCGAAAATCTCGTGGCCCAGCACTCGCGGAGGAACCACCCTCGGGTGCTTGCCGGCGTGGATCATCATGTCCGTGCCGCAAATGCCCGCGTACCGCACCTTCACCAGCATTTCACCCGAATTAAGTTCAGGCTTCGGCCATTCCTGCAATGTCAGCTTTTCGACCCCGCTGTAAACACCTGCTTGCATCAGAGCTACCCTTCCCTCAGGCTTCCGCTAGCGAAACCAATCCAATCGGGCGGCCGGGACTCCGCCTCTGTCTCTGTTCAAAAAGACGAACACCAACATATTATTTCCAGCCCCGCCCAAACACAACCGGTTACCGCGTTTCTGCGGCCCTGCTCGCTGATGAAAAGAGGCATAAACCTTAAAAATTCAGATGGGCGCCCAATTGTACTAGAATTTTTTATAGAACGTTTTTCTGGCGGGACGCTTCAAATTCTGTAAGGGAGGAATTATGGCCACACCGACTAAGCATGAAAGCAGCTCGCAATTGACGATCTCAACCGACCCGCTCTCCTCCGATGAGCTCCGCCAAATGAACGCCTATTGGCGTGCTGCCAATTACCTCTCGGTCGGGCAAATTTATCTTTACGATAATCCCCTGCTGCGCGAGCCGCTCAAGCCGGAGCACGTTAAGCCGCGCCTGCTTGGGCACTGGGGCACTACTCCCGGCTTGAATTTTATCTATGTCCACTTCAATCGAATCATCAGGAAATTCGACCTGAACGTAATCTACATCACGGGTCCCGGGCACGGCGGGCCGGGGCTGGTGGCAAATACGTATCTGGAAGGCACCTACAGCGAGATCTACAACAACATCCCGCAGAACGCTCAGGGTATGCGGCGGCTGTTCAAGCAGTTTTCGTTTCCAGGAGGCATCCCCAGCCACGTAGCTCCTGAAACGCCAGGCTCCATCCATGAAGGCGGTGAACTCGGCTATTCAATCGCCCACGCCTATGGCGCCGCATTCGACAACCCGGATTTGCTGGTTTGCTGCGTGGTTGGCGATGGCGAAGCTGAAACAGGGCCGCTGGCCGCAAGCTGGCATTCCAACAAATTTCTGAACCCGGCGCGGGACGGCGCCGTCCTCCCCATCCTTCACTTGAACGGCTACAAGATCAACAATCCAACAGTCCTCGGCCGAATGAGCGATGAGGAACTGATTGAGCTTTTCAACGGCTACGGCCATAAGCCCTACTTTGTTGAAGGCGACCAGCCTGAAGCCATGCACCAGAAAATGGCCGGCACTTTGGACGCCATCGTGAACGAGATCCAGCAGATTCAGGAAGCCGCACGAGGCGGCGGGGAAACGGTCCTGCCAGTGTGGCCGATGATCATTCTGCGGTCGCCCAAAGGTTGGACGGGCCCCAAGGTTGTGGATGGGCTACAGGTCGAGGGCACGTCCCGGGCGCACCAGGTTCCGCTGTCCGAGGTAGCCACCAATCCCGAGCACCTGGCGATGCTGGAAGAGTGGATGAAAAGCTACAGGCCCGAAGAGCTTTTTGACGACGAAGGGCGATTCATTCCCGAGCTGGCCGAGCTGGCTCCCAAGGGCGACCGGCGTATGGGCGCCAACCCGCACGCGAATGGCGGCTTGCTGCTCAAGGACCTTGCCATGCCGGATTTCCGCGACTACGCAGTCCCCGTACCCTCACCCGGTAAATCGGAGGCGGAAGCCACTCGCGTGATGGGAAATTTCCTTCGCGACGTGATGAAGCTGAACGAGGAGACGAAGAATTTTCGCGTAATGGGCCCTGACGAAACGAATTCTAATCGGCTCACCGCGCTGTTTGAGGTCACAGGCAAGGCCTTCATGCAGCAAACTCTGCCCACCGACGATCATCTCTCGCCCACGGGTCGCGTGATGGAAGTGCTCAGCGAACACATGTGCCAGGGATGGCTGGAGGGCTATTTGCTCACCGGCCGGCATGGATTCTTCTCCTGCTACGAGGCCTTTATCCACATTGTTGATTCCATGTTCAACCAGCACGCAAAGTGGCTGAAAGTGACGCGTATCATCCCTTGGCGACGACGAATCGCCTCGCTGAATTATCTGCTGACCTCCCATGTGTGGCGGCAGGACCACAATGGGTTCTCTCACCAGGACCCTGGGTTTATCGATCATGTGGCCAACAAAAAGGCGGATATCGTCCGGATTTACCTGCCGCCCGATGCCAACACCCTGCTTTCGGTGGCAGACCATTGCCTGCGCAGCCGCCATTACGTAAATGTGATCGTCGCTGGCAAGCAGCCCGCATTGCAGTGGCTCGACATGGAATCAGCAGTGAAGCACTGCACGGCGGGCATCGGCATCTGGAGCTGGGCCAGCAATGATCAGGGTGGTGAGCCCGATGTCGTGATGGCATGCTGCGGCGACGTGCCAACCTTGGAGACGCTGGCAGCGGTGGACATCCTGCGGCGTGCTTTTGACGACATCAAAATCCGGGTCGTCAACGTCGTCGACCTGATGACGCTGCAGCCATCAACCGAGCATCCCCACGGCCTCAACGATCGCGATTTTGATATTCTCTTTACCACCGACAAGCCCGTCATCTTTAATTTCCACGGCTATCCGTGGCTGATCCATCGCCTGACCTACCGCCGAACGAATCACAACAACCTCCACGTCCGCGGCTACAAGGAAGAAGGCACCACAACCACCCACTTCGACATGGCGGTGCTGAATGATATCGATCGCTTCCATCTGGCAGGCGATGTCGTGGACCGCGTGCCTCGCCTGGCCCGCATTGGGGCGCACTTCAAGCAGGCGCTGCGGGACAAGCTGATCGAACACAAAAACTACATCGGGACATACGGCCAGGACCTGCCTGAAGTCAGAAACTGGAAGTGGCCTTATTGACCCTCCGCTGATTTCCATCGATCTCATTCGGGGGCTGCTTGCTTGGGAAGCGGCTCTTCCCACGGCCAGTTGTAGCGCCGGGCTTCAGCCCGGCATCTCGGGAGCCACAGAGGTTCGCAAACGCACATCGGTAAGTGCTGCCGCTGGTCTTTTGCGCCTTGATCCGCCTTGCGGGGAGAGGCTGCCATTCTTGACGCACCAATAGCTCTCGCTTCAGCATCCATATTAAACTGGTGAATTACCCATCTCCGGGTATTCACACCCATATGAATGACCACCGCGGGCAATTGATCCTCTTCATCCTCTTTCGTATGTCGCGCAGCATCGCGGCTGGAATGATTACAATTGCCTTTCCCTACCTGGTGCTGACTAACCGGCATTACAGTCCCCTGCAACTCGGGCTTCTTTATACTTCGGCCGCGCTTGCGACGGCGGCGCTGGGCCTGCTGTTCGGTTTCCTGACGGACATCTGGGGGAGGGTGAAGACACTCTTTCTGGTGGGACTGCTGCTTCCCGTCAGTTCCATCATCGTGTTCCTTTCTCACGGGCTGCTCCCTCTGTTCATCGCCACCACTCTGGGAGGCTATTCGGCAACGGGATCGCTGATGGAGGGCGGTGTCGGGGGAGCTGCACAGCCCATCCAGACTGCCGTAATCACCAGCCTTACCAGCTCAGATAACCGGACACGCTGGTTTTCGATTCTCACCTTTCTCAGCGGCATGTTCGGGTCGCTCGGAGCGCTGCTGGCCAAGCATGCCGATGTCCGCAACGTATTTCTCTACGCCACGCTGATCTCCGCCTCGGGGCTGGTGTTCATTGCCTTCATTAAACCCGTTGAAGTCCGCGGAAACCTGAGGCGGCTTCACAGCAAAATCGTGATTGGCAAGTTCACCATCACCGGCATTCTGAATGGATTCACGCAGGGATTGGTGGTTCCGTTCCTCATCCCTTTCTTCGTAATTGTTTATCACGTTCCGAAATCGGAGATGGCGGTTTATGCGTTTGCCAGCGGGATGCTGGCGTCGTTCGCACTCTTAACCGCGCCGCGCCTCGAGCAGTCGCTGGGGTTCGTCAAAAGCATCGCGGTCACGCGCGGGATAGGCACGCTGTTCCTGCTGTTCCTGCCCTTCTGGCATGTTTATGTTTTCGCGCTCGCCGTTTATCTGGTCACGCCTGCGCTGCGCGTGATGGCCGTGCCGGTGCAGCGCACCGCCTTTACCGAGATGGTTAAGTACGATGAGCTGGGCCGGGCTCTGGGCATCAATCAAGTGGCGCGACTGGGAGCTTCTTCGGGAGGAATCACACTCACCGGTTACCTGTTCAACGTTTCGGAGATTGCAGTCCCTTTTTGCCTTTACGCAGTCGTGATGGCTGCAAACATCTATCTCTATTTCCGGTTCTTCCACAATGGCCAGCCGGCAGCTCCTGAAATCCCGTGAGTGGATGTAAACTCCACTTGCTGCGGATCACCTTAACGGTCCCCAGCGGTCGCCAACGGCGCTCGCCGGCATCGTGCGCTGCTCACGCTCCACAATCCGGGCGCCGCAACTTCATCTCAATGTTAAGCTATCCCTGATATGGGAGAGGGTCCGAGCCAACACGACGTATTGGAGGTCTTCCGCAAGCAGCCTGCGAGGACTTTTCGCATTCGCGACCTGGTGCGCGAACTCGGCCTGCGCTCGAGCCAGGCTCACGAACTGCGGCACGTGCTGAACGATCTTTCGAAGCGCCGGAAGATCCGGGAATCGAAGAAAAGCCAGTTCACGCTGTCGCCCAAATCTCACTCCGGCAACGCACCTGATCGCCGCGCGTGGCGTAGAGGTGAGCCTGTGAATTCACTGAAACCCACCAGGCGCAAAGGCCCCCGCGAGCAGCACGCTCCTCCCGCAGCGGCGAAACCGGCGCACAGCGATATTGTCACCGGGCGCCTGGTGGGGCACCGCGACGGCTACGGATTTGTGGTGCCGGACAATCCGCTGGAAGGCACCGATCAGGACATCTTCATTCCGCCGGGCGCTATGGACACCGCGCTTCACGGGGACCTCGTCGAGGTTCAGGTGCGGTCGCGGCCGGACTGGCGCACCCGCGTTTCTCGCGGCGCACCGCCAAGCACTCGAGTGGAAGGCCGCATCCTGCGAGTAGCTGAGCGCGCTCAGAGGACGGTGGTGGGCGAATTCCGCATGGGAACACGCGCCAACTTTGTGGTTCCGTTCGAGCGCCGAATCCCCCACGAAATTCTTATTCCACTTGGCCATGAGCGCCCACCAGCCGAACAGGTCCGCCACCGGCAGTTCGGCGGCGAATCCGAAGGCAAGCTAGGCCGAGGCGCAAAGCAAAAATCCGGCAGCCGTGAGTTGGACGGCATGATCGTCGATGTGGAGTTCACCGAATTTCCCAGGCCAGGCGTGCAACCGCGGGGCCGCGTCATTGAAATCCTCGGCAGGCGTGAAGAGTTCGGGGTGGACGTGGAGATCATGATCCGCAAGCACCACCTCCCGCATCGCTTTCCGAAGGAAGTGCTGGCGGAAGCGGAGAATACGCCGCAATTTATTTCAGAGATTGAGCACCAGCACCGGCGCGATTTCCGGGCGCTGCCCGTCGTCACCATCGACGGCGAAACCGCCAAAGATTTCGACGACGCCGTTTACGTCGAACGGCTCACGACCGGCCACTACCTGCTTCAAGTTCACATTGCTGACGTCGCGCATTACGTCCAGCCGGCCACCGCCCTTGACCGCGAAGCGCGCCTGCGGGGCAACTCCGTCTATTTTCCTGACCGCGCCGTGCCCATGCTGCCGCTGGAACTTTCAAACGGGATCTGCAGCCTCAACCCTTACGCTGATCGCCTCGTGATGTCCGCTCTGATGGAATTCGACCGCCGGGGCAACACGATTCAATACGAAATCACGCCGGGAATCATCCACAGCGCGGAGCGCATGACCTACACCGCCGTGCGGGACATCCTGGCCAGTGAGCCGGGAGCCTGCCACAAGTATCAGGCGCTGGTCCCCAATTTCAAGCTGATGGAGGAGCTTGCCCATATCCTTATCCAGCACCGCCACCAGCGCGGCTCCATCGATTTCGACCTTCCAGAGCCGGAAATCATGTTTGATGAAGCCGGGCACATGGTGGGCGTCACACGCTCGGAGCGCAACATCGCGCATCGCCTCATCGAAGAGTTCATGCTGGCGGCCAATGAAACCGTTGCGGGCTATCTTGAGCGCAAGGGCGTGCCTTCGCTCTACCGCGTGCACGAAAAGCCCGATCCCAAAAAGGTCCTGGAATTCGAGGAAATCGCCTCGAGCTTCGGATATTCACTGGGCATCAAGCTGCCGGCGCGGCAAAGTGTGCGCATCCACGGCAGAGTCGAGCTCGGCCAGGACCGGCGGCTCCACGAGCAACTGGAAAAAATTGATCTCGAAATCTCTCCCCGGCACTACCAGCATTTAACCGCGCGCATCGAAGGCAAGCCCGAGGAACGCATCCTTTCCTACCTCATGTTGCGCTCTCTCAAACAGGCTCGCTATTCCGAGGAGAACCTCGGCCACTTTGCCCTGGCGGCTGGCACTTACACCCACTTCACTTCACCCATCCGGCGATACCCAGACCTGATTGTGCACCGCGTCCTGAAACAGGCCCTGCACCAGGAGAAGCACGGTTACGCGCGGGCAAAGAGCCCCGTTGACGGACCGGTTGCGAAATCCGCCGCCGGTAATCGGACGACCTCGAAGTCGAGCACTGCGGGGCATCCTGCGCCGGCCAGCCCCGGTGAACTGCGGGCCGTGGCAATTGAAAGTTCTGAGGCTGAGCGCCGCGCTCAGGACGCTGAACGCGAGCTGATCAATCTAAAGAAGATCGCCTTTATGGCTCAGCATGTTGGCGATGAATTCGAAGCCCTGCTCATCTCTCTGACCAAGCATGGATTCTTCGTGGAACTGGTTGACCTCTTCGTAGAAGGTTTTGTTTCGCTCGAAAGCCCCGAGGACGATCGCTACATCTATCGCGAGAGCTTGCGCGCCGCGGTGGGCCGCCACAGCAACAAAGCTTACCGGCTGGGCGACAGAATTCGCGTGCGCCTGGACCGCGTGGACCCCATCGAGAACCGAATGGATTTTTCCGTCGTCGTCTGATTCGCAATCGCAGTTGTAGCGCCGGGCTTGCAGCCCCGCATTTCGGTTTACAACGCCTGCCTACCTGAAGATCGGCGCTACGCCTGAAGCAATCTCGGCCGATCGGGCTTGACTTCTGTGGGCTAGTATGGTAGTCTTCTCTGGGGCGCATAAAGCTGGCGGCGCAGACTCCTCGCGGCCTGCGGTTCATATCTTAAAAAGCATCACAGCCGTATTCCGTGGAAATAGGCCACGAGTGCTGAGGGACAGATAACACCGGTACCTTTAATGATCAACGCCTCTGCCACGGAGGTGAGTTTTCCAGCGGGTTTTCTTGGAATTAAAAAACAAAAAGAATACCTTTTTTCAAAAACAAAGCGGAGAAGTTGCTGAAAACAAAGGATCGGCCCGAAAAACAAACCGGAACAAACCGGAAAACAAAACGGAGAAGTTGTTGAAAATACGTGCCTGTGGAAAAAACAAACCGAAAACAAACCGGACAACAAAATCGGCTATGTTGCTGAAAAGAAAGATTAGCTAAAAATAGGACCAAAACGGATGGGAGTAGGCACCAGGGCTTAGCGGCGCCATCCTTGACCCCCGGAGATTGGCGCGACCATCGGCTCGCCCGGACATCCAGGTTTCGCAATCCCCTGGTTTGACTTCAAGCCCGGCACGGCATAGCATGCTTCCATGGTTTCCAATCGAGAGGGACGTGACGAAATCGAGCTGGATTGCCCGTGCTGCGGAGCGCGGCTGAAAATTGATGTTGCGCTCGGCAAAGTGATCTGGTACGGACAGCCGCCCAAGAAGGCCGACGCCCCTGACATCGACCACTCCGCGCAGCTACTTGAAAAGGAAAGATCCCGGCGTGAAGCGCTGTTTCAGAAGAGCACCGAAGACGAGAAGTCGAAGGCGCAATTGCTCGAAAAGAAGTTTCAGGAAGCCCTCAAACGGTCCAAGGATGAACCGATCGTGCGGCCTTCCCGCGATTTTGATCTTGATTAGCTGGAGGTGAAGACCAGGTGGGGCGGTTCTGCGCCAGTCGCGCCGTGCTTCCCGCGCACTCGAACACTTCCGTGCGCGTTGAACCCTACCGAAAAGCTGTGTTAGGATGCCACGTTGCTCTGAAAACCGAATAGATTAAGAGGTAACGCCTTACACCTCGAGGAGTCTCGCGTGAAAATCTACGACGGTGAGAATATCCGCAACGTTGCGCTGCTGGGCCATGCCGACAGCGGGAAAACGCAGCTTGTTTCCGCAATGCTTTATACCTCCGGAGCCACCGCGCGGCTGGGCAAAGTGGATGACGGCACTTCAGTGACGGACTTCGACGAAGAAGAAATTGAGCGCGGCTTCTCCATCAGCGCAGCCGTGGCAAACGCCGAATGGAACGGCGCCAAAATCAATCTGATTGACACCCCCGGTTTCAACATCTTCCTTTATGAAGCTGAAGCCGCCCTGAAAGCTGCGGACGCGGCATTGATCGTTGTGCACGCTGTGGGCGGTGTGGAGGTGCAGACGGAAAAAACCTGGAGTTTCTGCCAGAAGTACAATCTGCCCCGCGCGCTGGTGATGAACCAGATGGATCGCGAGCGCGCAAGCTTCAAGCGCACTCTGGACGCGCTCGTCAACGCCTTTGGGCGGACGGTGGTTCCCGTCCAACTCCCCATCGGCGAAGAAAAAGATTTTCACGGAGTCATCGACCTGGTTCGGATGCGTGCCGCTCTCTATGAGAACAACGGCTCCGGCAAGGCCAAAGATGCCGAGATTCCGGCGGGGATGCAGGAGGAAGCCACCGCGGCGCATGAAGCCTTGGTCGAGATGGTCGCCGAAGGAAACGATCAGCTTCTCGAAGAATTCTTTGAAAAGGGAACTATCCCGATAGAAGACCTGGTGCCGGGGCTTCGCCAGGCTGTGGCAGAAAAACGCTTGACTCCCGTCGTCGTCACTTCGGCCCTCCACAACGTGGGGAGCCAGAGCCTGCTGGAGTTTATCGCTGACTATCTGCCGGCCGCTGTGGCAAGCGGGACGGTCGAGGGCGTCGACCATGAAGGCGGAGAGAGAGTCACACGCAAAATCTCGAGCGATGGACCCGCATCGGCTTACGTTTTCAAGACCGTCGCCGATCCCTTCGCCGGGCGGCTTAGCCTCTTCAAAGTGATCTCGGGAGTCATCAAGAGCGAGGCGACACTCCAGAACTTCGCCCGCGGCACGGCAGAGCGCCTGGCCCACATCGCCGTTCCCCAGGGCAAGACGCAAACTCCCGTGGCGGAACTTCGCGCTGGTGATATCGGAGTGGTGGCGAAACTCAAGGAAACTTTGACCGGCGATACGCTGGGTGACAAGAGCTCGCCGATTGTCTATCCGCAGGTGAAACTTGCGGAGCCAGCCATCTCATTCGCCATCGAGCCGAAATCCCGCGGTGACGAAGATAAGCTTTCCACCGCCATCCATCGCATGCTGGAGGAAGACCTGCTTCTTCGTTTTTCGCGCGACGATCAGACCAAGGAATTTCTGCTCTCGGGCTCCGGGCAGCAACACGTGGAAGTCGCAGTCGCAAAGCTGAAGCGCCGCTACAACGTCGAGGTGACGCTCAAAGCGCCGAAAATCCCTTACCGCGAAACGGTTCGCGGCAAGGCTGACGCGCAAGGCAAGTACAAAAAACAGACGGGCGGCCATGGCCAGTACGGCGACTGCAAGATCAAAATGGAGCCGCTGGGGCGCGGCGACGGCTTCGATTTCGTCAACGATATTTTCGGCGGCGCTATTCCCAGGAATTACATTCCCGCCGTGGAAAAAGGAATCATTGAATCGGCAGGCCGGGGTTTCCTGGCCGGTTACCCGGTGGTGGATTTCCGGGTGATTCTTTATGATGGTTCCTACCATGACGTGGATTCTTCCGAACTGGCCTTCAAAATCGCCGGGTCGATGGCCTTCAAGAAATGCATGGAGCAGGCCAAGCCCTGCCTTTTAGAACCGATTGTGGATGTTGAAGTCACCGTCCCTGAAAACTTTTCGGGTGACATCATGGGCAACATGACCAGCCGCCGCGGGCGAATTCAGGGGATGGAACCCAGAGGCCAATCGACCGTCATCAAGGCCCAGGTCCCGTTGGCAGAAATGCTGACCTATGCATCGGACTTGACGTCGATGACCCAGGGGCGCGGAAGCTACTCCATGGACTTCTCCCACTATGACGTCGTGCCGCAGCAGATTTCTGACAAGATTGTCGCCGAAGCCAGGGCCGCCGGCCACGGCAAGGAAGAAGAAGAATAAGCCAGCAGGCACAGAGCTTATGAAAAAGGCGATCTGGTTGTTGTTCTGCTTGATGCTGCCAGTCGTGTTGCGCGCTGCCGCCGTGAGCAAAATTCCCATCCTGCTGGACACGGACATCGGCACTGACATCGACGATGCGTTTGCCCTGGCCTTGATTGTAAGAAGCCCTGAATTGGAATTGCTGGGCGTCACAACGGTCAGCGGAGATACCGAGGCGCGCGCGCGGCTGGGTGCAAAACTCCTCTGGGAGTCAGGTTTTCGCCGTGTGCCGGTTGTGGCGGGCGAACGGGGTAAGCCGCTTCCGATAGACCAGACGCGCTGGGCCAAAGACTTCAAAAGCCCGCAACAGCAGTCCGGGAACGCCGCCGATTTTTTGGATGCAACACTCCGGCGACGGGCGGGAAAAGCGACGATCGTGGCCATCGGGCCGCTCACCAACATTGCTGCCCTGCTGCAAAAAGATCCCGCGATTGCTAAGAAAATCGACCAGGTCGCTCTGATGGGCGGCTCGATCTATCACGGCTACGATGAAAGCACAACTCCTGTTGCGGAATACAACATCGCCTCTGATCCCGCAGCCGCGCAGACGGTTTTCAGTTCCGGCGTTCCCATCCTGATGGCTCCGCTGGATGTGACCGCGATGCTCCAGCTCCATGCGGCTGGCCGCCACCACGTTTTCACAAACCTCTCACCGATGACAGATGCTTTGGCAATCCTCTACAACCTGTGGAACCAGCTCACGCCAACCCTGTTTGATCCCATGGCCGTAGCAATGCTCATCGACCCCAGCCTCTGCCAGACCAGGCCGTTGAGTGTTCAAGTCGATGCCAAAGGATTCACACGCGTTGTCGATAACCGGCGGCCCAACGCAACCGTCGCGCTCGAAACCAACCCGGCAAAATTCTTCGACTTTTATCTCAGCCGCGTCGCACCAGGGGCAAGCCCCTCGCAAGCCTATGCTCACTTCTTACTTATAGGGATCAAGCTTTGCGGTGATCCGGTCATGGATCCAATGCGGGTCCCACCACTCAAGGGGATTTACAAAGACTCCGTCCAGCAGCACGGAAAAGTGCAGATGGTCTCCTCCGGCAAGCCCGGTCTCTCCGCTGATGCCGATGATCTGCCCGCGAGATACGTGGTCGCCCGGCTTGACGGCGAATGAACTCAGATGGCCGTAGAGGGTTTGCAGCCCGCAACCATGGTCGATAAGAATAGCGTTTCCGTAAATCCCAAAGAATCGGGCGAAAGCCACCACGCCGTCATTGGCAGCGGGAACCGGCGAATGCGCGGTCGCGGCAAGATCGTATCCGAGGTGGGTCTCCTGGTCCACCTCCTGGCCATCGTAGTGATAGGTCCGAAAGTCGGCAAAGTGAGCTTCCACTTTCGAGTGGGGAAAGCGCAAGAAGGCCTGTGTCCACAGAAATTGGGGAGCCGTTTTCTGCGAGTATGC
Organism: Terriglobia bacterium; assembly: GCA_036278995.1. Taxonomy (GTDB): domain Bacteria; phylum Acidobacteriota; class Terriglobia; order UBA7540; family UBA7540; genus SCRD01. Next base: position 83,041 of record DASUJZ010000103.1, on the reverse strand, counting down.
CACCAGCAACTGTGAGTCAATCACGCGCAGGCGGCGGTTGAGCATCACGTAGTTCTTCAGCAGGCTTCCCTCATCGTGAAGCTCGGGGGTATGGCTGAGAATCGCGGGAACAACGCGACTCATAAAGCCATCCGACAGCTTGATGGTGCCCTTGCGGAATTTTTGCGGAGTAAGCTGGCAGGTGAATCCGGAGGTTGTCTCGTTTCCCACAACATCGCGGGCGACAACACGCGTGGGAGTTTTCGGGGCAACGTCATAAGGGATGGCAAACAAACACATGCGGGTGTTGGGGAGGGACTTTTTGACCGGCCAGCTCGGGAAAAAATACTTTCCCACCTGGACACCCGATTCCGACGTTCCCTGAGACACCTTGAACAGCAGCAGATCGCAGCCTCCCTGGTTGACATAAATCTGCCGCGTGAGAATTTCGACCGACGGTGGATGGAAGCGAACCGGCAAGTCGAGATTCACCTGGTTCCTGCCGCCGCGGAAGAATCGTCCCCAGGAGTCGTTTGTGGCTACGATTTCCAGCGTCGCGCGGCCCTCCTTCAGGCCAGGAATATGCTGATGGCCGATTTGCGCTTTGAAAACGCCGCTGCTGGCGGGCTGATTGGCCCAGAATTTCCACCACGGCGGGGAAGGAGCGTTGTGAATTTCGCTCACCAGAGGAACTGAGAAGCTGCGGTTATCCTGGCGAATTTCCGCCGCCACCGTGCTCAGCGCATGCTCGCTGTCCCGCACGGTGAATTCAATCGCGGTTTGACTTCCGATTCCTTTAACAGGTTCGCTGACTTTGATCACCGGAGCCTCTCGGCTGAAAACTTTCCATCCGAGAATAACCAGCCCGGCTATAAGGACGAAGAGTAACAGGGCCCATCCCTTGCCTGAGCTTGCTCGCGGTTTGTGATAAGGCTTCTTCAAAATCTTTCCTCCCGATGCTCGGTGATGCTTGCACCTTAAGCACTATATCATCCTCACAAAAGATGACGCAGGGCCGGAAGAGCGGAAGATTTAAGTCTGGATCTTTGAAGCAAGAAAATTCTATTCCTGTGGTTTGCTGCCTTGCGATGCATGCAGGACAAAGCTATCAACTTCGTCGGGGAACCCCAACACGCGCAGTTTGTCGCCATGTTTCACTATCGTACCCGGATCGGGATTCAGCAGCGTCTCCCCCGTAGGCCGGGTTACGGACAGTACAGCCACGTGGAAGCGTTCCCAGATTTCGGAATTGCGGATCGACCGATCCAGCAGGTCGGAGTTTGTCAGGGTGAACTCTCGCACCTCGGCAAAGCTGAGGGATGATTCCGCTTTTTCCTGGAGCGTGTCCATCGCCCTGCGGAATCCCCTTAGATAAGCCCTGATCTGCTCGTCCGGCATGTTGAGGTAACTGAAGGCGTGTCGAATCAGAGTCGACGCCGCTTCGAGTTCGGGTTGAATGATCTCCGTCGCCCCAGCCCTGGCCAGCACTTCGTGGTAAACGGTTCGATGTGCCGTGGCCAGGATGGGCGCGTTGGGATTAAGGCGGCGTGCATTCATTACGGCCAACCGGACACGGGAGGGATCGGGAATCGTGACGATGACGACGGAGGCCTTGTCCACGCCGGCGCGCTCGAGAATGTCTCGATGGGCAGCATCTCCGAAGAGCGTAGGAATCCCGCGCGTGCGCAGCGCGGCGGCCAAATCCGGATCGACTTCGACCACCACATACGGGATTCCGAAAGTGGATAGGGCGGTTCCGATCGCGCTGCCGACACGGCCGAATCCGCAGAGCACCGTGTGACCTTTCAGACCTTCACCCGCAGGCATTACCTGTAACTGCGCCGCAGCATGCCGTCGTCGACGCATGCGCGCCAATACGCCTGGGGCCTGTCGAACCAGCACAGCGTTCAAAAGGATCGTCACGAGCGAGGCGGCAAGGGTCGCGTTGTAAATGTCATTGCCGATGATTCCCGAACTTCGCGCCACCTGCACAAGCACATAGGAGATTTCTCCAATCTGAGTCAGCCCAAGCGAGACTGTGAGTGCCGTCCAGATGGGATAACCGAACAGGCGGACGATCCCCGTCCACACTACGAATTTTCCGAATATGATCAGGGCCACCATGACCAGAACTACCGTAACGTTTGAAAAAAGCATGCGAGGGTCAATGAGGAGCCCGATCGTCACGAAGAACAGAGCCACAAAGGCATCCCGGAAAGCGGATAACTGGGCCAGAGCCTCATGAGCATACTCCGAGCCGCTGATGATCAAGCCGGCAACGAACGCGCCCAGCGCCAGCGATAACCCGACGGCGTGTGTCAGGGCGGCGGTTCCCAGGCAAATGGCTAACACAACAATGAAAAACAGCTCGCGGTTCTGTGTCCGCGCCACGCGTTTGAGCGCCGGAGGTACCACCTTCCAGGCCACCACGAAAGCGGGCACCAGAATTGCAACTGCGCGGCCGACTCCTCCAATCACCGGCCAGATCCGGCCCGGCTCAAAGCTGGCAAAGCTGGGGATCAGGATTATGAGGACGATGCCCGCCAGATCTTCTACCAGAGTAATCGCCACCGCAATCCGGCCAGCTTTTGTGTGCACCTGGCCCCGGTCTGCCAGCAGGCGCGTAAGAACCATCGTGCTGGACACGCATATAATTGCGCCGATTACGAGTCCCTGCTTGGCGGTCCAGCCAACCAGGTGTCCCGCGCCAATTCCCATGCCGATCAGAAGAACGATCCCGATAGATCCGCCAGCGAGAGTGACCCACTTTGCCCGGAGGAGATCTTTTAATGAATATTCCAGGCCAACGGAAAACATCAGGAGAATCACGCCGATCTCAGCAAGGGATTCGAGTATGGGGATGTCGCTAACGGACGGCCCAGGCGTGAGAGGGCTGATGAGAATGCCCGCACAGACGTAGCCGATGATCAGCGGTTGACGTAACCGCCAGGCGAGAAGGCCCCCAGCGACCGCCGCCAGGAAGACGTAGGCCAGGTCTCGAAGGATGCCCGGATGAGGTGCCATAGCAATTCTACGAACTTGCCCTTCTGCCAGAAGAAGGGCAGATGACCAGTTTCGCCTCTGTTTCAGGAGGCTCGCAAGCGATTGCCGCGCACCTGAGCGCAGCGAGGGAAGAGATCGAACGGGTCCTCAACTTGTGCGCGATGCCGGGAGAGAAAGACTGCTGAGCTGCCCCAAGGGCAAGAAGGCTAAAAATCGACCGAGTGATTGCCATTCGCGTACATCGACGTTGCTAACCCTCAACGTATTTCCGGTGTAGTTCCGCCAAATAATTATCCGTCATCCCGGCGATGTAATCGCAAACCACGCGGTAAGTCGGTTCTTCCTTCGTCTTGCCAAAATAGAAGGGGGGCAGGGTCCGAGGATGTTCTATATAAAACTGGAACATCTGCTCCACGCACCGAACGATTTTCCTGCGTTCGGCGTAGATTTCCCGGTGAGTGTAGAGACTGTCGCGGAGGAACGCCTTCAGCGTCTGGCTGTCACGAGACATCCGCGAGCTGAATCCAACCACGCGCGATGGCGCCGCCCGCACATCCTCGAGCGTCCGCATCCTAATTCGTTCCAGGCGCTCCCGTGTGGCTTCGATCAAGTCCGTCACCAGGGAATCCATCAGTCCCTTCAGGCCCTCATTAAATTTGAGTTTTTCCATGGCGTTCGGATGCTTCCGCTCAATCGGTCGAAGCAGGCGTCCAAACTGCGGCACGCCCTCTCGAATCTGATCCAGCGTCAGCAGCTTTGCCTCGTAGCCGTCGTCAAGGTCCGCGCAGTTGTAGGCGATTTCATCCGCCACATCGATCAACTGGGCCTCAATCGGCGGCCGCTCCTCCAGCCGATACTCCTTCAATTCCGGATATTGGTCAGAATTGTAATCTCTCGAGTGCTTCACAATCCCTTCGCGGATTTCAAACGTCAGATTCAGCCCGGGAAAGTCAATGTATTTCTGCTCAAACTGCTCGACAATCCGCAGGGCGTGGAGGTTGTGGTCGAACCGGTCCCCATGCTGCCCCATGAGGCGATCCAGTTCAGCCTCACCCGTATGACCAAACGGCGGATGCCCAACGTCATGTACCAGCGCCAGAGCCTCCACCAGGTCGCAGTTTAACCGAAGGGCCCTGGCGACCGTGCGGCTGATCTGGGTTACTTCAAGGGTGTGAGTCAGGCGGTTCCGAAAATGGTCGGAGTATCGCCGCGTGAAAACCTGGGTCTTGTTTTCGAGCCGTCGGAAGGCGCGCGAATGCATGATCCGGTCGCGGTCACGCTCGTACTCGTTCCGATAGGGGTGCTCTGGTTCCGGGAAGCGCCGGCCAAGGCTGTTCGAGACAGACATCGCGTAACTGGCCAGCACGGTTTCCTTTTCGATGGACATCGCGCCTGCTCCAGGATATATGAGGAACAAATCGAGTCTACCATATCGAATTTGAGAGGTAGTTCTTAGGAAGGACTGCGATGGGTGACCGGCCGCGAATTACACGAACCGCCGGATTCGATGAGATTAGATTCCTTTGATATAATCCAGGCTTTATAAAGAGTACCGCAACAATACCCGGCTTCGGAATGGCAGGCAGCAGGGCCGCCCAAGATCCCATTCCCTCCGAGAGGAGACCCGCTCTCATGGTCAGAGACACGATCATTTGCTTGCTGGCAGGAGGCGCCGGAGAGCGTCTTTACCCCCTTACCCGCGACCGCGCGAAACCCGCAGTAACCTTCGGAGGCATCTATCGCATCATCGACATCACGCTTTCCAACTGCATCAACTCTGACCTGCGCCGCATCTTCGTGCTGACGCAGTATAAGGCCCTGTCTCTCAACCGGCACATTCGAGAGGGCTGGAGCATGCTGGCCGGCGAACTCGGCGAGTTCATCCAGATTCTTCCTCCCATGATGCGTGTAGGCGACTCCTGGTATCGCGGCACGGCTGACGCCATTTTCCAGAACGTTTATTCCATTGGCAGCGAACCTTGCAAATACGTTCTGATCCTTTCCGGTGACCACGTCTATAAGATGAATTATCAACTGATGATCCAGCGTCACATCGATGCCGGAGCTGAAGCAACTGTGGGAGTTATCGAAGTGGATATCGCGGAGGCTTCCCGCTTCGGCGTGGTGGAACTCGACTCCCAGCACTGCATTGTGGGCTGGCAGGAGAAGCCTCCGGATCCCAAACCATCGCCTCACAACCCGAACAAGTGTTATGCCTCCATGGGCATTTACTGCTTCAATCGCGACACCCTGATCCAGTGCACCATGGATGATGCTGAAGACCCCGGCTCCAACCACGATTTTGGCAAGGACATCATTCCCAAACTGCTGGAACGCGGCAACATCTATGCTTATGACTTTGTCGATGAGAACAAGAAGGAGGCTCAGTATTGGCGGGACATCGGGACCCTGGGAGCATACTACGATGCCAACATGGACCTGGTGGATATATCTCCTGTCTTTAACCTTTACGATTCCAGTTGGCCCGTCCGAACCTACCAGCGGCAGTATCCGCCCCCCAAGTTCGTGTTTGCCCAGGAGGGTCGGCGCATGGGGATTGCGGTGGACTCCCTGGTTTCCTCAGGCTCCATCATTTCCGGAGGCCGCGTGACGCGTTCCATTATTTCTCCGAACGTCCGGGTGAACAGTTATACAGATATTGAAGGTTCCATACTCTTCTCGCACGTAAATGTGGGGAGGTACTCACGCATTCGCCGAGCCATTATTGACCGGCACATTGACCTGCCGGAGCGTACGGAAATTGGCTACAACCTCGAGGAAGACCGCAAGAAGTATCATGTGACGGATGAAGGAATCGTTGTGGTGGTCCCGGAGCGGCGTATGTTCGAAGAGCCGGAGTAGCCACGGCCGCGCCTGCTGCCGGGCCTTGCCGCCCCCAAAGGTCCGCTGAATTCTGCGCTCGGGCCTGGTTTGCCGGACAACAATTGCCTCCGTCTGGTAATCTAAGAGAAAAGGCGCTGTTACCCCAAGGGCGGCTAAGGGGGCGATATGAGTCATTTAAGAAACAGGATGGCGAGTCTGGTCCTGGCCTTCGTTGCAGCGGCGGCGTTCCTTTGCGGGTCCGACTTGCCAAAGCCGGAACTCCCGGTTGGCACACAGGTCAGCGTCACCTTGATTTCCACGCTCAGTTCTTCCGCGGATCGCGCCGGCGACATATTCACGGCGGAGGTCCAGGATCCAATCTTTGCCCAAGGCGTTGAAGTGGTTCCGGGAGGCAGCACGCTGAGAGGACACGTCACGTTTATCAAGCCGCCCGGCCGCGTGAAAGGCAAAGCTGAAATGCGACTGGTCGCCGACGCCATTGTGCTGCAGGACGGCCACCAATATACTTTCGCCGGGCAACTGACGGATGGCGACGATCCCTCAGTCAAGGTTAACGGCAACGAAGGCACCATCCAGGGAAAGGGAAAGAGCAAAACCCAGGCCGCCAAAGAAAGCGGTATTGGAGCCGCTGCGGGTGCAGGTGTGGGTGCGCTGTCCGCCGGGGGTACCGGAGCGCTTTACGGCGCGAGCATCGGAGCGGTTGCCGGTCTCATTCATTCGCTTGCCAAGCATCACAAAGACGTCGTGCTCCAGCCCGGCACTCCGCTGACGTTTGTTCTCACCTCACCCGGCAAGATGGCCAATGCCAGCCAGTCGAAGGGGACGCCGGTTCCTTTCGTGTGCCAGAGCTGCAATTAAATCGTGGTCCGAGCCAGGAACGGGATTCCTCCCAGGTCAACTCTGCCCTTCGGAGCCATCGAGGGACATCTCAATCTCTTCCCACTCGCGCACCATCTCGTCAACGTTGTTGCGCAAACCTTCAATTCGCTTCGATAGGCGGATGGACTCCTCCGCGCTCCTGAAGTTCGCGAGATCGAGCTCACAGGAGGCAATTTCCGCTTCCGCTCGAGCGATAGCCGCTTCGAGTTCGTCGCCGCGATTTTCCATTCGGCGAACCAAAATCGGATTGAGTTTTTTTGCCGGAACGTCCGGCTCTTCCGTGCTCTTGTGTGCATTAGCATTGGCGGGTGCAACAGACTGCCTTTCACCATTCGCCTCGTCCGGGCGCGGAGGGCGCCCACTTTTCTGCCATTGATAATCCTCGTAGTTGCCCGGGTAGCCGTGGACCTCTCCGCCGCCGATTTCGAACACGCGCGTGGCCAGATTGTCGATGAAGTAGCGATCGTGCGAAACAAATACGACCGTGCCAGTGTATTTTCGCAATGCCTCCAGCAGAACATCTTTCGCGCGTAAGTCGAGGTGGTTGGTAGGCTCATCGAGCAGCAGAAAATTTGCGGGGCGTAGCAGCATGCGCGCCAGAGCGTAACGATTGCGCTCGCCGCCGGAAAGCACCCCGATTCGCTTAAACACCTCGTCCTCAGAAAACAAGAAGCTTCCCAGCAGCGTGCGAAGCTGTGTCTGGCCGCTGAGCGCTGCCGGCGCCACGCTCGCGATGTCGTCGATCAGGCGCGCTTCCGGGTCAAGCGCTTTGTACTGATCCTGGGCAAAGTAATCCACTTCCACATTGTGACCGAGGCGTGTTTCGCCTGCCGTCAGCGGTTCCACACCTGCCAGCAGCTTGATCAAAGTCGACTTGCCGGCTCCGTTCACGCCTACCAGGGCCACGCGATCGCCACGCGCAATGGCAAAGTTTGCGCCCGCGAACACCTGCTTATCGCCGTAGCTCTTGGATACCTCTCGAAACTCCGCTACCAGGCGCCCGCTTGCCGGCGGCTGTGGGAACGAAAAGTGGATGGTTTTCTCCTCGGGAGGCAACTCGATGCGCTCGATTTTTTCAAGCTCTTTGATCCGGCTTTGCACCTGCCGTGCCTTGGTTGCCTGGTAACGAAATCGATTGATGAACACCTCCAGGTGGTGGATACGTTCCTGCTGGTTGCGGTAAGCAGCCTCAAGCTGCGCTTTGCGTTCTTCTTTCTGTGCGAGGTAGCGATCGTAGTTCCCAGGATAAAACCACGCCCGGCGGTTCCAGATTTCAACAATCTTATTGACCGTCACGTCAAGAAAATAGCGGTCGTGCGACACCAGGACAACGGCATGTGGATAGCTCTCGAGGTACTGTTCAAGCCAGTTACGCGATTCCAGATCGAGATGGTTGGTGGGTTCGTCCAGCAGCAGCAGATCGGGTCTGGTCAGCAGGAGTTTAGCCAGCGCGATGCGCATCTGCCACCCGCCCGAAAACTCCTCGGTGGGGCGCGCCTGGTCCTCGCGCGAGAACCCCAGTCCGTTGAGCACGGAGCCGGCTTGCGCCTCCAGTGAATACCCGCCCCGATGGTGGAACTCGGTCTCCAGTAGGTGGTAACGCTCGGCCACTCGCGCATACTCCTCACTTGCAGGATCAAGTTCCGCCATGCGGTGCGTTAGGCCCTCAATCTCTCTTTCCATTTCAAACAGGTCTCCAAACACCGAAAGGCACTCTTCGAGCACGCTGCGGCCGGCGAGTTCAAGGCCGTCCTGGGGAAGGTATCCGCGCGCGACGCCTTTGGCGGTGGAGAGCGTTCCAGCATCCAGACTTTCAAGCCCGGCCAGCACTTTCAGCAAGGTCGACTTGCCCGTGCCATTTCCGCCCACCAGTCCGACGCGGTCGCCCGGCGTCAGAAGCCAGTCGAGGCCTTCAAACAATACCTTGGGTCCGAATTGCTTACCGCCTGAAGAAACCTGGATCATAATGGGAGCTCAGCGTCCCCATGCGTCGCGCGGGTTCCCTTGCACTCTCTCTAACTATATCAGTCCGGCAGGGCAGGACGTGCTCTCGCCCGGCGGCAGTTCTCCACCCGGCTTTCCCTGTTTCACATCCAAACACTGCGTCTCTGATGGGAATCTCCCGGCCGGCAGTTTTGATGAGGGTTTTTATTGCCTAACACCGCGCAAGGCTTCATACTTGCTACGCTCGCAATGTCACCCATCGATCTCAACCAAGAACGAGGACTAATGCGCGACGTAGACAATTCGGCGCTTCCTGCTCCTTCCATTCGCATCCGGCGAATTCAAAGGACGGCGTTGGCACTCCTGGTTCTCAGCGGAGTTATCAATTACGTGGACCGGGCCAGCCTGGCCGTTGGCCTGCCGCTGATCCGGAAGGACCTGGGAATTTCCATTGCCCACAGTGGCGTTCTGCTCTCGGCGTTTCTTCTGGCTTATGCCTTCTGCCAGTTGCCTGTCGGCGCCGTAGTGGACCGCTTTGGCGCGCGGCTGGTGCTTTCCGCTGGGCTCGTCCTGTGGTCGTTTGCCCAGGTGCTCGGAGGACTCGTTTCCAGCTTCCGACAATTCCTGGCTGTGCGCGGCTTGCTGGGGCTCGGCGAGTCCCCGCAGTTTCCAAGCTGCGCCCGCATCGTGGCGGACTGGTTTGCGCCTCGGGACCGGGGCCTGGCCACCGGCATCTGGAACTGTGCCAGCAGCCTGGGGACCGCGATTGCCGCTCCGCTGCTCACCATTCTGATGCTGCATCTCGGCTGGCGCTGGATGTTCATCACCATGGGGATCATCGGGCTGATCGTAGGGCTGGCCTTCTATGCCTTGCATCGTGATCCCAAACACTTGCGCCTGACGGAAGCCGAGAAGGCATATCTTTCCAATACGGCGCGTGAAGCGCAGCCGATGGCGTGGAGGGACTGGGGGCGGCTGTTTGGGTTTAGCACAACGTGGGGGATGGTGTGCGGCTTTTTTGGCATCGTCTACATGTCGTGGCTTTACTTTGCGTGGCTGCCCCAGTATCTCGAAATCCAATGGCATCTCAGCATCGCTAATACCGGCTGGATCGCCGCCATTCCCTTCACCTGCGGTGTTGTAGGCAGCCTGGTCGCGGGCCGGATTTGTGATGCGCTTTCGCGGCACGGTTTTTCCACCATCCACAGTTGCAAGATTCCCCTGGTCTGCGCCTTGTCCGGAGTGGTCCTCTGCACCATTCTGACGGCATACAGTTCAAGCAGCGTCCTGGCGGTGATCTATATCTCCATATCCATGTTCCTTATCATGGCTGGAAGCACTGCCGCCTGGGCTATGGCTACCGTCGCTGCACCACGTAATTATGCCGCGTCGCTGGGCTCTATCCAGAATTTTGGCGGGTACCTGGGAGGAACTCTGGCCCCCACGGTAACCGGCTACATGGTGCAGGCCACAAAGTCATTCCAATCGGCACTGTTAGTGGCCGCCGGCGTCGCGCTTCTGGCTGGTTTGGGGCACCTGCTCCTGGTGGGGAAGCCTGTTTCGCTGGCCGAGCCCGAAAGATCCGAGTAAAAAGGGTTAACCTGTGGGGTGGGTGGGGCATCTAAATGAATGGAGGTAGTTCCGGGAAGTTGGTAGACTCCGGAGACCCGTTGAACCTCATAGCAGGACAGCCAGGATCCGGGCTGTAGCGGGCAGGAAGGAGAGATAGCCAAAGTTGCCCAGCAGCATTGGGTGAGCGGCTCCCTAACAATGGGGAACTCTTCTGAGGCTCGATGGCGGGGACTCCGATAAAAAAAATCGGAAATGCAAAAAAGGCGGCTGCGAGGCCGCCTTTTCTTGTCTTGCTGATCAACTGAATCCCGACATTTGCCCGTAAGTCAATCGCTTCGGCAGCAAAAGGGCCAGAGTGCGCGCTGGGGTGGCCCTCGGCTACTTAAAGGCCTCGGCATGGTGGCGCACGTCCGCGCCTTCTACAAGGAACACGACGTCTTCAGCAATGTTGGTGGCGTGGTCGGCGATGCGCTCAAGGTTGCGGGCAACAAACATCAGGTGGATACAGCCGCGAATGGCAGTGGGTTCTGCCTCCATGTAGTGTACGAGTTCGTCATAGACAGTGTCTCGCATCTGGTCAACGGCGTCGTCGGACTTCATGACACTGCGGGCCAGACTTGCATCCCTTTTAATAAATGCATCGAGGCTCTCACGCAGCATGGACTGCACCAGATTTGCCATCTGAGGCAAATCGATCAGCGGCTTAATCGTAGGTTCATGCATCAGCGAACGGGCGCGCTCCGCGATGTTCACGGCGTGATCGCCCATCCGCTCGAGGTCGCTGTTGATCTTAATAGCAGAGGTGATAAAGCGCAGATCGGTGGCCATGGGTTGCTGCAACGCCAGCAGGCCGGTTGCCAGATCGTCAATCTCGATCTGCATGCGGTTGACGCGGCCTTCATTTTCCATGACCTGGCGGATCTGCTCCTCGTCCTTTTCCACCAAGGCAAGCACGCTGCGGTAGATGGACGACTCAACCAGGCCGCTCATTTCCAGCAGCTTCTTCCTTAACTCGTCGAGCTGAATTTCAAAATGGCGCAATGGCCGCTCCCCCGCCGTTAGCCGAACCGGCCGGTAATGTAATCTTCGGTCTCTTTCCGGGCAGGATTCTTGAAAATGATGTCCGTCTTGTTGAACTCGATAAGTTTCCCCATCAGGAAGAATCCCGTCTGGTCCGCGACCCGTGCCGCCTGCTGCATGTTGTGGGTCACGATTATAATCGTGCAGCTCCCTATCAAAGCAAACAGCAATTCCTCAATCTTTGCAGTCGCGATGGGGTCGAGCGCCGAACACGGTTCGTCCAACAGCAGAACTTCCGGATCAATCGCAAGGGCACGGGCAATGCACAATCTCTGTTGCTGCCCGCCCGACAGCGCGTAAGCAGATTTATGGAGATGGTCTTTCACTTCGTCCCATAGGGCGGCGCGAATCAGACTTTTCTCCACTACTTCTGCAACCTGCACTCGGCGGGTCGTTCCATTCACCTTTAAGCCATACGCGACATTCTCGAAAATAGATTTCGGGAACGGATTCGACTTCTGAAACACCATGCCGACGCGCCGTCTGAGATTGACGACGTCCATCTCAAAGATGTTGCGGCCGTCCAGCAGGACCTCACCCTCAGCGCGTGTGCCGCGGACGGTCTCGTGCATCCGATTCAGAGTTCTCAGAAAAGTTGACTTTCCGCAACCGGATGGCCCAATGAGGGCTGTAATTTTTCGCTCGAGGATCCGGAGGCTTACGTCAAACAGGACTTGTCGCGGCCCGTAGAAGAAATTCAGCCGGTTGACAGCAACCTTCAACCCGGATTCACGCGCCTCTTTTTCAGCGTCCTCAGCCGTCCGTTCGTATCCCGGCACTCCGATGATCACCTCCGGCTCAGTCACCTTTCCCATAGCATTATCCCCGTAGGGCCGGACTCTTTCTAGACAATATCAGTCGTGCCCCAACGTTAGCAATAAGCACCAGCATCAGCAGGATGAATCCGGCAGCCCATGCCTGGCGGTGCCAGTCTGGGTACGGCGAAATGGCATATTCGTAAATCATGACGGGAAGCGAAGCCGTCGGCTGGTTGAACCCGTGGCTCCAGAACTGGTTATTGAAGCTTGTAAACAGCAGCGGTGCCGTCTCTCCGGCCACGCGCGCAAGCGCCAGCAGAGAGCCAGTGGCAATGGCGCGGATAGATGCGGGAATCACAATCGTTGCGATCGCTTTCCACTTGCTCGCACCCAGGGCCAGGGCGCCTTCGCGCAGAGGATTGGGCACCGCTCTCAGGAAGTCCTCCGTGCTGCGCAGCACGATGGGTATCAGCATAATGCCCAATGCCAATCCGCCCGCCAGCGCGGAAAAGTGGCGCATTGGCAAGACGACGACGGTATAGGCGAAAATACCCATCACGATGGACGGAACTCCGTTCAGAAGATCCGCCGAATACCGGACCATAAAAGTAAATGTCTTGCCTCCGAACTCGGCCAGGTAAATGCCGCCAAGCAGGCCCGTAGGAATGCCCGTTACAGCCGCAACCAGGAGCAATTTCCCGCTTCCAATAATAGCGTTTGCCATCCCGCCGCCCGTTTCGCCGACGGCTGCAGGCAGATGGGTGAGAAAAGTCCAGGTCAGATACTGCCATCCATTCCAGCCAAGATACCCCAAGACAATCAGCAGCACCGAAACGGACAGCAGGGCGCACAACCCCGTGAGGGTAAGCATGAAGGCGTTGACAAACTTTCTCCAACCAAGCCGGGAATTCATGGGCGTGCGGTTCCTTGTCGGGTGGTCACCACTATCAGCAGACGTGCCAGGGCGTTGATGATGATTGTCACCAGGAAGAGCACCAGTCCGAGTTCAATCAGTGACTGGAGATAGAGATTTCCGGTTGCTTCGGTAAACTCGTTGGCGATGACCGCCGCGATGGTATAGCCGGGGGCGAATAAAGAAGAGCTGATTCTTGGATCATTTCCAATCACCATGGTGACTGCCATTGTTTCGCCCAGAGCGCGGGCCAGCGCCAGGAAAATTGATCCATAGATTCCTGTCTTCGCATAGGGCACCACCACCCTCCAGGTGGCCTCCCAGCGGGTTGCCCCCAAAGCCAAGGCTGCCTCGCGCTGGTCAACCGGCACGGCCAGAAGAACTTCCCTGGAGATCGAGATGATGAAGGGGATGATCATGATGGTCAGGATTACGCTTGCGGCGAGCAGCCCGATTCCATAAAGCTGTCCCTGAAACAATGGCAGAAACCCCAGCGTTGACTTCAAAAAGGGTTCAACTTCCGTCCGGAGAAATGGCACCAAAAGGAATATGCCCAGCAGCCCGAGAATTACGCTGGGTACGGCCGCTAGAAGTTCCACTACAAATGCCAGGCGCTGCGAAATCCGCGGAGGGGCAAGCTCCGCGAGGAAAATCGCCGCACCGACTCCCAAGGGCAGCGCAAGGATCAGACTCACTGCGGATGTAACCAGTGTTCCAAAAATGAACGGTAGCGCCCCGAAGTTCTCAAAGACCGGATCCCAGGCATTCGTCACCAAAAAGCGCCACCCGAATCGCTGGCGGGGCAGCGCCGAATGAATCCACAGCTGATAAACCAGCAGCGCTGTGATTAGAACAATGACAGCGGCGAATGCCAGGGTAATCAGATGAGCCATCTCATCTCCACTGCGGAGGCGCTGGATATAGGAGCTTAATCTGTGCTGAGGTGGGCCAAACCGAGGCGTGACTGGAGTTTCGGTGGAAACAGGTATGGTTGACATAACACATGACCTGACACAACACAAATCGATAGTTGCTTAGCTGATCTGCGAAATGCGCTCCGTATCAATCTGCTTCACCGAATCAGGCAACTGACCGTAACCAAGACTCTCCACCATGCCCTGGCCGTCAGTCAGCATCCAGTGCAGGAAGTTCTTAACCGCGTCCCGCTTGGCGGCGTCGGGGATGTGAACCGGGATCAGTAGATACGTGAAGCTGCAGATTGGATAAGCATTCTCGCCCGGCGCGTTGGTGATCGAAACCCGCACGTCATTCTGCATTTTGCTAGCGGCGCCAGCGGCCGCGGCCTTGGCCGTTTCCAAGCTGGCCTTGACGAAATTCCCTGAGGAGTTCTGAACCAGGCCGTAGGACATCTGGTTCTGGAGTGCATAGATTAGCTCGACATATCCAATGGAGTAAGGCGTCTGTTTTACAAGCCCGGCCACGCCTTCATTGCCTTTACCACCCAGGCCCACCGGCCAGTGAACGGAGGTGTTGCTGCCCGCCTTTAACTTCCATTCGGGGCTGATCTTCGAGAGGTAGTCGGTCCAGACAAACGTAGTGCCACTGCCGTCGGAGCGGTGGACGACAGTTATCTCTTTGGCTGGAAGCTCCACTCCGGGATTGTTCTTTCGGATCTCTGGTGCGTTCCACTGGGTAATCTTGCCGAGATAAATACCTACCAGGACCATCGCCGTAAACTTCAACGAGGCGTTAACCCCAGGGATGTTATAGCTGGGCACCACCGCGCCCAACACGGTTGGGAATTGCACGACGTGCAGGTTCATTTGCTGGAGCATGTCGTCCCTGAGCGGCATGTCGGAAGCTCCGAAATCAACGGTGCCGGCGTGGAGCTGCCGGATTCCGCCTCCGGAGCCAATAGGCTGATAGTTGATGGCGACGTTAGGATGAAGCTTATGGTACTCGCTAAACCACTTGGAGTAGATAGGATAGGGAAAAGTAGCGCCAGCAGCATTCAGCGTGAGGGAGCGTGAGGCTGAGCCAGAACCTGACCGCTGCTGGTTGCAGGCGGCGAGCAGTCCCGCCAACGCCAATGTCACAGCGAAGCCTGCGACAGTGCCTTTGAGTCTCATTTTCATATCCTTTCCTCTCACCAGATTGATGGTTAATTGTTACAGGAATGTTAAGGCCGAGTTACAAGTTTGTTAAGGCGGAGCGGCAGACTGCACGCTATCGCCTTTTCCACTACACCGCTGCCTTGGTGAGAGCATCCTAACATCCTCTGATATTGCCCCGCCCCAAGCTCTAGTAGTTGAACTGCGTCCAGATCACAACCCCGTTTGTGTCGGGACCCGTCTGACCTTGGGGATGGACCCAGTGGAAGTTTTGGTCGCCTAGCGCAATGTCGAAGTGACCGTTGACCTTGTAGGCGATGCCACCAACGGTGCGCTCGAAATCCAGCGGATTATCTGTCAGGCCGACCGAAGAAGGCTGGAAGTTTGTGTTCGGCTGGAAGTACTGATAGAGGCCCCACAGCGAGAAGGGCGAGTGGCCCAGGCGCGAGTGGCCGAAGACGTTGAAGCCTTGTTGTCGTGTGTGAGTTCCACTGAGGACGGTTCCCGCCAGGGTGTTGAAGGGGTCGCCTGCTGCCGGGCCGGCGCCGGAGAACATGTTGCCCGTACTTGCCGCATTGCGTCCGAGTTGGTACTCGAAAGCGATCTGGTAGGCTTTGTGGTGGCTCTGATAGTGCGCCAGCAGCGACAACCGGTTGAGCGGTGTGCTTACCTGTGAGGGAAGCTTGGTGTTATAGCCGTAATTTTCAAAGGCCGTGAACCCCAGGCCGGTGCGGTCCGTAGTTGTGCCGAACGGATAGACGGTCAGCCGACCCATCACCTGCTTTTTGTCATTCGTTTCGAGCGAGTGGAAGCTGGCGATATTGAAGACTCCCAAATCGTAGTCCAAGTACTCCTTTCCATTCCATTCGAGAGGACCATGCAGCTTCACGCCATCGTAGGTCGAGCTCAAGCTCAAATAGTTCCAAGGCACGAGATATGTGTATCGGTGGCTACTGAGAGCCTCTTCCCAATCAACAAGCGGTTCCGTCGTCTGACCGAAGGTGAGCTTCGCCTTTTTGAACGCGCCATTGCCAAAGATATTTTGCAAGTCCACGAAACCGTATTTCAGGCGGAACGTCAGGCTGCCATCACTTGCGCGGTAAATGTCGGGAGTGATGCGCAGGGTGACATGCTCGTTTGGCGTGTAAAAGAAGTTGATGTAGCCCCGCGTTAATTCAAAGGTGTTTAGCCCGTCGTTTCCCGGCGCAAGGTGGGTCGTGGGCAAGTCCTGAAACGCTGGACCGAAGCCAGTCTCGTTGTAGTGCGAGAAGGATCCGTAAAACGTAGCACCGAGCTTAATGTCCTGCGTGGCGGTGGGCCCCCGCTTTTCCTGCTTCTCTTCTCGAGCAGGCGCGGAGTGTGGGGCGCTTAACGCATTCGGAAGAATGCCGGATCGTGTCTGCGAGGCCGATCCGCTCTCAATTGCCGCGGGGTCGGTTGGAACTACTGGACTCAGGCTTGCTACTTCTCCCGCTGATGGGAATTGCGGAGCAGCGTTCCATATTGGGGCCGCTGCCGCCGCGTTCGCCGGTGGTGTGGCTGATATCGGGGCCAGGTTCGATGCGGGCTGGGCAACGGAAGCTTCCGTGCTGGAATGTGCAGTTGCTGCAACCAGCGCATCCAATCTGTTTATTGCCTGCAAGAGATGCGCAATCTGTTCGTGCTGGAGCGCGAGTTGCTTCTTTAACTGAGCGATCTCGTCTGTCCAGCCCGCCCAACGTTTCTGGCTCGTTTTGGCCATGCTCTGATCCTGCTGTTTCGATTTCGCACGTTTGCCGTGTTCGAGTGCCTTCGTGGGAACTGCAGATACGTCTCGAAGTTGTCTCGGCTTTTCCGATGACTGTGCGAGAGCCGTGACTGACAGGCAGACTGCGAGCAGCGCAGCACTGGCGCGCATCCATGACCTAATCATTTTTCGATGCATGTCTTCTCCTTGATCTGGTTTCAGTGCTCAAATTGATCAAAGCCGAACAAGTTTGAACGTTTAGTCTTAAAGGATGGCCTATCGAATACTGCTTCAGTGAACCCGAAATGCAGTTGGTTACGCTTCTGTAACAATCAGCCCCGCAACAATAATTTATTTTCACGTTCTCATCCTGAAGGATGAGCGTTAAGCCTTGATGACAGATCCATGAATGTTCGATTACATTGCAGGACCGACCCGCAACCAGGCCATGCTTGAGCCGAAACGGCAAACTCGTGAGAGCAGGAACAAAGGAGCTGGAGCCTGTCCAGGTCGTAGGATTTCCAAAAGGTTAATTCAGGGTGAGGTTGGCGGGGCAAAATGTTGGAAGACGCGTCTTAACGCGTACTTGTTGGCAGGCAGCAGTGCGAACGGGGTGCGCTCGCTCCAGACTGATCGGCCACCGCGGCGCAGAAATTCATATTCCGGCGGAATCCCGATTACCAGTTGGTGATTGATCCGTCAGGACGGCGGAACATGGGAATGGGGCGCGAAGTCTCCGTGATTTCAGCCGCCAACTGGAGCGGTTTCGTGTCGAGTTCCACTCCAAGCCCGGGGCGGCGGTTGGGCCACAGTTTACCGTTTCGAAAGTCGTAGAATTGAGGCAGGTGGTTGTAGTTGTGAGCGCCGTTGCCCAGCATCTCCATCATCACCGGCCCGGCGAAAACTCCGCAACAATGGACCAACGCAGCTTCTGAAACCGGACCCGTGAAGTGGGGAATGAGCCCGACATAGTGCGTATCACACAGTGCGGCAATTTTTATATATTCGGTGATGCCGCCGACGTTGGGCAGCGTCACCCGCGCATAATCTATCAACTGGTTTTCGACGAGCCATCGAACGTCCCACTTGCTTCCAAACTGCTCGCCGACGGCGATGGGCACCTTGACTTGCGCGCGTAATTCGCGATAGACGCCCGGGTCTTCTGATCGCACCAGGTCCTCAGCAAAATATGGTTCCAGTGGTTCAATCAATGTGGAGAGACGAACGGCGTCCGGGAAATCCAGCCGCGTATGATAGTCGAGCGCCCAGTCCGCATCGGGTCCGATGCCGTCACGAATCTGGCCACAATCCTGGTAGGTTTTGCGGACCGCCTGGTGTGAATTGAACGGCTGGCCGTCTGGCGGATCAGCGGTTGCGTAGCGGAAAGCGCGGAATCCGGCTTCCACGCAAGCGCGCGCAGTTTCCTTAAGTGTTCCATGGCCTGGGAAACCGGTTGAGTAGCACTCCACGTGCTCACGCGAAAGCCCGCCGAGCAGCTCATAGACGGGAACCCCCAGCGCCTTGCCCTTGATGTCCCAGAGCGCCAGGTCAATGGCGCCCATGGCGTCCAGCTTTTCGCGACCCGCAGGATAGAAATATCCGCGATACATCATCTGCCACAAGTGCTCAATGCGAGCGGGGTCTTCACCGATGAGCATGGCGGCGCACTGTTTGATCGTGTCCGGCGAGCCGCCTTCGCCAATCCCTGTGATGCCCTGGTCGGTTTCCACCGTCACAATGTGGAAACTCTGGTTGAACGCCGGCGGCGATTGAGGATTATGATAGAAACGAATTCGAGTGATTTTCATTCCGGAACTCTTTGCTGGCGACGATGAGGATAATGATCCGGCGGGGCGTTGTGCAGCGGCGGTTGGGCCCGCACTTGCACCGCCGGCCACCGCGGCCGCACCGCTCAACCCTGCTGCCCGAAGAAAGGTTCGACGTTTCATCACTTCTCCTCCCGAAGCCA
The DNA here is from genome assembly GCA_036278995.1 of Terriglobia bacterium. Classification (GTDB taxonomy): domain Bacteria; phylum Acidobacteriota; class Terriglobia; order UBA7540; family UBA7540; genus SCRD01. Next base: position 64,302 of record DASUJZ010000103.1, on the reverse strand, counting down.
AAGGGTGATGGCGCGCAACCCGTGCGGCTCTCACTGGCATCGCTGATCGTTCCTGAGCATGCTCACTGGCAAAGCGACCTTAACCCTCTGCAGAGAAAATTGCAAGCCCGCAGGACAACGCTGCGGATGACCCGCTCGAACGCGGGGCCGTGCCGCCGCGCCAGCCTACTCCGTGTTCGGCGATGGGGGGGAACATGCAGGCAGCACGATAGTGAACGTAGACCCTTTCCCCAACTGGCTTTCCACGCTGACAGCGCCGTTCATTCGTTCGACGGCATGCCTCACAATCGAGAGTCCCAGTCCCGTGCCGCCCATTTCGCGCGATCTGGCTTTATCAACCCGGTAGAACCGCTCGAAAATGCGCGACAGATCAGTAGAGGGTATGCCAATTCCAGTATCAGCCACGACGATGCGGACGCTGTCGCCGGCTTCTCTTCTGACCTCCACACGCACTTCGCCCGAGGGACGATTGAATTTGACGGCATTGTCAAGCAGATTCACCAGGGCTTGTTCCAGGCGGCCCTTGTCTGCAAGCACTTCCGCGTCATCCAGTTCACCGACTTTAACGGTTACTCCGCGAAGTTGGGCTGCTGGCTCGATCATTTTTAGAGCGGCATCAACAGCCGCGCGCACGGAGATTGGTCTCAATTCGGCGGCGGGCCTTTCCGATTCAAGCTCCGACAGCGCCAGCAGATCTGACGCGATATTGCTGAGCCGGTTGGCGTGAGACTTTATGATCTCAACGAACATGCGGTTGTTTTCCTCATCCTCCAGGGCGCCTTCCAACAACGTTTCGGCATAGCCGCTGATGGCCGTCAGCGGTGTGCGCAGTTCATGCGAAACGTTGGCGACAAAGTCCCTCCGGACGCGCTCCAGCCGCTCGAGATCGGTAATGTCGTAGAAAATCGCTATGGCGCCGCCTCGAACCGCTCCTGCGAGCGGGGTCACCTGAACTTCAAAGGAACGTCCTTCTGCCCCGGCAAGCCGGACCCGCCGCTTCAAGGGCTGGGAGGATTCAAGCACGTGCGTGAACATACTCAGCAATTCGGGGTCGCGCAAAACATCCAACAGAGACTGGTTCTCGGGTATGGAATTTGAGGTTCCGACGACGCGGCGGAATGCATCATTGCAGAAAGTAATCCTAAGCCTGGTGTTCACGGCCACCACCCCCTCCACCATGCTGGCGAGGATGCTTTCACGGCGCGCGGATTCCAGGCTGAGGCGGTCAACCAGATCACGCAGCCGGGAGCCTGTCCGATCCAGCGTGCGTGCGAGGTTTCCCAGTTCGTCATTCGCGTATACCAGCGATCCTGCCGGGGATGGTATTTTGTCGAGGTTCTCAGCGAACGCTTTGAGGTTTTTGACGCGGCGCGTAAACGAGCGAGAAAGGAAATAAGCGAATCCCAGCGCGAAAAGCAGGGCGACCAGAGCGGCGACCCAGTTCATGCCCCACAGAATGCCCGCCAGCAGGAGTAACGCACCACTCAGCAAATTTCGAGATGTCGGGCTGGTCAAGGCCATGCGCGCCTGGAATATGGGCCGGCTGCAAGTTCAGTCCTCTTGAGAGTCGGCATCGCCGGCAATGAATCGGTATCCGGACCCTCGCACGGTCTGCACGTACTGAGGCGACCCTCCGCCTTTTTCGATCTTCTCTCGAAGACGCCGGATGTGAACGTCTACGGTGCGAGGCGTGACAAAGCGGTCCCTGCCCCAGACTTTGTCAAGCAACTGCTCGCGGGTGAAGACGCGCCGGGGCTGAGAAGCCAGAAAGTGAAGCAGCTTGAATTCGAGGGTGCTTAATTCGATGGAACGGCCGCGAACCGTCACTTCGCGGGTCCGTGAGTCGAGTCGCAGCTCTGGCAACTCAACAACTTCAGCGTTGCCCAGCACGGACTCCCGGCGCCGCAGGACGGCCTTTGCACGCGCAACCAGTTCACGCGGGCTGAAAGGCTTCACAACATAATCGTCGGCCCCGAGTTCCAGTCCAACTACACGGTCAATCTCTTCGCCCTTGGCCGTAAGGAAAATGATGGGCAGCGCCTTCAGGCTCTCGTCTGCCCGGACCCGCCTGCAAATCTCCATACCGTCAACGTCAGGCAGCATCACGTCGAGGAGGACCAGGTCAACGGAATTGTTGCGGATGTATTCCAGTCCGTCCCTGCCGCTCGAAAAGCTCTCAATGACAAATCCTTCCTTTCGGAAGTTGTAACGGACGAGGTCCACAATATCTTTTTCGTCTTCTATAATGGCAACTCGCTGATGCACGGAGGGATTATAGCATTCGCCACTTCGGTCAGGTTGGAAAGCACTGCGCCGTGCGCTGCTGGCCGCGAACCTGCCTTAGCCACGAGCATCTGACGGAGTGCCGGCGTGTCGCTTGCCGCGGGCGTGGGGATAAAGCACCCGGTTTTAGCTTCGTTTCTTCACGAAGCTGATCGCTTTCAACATCACTGCGTTGTTAGGGATCACGTTGCCAAAATGGTTTTCAAATCCCTTGACCGCGCCTCGAAATCGCGTTGAGCCCTTCAGATTAACTTGTCGAATCACCTGGCCAAGACGCGGGCTTGGCCATTCGAATGCAAAAAGGCTGATTGAATCCTTACCGTCTCCACCGCAAGCGAGTTCGTTGGCTCCGTAGCAGTAGGCTCCCCGGCGGGGATGGCTGCGCCAGTTCCATTCGAGAATATTGACTCCGTACCGAATGGGAATGACCTCAGGCAATCCATCGTCGTAAATCACTTCGTACCATCCCAAAAGATCCGCGGAGTCACGCATATCCCAAATCAGGCGGTAGGCTTCTTTGTTCGTCGCGGGTCGAGCGCAGGCGTGCAGGAAAATCAGGCTGGTGGCATCCTCTCCGATCCGGACGTCCTGAGCTTCGCGCGGCAGTGTGTTCGAAGCTTCACCTTCTGTGCCCACCATTACGATGGCATTGCCGCCCGAAGCACCGAATGATCCCAAGTCAAACACGCGGCTCCCCTGCGTTACTCTTCCGTTGCGAATGCCGTTGAGGTCAATCGAGAATGCGGATGGCCGAAGGGGTGCGTTGAACGAGGAGGAGATATCAATGGGCGATACGGGATCGCCAGTTTCACTGGGAGCCGTTTCTCCGCTGAGGTCCCGCCGCAGACCTGGAATGGAGGCCTGGACTGTGGAAGAAAGTTGCGCTGGTTCCATTACGCCCGTTGACCAGAGAAGATTGCTACAGCCCAGGAAGGTATACATCAGATCTTTGCCGAAATTGAATTCGTTAGTTGCTTCCCAGGCTGACGGAGCGCCGCCGATGATCGAGGAACGCTTGATGCGCTCGGGGTATTCCTGTATATACGGCTCCATGTTTCCGTAAATCTGACGAAATCCGAAATCCTCGAGTTGTGCTTCGTTACTCTTGCCCTTCTCGCTCGCGGACCAGAACCAGTTGAAAATCAGGATGTCTTTGGGGACCAGTTCTTTCACCTGCTGTGGAGTCATCGCGCCGGGCGAGTGGTAAACCCATCCGTCGTGAGTAACGTGCCTGCGCAGCCCTTTGCCGCGCACGCTCTCCAGCAGATAATCGCCCCAGATTGCCATCTTGATATCTTTGTTTGCGAGGTATTCATGGACCTTGATGAGATCGTTGCCAAAAACCTCTCCAGGATTTTTCGATTTGCAGCAGGGGCACAACCCGAAAGGAGCAAACCATTCATCATGGCCGGTATGGACCATGCTGGGTTTCATCACCTCCAGAAATTCGTCCATCACTTCAAACAGCAACTTGTAACTGTTCGGGTTTGATGCGCAGTACGTATCCGGCCATTTGTCGCCAGGGACTTCCGACAACTCTTTGTGCCGGGACAACAGATAAAAGGCATGGGTCAGCGACGGGATGGCGGGAATGACTTCAATCGAGTGATGCCGACACCATTCCACGAGGCCAGCCACTTCAGCCTTCTCGAGAAAGGCTCCATCCCCGCAATCCTGATGTGAAGAATTCTGTTCTCTGTCATGCAAAGGCCCCGGCGGGTAATTGCGGCGGCTATAGTTGGTGTCGCGAGTAAACTCCACCCAGCCTTCATTCAGCTCCGGGTGGCTGTCGAAACGCATGCAGGCGTTCATCTCCATAATGACCGTATTGAACTTGTATCGGGCCATTACGTCGCGGATAAATCGCTTGAACATGGGAATGTTGTGCCGGCCAGGCACGTAGAGGTAAATTCCCCGAAACGGTTTGTCGGGCCAGTCCCGCACCTGCACGGACTTGACCTGAAGCTGGCCTTCCGGTTTTCCGATCAACTGCCGGAGGGATTGCAGTCCGTAGAAAGCTCCGCGATCATCAGATCCGGCTACGACGATCGAATGATCGTCCACGTGGAGAAAATGACCTTCGGGGCCGGGACTGGTAGCCGTGATGTCCGGCCGATGCTGGCAGCAAAATTCATGCACCAGCGGATTGTTGATCGATCCCATCAGCATGAAACGAGTATCTTTGGGCAGCGAATTTTCATTCCGGACCCGAGGCTGGATTCCGTAGCGGTCGCTCAATTCCTCGACCAGATAACGCGCCAGGCGCTGATCATTTTCCGAAGGTGCGCGGGGAAGTATGATCGTGCTCTCGCCGTTCAGCAGGAAACGCCCAGTTGATTCGGTCATCTGATGAGGCCTGGGAAATATCCCCACCGGGTCCGGAGGGTTGACCGAATCTCCGCCTGTGAGTTGCGCGCCCGGCATTCCGCCCTCAAAAGCGCTACCAGCGGCCCGGCTGGCACCCGGAGCAATCGAAGTCGCTAGCAGTGAGCCCGTTGTCCGGCCCAGGAATGAACGGCGGTCGAGTTTATTTGGCATGCCGATTGTCTCCCGCTCCCCGCAAAATTGGATCGTGCAGCCGCCCTGAGCCCGGCCTATGGGACGTTGCGAACCACTCGAAATCCATAGTCCGCGTACCGGAAGTCTGGCGGAATGCTGGACCGCGCGGCACAGCGGCTCGCCTTGATGTGGTGTCGCCAGGCACCTCCACGTGACGCGCGCCGCTCACCCGATGCTGGACCTTGGGGATTACGCTCTGGCGAGTGTGCATAGTATTCCTTTGAATACCAGTCTGCACACCACTCGTGGACGTTTTCGCCAATATCATATAGGCCCAGTGGGTTGGGCGTGCCCTTGCCCACCGGCAGCGGTCCGGAAATCTTCCCCGTCCAGCGGCGAGTGTATTCGGCATGCGCCTCAGGCGGTTCATCGCCCCAAGTATACCGGGCGCCATCCCTTCCGCCTCGTGCCGCTTTCTCCCACTCGGCCTCCGTCGGCAGCCGATATTGCCGGCCACTCACTTGGCTCAACCAGCCGCAGTATTGAACGGCTTCACGCCAGCTTACAGCCACCACCGGCTGGTCAGGATGGCTGAATTCCGGATTCCCCCATTCGGAAGGCGCAGGATGGTGCGTGGCCTCCATGAACACCGCCCAGTCGCGATTGCGAACCTGAAAAACTGCCATTTCAAACGCGTCTATCCAAACTCGAAGGGCCGGTTGCTCGTCATCCCGCCCGGCGGCGCAGCCCATCTGGAAGTAACCGGCAGGGATCAGCACGCAGCAAGGCTCGATTTCGCTCATGCCTGACCGCTTCGCATTGGGTTTACGAACATCCACTCCGCGTTGCGCTCTTACCGTGAGGTGCCGGCATCGTTTCAGCAGGACTGGAAATGCGTTTCCGGCGGTTAAGGTCAACAGGCCGCGACTACTTGCGCGCGACCTCACCTTTCAAAAGGCCAAGGCCCGTAAGGACGGACCGCAGCTCCTGGCGGCCTGCTTCAGGAAGCGGCGCAAGCGGCGGCCGCACGCGACCGGCATTCAGTCCGCAAAGATTCATCGCTTCCTTGATGACCAGAGTCCTGTAACCGGGCCTCTTGACACGAAGGTCGTAAATTGCCACGGTCTCCTGATCAACTACACCCGAGGCTGTTTCCAACTCCCCCGCGCGAAGATGCGCCAGAATCTTCCTGCAGGTCTCTGGCATAAAGTTGACGATGCCGCTGGTAAACGCTTTGACCCCGAGGGCGAAATAGCTGGGTGCGAGGATTTCACCCACGCCGCAAAGCAGCGCCATGCGGTCTCCAACAGCTCCCCACTGGCGGACGAACTGGTCCATATCTCCGTGCTCATCCTTCATTCCGACAATGTTCGAAACCTTGGCCAGGCGGCGAAGCAGCGAAGGGCTAAAATTCGTGGCGTGCGTCTGAAATAGGATCACCCCCAGCTTCGTCGCCGCCGCGATGGCGTTGTAATAATCAAACAGACCATCGTCGTTGGCGTGCGTGAAGTATGGAGGAAGCACCAGGATACCGTCGGCGCCATAAGACTCCGCGGCTTGAGCGAGGTCGCAAGCTATAGGCACTGTAAATCCTACGCCCACCAGCACGGGCTTGCGGCCGTGAACCTCCTCCACCACAGCCCGGCCGATGATTTTGTGCTCCTCCGGCGAGAGCGCATAGATTTCGCCGTTGCCCGCCAGCGGGACTACCAGCTCACAGTATTCGGCCAGGTATGCCGCGTTCTGGCGCAGCGCCTCGAAGTCGATGCTGAGGTCTTCGCGGAACGGCGTCACGCCAAACCCCACAATCCCCTGCAGCGCCGATTTCAATTCCTCACTTCCAATTGGCATCTGTAGCCTCCCTTTACTGAGAGCATGTCATCTTAGGATTGCATTTTCGGACGCTAAAAAGAAACCCGAACTCAAATCGTTCCTGGCCGCCCTGCCGCCCGAGGCGAACTATTTCTGCCCGAGGTAGTGAACTGCGATAGTATTTCCCAAAGAAAGAGCATTCTATTACATTCAGAAAAGAAAAAGGGAGCATCGGGAAAATCGAGAAAAAGTTATGTCAAAGAAACACCAGGCAACGGTCCAGAAGCAATTTACGGACACAGCAGAAGCGTTCGCCAAGTTTGCGGTGCGCGACTCACCCGAGATCATAGACGAAAAAGTCCGCTTCCTGAAGCCCCAGTCCGAAATGTTGTTTCTTGATGTGGCCTGCGGACCAGGAGGACTGGTCGTTGCCATGGCTCCGGGGCTCCGATACGCATACGGGATGGATCTGACGCCCGAGATGCTGCGCCAGTCACGCCGGTTTCAGGCTGCAAAGCAGATCGGAAATGCTGCTTTTGTTCGCGCCGAAGGGGAAGCGATCCCTTATGGGGATGCCGCCTTCGATCTGGTGAGCTGCCAGTACGCTTTCCACCACATACCCAAGCCTGAGCTTGTGCTCCAGGAGATGCTGCGCGTGACCAAGCCGGACGGGCGCATGTTTGTGGATGATACTCTGGGTCCGGAAAGCGACGAAAAGTTCGATCTGCACAACCGCATTGAAGTGGTTCGCGATCCCCCTCACACGCGGTCACTGAGGCTGACCACCTTCCTGAGGATGTTTGAGAACTCCGGCCTGGAAATCGTTTCTCAGTCCTTCAAGCGTCACCGGCGTTCGTTTAACCAGTGGATGCTGCGCGCGGGGCACAAGCCCGGTGACAAACGCTATGTTGAAGCCCGCAAGCTCATGGAAAAATCCGCGCAAGGCGATAAGGCGGGGTTTTCACCGCATTCCGAAGGTGATGACATTGAGTTTACGCACAACGAAGGCATGTTTCTTGTGGCCCGGCGCGCCTTACGGTAAACGATAAGCCAAGCGTTCATCACGATCCGTATTGACTCTTCACGCTTCCTACCTTGGCAAACGGCCATTCGCCCCTGGTGCGAGCTCGGAAAAGGTAAGCTGCGCTGCCAAGCGCGAACACAACGAACGCGAACAGCAGCGCTCCTCTCGCTGAAGTCGACAGAATGTAAAGCCAACCGAAGAGGGAAATGATACCGGGGATGGGGTAGAGCCACATCTTGAACGGGCGCGCCATGTCTGGCCGCCTGAAGCGCAGGACAAAAAAGCCGACCGCCTGGGGCAAATACTGTAGAAGCACGCGCGTCGCGACCAGGCTGACGATCACCTCCGGCAGTCTCAGCAGGCTAAAGCCCGCGGCGATTACTCCCAACGTCACGAGCGAGACATGGGGAAAATCGTGCTGAGGATGCAGCCGCGCAAACACTTTGAAGAAATTCCCGTCGGCCGCAGCAGCATAAGGAATGCGGGAATACCCCAACAGCAACGAAAAGGCGGAAGCGACCGCAATCCAGAGCATCAGCAGAGTCATCATCTGGCCGGCAAAACGCCCCTGGAGCTTCTGGATATATTCGGACGCGATAAAGTGGCTGTGCTGCGCCTCGCGCCACGGAATCACGCTGAGGATCGAGGTGTTCATCAGAATATAAACAATAGCCACAATTGAAATTGAGAACAGAATGGACAAGGGAATCGTGCGCGCCGGCTCGCGAATCTCCTCAGCCAGATAGCAGACGTTGTAGTAGCCAAAATAGTCATAAAGCGCATACAGCGTAGCGTGGCCGAGGCCGGCCCAAAACAGTACGTTCAGGTGGAAGGCGCCGGGCGGAAAATCAAAAATGCGCGAGGCGCTCAGATGCGGCAGCCCCGAGACAATGACCCAGAAGCAGCCGACCATTACGCCCCCCAACATCACCAACGAGAGATTTCCGACCGCACGGATCCGCCGGTAGAGAAGAAGGATGAGAACCAGAGGGATGGCGGACGCAAACACACGAACATCCCAGGGAGTCATACTGGGGACAAGATAATGGAAATAGTTGGCAAATCCGATGCTGCCACTCGCCACCGACAACGGCGCGGAAAACATGATCTGCCAGACGACGAGGAAGGATAACCAGCGGCCTGCTCCGGCCGGGCCGAACGCTTCGCGCAAGTAGTGGTAACTTCCGCCTGCTCTCGGCAGCGCGGCCCCCAGTTCCGCCCATACAAGGCCGTCGCAGAAGGCCAATGCCGCCCCGATAAGCCAGCCCAGCATGGCTTGCGGGCCGCCCATCGTGGACAGAAAAAGTGGAATGGTGATGAACGGTCCAACGCCCACCATGTCCGTAATGGCCAGAGAGACGGCTTGGAAGAATCCCAGATCGCGCCGCAGACCCGCCTTGTGCCCAGCTTCTGCCATTGTGTGCCTGCAGCCATCCGACGGTGGCTGCTGCTCTCGATTTGTGGTTACTGCCGCGTTGTTTGGGAGGTCATCGGTCCTGTTCAGGAATTTTCAAATTCGGGATTGCTCCAACCTGCACTCGCCCGCAGCCTTATGTCTACCCGGAAATGACGGTCGGGTCGGAAGTCAATGTGATTCCCGGCGCAGACTGCGCAGAATCTCAGCCTTTATCTGCTGCGGAGGCTTATGGCTTTTTGACGCAGAGAGTAGGAAGTATACAGACTGTGCGGCCTCGCGAAGATGGTCCAAGCAGTATGGGCAGCCACGCTCCACATGCTCGGTGACCGGCGCTGACTCCTTCGGCTTCAGCAGGCCCAGCAGAAATAATTCATAAACATCATCTAGATATTGGCACTCCATGTTCCCATCACCGCGCGCAGGCGGTGCCGCAAAAAGCGCAGCCCGGCACGCAACTCATGCTCAACCCGACCCGGCGGCTGCTCAACCTGCCGGGCGATTTCGGTTTCTGTAAAGCCTTTCACAACGGCAAGCGTCAGTAACTCGCTTTGAGGCCTCGGGAGTCGGCGAACCAGCTTCTCCAGCAGGTGCCGTCGTTTTTCAACACGGTCAATATCAGCCGGCCGGGGCATCCAGGAATCGGATTTCGTCAGTGATTGCACGCGGGAGTAGGCAGTAGTTCGCAGCCCTGCTTGGGAGCGTTGCCAATCGACAGCTCTCGCGCGAGCCTCCAGGACAAGCCAAACCCTGACGCTGCCTCCGCCCGCCTCGAGCCGCTTGGCGTCCCGCCACAGACGAATGAAGACCTCTTTGAGGATTTCCTGCGCGGCCTCGCTATCAGGGGTAATTTCAGTGATCAGCCCAAAGAGGCCGGGCGCTGCCATGTCATAAAGCTCAGCCAGCGCCGACTCGTCGCGCTGCATGATGCCTGCCAGCAGTTGCCGGACTGTAGGTTCCTGGGCCATGTTTCAGACTCGCGGAGCCCAATGTACACGCGTGATTCGCTAATTATTTTTTCTACCCCGGTCCAGAGAGATCGGCGACCCGGCTTCGACAATGGCAAGCCAGGCTCGTGCGCTTATGATCAGAAGATCACCCGCAGATCCCGGAGAAAGCAGCGATCAGGCACGGTGAGCCTCCGTCACGATCCTTTGATGGTTCTGGCTCTCGAGTCCCACACAGCCTCCGCCTTGCGGAAGTAAGAGTAATTCGCCAGGTGGCAGCCGATGGCGGTGTTGTTCCCGAAAACCGGATCCTCCACCGACGGCCGCCGCGTCTTGACCGATTGGAAGAAATTCCAAAGGTGCTGTGCGTCTTCATTATAACCGGGCGGGGTGTGGTAGCTGGTGCCCTCGATCGGCTGCGCCGTACCGGGCGCCTTCTGATGCTCGGCCTCCCACTGCTTCACATATTCGGCGTGCAGTTTGGGAGGAAAGCTCGAGGCATAGTAGCAGGGCGCGTGGTCCTTTCCGTCCTGGGGCGAGACGGTGAGACCCTGCCCCTGAATTTCCATGGTTCCGCGGGTTCCGAGGATCTTCACGACCTCATCCTCTTCATTGTCGAGGGTGACGCGGATCATGCAACGGAAATTTGGGTATTCGTAGACGGTAGACATCTGGTCAGGGTAATCACGCCCGTCGTCCTTCCATTGGAAAAGGCCTCCCAGTGAATACGCGCGCTCCGGAGGAGCCGTCACGCCCATAACGTAGTGGATCCCGGTGAGCAGATGCACGTAGAGGTCGCCGGGAATTCCTTCCCCATAGTCACGAAATGCCCTCCACCGAGCGAAGCGGATGGGCGAGAAAGGATGCTTGGGAGCCGAACCCTGCCACGTTTCCCAATCAAGATTCTCGGTGGAAAGGTCGGGTGGCGGCGGATACACCCAGGCACCGCAGGGGCTATTCCTGCCCATCGTGTCTTCCACCAGCCGAACATCGCCAATGGCCCCGGAGTCGATGAGTTCCTTGGCCTTGGCATAGATAATAGAGCTGCGGCGCTGGCTGCCGATCTGCACGATACGATTGTTCTTGTTCGCGGCCTCGATGATGGAAAAGCCCTGGCTTACTTCGTGCGTCATGGGCTTTTCGCAATAGATGTCCTTCCCTGCGCTGCAGGCGTCCACGATAATGCGCTCGTGCCAGTGGTCGGGAACCGCGGCAACAATGCAATCGATTTCCTTGTTTTCCAGCAATTCCTTGTATTGGCGGGTGGCCGGGACTGTCTTGCCGGTTTCCCTTTGAATAATTGCATTGGCAAGCGCGTGTCGCCCGTCGTATAGATCGCAGGCCGCCACGCATTCAATGCCGGGAAGCCGGATGGAAGTTCCGAGCAAACCCGAGCCCTGCATGCCGATGCCGACCATGCCAAATCGCACCGTGTCGCTGGGCGGGGCAGGACCGGGCGAAGCGCCAGGATTTTCAGCTTCAAGCAGGATCGATTTGCCAATCAGTGCCGCACCGGCCGCGGTGGAAGTTCTGCGCATAAAAGCTCGTCGCGATATCGCGTCGTTCCCCATATCGATGCACCTCCCCTTGAATGATGATGCTGTATCGCCTGGCCTAAAACCGGCTCCTGGCCTGGGGCCGCAGCCGCGCTGATGCTGGTTGAAACGCAAGCATTGCCGCCGAGTTGATACGCGCTCTCCGGCTAGGAGCGGATCGCTTTTGCCTGCTCGTCCCACACGGCCACAGCCTTGTTGAAATAGGAATGGTTCGTCATGTGGCACGCAATAGCTGTCCAGTTGCCGAACACCGGTCCCTCATCATTGGGTGTCCGCGTCCTGACTGCATTTAGGAAGTTCTCCATGTGTACGAGGTCCTCATCGTAATCATCAGGCACCCGGTAGGTCTGAGACTGTTCGACAGCGGTCAGTGAACTCTGAGGCGGCGCGGGATGCTCCTCCTTCCACTTCGCCCAGTACTCCTCGCGCAGCTTTTTCGGCCATCCATCCACGGAATACCGTTCCGGCTGAGGGCGCGTATCCTGCGGGACAAAAGTCACCGATTCCTCGCCGCTGAACATGAGCGTACCCTTGGTACCATAGATGCGGGTGTCTCCGCCTTGCGAATCGTTGTTCAGATTGCAGCGGACGGAAACGGTTGTTCCCGGAAAGGTGTAAAGCGTCCAGATCAGGTCTGGCTCGTCGCGGCCATCTTTGTAGTGATAGAGGCCGCCGCTGGCCACGGCCTTCTGGGGCGGCGCCTCGAATCCCATGACGGTGTAAATACCGGTTAGGATGTGGACGTACAGATCGCCCGGCAGACCTTCGCCGTAATCCGAATATCCGCGCCAGCGGAAGAACCGTTTGGCGTCAAAAGGTCGCTTGGGCGCATCGCCGAGAAATTGGTTCCAGTCGATTGTCTGCTCGTTGGCGTCGGGAGGAATCGGGTACACCCAGGCGCCACTCGGATCGTTACGATCGATCCAGCCCTCCACGGCGGTTATCTGCCCCAGCGCGCCGCTTTCCACGATCTCTCGTGCCTTGGCAAACACCACGTTGCTGCGCCGCTGGCTGCCTACCTGCACCATGCGTCCGTATTTTTTCGCCGCCTCAATGATCCTGAAGCCTTCCGGAACCTTGTGAGTCATCGGCTTTTCGCAGTAAACGTCCTTGCCGGCAGCACAGGCGTCTTCCACGATTTTTGAGTGCCAGTGGTCCATGGTGGCCACAATGACGAAGTCGATGTCCTTGCGGTCAAGAATTCTGCGGTAGTCTTTTGTTGTGTCCAGCTTTTTGCCGGCGTGCTCCTGGGCGGCAATCAATCGCCCGTCATAGAGGTCGGAGACCGCAACCATTTCCACTCCGGGTGCGCGTAGCGCAGTCGATAAATCTTCGCACCCGCGCACTCCTGTCCCGATGGAAGCAAATCGAAGCCTATCAGACGGTGGTACGGGTCGGGGCGATGCCATGGTGCGCGCCGGTTTTAGCAAGGTTACATTGGCCGCGGAACCAACCGCGGCGGCTCCCGCTCCCACTTTCATGAAATCACGACGTGTCATTGAATCTCGAGACATAGAAGACCTCCCCTCCTGGCGAAAATTCTAAACGACAATCGATAAATTTGAGATAACGGGCAAGTTTGACAGAAACGGGCGCAGAGGGAAAGCCTTTTGTTCAAAAGGCTTCGAGGCGTCCACCTCAGTCCTCATGTCTGCGGCCGCTCAATAAAGCGAGCCTCATGAGTGGTTCACCGGTGATTCGCATAGTGGACCACTCCTCCATCACTCGTGCCCCTAGCCCCTTATAAAACTCAAGCGCGGGGGTGTTCCAGTTGAGCACCTGCCATTCAAACCGGCCGCAGCCTTCGTCAACCGCTATCTTGGCCAGATGCGCCAGGATAGCTTTGCCGATTCCTCTGCCGCGGAACCCAGGCCGCACAAAGAGATCTTCCAGATAAAGCCCGGTACGGCCCATCCAGGTGGAGTAGTTATAAAAGAAGAGCGCGAAGCCGGCCGGATGGCCGCTCCATTCAGCGATGAGCACGCGAAATTTCGGATTGGCGGAAAAGCCGTCGCGGCGGATGTCCTGCTCCGTGGCTACGGCCTGTCGCGGCTCCTTTTCATATTCGGCCAGTTCGCGGATGAGCTGGACAATCAGCGGAATGTCTTCAGCCACCGCCGCGCGTATCCGAAGCATCAGCCCCTCTTAGACTTGCAGAAACCAATCGTGACTGAACCTCACACGTAGTTCATCCCCCAAAAGGGGATCAAGGCGACCACCATCCGATTGTGACGATTGACATGCGATCAAGTCTGATATTAAATGACGGCCACACACTTGGAGGTGTAGATATGTTGACGCGGCGCAGTTTTCTGGGAGTGCTGGGAGGTGCGGCGGCTGGGGCGGCGGCGCCCGTTCGCGATGCCTTGGCTGCAGGTAAATCGGCATGGCCGGGTCCGATCGGGCTTGAGCTCTATACCGTTCGCGATCTCTTTGCCAAAGATCCCGCTGGAACTTTGAAGGAAGTTGCCGCCGCCGGGTACCGGGAGGTCGAGATCGGTCCCGGAAGCAAGCCAGCCGCGCTGAAGCAAGATCTGCGAGCCGCCGGCCTGAGTGCGCCAAGCGGCTATTTCGATGAACCCAAGACTCTCGATGACTGGAAGAAGGCCGTCCGCCAGGCCCACGATTACGGGCTCCAGTACATCGTAGTCGGTGATAATCCTGTTCTGAACGCCGAAGCCTGGAGGCGCCGTGCCGATTTCTACAATCAGTGCGGGAAGGTGTCAAAGCAGGCTGGAATCCAGTTCTGCTACCACGCCCATTTCCATGAATTCGCCAAGGTGGATGGCACTACCGGCTACGACATCATGTTGAAGAACTGCGACCCTGACCTTCTAAAGATGGAAATGGATATCTTCTGGGTCACCTATGCCGGGGCTGATCCGCTCCACTACTGGCGACTCTGTCCCGGGCGGTTTCCCATGCTGCACATCAAAGACTTGCGGAAGGGAGTCAAAATCAGTCCTCAGAAGGATCCTGGGAGCACCGGCCCCAACCCCTTTGCGCCCGTTGGCCAAGGGCGCATCGACTGGCAGCGCATCTTCGCCCACATCCACGAAGCTGGAGCCAAACACATCTTTGTCGAGCAGGACCGTTGCAATCTGCCGGAACTCCAAGCCATCAAGATCAGTTACGAGTACCTCAGGAAACTCCGCCTGAGTTGATCGTCCCACCTGCTTGACGCGTTGCCGCCTTGTCTCTCCTGAAGGCCGGCCTTTCCGTAGATGAGGAAACGCCCTGATCTCGGCAGCCGAGGCAGCATTCCGCCAACTTATTCCCGGTTCATTGGTTAGTTTGCGCCGTCAAGGCCTGGCTGACAGCCGAGCCGTTCGCCTGCGGGTAAGAGACTATCTGAACGCGGACCGGGGCCAGCCCCGCCCCCATAAATCCCAGCCGCCTTGCGGCGGCCATGCTGACATCCAGCAACCGGTTGGCCACCCAGGGACCACGATCAGTTACTTTAAGCACCAGCGACCGGGCGTTTAGCAGGTTGGTCACCTTGATCCGGGTACCCAGCGGGAGCTTACGATGGGCGCAGGTCAAGGCTTCCACGTCGAAAGGATGTCCGCTGGCAGTTGGAAGACCCTGGAATTCCGAGCCATACCAGCTTGCCACACCAAACTGCGCCGTTGCACTTGCCGCCGCGTTTGACTGTAGCACTTTGAGCTCAGGCGACCTGGCTTCCGACCGAGCAGAAAGCGCCACCAGAGCTGCCACTGCGCAGCCCATAACGAGGTTTCTCAATCCGCGACTCCCTTCAGTCCCCCCGCCAGGCGAACTCACGCCTGACGTTACCCCGTCGTACCCGGCCTGTCTCTGATGGCTCCAGCCTACGGGGGCAGGAGCGGCATGTCAAGGCCAATTCCCGCATAGGACTACCGGACGGTAGGTCGTAAAATTAGGGAGATTTTTAGGCTATATGGACTATAATCTAGTTGAGAGTCGCCGCAAGAGGCCGGTTTGTCCAAACACTCGGCTCAATCAGCTTCAGGTTCTACCAGGTGAACGAATCGGATCTCCCAAGGTGCAGTGGTGGACAAATTCATTCCTGAACTTACCTACGGGTGCGAAAGTGAACGAGGAAGCGATCGAGGAAGACACGGTCGAGCCTCTGAACTCCAGTGCCTTCTTTTAATGGAGCGCAGTTCGCTCCGCGAGATCGCACACTGCTAGGCGAGCATCTGCCTCACCGGCGCCCCTTCCTGTTGACGCTTGGGTGGTTTTCGCTTACATTACAAATTCAAAAACAGCGGCTTCATTGATTGCTTCAGAAGCGCTGCCGGAGGGGTTCCGTACCCGGTGTGAACGGTGTCCGCTTCTTTGACGCGAGGTGTCGTGCGCCTTCCATCTTTTCGTAAACTCTTTCTGCTGGTGATCCTTTTGCCGGCCGTTCCAGCCTTGTCGCTCACCCCCGTGGCCGCGCAGCACGGGATGGTGGTTTCGAGCGAACCGCTGGCGACACAGGCGGGAGTTGAAATCCTTCAGGCCGGCGGCAACGCCGTGGATGCTGCGGTGGCCGTGGGTTTTGCGCTGGCGGTCACTTATCCCTTTGCCGGGAACATTGGCGGGGGCGGATTCATGATGGTCCGCATGGCGGATGAGCCGCCGGCGATGATCGACTATCGTGAGGAGGCGCCCAGCCATGCCACCCGCGACATGTACCTGGACAAAGAGGGCCGCGTGATGCCCAACGCTTCCATAGTGGGCGCGCTCGCGGCAGGAGTCCCAGGGACGGTCGCCGGACTCTCGACGGCCGAGCAGAAATACGGCAAGCTGGGGCTTCTGCGGGTGATGCAACCGGCCATCCGCCTGGCCAAGGAAGGGTTTCCCGTCAGCTATTACCTGAGCCGGTCGCTCAAAGCTCACCAGAAGCTGCTTTCAAAATTTACCGGAAGCAGCCGCATTTTTCTTCGCTACGGCAACCTTTACCAGGCCGGAGAGATTTTGAAACAGCCGGACCTGGCGCGAACACTGGAACGGATTGCCCAGCACGGGCCGAATGCTTTTTACCTGGGTCCGGTTGCCTCCTACTTCATGGCTGCCATGTCGGAGTATCGCGGCATCATCACTAAGGAGGACCTCTCGCGTTATCGCGCCAAGGTGCGCGAGCCGCTGGTGGGACATTTCCGCGGGTACGAGATTCTGGCGCCGCCTCCGCCTAGTTCGGGAGGCGTGGCGCTGATTGAGATGCTGAATATCCTTGGCCCGCTGGAACTGGGGGCGCCGGAATCCTACGACTCCATGCACCTGGTGGTCGAATCCATGCGCCGCGCTTACGCCGACCGGGCTGCCTATCTCGGCGACACCGATTTCGGATCGGTGCCGGTGAAAGGCCTGACCAGCCTGAAATATGCCGACGAGCTGCGGAAGGATATACTGAAAGAAAAACCGGACGGCGTGGTGAAGCAGGGCAACCCGGCGCCGTTTGAGGGCGCGAATACCACGCATTTTTCCGTAGTGGACGCGGAGGGCAACGCGGTTTCAAACACCTATACGCTGAACAGCGGCTATGGGAGCGGATTGCTGGTGGATGGCGCGGGCTTTCTGCTAAACGACGAGATGGATGACTTTACCTCCAAGCCTGGAACGCCTAACATGTTTGGTCTTATCCAGAGCGAGGCCAACGCCATTGCGCCCCGCAAGCGTCCGCTTTCGTCGATGACGCCGATCATTGTATTGCAGAACAACAAGCTGCGGCTGGTGCTGGGATCGCCGGGCGGCGGCACCATCATCAACACGGTGCTCCAGGTGCTGCTGAACGTGGTGGTTTACCACATGGACGTGCTGCAGGCGGTGGAGGCGCCACGCTTTCATGACCAGTGGATGCCGGACCAGATAACGCTTGAGAAGTGGGGCTTTTCTGCCGACACCCTTGATAAACTGAAACGAGCCGGGTACAAGCTCCAGGAGACGGACAGCCTGGGCGAATGCGAAGCCATTGAGGTTAATCCCGAAACGGGTTGGCGCTTCGGCGCAGCCGACCCTCGGGGCACGGGAGAGGCGGCTGGGTACTGATGAAATTTGCGCTTTCCACACACCTGTTTGCGAATGACAGGTTGTCGTCGCACATCCTGGACGGAATTGCGGGCGCCGGATTCCGCCAGGTTGAAATTTTCGCAGCGCCGCAGCACCTGGACTATCGCGATCCCAACCATGTCCGCGACGTGGCGGACTGGTTCCGCGATCACGACCTGGAGCTGTTTTCGCTGCACGCGCCGCTCTATGCTGATAAAGAATGGGGACGCGCCGGCGGGCTGCCCATCTCTGTTGCCTATCTGGAACGCCGCAAGCGGATCGAGAGCATGGAAGAGATCAAGCGGGCGCTCGACGTGGCCGAAAAAATTCCCTTCCGCTATCTGATACTCCATCTGGGACTGCCGAAAGATGAGTTCACCCTGGAAAGGTTTGACGCCGCCTTCACTTCCATCGAGCATTTGAACCTTTATGCCAGGGAGCGAGGCGTCAGCATCCTGCTGGAAAATATTCCCAATGAACTCACAGTACCCGAGCGGCTCATCCGCTTCATGCACTACACCCACATGGGAATGAAGGTCTGCTTTGACACCGGCCACGCCCACATGACGTGCGGCGTTGACCATGCCTTCCAGGTGCTGAAAGACCACATCGCCTCCACGCACGTCCACGACAACTGGTTTGAAAACGATGACCACCTCGTGCCGTTCACCGGAGGCATCGATTGGCAGCGGGCGGTGCGCCGCTTCCAGGGCCTCAACGGCCACGTTCCCATCATGTTCGAGCTGCGCAACTTCGGACCCGCCGCATCCTGCTTCGAACGGCTGCGCGAAACCATGAAAAGGATGGAGGAAATCCGCTAGGCATGGGAACGTCTTCGCCGCCCGTGGTTGAGATCCGCAACCTGAGCCGGCACGTGGACCAGGAAGTCACCATCCAGGGTTGGGTGTACAACCTGCGGGAGAGCGGCAAAATTCTCTTTCCGATTTTCCGCGACGGCACGGGCCTCGTGCAGGGCGTTGTGATCAAAAGCGCCGTGCCGCCGGAACTGTTTGAAAAGGCGCGCGCGCTTACGCAGGAGTCTTCCCTGCGCGTCAGCGGCAAGGTCCGCGCCGAGTCTCGCGCCCCCGGAGGCTACGAGTTGGGCGTAACGGGCCTCGAAATCCTCCACCTTGTTCCCGCCGATCAGCCTTATCCCATCACTCCCAAAGAACACGGCGTGGAATTCTTGATGGACCACCGCCATCTGTGGCTGCGTTCCACTCTTCAGCGGGCCATTCTGGGCGTACGGCATCAGATCATTCGCGCCTGCCGTGACTTCTTTGACGACCGCGGGTTCGTTCTGGTGGATACACCCATTCTGACCCCCAGCGCCTGCGAAGGCACCACTACGCTGTTTGAAGTGGATTACTTTGACCAGAAAGCCTATCTGGCGCAGTCGGGCCAGCTCTACAGCGAAGCCGCTATCATGAGCGTGGGAAAGTCCTACTGCTTTGGTCCAACGTTTCGCGCGGAGAAATCCAAAACCCGTCGCCACCTGATGGAATTCTGGATGGTTGAGCCGGAAGTCGCCTTTGCCGGGCTCGATGACGTAATGCAGCTCGCTGAAGACCTGGTGGCAAACGTGGTCGCTCGTGTGCTCGAAAAGTGCCGACCGGAACTCGAAACCCTGGGGCGCGATGTCAGCAAACTTGAGCGCTGCACACCGCCGTTTCCACGTATTTCATACGACGAGGCTATCAAGATTCTCAAGGAAAAAGGGAGCGAAATCGAGTGGGGAGGGGACTTCGGCGGCACGGATGAAACGCTGCTGGCCGAAAGTTTTGATCGCCCGGTGCTGGTCCACCGCTATCCCAGCCAGGTGAAAGCTTTTTATATGAGGCCCGATCCCGAGCGCCCCGAACTTGCCTTGTGCGTCGACATGCTGGCTCCGGAGGGCTATGGCGAAATCATCGGCGGCAGCGAGCGCCTGGCGGATTACGATCTGCTGGTGAGGCGCATGGAAGAATCAAAACTTCCGCGCGAGGCTTTCGAGTGGTATCTCGACCTGCGACGGTACGGCACCGTTCCGCACGGCGGCTTCGGGATGGGCATCGAACGCGTCGTGGCCTGGATCTGCGGTCTGGAACACGTCCGCGAAACGATCCCCTTCCCCCGCATGCTCTACCGCCTTACGCCGTAGCAATCGCTCTGGAAAGCCCTCGCGCTTGTTTGTCAGGAAACTGAGCGGAGAGGCTATATTCGACGACGGGTATCGACAATGATTGGACTTTCCCCGAAATGGATTTCTGAGCTGGCCTCCCAACCCGAAACAGGCATGGGCTATCAGGCGATCAGTATAATCCTTAAAGATGGGACCAGAATCGATCAAGCTATAGTTGTTGAAGGAAGAATCACGGAAATTCGTGATCGTAGGGACATGCCCTTCACTGAGGACCAGATCGCCCAAATAATTGTGACGCATGACAGGTGGAACTTTGGCGCAGGGAATTAACCGTCGCACTGGTTCCACCCACATCGGTGTTGTGTGTTCCACCGAAGACCTAACAGCCTCTCAGTGACTTGCCGCCTGCCCATGCCATTTTCAATTTCTGCCTCCACCCGGGAACCCGTATCTCACCGATTTGCTCGACGCGCCAGCGCTTTGACATTCGCCAAGATTCGATCTAAGGTGGAGACAATCTGTTGGGTGTTCATCCTAACCAAAAGCAGGGGAGGCAACAACCGTGGCCTTTATTGAGTGGATTGTGGTTGGGTTGATTGCGGGTTGGCTGGCTGGAAAGGTGATGAAAGGTGGGGGGTACGGAATCCTCATCGACATCGTCCTTGGGATGCTCGGAGGGATTCTCGGCGGATGGATTTTCACCATGCTCGGGATTTGGCCTGGGGGTGGGATCATCGGAGCAATCCTTGTGGCTTTCGTTGGGGCGGTCATCCTGGTCTGGTTTACGCGCATCATGAAGAAGGCTTGAGCAGCCTTACGAATCCAGAACAACGCGTCGCCCCTCTAGCTTGAGTCATGTCACAAGGTATGCTCAGATGTCCGGTCCAACAAATCGCTGTTGTGTGCGGTGTGCGCAAGGCCAGAGAGAGCACGCAGGGATAAGTCAAGTTCAGGCTACCCCTGACTTTCAACCAGCGAGGAAGACATTATGATCCTCCTGCTCTCACGACGGGAAGCCCTCCGCAAAACCTTATTGACGGCAGGTTCGTTGCGCGCGGCGGCGCGGCTCTATGGAACAACGCTCGTGTCGGAATACAGCTTCCCCGCTTCTGAGGGCGCACGCATCCGGGATGAATCCTTTGCTTTCCTCGAGAAGTGCCACCGTAAGGATGGCGGTTACAATCCTTCTCCCGATCCCGGCTATCGCGGCAGCTCTGACACGGCAGAAAGCGACCTTGCCGCCGTAACCTACGCCGCCGTGCTGGCGAAAACCTTCCAGCGCAAGCTGCCGGGCGCCTCGCGCTCGGCTGAATTCATCC
The DNA here is from genome assembly GCA_036278995.1 of Terriglobia bacterium. Classification (GTDB taxonomy): domain Bacteria; phylum Acidobacteriota; class Terriglobia; order UBA7540; family UBA7540; genus SCRD01. Next base: position 43,311 of record DASUJZ010000103.1, on the reverse strand, counting down.
AGAGCCATCAGCAGCCGGACGGCGTTTTTGTGAATCACCGAGGCAACCTGAAACCCACGGACGACCTAGCCGTCCTCTACAACACCGTGCAGGGAGCCGTGGGCCTGCGGGCGCTCGGTGAACAGCCCCGCATCAATCCCGTTCATGTGATGGACCGCTTTTTTGAGAATGGGCGCTTCCGCAAGCTGCCGTGGTACACCATGAGTTTTTATCCGCTGTTCTACGCCGCACTTGGAGCGCATTTCCCCGACGACCACAGGAAAGCGATTGAAAGCTGGCTGACGAATCATCAGGCATCCGATGGCTATGTGGGTGACCACGTGGCTTCCACCTTCCACCTGGTGCACTTCTTCCGCCTGATCGGCCGGGCCGCGCCGCGTTCCTCGGCCATTGTGGAGCGCGTGATGAAGGACCAGCGCCCCAACGGAGGATGGCATCTTAGGCCGCCCGACTGGGACGTCCACGCCTGCTTTGACGCGGTCTTCATTCTGCGCCAGCTTGGGGGCCACACCACGGCGTGCCGTGTCGCGATCGACCGTGGAGCCGATTGGGCGCTTAGCTGCCGTACAGCCGACGGCGGCTTCAGCCATTATCCCGGCGAGCACTCGGATGTGGACGCGGTCTACTTCCAGTTGGGAACGCTGATCCAGGCCGGCCGGATTCCCGGTGCCGACTTCGACCTACGCGATGCCGACACGCTCGGTTGGGGCCACGCCATGAAGCCCGGCAAGATCTATTCGAATGGTTAAAACCTCCCACAATAGCGTTTCCACGGTCTGCCATCAAACTCCTACCGTGCCCGAAAGACAGGTGCGCCGGGCAAGGCCAGGTCACTTCAGAATTGCTCTGATCTTCGCCAATTCCTGTGTCAGGTCCTGTTTCTGTTCCACCACGCGCCCAAGGTTTGGAATGAAGTCTCGCAGGGGCTGCGGCGAGCCGGCGATGGTTTTCTGCAACTCCGGAAGCGCTGACGGATTGCTAAGTGCGATCACATACAGGTTGCTGATTCGCGCCAGCGCGGCCAGCGCGTGGGGATTCAGCTTCGTTACGCCTTCGGTGGTGGGCAGCGGCTCGCCAAGGATTGCCAGTTCCCGCTTCACGGCTGCCTGCCAATCCACGCCGTCCGGCCCGATGCGTGCCAGGGCGTTTCGCAGCGTCGCCTCCTCGCTGGCCGTGAGGCCTTTCTTTTGCAGCACCGATGCCATCACCCGCAGGTGCTCCACCAGCAGTTTTTTCGACGCCAGCGCCGAGAACAACGTGCCCCCATTCGCCACATCGTGTGAAAAGCGCACCCCGGCTGCCAGCGCTTTCACGGCCGCCGCCCGATTGCTCCTCTTGAGCTCCAGCACATACAGAACGTTCAGTTGGCCGAGTTGCAGCGCCTTCCGAACGTAGTCCGCTGACGCGTCCGGCCCCAGCTTGTAATCAATGTCCCAGTTGCAGTAGGGCAGTGCGGTCCCGCTCGCCATCGTCTCGAGCGCCGGGCGGTTCCGCGCAATCAGGTCCCTGTAATCCGGCTCATCAAACATAGCGGTCCCGTCCACAATCCGGTACAACTCTTTCGCCTGGGCGTCCGTCAACCCAGATTCACACAACAGGCTTGCGTTAAGCGCTCCAGCCTCCCGGCTGGCGTGGTTCGGGTTTGTCCTGCTATCCCGATCCAAACTTGCCCGGCTCGCCACTCGCCACCCATGACTCGTCGCAGCTCCTTTGGCGGGGAGAACGTGGGCGGCATGCTTTCAACCTACTGGTCTATTTCAGCAAATGATGAAAGCTGGCTTCAAGTGAAATTTGTTGACGCTTTTCACTGCAAATGGTATTTTCAGCGTGTGATGAAATATCTTAGTTTGGTGAAAGACTTGGAACGACGTGCTGCAAGCGCTTTAGAGGCGCTTATCGCGCAGGTGCCGGCGGTCAAGCTGGAGGATATCGAAGTCGAGCAGTCCCATGCTGACCGCCCAATCGACATCCTTGCCCACCTCAGGGCCGCCGACCGCAATCATCTGCTGGTTTGCGAGGTCAAGAATAGCGGTCAACCCCGCCACGTGCGTATGGCTCTCCTCCAATTGCGCAACTATATCGCCCACCTGGGCAACGAAGCAATCCCTATATTCATCGCTCCCTATTTGTCGCCGCAGGCGCAGGAGCTTTGCCGGGAACAAGGCGTCGGATTCCTGGATCTTCAAGGAAACGCCCGGCTAGTTTTCGACGCCGTTTTCATTGAACGGCTTGTTTCAGATAAACCACGAGCAGAACACAGGCAACTCAAGTCGCTGTTCAAACCGAAATCTGCACAAATGCTACGCGTCATGCTTCGGGACCCACGCCGTCCTTGGCGCGTCACGGAACTCGCGACTGCTGCAAACGTGAGCCTTGGTCACGTCAGCAACGTGCGCACTGGATTGCTTGACCGAGAGTGGGCACAAGTATCCGACAAAGGTCTCTTCTTATCCGAACCTACCGCGCTGTTGAACGCATGGCGGGACGAGTACGAAGCGCCTGCCGGCAAGAGGATGGCTTTCTACACCACTCTCCACGGCGGGCCTCTTGAAGACGCTGCCCGCCAAGTCCTTTGCGCAGGGCCAGGCAAAGGACAGGCTATCTTTGCCTCCTTCTCGGCAGCGCATTGGCTTGCGCCTTACGGGAGAACTGGCACCCAATACTTCTACGCGGACGCCTCGGGACTGGAGCAGCTCAAGAACGCTTTGAAGCTCTCCCTGTCTCCCAAAGGCGAGAACGTCATCGTCACCATTCCCGATGACCCTGGTTTATTCCTGGATACTGTCGAGCCCGGACGGGGAGCCGTCTGTACCAGTCCGGTCCAGACCTATCTTGATCTCACCAGAGAAGGAGAGCGCGGACAGGAAGCCGCCGAACATCTAAGACAGGAGAAACTTAAATGGCAGGCATGACACCCGGTGAGCCGCAGTCCGCATCCGATTACGATGACCGCACCACGGCCGCACTGAAAAGCGTACTCGTCGAAATCGGGCAAATCCTCGGGAGTTTCAAAGGCAAGTTTGCCGTTGTCGGCGGCGCTGTCCCCTGGCTGCTCCTGAACAACCCGGAAGAAATGCCGCATGTCGGTTCAATCGACGTTGACCTGGGCCTTTATCCTGAGGCTCTTGGCGACGGCGAATATGCCACGCTCGTTGACGCCCTCCGGGACCATGGTTACGACCAACGTGGGGGACTGCGACGCTTTCAACTCGTCCGGCAGACTCCCGCAAAGGATGACGGACCTCCGATCGACATCATCGTTGATTTTCTCATGCCCCGCGACGCCGAAATCGTCAAGAACAATCCTCCGCTTATCAATGACTTCGCCGTCCAGAGAGCCGATGGCGCGGATCTCGCGCTTCGCTTCTATCAGATGGTGGCTGTCGATGGCCCGATGCCCGAAGGCGGCACCAACCGCGTCGAAATCGCGGTTTGTTCCATCCCTGCTTTGCTCGCTATGAAGGGTCACGCCTTGAACGGACGCTACAAGCAAAAGGATGCCTATGACGTATACTACTGTGTACGCAATTATCCGGGTGGAATCGAACAATTGGCCAAGGACTGCCGTCCTGTGCTCGAACAACCTAGCGGGAAGGAAGGCTATCAATACATCGCCGCGAAGTTTACTCAATTCGACGACTACGGGCCGACCTGCGTCCGCCGGTTTGTTGAGGGTACGCATATCCTCGGTGAACGGACAGCCGATCAATGGCAACAAGACGCGTTTGGACAAGTTGATGAATTGCTGCGTGCCATTGGCCTGCGGTGAGTTTCCTGACTATTCAGCAAGGTTCGACCATCTACTTTCTCCATCATGAACATCTCACGGGCTCCACATCGCACATCACATCCTCTCGTGGTTTTCAAAGGTGCAGTCCGCGTGTGCTCGGCTGTGCTGGCCGGGCTCTACGCCATCCGCATCGTAGCCGTTGTCAGGCGCAGGGCCGCCGCCGCTCAGTGAAAATTTCTCAAGCCGCCGGCTGTCTTCAGGACTGACTATATTTCCCCACGGCGAAACAGTTCGATGAGGTGCTCCGATGATCGCAAAGTGAAGGCGATGATGGAGATGGTAGTCGTCTTGTCCGTGCAGTTCAGGAAGACGCCGGCATCGCAGACAAAGAGATTCGGCACGTCGTGCGTCTGCCCAAAGCGGTTGGTGACAGACGTTTTCGGATCGTTCCCCATCCGGCAGGCGCCGGTCTCATGCAGGCTATAGCCGGGCAGTTCGGGGTGGTCGGCCGCGCCCCAGGTTTCACCTCCGGCCGCGCGAATAACCTCAGCGCAAACCTGTTTCGAGTGCTCCCACATTTTCAGCGTATTGACATCCCACTGGAAATGGATGCGGACTGCCGGCCGCCCGTAGACATCCTTCACCTCGGGATCGATGTCCACGAAATTTGTGTCGGAGCGCAGGGTGGGCGCCTGGACCTCAAAACTGATGGGTGTGGGGTAGTAGCGCTTGATATCGCGTTTGAATGAGGAGCCAAAACCTTCCAAGTGGCGATAGTACCAGGGAAACTCCGAGCAGCCTCCGCCCGGGTAGACCGAGTAGCCGCGAATAAAGCTTTCCTGATGCGGATTCTCCAGGTTCTGCCAGCGCGGCATCCACGCGACGGTGCTGGAGGAGACATTATCGGGGAAGCTCGGCTGTCCGAGCAGTTGCGGCAGGTAGCCGTAGGCGGAGGTTCCATAAAGATGGTCGCACAGATTGCGTCCAAGCTGGCCGCTGGAGTTGGCGATACCCGTGGGCCAGTGGCGCGATTTTGAATTCAGCATGATGTGGGCGCTTTCGATGCAGGAAGCGGACATCACCACGGCGCGGCCGTAGACTTCTTCTTCCCTGCGTGTCAGGCGGTCCACGTATGCCACACCGTGCGCCTTTCCGTTTTCGTCCACCAGCACTTCCCGCGCCAGCGCGTTCGTGCGCATCTCCAGGTTCCCGGTTTTCTCCGCGAGCGGCAGGAAGAACCAGGGCGAGGAGAAAAACGCCCCGATGTCACAACCCTCAGTGCAGCCGCCGCAATAGTGGCAGGGTGGATGGCCGGCGTGCGCGACCGTCAGTTGCGCGATGCGGTCTGGTAGATACGGAACGCCGTTCTTTTCGCAGCCGCTCTGGAGAATGTAATCGAGGCAGCGGAAATTCATCGGCGGGAGATAATGGCCGTCCGGGTTTGATGGCCGGTGCTGGACGGTGCTGGCCACTCCCATCATCTGTTCAGCGCGCGTGTAATACGGCGCGATTTCCTCATAGCTGATAGGCCAGTCCACGTCATAACCATCCCGTTGCGCCGCTTTGAAATCGATATCCCCGAAGCGTGCTGAGGAGCGTCCCCAGAAATTGGTCTTCCCGCCTACGGCATAGCAGCGGGGCCACATCCATTGGGTTCCGGGCGCGGTGGTGTACGTGATTTCATGCTCCCAAACGCCTTCGACGTACTCGTTGTCCATGTACCCGTAGGATTGCGCGCGGGTGCGGGGATCACCGAAGCCGCGAAACTTCATATCGTAAGATTTGCGATGGTTGCGAAAATCTCTGGCAGGAACTAACTTGCGCCCGGCGTTGAGCGCCAGGACGCTGAGACCGGCTTCGGCAAGGGTTTTAATGGCAGTGCCGCCGCCCGCTCCCGTACCGACCACGATCACGTCGTAAACCTTCCCTGCCATAAACACCCCTCTCATCTCTTGCCTCGGACCCACAGCGTTCAGAATTTTGGCGGTGGAAGATGCAGGTGCTCAGGATCGTCTTTGTGTGGGCAACCGGGCGATTCGGAGTAGAGCCTGAGGCCGGGATAGTCGAGCTCCTTGAGCCCGATGGGCGAAGTGTAGTAGCCCATCACGGTGTATTCCCGCGCGAGTTCAAAAAACGCGCGGCCATCTTCCTCTCCCGACCGGTAACGATCGCGGTAAGCAAGGTGTCCGAGCATCTCGGCCTGTTTTTCGGCCGGACGGTCGAGAAAGCGGCTACCGTCCAATCGCTCGGATTCTGCATCGATCCAGGCCAGCCCCAGTCGGAATGGATACTGGATGCTGTCGTCGTGCGCGACCATAAAATCGATGAACTCCGCAACACCGGCATCTCTTGCGCCCGGAGTGCCATCGCCTGGGATGATCAGGTCCGCCAGCCGCTCGACAGTGGCGTATTCGTGGCGCGAGAAAAATTGCATCGTATAGTTCGCCGCCCGGGGCGTGGGTGCGCCGGCATTCACGTGATCCCCACAGGCAAAGGACCAGCGCGAGAATCCCGGAAAAGTGCCAGCCGCGGCAGCAAGCGCCAAGCAGCGCAAGACTTCCCTTCGATCCATCCCCTGTCCTGCCATGATGTCCTCCAATTCTGTTTTGGACCGGTACCCGCGCCCGATTGTTCCCGTCCGCAGGCCGGGGACCGGAACTTCCGTCACGTGCCCCGACACGAGCGAAAAGATATACCGCGCCGTCTGCGAGTGCAACCGGGAAATTGTAGTGTCTGCCGCTGCATCAACCCGCCACGCCCGGCTTGAATACCTTCTGGCGGTGAAAACAGTTGCAATCCGCTTCCGTCGCGAGCATCATGAGGAGTGACTTCTACTCAACCGAAACCCAGCATCACGCCGGCTGGGATGCTTGCCGCCTGGGGCAGGGTGCTGAGCGGCAGGGTCCCGATACTGTCCCTCGAGATCACGCGGGAGTGTCCGCTGAGTTGTCCCGGATGTTACGCCTATGGAGATGGGCACCTGGGCGGCGGCATCACTCTGAGTCAACTCAGCGACCTGCGTGGGGATGCGTTGGTCGAGGGCGTTTTGCGGCTTGTGCGAAGGCACAAGCCTCTGCATGTTTCGCTGGTGGGCGGAGAACCGATGGTGCGGCATAACGAGCTCAAAAGAATTCTCCCGGCGCTCGGCAAAATGGGCGTGTTCACAATGGTGGTGACGAGCGGCGTTATTCCCGTTCCCAGAGAGTGGACCGGCATCCCGCGGCTGCGGATTGCGATTTCAGTGGACGGCCTGCCGGAACACCACGATGTGCGGAGGAAGCCGGCGACTTACCAGCGCATTCTCAAGAATGTGGAGGGCCGCGAGTTCAACGTGCATTGGGTGATTACGCGGCCGATGCTGGAGCGCGAGGGTTACCTGGAAGAATACGTGAACTTCTGGAGCGCGCGCCCGGAAGTCAACCGCATCTGGGTGAGCGTCTACACTCCTCAAATCGGCGAGGACAGCCCGGAAGTGCTGATGCCGGCGGACCGCGCATCGCTGGCCGCGCAACTGCCGAGGTTGGCAAAGCAATACCGGAAGCTACTGTTCACCGAGGGCCTTGCCCAGGCTTTTCTTCGTCCGCCGGAAAATCCTGGCGACTGTATCTTCGCAAAGATGTCGGCCAACTATTCAGCCGATCTGCAAACCCGCGTGGAACCCTGCGTTTTTGGCGGGACGCCAGACTGTTCCCAGTGCGGATGCGCCATCAGCAGCGGCCTACACTCAATCAGGAGAATTAAACTGGCCGGCCCGGTGAAGATTGATCACTTTATCACAACCTCCGTAAACGTCGGGCTCCTGATGAGCCGGCTTCGATCGCGCGCGGCACGCCCTTCGCGATGGAAGCCTCCCGCCGCACCTACACCTTGAAACTGACTTGAAACAAATTCGATCCCGCAGTACGTAGCGGCTCGGGCGCTTGTGTTCCGGTTCGATTCGGCTCATAATCCGGCGTTCGGCAGTCGCAGAATTGAACAAAAGGACGGAGAGGAATCACATGTCACAACCAGATGAGGGAGGCGCGCACCCTGCGAAGACCTCGGGGCACAGCTTTGTGAAAAGTGCCGCGGCCTTGGGGCCGGGCACTGCGGCCGTCTCGCATGCCGCGGAGGACCAGACTGGCCGGCCTGGCGGAACGATTCTCGCCTACGTTGGCAGCTACACGTTGCCGGCAGGACCGGACGGCATGATCGGCCGCGGGCAGGGCATCTATATTCTTGAAATGGAGCCCGGCACGGGAACTCTGAAGCACCGCGAACTGATCAAGCGCAACACCAATCCGTCGTTCATGGCCTATGATGCAGCGGGCCGATACATGTACTGCGTCGACTGGACACCGACATACAACGGCACAAAATCCGGCTCGGTGAGCGCCTACCGAATCGAGCGCCCGAGCGGCCACCTGACGCTGCTGAACACCGTCAGCTCCCACGGCGCCAATCCTACACACCTCAGCATTCATCCTTCCGGCAAATTCGTGCTGGTGGCGAGTTACTTTGGCGGGACGGTGGCCGTACTTCCCATTCTCGCCGGCGGCAGACTGGGCGACGCCACCTACGTTTCACGCGATCAGGGCAAGGTGGGCCCGGAGCGCGCGGCCAGCGCTCCGCCGGGAAGTTTTGCCATCAGCGGCCATGATCATCCGCACGCGCACATGGTTGAGGCGGATGCGGCAGGGCGCTTCGTGTTTGCGGCCGACCTGGCGCTCGATCGCATCTTCGTCTGGAAATTCGATGCCGGAAAAGGAATACTGACGCCGAACGATCCTCCGTTTGTCGCGCTGCCGCCGGGCGACGGGCCGCGCCACTTTGCGTTCCATCCCAGCGGCCGCTGGTTCTATTCGCTGCAGGAAGAGGGTTCCACCGTGGTCGTTTTCGATTATGACCCGGCGCAGGGCAGGCTCACCGCAAAGCAGACGGTTTCAAGCCTGCCGGCGGGGTTTGCGGGATCGAATTTCCCCGCCGAAATCCTGGTTTCGCCCGACGGCAAATTCCTTTACGCCTCCAATCGCCTGCACGACACGATTGCCTGGTTTGCTATCAGCGCCAGCGGAACCCTTGCCTGGCGCGGCGAAGAGTGGACGCGCGGCAATCATCCGCGGGCGTTCAACTGGGACCCCACTGGCAAGTTTTTCTACGTGTGCAACCAGTTTGCCGATGCCATAACCACATTTCGGCTGAATCGGGAGACGGGCGCCATCACATTTACCGGGCAATACACTCCCGCCCCCAGCCCCGGTTCGATTATTTTCCTCACTGTTTAGCGTACAGACGAAGTTGACAGTGCAGAGCGCCTCACTCCTGGCCCGCTGCCCTCCCAACGAGAAAATCGCCAACTTGCGGATCCGTCGTTGTGGGCGTATAAACGCAGGAGGAAGCACCGGGCGCGGAATGACCCGGCATTCGCCGCAAAGGGAGGAGGCCTGATGAAACGGATCCAACTCTGCCCGAAATGCTTGAAAGTCTCTGGGACGCCCGTGCTTGCGGTGGTGATTCTGATCGCCACCACTGCCGTGGCCATGGCCATCTTGCCACAGACTCAGAGTGCCTTCAACGCCTCCCGGCTGCTGCCTCGCGCCATTGATCTTTATAAGAACTGGTTGGAAGGTCCCGTCAGCTACATCATCAATCCGCGGGAAAGCGTTGCCTTCGAAAGTCTCACAAGCAATGCTGAGCGCGAGATGTTCCTCAGGCAGTTCTGGGAACGGCGCAATCCCAGCCCCGGCGGCAGGACGAATGCCTTCAAAGAAGAATTCTTCCGGCGCGTTGATTACGCCGACGCGCATTTCGCGGCGGGATACCCCGGATGGAAGAGCGATCGCGGCCACATGTACATCCTCTACGGCCCTCCGGATGAAATCCAGTACCATCCGACAAGCACGCCCTATCATTTCTCAGTCTGGAAATATCAGCACCTGGGAAAGCTTGGCAATGACGTCGTCTTCGTGTTCGTAGACCTGACTGGTAATGGCGACTACCGAATAGCCTCCCCACCCTGGAAATAACAACCGATTTTGCCGGGCATCGGCGAAAACGTGTCCTTCACGTTTTTCGAAGGAGCTAGCGAGAACGACTACGGGATCACACCTGAAAAACCCTGGGCTAATCCTTAGCCGGCCACGCAGCGTTGCGCGCGCGGAGCCCCTTGCTTTGCGTTACTTTCTGCACTGGAGGAAGATGACGGACGGGTCGTCGAAGAAGTTGTCCCAGAAGGCCGGGTCTTCGCTCCAGTGCGGAGAGAGGCGCGGCGGGATCCACTCGATGTCGCGCAGGCCGACCGCCCGAAGGGCTTCTTCGTGGGCGCCGGCGCTCAGGTAATAATTGTCAAAAGTGAACGTGCCGCCATCCTGGAAAATCGTATAAGTAATTGGTGTGCCTGCCCGGAGATCTTCCGCGGCGCTCTTGGTGAAGCCGTACTTTTCGGTGGCCGCGAACCGCTGCGGCGACTGGAAGGGATTATTGTTGGCGGTAACGAAGCGCCCGCCCGCCCGGAGTGAACGGCTGACTGCCTGACACATGGCGAGCAATTTCTCGCAGGTGTCCGCATAATTCAGCAAGTATCCGGCGGTGACAATGTCGAAGGGTTCGTCGGGCTGGTAATCGATGGCGTCGCTGATAACGTATTCGACACCCAGCGGCGACTGGCTTTCACTGCCTCGCGCCAGCTCGATCATTTTGGCGGAGAGGTCAATGCCCACCACACGCCGTGCCCCAAGGCGCTTAAAGATCCGCGAGTAGTAGCCCTCGCCGCAGGCCAGGTCGAGCACCGACTTTTCGCGCACGTCTCCCAGCAATTCCAGCATCGTGTGCTGCTCGATGTAGGTGCGCCAGGGCGATAGTTTGGAGCGTTTGTATTGCTCGGCGATCAGGTCGTAATCGGTGCCCATTCCCGCTCCTTCCTGGAGATGCGGTGGTTGCATTGTAACGCCAAACGGAGTCAGAAAGCAGGAGCAAGAAGCCAGGAGGCGGAAGTACTGCTGAGTGACAATCGGCGACGGCCTGCTCTACAGGGTGCGGCGGAAGAGCAGCGTTGCGGAGGTCATCATGATGATGGTGAAGATGGTGAGAAACAAGAGATCGAACGAAATGGCGGCAAATCCGGTGTTCTTGAGAAACAGCGTTTTGAAAGCATGTACGGCGTAGGTGAAAGGATCGATAACCGTGATGGCCTTCATCCACTGGGGGAAGGCATTGATGGGGTAGACGGCGCCCGAGGGAAAGAAGAGCAGCGTGTTGAGCACGCCAAAGATGGCGCGCGGAACCAGTGGATCGCTGATGCGCACCATCATCAGGAACATCATGCTGATCAGGGCCATTGAGCTGACAACGATCACCACCACAAGCCGCAGCAGGCGCAGCGGATCGAAGGGATGAGGGATGCCGGCCAGCAAGGCCCCGAGCGTGCTCAACAGCAGGCCTGCCAGAATGGCTTTGCTGGCGCCCGAAAGTGTGAAGCCCATGATCAACTCAAACTTGCTGATGGGCGTTACCAAATAGCCCTCATGGAGTCCGCGCGCTTTGTCATCAATAAAGATGATGCCGCCGCCGATCATGGCGGAAACAAAAATGGCCAGCACCACCGAGCCTGCCAGCAAATACTGGATGTAGGGAACGTAAGGATAAAGCTCCACCACCTGTAAGCTGACGCCACCGGGCACGCGCGGCTGGACGGCGGGCTGGTTGTAGGCGCTCACCAGGCCCGTAAAGACTCCCTCCAGCGCGCTGGTGATAAAGTTATCTGTGTTATCTTCAACTAGCGCGATCTGCGGAGCGTGCTGCTCAAGAACATTGCGCGAAAAATTGGGCGGGATCTCCAGCAGGGCGTTAATGCGGCCCTCCTTTAGGTCGATCAGCGCCTGGCGCGGATCGTCGTAGCTCACGGTGGTAAACGTACGCGCGTTGGCCGCAATCGCTCCGAACATTTCGCGCAGGCGAACCGTCTCAAAACCTTGGTCCTGATTGACGAGCCCCACTTTGAGGTTTTTGATCTTGCCGCCGAAAGCGTAGCCCAGTACCACGAGTTGCACGAGCGGAAAAATCAGGGAGGCCATCATCAGCGCAGGGCTGCGGAAAAACTTTAACAGGTCGCGCTGGATGATGGCTGTAATGCGGTTCACTATTTTTCCGTCCCGCCGCTGAGCGCGGCGCTGCGTACTCTGTCAGCCCCGCGGAGGCATCAGGCTTGTTTCGTAGGAGTGTTCCTGCAACTCATCACGAAGCTGCCTGCCGGTGTAGTGCGTGAAGACGTCGTCCAGCGTGGTGCTCTGCACCGCAAGCGACGATATGTCAATGCCCGCGGATCGCGACGCTTCCATCAGCGCAACGGTAGTCCGGGGCCCGTTGTGCGAAGCGATCCGATAGATGCGGTCATGCTCGACCACGCTTTCAACGTTCGGCAGGTGCTGCAAGGTTTCAAGCCAGCCCTCGGGAACCGTCGAGAAACTGATTTCCAGGAAACTCGCTGCGGGAATTGATGCTTTCAACTTCATCGGCGAATCCAGCGCCACCAGCTTTCCGTGATCGACAATGGCAATTCGGTCGCACAGGCGGTCGGCTTCGTCCATGTAGTGCGTGGTCAATAGCACGGTCAGATTGCGCTGCTTCTTGATGTTCACCAGCATCTCCCACACGGCGATGCGCGACGTGGGATCCAGGCCTGTGGTGGGCTCGTCGAGGAAGAAGATTTTGGGCTCGTGTACCAGCCCGCGGGCAATCTCAAGCCGGCGCCGCATGCCGCCGGAAAGGTGCTTGACGGGATGCTTGGCCCACCGTTCCAGTTCCACGGCCTGCAGCAGGTCCGTGATTATCCGAGCTCGGCGGGCGCGTGGAACGCCATAGAGCTTGGCGAAGATGGCCAGATTTTCCTGCGCGCTCAGGTCGAGATCGGAAGTCATCGCCTGCGGAATCACGCCAATGCAGTTGCGTACCTCGGTCTGCTGGCGGACCACGTCAAAGCCGTTCACCAGCGCCATGCCGTCAGTGGGTGGAATCAGCGTGGTCAGCATGCGGATTAGCGTGGATTTTCCGGCGCCGTTCGGACCCAACAAACCGAAAATCTCGCCTTCCTGCACGCTGAAGCTGAGCGCATCAACGGCCGTGAACCCGTTGAACCGCTTAGTCAGTTTTTCCACCTCAATTGCCGCCATTCCGCAATTCCTTAGCTCTGTTTTGGAATGTGCCTCGCCCTATTGTCCGTCGTTGACTGGCAGCGTGACAAAGGCGGTGAGTCCCGGCGCCAGCCTGCGGTCGCTGTTATCCACGCGCAGCCGGATCTGGAACGTTTTGATGTCGCGCTTGGTGCGGCTGACGTCGCGCTGCGTGGCGTATTCCGCGTCCACTCCCCTCAAATAAACGGTCCCTGTGCGATCTAGCCCGCCTGGAAAGCGCACCGGCAGCCGCTCGCCGATGCGGATGAGATGGATGTCTGTCTCTGGCACGTCCGCGCGCACCCAAAGTTTGTCCGGATCGTAAAGCACCACGATGGGTTGTGCGGGATTTACCACCTCGCCTGTAAGCGCTGCTCGCAGCGTCACCAAACCATTGATGGGCGAGCGGATCTCCGTGTAGTCCAGGCGCGCCCGCGCAGCCTGATTCTGCGCCTGCGCCGCCGCAAATTGGTGCTGGTTGGCGGCAAGCTGGCGTTCGCGCATGGTGACCTGTTCGGAGTTGGAACGGGCAAGCGCCACCGCCGCGCGAGCCGCCTGCACCTGCTTCCCGAGCGATTCGACGTTCGCCTGTGCCGTATTCAGCGTGGCCTCTGCCTGATCTTGCTGCTGCTGCGACACGATCTGTTGCTTGAACAGCCCCTCGCTGCGCGTGTAATTCTGCCGCGCAAGATCCAGGTTGGCCTGGGCCTGCTTCAATTGCGCTTCGGTCGCGGAGAGATTGGCCTCAGATTGACGAATCTGGTCGCGGGTCTGAAGTTCCTGAAATTGCAGCGACGCGCGCGCCGCTCCCACCTGGGCGCTCGCGCTTTTCATCGTGGAAGCATAATACGACTGGTCCGCCTGCAGCTCTTTGGGCACAATGGTCGCCAGCAACTGGCCTTTGGTTATGGTGTCGCCTTCATTCACCAGCACCTGTTGCAGCCGCCCGGAAATCTGCGAGCTCACTGCGATGGCGTCCCCATCCACCAGCCCGGTAAGCACCATGCCCTTTGAATTCGGGCGGGTGAAGATGTAAACGGCGATGCTTACCAGGACCACCAGGCCTAAAATCACAAGAAAAAGTTTGCGAGTCATTTGGAACCTGACCCTCGATTCGTGAAAAGCGCCCGCCGGACGAAATTGAGGACCTCCTGTTTCCTTTTGGCCAATTGGGACTTCCGGTAAGGGTCTTCGATAATTCCGGCGGCTTTCAGCACAGGTGCTGCCGCAAAATAAAAAACCGTCAGTGCCACCAGCGAAATGGCCGTGTGAGCGCTGTCCGAAGCGGCGAGTTCGCCGCTGCGGATGCCCTGGGCGATCACCGATTGAAACTTCCGTGCCACGGGCGAAAAATATTTCCTCCGGATCCGCATGAACGGCCGCGAATCCGCCATCATGAACCGGTGGAAGATCTTGGGGTAATCCGTCCGCGAGGCGATGAAATCAAAGTGCATGCTCACATAGTCGAGAACTTTATCCTTTACGGTTCGCCGGCTGTTGAGGAGGTCCAGCGCCTGACGATGGAATTCCTTCAAGTGTTGTTCGACGACGGCCAGGTAAAGCGCGTCCTTGCTCTTGAAGTAGTAATAGATCAGCGCCTTGTTGACGCCGGCGGCCTGGGCAATGGCGTCAATGCGCGCCCCGTCCAGCCCACGCTCGGCGAAAATGTGTTCAGCGGCCCGCAGGATTGTGGCACGGGACTCAGGCGCGCTCGCCATGCTCCGGGCTGATGGCTTCTTCCACATCGCGACACAAATTAACTATATAGTTAGTTAAATACCACACCAGCGGCTTGTCTGTCAATAAAACGTGAAAATCCGTGGGGGAAAGTGGTGGGCTGTTGGCCGAAGAGGTGAAACACATTAAAGACCCGCCGTCACGCTGGTCCCTTTGCCTGCCATCCTGATCCCGCAGCGCAGGAAAAGGATCACGACACTGCCTCAGGCTAAACTCCGCGAAGTGTCAGAGGAAGCTGCTTTTACTCTGGCGCAGAAGCAGATTTCTCGGGCCAAAAGGGCACCGGCCCGCGGAATGACGGCGTATCGAAGAGAATTATGCGGGACGCCCCACTAGCTGCTGTAATCGTACCGCGTCTGTTCTTTTTCTCGCTGGCGTTCAAAGGCAAGCTGGATGAGCCGGTCGAGCAACTCCGGATAGGGCAGGCCGCTCGCTTCCCACATCTTCGGGTACATGCTGATAGGCGTAAACCCCGGAATGGTGTTGACCTCATTCACAAATAGTTTGCCGCTCGGACGGTCGAGCAGAAAGTCCACGCGCGCCATGCCGGCGCAGTCCACGGCGCGGAACGCGCGCAGCGCGAGATCTTTTACCGCCCGAACCTGGGCGCGGGTAAGCTTTGCAGGGATGACGATCTCCGAGCCGTCCTTCACGTACTTCGCTTCATAATCGTAGAACTCGTTCACCGGAATGATTTCTCCCGGCACGGAGGCTTCCGGGTTGTCGTTGCCCAGCACCGAGCATTCAATCTCGCGCGCGTCCAGGCCTTTTTCCACGATGAGCTTGCGATCGTAGGTGGCTGCCAGCTCGAGCGCGGAGGCTAGTTCCGCGCGGCTGTGGACCTTGCTGATGCCCACTGAAGATCCCAAGTTGGCCGGCTTGACGAACAGCGGATAACCGAGCTTTCCCTCAATCTGCTTGCGCAGCCGCGCCGCGTGCTGTTTCCACTCGCTGCGCAAAACCAGCAACCATTCCACCACGGGAAGGCTCGCGTCGCGGAACAGGCGCTTCATCACGTCCTTGTCCATGGCCGCGGCCGAGCCCAGCACGCCCGCGCCCACGAAAGGAATTCCGGCAAGCTCCAGAAGGCCCTGGATTGTGCCGTCTTCGCCAAAGGTGCCGTGCAGGGCGGGGAAAATCACGTCGAGCTGCGGCCCGGCTTTGGGATGGCGAGCTTCAGCCAAAGGAACAATTTTCGGCCCCTGCGGATCGATTGAGGGAATCACAGCCGCACCCTTATCAAGAACATCGGGCAGCAGCTTAAGGGCTTCTGATCCCAGGCGCCAGCGTCCTTCGCGGCTGATCCCGACGGGCACTACGTCATATTTCGAAGGGTTGAGCGCCCGGATGACGGAAGCGGCAGAGAGGAGCGAAACCTCATGTTCGCCCGAGCGCCCGCCAAATAGCACGCCAACTCGAATTCGTTTTTTCACAGGATTTTCTTTCCCAGTGCCGAAGCTGCCAAACCTACAGCCAGGGCCGCCGTCCGGTTGAGGACGTCGATAATGGGATTCACTTCCACTATTTCGAGTTCCAGCATCTTCTTCGTATCAGAAATCATCTCCATGATCAAATGGGCCTCCCTGAAAGTAATCCCGCCCGGTACGGGCGTGCCCACGCCGGGAGCCTCGCGCGGATCCACCACGTCCATGTCCAGTGACACCACAAAACCTGCAGTGCCGTTGGTAGCGACCGCAATGCTTCTTTCCATAACCGCGCGCAGACCGTGCTCGTCAATATCGCGCATGGTGAAAGCATGTATGCTGGACTTCTTCAGCGCGCGGCGCTCACGGCGGTCGACGTCGCGCAATCCAACCAGAGCGCAGTTTGAGGCCCGCAGCTTGGGCGCGAAGTTGAAAATTCGGGTCAGTTCTTTCGGCCCGAACCCGAGCGACGCGGCAAACGGCATGCCGTGGATGTTGCCGCTGGGGCTGGTTTCCGGCGTGTTCATGTCGGCGTGCGCGTCAATCCAAATGCAGCCAATCGGCCGACGTCGTTCGCGGAAGAGCCTGGAAATTCCGGCATGGGTCCCCACGGCAATCGAATGGTCGCCGCCCAGAGAAATCGGGAACCAGCCGTCCACGACCGCCTGATAAACGCGATCGGCGGCCTCGCGGCAGGTCTGCGCGATCTCTTTCAGATACTTCGCGCGCTTGTCGCCAAAGTGCTGCTCTTCGGCAATGCGCACGTGGATGTTGCCCGCGTCTTCAACGTGGTGGCCGAGGGCCCTGAGCGCAGAATTCAGTCCCGCCGCGCGCACGGCAGACGGACCCATGTCCACGCCACGCCGCGCCTGACCGAGATCGAGAGGAATTCCAAGAACTCGAATATTCATAAGGAGGCTCGTTACATCGCAAAAGGCCGCGGTCCCACACCGCAATCCGCCACCCGCTGAATGCGCGAAGCCACTATCATAGCGTGAACCGTGAATTTATGCTGAAGGCTGGTACGCCGTCAGACATAGTCCGCCTGCTGACATGGGCGCAGCGTCTGCCCATAGAAGATCAACCGCAACAGGCGCGCAGGGAAAATCGACCCGTTTGGCGAGGGCTTAGCGCCGGCGCAGCACCAGCGTTTCCAGCGAGTGCGGCGCAAGCTGATGCACGAAGGAATTGCCATTCACCGAGACTGTCTTTTCGTTGCCGGCCTTCACCACAGTCGGCTGGTCAAAGGTGTTTTCATCGCGAACGTTCGCCGAGGTCAACTGCCGCCACGCGCCGCTGAGCGCGCCGGAAAACTCTGCTTTCGTGATCTGGATTTCCACGTCCAATGCTTCCGTCAGGTGTTGGTTCACCAGCGTCAGGCAAAGTTCTCCCCTCGATTCGTTGTGGGAAGCAGAAGCGCTGAGATAGGGGCGGCTGATCTCGCGCTCATCCTCATGGATTACCGACTGCTTCACGCTGAAGATCGGGGAATCGACAAGTGTTCTGAGCGCCGTTGCGTCCATGTGGGGCTGGAAGAGGTCAAAAGTGTAATAGGTGGGAGTGAGGACCATCTGCGCGCCGCGCGTAAAGGCCATGCACTGCAGGACATTGAAGGCCTGGGCGATGCAGGCGATGGAGATGCGATTGCCGAAATTGTTGAGGCTGTTCAGAACCACGGCGGCAAGCAGCGCGTCACGCAGCGTGTTCGGCTGCATCAGCGCCTGGTTGCCTGTGTTGTCGGTGCGGTGCCACACGCCCCATTCGTCAAGCGAGATTCCGATGCTGGGCCCGCGAGCGCCCGTGTAATTGTCGATGATTCCGATGGTCGTGCGCAACATGCCTTCGAGTTCCGCCACAGCCGCCAGCAGGGTGTAATAATCCTGGTCACTGAATTTCACCGCCGGACCGTCGTGGAAGTAATGGTGGACGGACAGATGCTGCACACCTTCCACGCGCCGCGCACCCGGCCGTTGAAGCAGGGTCTCGAAAAACTTCTCGTTCCAGTCGCCTCTAAAATCTCCGCAGGCGACAAACTCCACCTCCGCCTTGCGCGCTGCCGTGCTGAGGTAGTTCACGAAGCGCGCGTAATGACGCGCATAGTCCACAGCGTCAAAGCGGCCTCCGCAGCCCCAGTTTTCATTGCCCACACTCCAATACTTAACATTGTAGGGAGCGGCGTGACCGTTGGTGGCGCGCATCTGCGCAATTGTGGTGGGCTGATCGCCATTGCAATACTCGAGCCACCCGAGGGCCTCGCGCACCGTCCCGGAACCCACATTCAGGCAGATGTAAGGCGACGCGCCCGAGAGCCGGCAATATCCCAGAAATTCATCCGTTCCGAATTGATTGGATTCATCGCGGTCCCAGAAGATGTTCCAGGTCTTCGGGCGCTTGTCTCGCGGGCCGATTCCGTCCTGCCAGTGGTAAGTATCGGCAAAGCAGCCGCCCGGCCAGCGGACGATGGGCGCCTGGATGCGCCTGAAGGCCTCAGCGGTGTCGCTGCGCAGACCGTCGTGATTGGGAATGGAAGAGCCCGCGCCCACCCACATGGCATCGTAGATGCAGCTTCCCAGGTGTTCAGTAAATTGGCCGTAAATGTTGCGGCTGACGGTTCC
The DNA here is from genome assembly GCA_036278995.1 of Terriglobia bacterium. Lineage (GTDB taxonomy): Bacteria > Acidobacteriota > Terriglobia > UBA7540 > UBA7540 > SCRD01. The sequence goes on along the minus strand of DASUJZ010000103.1, from coordinate 24,659 downwards.
CAGCGGCTCGTTGGCCACAACCGTCAGGCGCGCGCGGCCGGAGTCTGAGCGAGCCGGCGGAATTGCCATTCCAGCGGCAGCCTCCGACCGCGAGGTAAGCGCTCCCATCGCAGCCAGGCTGCCGGATTGTAGAAATCGCCTCCGATTCATAGGTCACCTCGACTACGTGCACAATTGAATTCACCGCGTCGGCTGGCTCTACTTCGGGCCTCGATGCTACTTGCCGGTGAAGGGCTTGTCAATATAGTTGGGGGAGAGTGTCGTTAGCACATCAATGTTCGGACTTGTTTTCTGACAAGAGGCTTGATAGGAATATTTGCGGTTGGGGGAGAGATGCCCGGAAAGCGGAATAAATGCACATGCGGATGCTGACAGCTTCAGTCCGTACCATTGTCATCCTATGTACAGTGTTAGCCGGCGGACCTTCGGCACTGGCAGGGTCCTCCGGGGCCGCGGCAAAAGCTGAGCTCTCGTTTCGGACCTCTGCGGGCGCTGAGGCCATCGTTTCCGTCACCGCCTCATCTCCCGGCTCTCGCTGGGACCGCGAGGGCGCGGAGGCCGCGATCGCCATCGTCTACCTTGATGGCCATTACAGTCAAGACATCACCGTCGATCACGGTTCGGCCCCCTTCACCTACCAGGTTTTCCTGGGGCCGCTCAGCGCCGGAGAGCACAGCCTGGTGGTTGAACGCAACGACCGGTGGTCGGCGCCGCAAGCTCCGCTGGAAGTGCAGAAGATCGCCGTCCGGTCGGTGTCCTCCGATGACCCTGAGTATGCGGCCATCGCCCACTCTCCTATTCTTTATGCCCGGGCCGACACCCTGGGACACTTCTCAGACGTTCCGCTGCTGGCCTGGTACGAAGTGTTCCTAGACAGCGGGGGAGAAGAGATTCAATACAGCTATGTTTTCAGCAACGAGGATGGAGGCACGCCGCCCGCAGCGCTGATGGCTCGCTGGGGCCGCACCACAGACATCGAGTATGCCTACCGGATTTGGCTGGATCGCGACGGGAAAATCCGGCGCGAGACTTTCCAGGGTTTCAGTCACCAGGACGCTCCATTTCGCGGCAGCAGGGACGGCGAACATCCTTACATTCTTGTGGCAACGCCCAACAACGTCTTCGCGGACACGGGAGCGTCGGAAATGCAATATCACCTGCTGCCCGTGCGCGCCGACCTCAGCCGGCATTCCCGGGAAGAACTGATGGACCGCTTTCCGTGGACTTACCAGACCATGGCCGAAGAGCTGAAACGCGAGGGCAAGCTAAGGCCGTTTGGCCAATGGTCACTGTCCACAGTCAGCGATCCGAGGAATTACCTTTACCTTGAATTGAATTCCCGGAATGAAAATGCGGGCCTGAACGTCTGGGTGAAAGTCAAAGGAAGTGCACAGATGTACTCTTCGGATGGCGGCTATCCGCAACTGGCAATCTGGCGAAGCGGCTGGTTCCGCACGACGGTGGAACTGCCGCCGGGAACTGAGGCGGGCTCTATTCAGGAAATCGGACTGCAGTGTATTGCCACGCCCGAGTCGAACTCTGGTCAGCCACCGGCCGAACCTTCCCAGTGCCAGATGCAGGATCTCAGCAAGGCGTTTTTGCTTGGTCCGGATTACGCCCCCGGAGCTGGCGTGCTGGAAATCCATGCTCCGATGATCCTTAAGCCCGGAAAAATCTACCTTCTCGCACCCAATCGTGCCGATGCGGCAGACTCTCCAGGATAAAAGGCCGACCGCCAAAGCGCGTGGCAGGTCGTGATAAATCGCAGCAGATCAGCACTGCTCTGAGAATGTGTCGAGTCTACGGTTGCAAATCAGGAGCGGCGTGGCGGTTGTTGCTTAAGGTACGACGCTGTTTTTTGCCGAAGAGCACATTGAAGGCCTTCCTGACAAAATCGAAATAGCGGTCGACGACGCGTTCTTTGAGAGGGATGATGGCATTGTCGGTGATGCGAATTTCTTCCGGGCACACCTTTGTGCAGCATTTCGTGATGTTGCAGAATCCGATTCCCTCTGCGTTCTTCAACTCCTCCACCCGGTCTTCGACATCCATGGGGTGCATATCGAGTGACGCGACATAGACAAAGAATCGAGGGCCGACAAACTGTTGATACAGGCGATGCTCGCGCAGCACGTGGCACACGTTCTGGCACAGGAAGCACTCGATGCACTTGTGAAACTCCTGGATGCGGTCAACATCCTCCTGCACCATACGCCAGGTACCGTCGGGAAAGTCCGGCTTGCGCGGCCTGAAAGGCTTGATCTTCTTCTTCACCTCGTAGTTCCATGAAACATCCGTCACCAGGTCCTTGACCAGAGGGAAAGTCCTCATGGGCTGGACGGTGATGGGCGCATCCAGCGGCAGTTGACTCAGGCGCGCCATGCACATCAGCTTCGGCATCCCGTTGATTTCCGCCGAGCACGAACCGCATTTTCCACTTTTACAATTCCAGCGCACCGCCAGATCCTGCGCCTGATTCGCCTGGATTTCATGGACCGCATCAAGTACCACCATCCCCGGCGATATCTCCAGGCTGTAGTCCTGGAACTCCCCACCGTCCGAATCGCCGCGCCAAATCCTGAAGGTTGCGGTCGCCATTATTTCATCTCCTCAATGATCTGCTTGAGCTCCGCCGGCATTTCCGGGAGCGGCTGGCGGGCGATTTGCATTTTCTTATCGGTCCCCCAGCGAATCACAAGATTGCATTTCCCGGTCGCATCATCACGGCCAGGAAAATCATCACGGAAATGCGCTCCGCGGCTTTCTTTGCGTTCGATTGCCGCCCTGGTGACAGCTTCGGAAATCAACAGAAGGTTCGAGAGGTCCAGCGCCGTGTGCCAGCCCGGATTGTACTCTCGATTTCCCAGCACTCCCGCCCGGCACGTTCTTTCTCCCAACTGTTCGATCACTTCGAGCGCCCGATGCATATCGTCCTCGCGCCGCACGATTCCCACCAGGTTCTGCATCGTTTCCTGTAAGTCGCGCTGGATGAGGAAAGGACCCTCACCTGAGGGCCGGTCGAAGGGCTCGAGGGCCTGCCGGGCCGCCGACTCCACCTCTTCGGGATTCACCTGGCCGGCCCGATGCTCCAGGGCGAAAGCGGCAGCGTGGGCGCCCGCCCGCTTGCCGAAGACCAGCAGGTCCGAAAGCGAGTTGCCGCCCAACCGGTTTGCGCCGTGCAAGCCGGCGGCGCACTCTCCGGCAGCAAACAGGCCCGGCACCGTCGACATCTGAGTTTCCGGGTGGACTCGCACGCCGCCCATCATGTAATGGGTTGTGGGGCCCACCTCCATGGGTTCCTTTGTAATGTCGATATCCGCGAGATGCTTGAACTGGTGATACATGCTTGGGAGTTTTCTCTTGATGTGTTCGGCCGAATGCGGCATCTTTTCCCTGATCCATGCGATATCCAGGAACACTCCGCCATGCGGACTACCGCGGCCTTCCCGTACCTCCCGCACAATTGCACGCGCCACGTGATCGCGGGTGAGCAGTTCCGGCGGGCGGCGCGCTGACTTGTCGCCCTGAGTATATCTCCAGCCCTCGTCGGCGTTGTCTGCCGTTTGATTTTTGTAGAGGGGAGGGATGTCGTCAAACATGAACCGCCGCCCGTCCTTGTTCTTCAGAATTCCACCTTCGCCGCGGACCCCTTCCGTCACCAGAATGCCGCGCACGCTGGGCGGCCACACCATTCCGGTGGGATGGAACTGCACGAATTCCATGTCTTTGAGTTCAGCTCCAGCACGATAGGCAAGCGCCAGGCCGTCCGCCGTGTACTCCCAACTGTTGCTGGTTATCTTGAAAGCGCGGCCGATGCCGCCCGTCGCCAGGACCACGGCCCTGGCCTGGTAGATCTGGAAGCGCCCCCGCTCGCGGTCGTAGCCGAAGGCCCCGACGACACGGTCACCGTCTTTCAGCAGTGTGATGATCGCGCACTCCATGTGGACGTCGATTCCCTGGTGGATCCCGTGGTCCTGTAAGGTGCGGATCATCTCGAGACCGGTGCGGTCTCCCACGTGCGCCAGCCGCGGATATTTGTGGCCCCCGAAGTTGCGTTGCAGGATCTTGCCCTGCTTGGTCCGGTCGAACACCGCCCCCCACGCCTCAAGCTCGCGGACGCAATCCGGCGCTTCCTGAGCATGGATCTGGGCCATGCGCGGTTCATTCAGGTATTGGCCGCCGCGCATGGTATCCGCAAAGTGGACTTTCCAGTTGTCGCGCTCGTCCACGTTGGCGAGCGCCGCGGCAATCCCCCCTTCTGCCATAACGGTATGAGCCTTGCCGAGCAGACTCTTGGTGACGACTCCCACTGACACGCCCGCCGCCGAAGCTGCAATGGCCGCGCGAAGTCCTGCTCCCCCCGCGCCGATCACCAGAACATCGTGTTCGTGAACTTGGTACTCCGGCATCAAAAAATCCTCCAGTCCGTCCAGATTCCCATCGAGCACATTCGCACGTAAAAATCCGCGAAGGCTACCCAGAACAGGCTGAGCCATGCGTACCTCATGTGGTGCGCGTTCATCGCGCTGACACATTGATAGGCTTTCCTGCGGGCCGGGGATAACGCAGCCATCAATCCGCCGGTCAGGTGCCGAAGCGAGTGGCATCCCAGGGTGTAGGAACCCAGCAGAATGACATTGATCAGCAGCACGAGGCTGCCAACGTGGACACCGAAGTGGCCGTTGAACCAGAAGCCTCGCCAGGCGTCGCTTGCGAGAAGCACGAGGAAGAGCAAGGCAAGATATAAGAAGTAACGATGAAAGTTCTGCAGGATCAAAGGCAAAGATCGCTCGCCGCGATAACACTTGCGCGGCTCCCCCACCGTGCAGGCGGGCGGGTCAGCCCAGAAGGCCTTGTAATAGGCTCCCCGGTAGTAGTAGCAGGTGACACGAAACCCTCCCGGCGCCCACAGGATCAGGATCGCTGCAGAAAAGGGGAGCCAGCCCGGGTACCACGACGGCTTGGCGCCGAACCATGCGAATACAGGATCGCCGAACAGTTCAGGCGAGTAGAAAGGCGAAAGATAGGGACCAAATCGGTAATGGGTTCCCTGGAGAGCCGCCCACGTGGCGTACACCACAAAAGCAGAAAGGCCCAGGAAAACCACCAACGGCTGCACCCACCACAGGTCCTTTCGTAACGTCTGGCCAAAGCCTGCCCTGGCAATGGGCATATTGATGTTTGCCATTTCCGGACCCCCGAAAAATTTGAATGTTGCGTGCATCCGCTCTTCGAGATGCCTTCAGAAGATTAGCGCAACTGCCTCTGCAAAGAAAAGCGGACTTTCTAGCACGCAACTCCACATAGTTGAATTTTCAAAGTCACGGCGTTAACATCCTTTGAGCTCTCAAAAAAGCTTAAGGTGGTGCGCCATGCTACGAGTGGTCCATGTTTTTGATGTCAAGCCTGGGGTGCAGGAGGCATCCTTCATTGAGTGGCTGGACGCTCGTCTGGACGAGATCACCAAGCGCTATGGATGCCTGGATCGCAAGACGTGGGTGTTCATCGACGGCATTCAGGGCAACTATGTCCAGGGCAGACCCGATCGCCGCCCGAAATATCTGAATGAGGCGTTCTGGCCTTCGCAGCAGGATGCCGACAACTTTCGGAAGTGGCTGATGTCCGACGAGGGCAAGGAGTTCAGGCAACGGTGGTTCGATTCCGTCCAGAACCATACGGTGCTTCGCTACGTTAACGGTGATGCGCCGCGCCCCGTTACAGATGATTAAGGAATCGACCACCACCGCTCCGGCTGCCAACCGTTTTCGGTTTCCACTTCCACGGGCTGGCCATTCAGCAGTGTCGGTCGATACCGCCAATGTTCCACAGCCTCAAGCGCCGCTTTCACCAGCAGGGGATGGCCGCTCACGATTTTCAGGTCCTTAATCGTGCCGTCCGTTGCGATCAGAGCTTCCAGCCGCACTGCGCCCTGGATGCTCGCCATTTTGGCAAGCTGCGGGTAGTCCGACTTCGGACCATAGATCAGGTTGGCTGCCTCGATCACTCCTCCCCTTTCGATTCGCCCCGGAGTCGCTGGCTTTGCCGGCGCCGGCGGTGGCGGCGCCATCACGCCAATCAAGCTGTCGATCACTCCATCCTGGCCGCCGGGCGAGCCCGGCACGCTTCCCACAACTCCCATACCGCTGAAAGGCGCGGCGGGTTGAGGTCTGAACTTGGCAATCGTCTTCGGAATCACAGCCGGCTCCTTTTCCAAGTCCTCCACGCTGATCCTTTGAATAGGCACGTGGGAAGCAGCAGCGGGAGGCGCGGCTGGCGGGGGTGGAGGAAGAATGGATACCCGATCCAAGGCTTTCGGTAGCGCCTCCGAGTGGACCAGCGGGATGATCACCATCACGCCGATCGCCATCACCTCGGCCATATAAGCTATCGGCAGACTCGCGCGTTTCCAGTTGCCTGTTTTGGCCGCGCTGTAGACCAGATAGGACACGAAACCAGCGATGTTCAACATGAAGGCCAGCGCGATCCAGGGCCACGGGCGCAGCCCCAAACGCCGCGAATCGGCATACACATATGCCAGCATCAGCGCGGTAAAGAAAAACACCGCCGCCGCAATCAACGACTGTGCCGCCAGCATCTTTACTGTTGGCCCGGTCAACAGCGGCAGCCCAAACCAGGCCAGGCAAAAGCCTGCCGCCGCCGCGGCCACTGTCGTCAGCCAGTGCCTGCCATACAGCACGGATTCCCGGGCCGGCGATGAATCGAGCAGTGTGTCACTCAGCATTTTTCACCTCTCTCACTGCGGATCGAGCCTGCATCACAGTGTCAGCAATATTCACGATCAACGAGCCTCGTGAAAGCTTTTAAAAGCTGGTGGGCAACGTCGATCCGGCTCATCTTTCCAGAACACAGCACTCCCCATGCGCACCGCCTGCGACCTCCTTACAACGCCTCGCACCGCCGCCACCGGCAGCGGATCGGCGCTTCGTTAAACTTCCGGTCGATCTTCGGTTCGCGAAAAGGGCCTTATCGCTTTTGCGCTTTTCACCTTCTGCCCATATAGACACCAGCGCCCCGCCCGGAGTTCCCGAAATGTTCGGTCCGGCCCGCAGCAGGTAATGAGGGTCTCCGCCTTCGCTGTCATCCTGAGCCCGGTCGCCCTCCACTTGCGAACGGCGCTGATTCCGCAGAGCGGGAGAAGGGGCTCATGGCAAACCCCGCGAAGAATCCCTGACATTACGGTTGCCGAGCTTAGAGGCGCCAGGCGTTCGGGTGAGGAACCACTCAAGGACATCGAATGATCGAGCGATGTGCGCTCGCGGGATCAAAGGAATGCCTCGGGGAAATCCAGATTCAGCATTCAAGATTTCAGAGCGACAGCCGGGGACCATAGATGGCGGCGCAGACAAAGGCGCTGGTGGAGGGGTGCCGCTGCCGCCCATCTGCCCCATCCCATCCACCACATGCTATGTGCCGCCTATGCGAAGGCGAGGGCATATTGCCTATTCGCGGGAGCGACCGCGTTTTCTTCGCGCCGGCCCTCGAGTCCGTAGCGGGCGCGCATTTCGCGGACAAGTTTGGAGATGCTGTCCTTATATTCAGCGGGGAGATAGGCCGAGTGCCGATAGAGCTTGCGATAGCGCCGAACGAGTTCAGGGCGCTCCTTCTCAAGAAACGGCATGAACTGCGCCATGGCGCTGGGCATCAGGAAGAGCACATTGCCGAAAAGAGACTGGGCGTGATGTTCGGCCGCCGCGCGCGCCAGGCTCTCGATCTGCGCAGGAGAATCCGTGATGCCGGGGATAATGGGCGCGGCGTTCACGCCCGTGCGGATGCCGGCGGAGACGAGTTGGCGCACGGCTTCCAGGCGCTTGAGCGGGGGTGGTGCTTTCGGCTCCAGCAGGCGGGCGAGGCGCGCATCAACCGTAGTGACAGTGATGTGGACGCTCAGGCGGTGCCGGCGCGCCAGCGGTACCAGCAGGTCAAGATCGCGCAGAATCAGAGTGCTCTTGGTAGTGATGGATAGGTCGAGATCTTCGAATTCGCCGGACACCTTGAGCATGCCGCGCGTGACTTCAAACTGTTTTTCGGCCGGCTGATAAGGATCCGTGGCGGTGCCGAGCGCGATGGGTTGACCACCGTCGCGGGCGCGGCGGAGTTCTGCTCGCAGCAGGTCCGGCGAACCCTGCTTGGCGAAAATTTTGCGCTCAAACTCAAGGCCGTCGTGCAGCTCCATGAACTCGTGCGTGTAGCGCGCGTAACAGTACTTGCAACCGAACTCGCAGCCGCGGTAGGGATTGAGCGTCCAGGCAAAAGGCATCCGGCGGCTCGACTCACGGTTGAGGGCTGAGCGCGCCGGCAAGGAAAAGTATTCCACGCCCGTCCGCTCGCGCATGCGGGGGCTCGACTGCGCCAGGCGAGCAATGCCGACCAGTTTGGGCGGTGCTGGAACGGGGCTGCACGTGGACGAACCAGTTGGCGCATTCCGAGCGCCCGGCATATCGACCGCAGGCGGCGCGAAACTGACATTAGGCGACCTGGGCAGGTGTTCCATAGCTTCAACTCCTCAAACGGAACTGAGGCTATTTTCGCTTTTTATTCGCCTATTTGTCAAGGAGCCGGTATTCGCCACCGAACTAGCTGCGCGAAGGCGCCCCGCAACAGCATCTTTATTACTGGCTTAGGTTTGGCTCTGAGGGCCGGGGGCTAGTCAGAACCGATCATCCGGCGGTAAACATATCGGACTTCCTGCTGCGCCTCTTTCAGCTTCTCGGCCAGACTGGTGCCGGACGGCATTAGTCCCCAGTGACGGGCCAGGTTTTCGACCGCGTCGCGATGCCCAACGTGCGCCGGCAATCCTTCCGCTGCCTTGCCGGTCACCAGCCGGACGGCATGATCGACCGTGCGCAGGAACGCCGCTCCGTGCCGAAGTGACGCTGCGTCTGCATTGCTCAGAGCTGCCGCCGATCGGAGCGCCTCAATCTGGCTGGCGATATTGGCGCCGTGCGCTACCGGAACCCGATGCCGCAGGCGAAGGCAGGAGACGGCAAAATCCACGTCGTAGTAGCCGCCGGGAGCGGTTTTGGTGTTGTCGGGCGGCACGTGCTTTTCCTTCTCCAACCTGTGCCGCATCATCTGTAACTCGCCCTCAAGGTCGTGGTGATCGTGGAAGCGATCCATCACCGCCGCCACAATATCGTCAGCCAGCTTGCCGGCCAATTCATGGTTCCCTGCCAGCGGACGAACCTTCAGATAAGTCAGCGCCTCCCACACCTGGGCGGATTCCCTGATGTAGCCCAGCAGCGAGCTGTGGGTTGGCACGAGTTCGCCTTCCTGCCCGCGAGGCCGCAGGCGGGTGTCCACCACGAACAGAGTGCCGTCACGCGTGTAGCTCGAAATCACTTCGATCACCCTCTCAGCCAGCCGCATGCAGTGGGCCACCTGCTCACGCGAGGTATGCGCCGGCGCAACGAACATCAGGTCGGCGTCGGAAGCCAGGTCAAACTCGCTCAGCCCCAGGCGACCAAGTCCCAGAATCACAACCGGCGCCTGGTCTGGACCGGCGCACTCACTGCCTTCCGCGCCTCCCATCGCATGATGCCCGATTGAGAGCGCGCTGGCCACTGATCTGCCTGCAAGCTCTGTCCATCGCTCCAGGCGTGGATAGATGTCCCCGAGTTCTGACAGGTCGGCAGAGCCCATTTCCAGCACGGTGGCGCGAAAGTTCCGCCGCAGCAGGGCCATCTTTTCGCGGATGTCGAATGCCCCCTCGGTCACCCAGGCAAAGGGCTCCATGGTGACGGCTCTTTCGATTTCCATACCCATTTCCGGCTGACCTTCTGGCGCCGCCTTCGATGCTTCGCGGCAGTCGAGAGCAGAGATGTCTTCCGGGTGATGCACCAGCAGACCCGTCAGATATTCGCTGGACGCGCCGGCCCTGATGGCCTGTTCCACGCACGCCGGCTGTTGCCGCGCATAACCGAACGCCTCTGGGTTAGCCAGCAGCGCGCCGAACAGTCGCGCAACGTTTTTGCGAGTGCGCTCCTGAAGATTCGCGTGCCGCATCAGCTCCGACAGCTCGGGCGCCTGGGCGCCAAGATATTCCAGCAGTGCTTCATAAGAATGCGGGGCGTGATCACCTACGGGCGCAATCAACGGCGTCAGCGCGTAGGCCGTCCCCGGCATCGGAGTAGCGTCCGGCCGCACAATGCGCTGGTGAATTTCGGTTACCGTGCCGAACGCCTGCTGGATTTTTCGCAGCAGCTTTTTTCCCGGCGACTTGCTAGTCTCAATTCCAGTCCGGCGGGCCAGGCGATCCAGCGCCTCGGCCTCTGCCGGCAGACGATGGGTCTGCAGGCCGCGCTCAAACTGGACGCGGTGCTCCACATTTCTCAGGAATTCATAGGCGCCCACCAGGGCGGCATAATCGCGATCGGTAATCCAACCCTTGTCATTCAGCTTGCGCAGCGCCAGAAGCGTTCCGCCCGACCTCACCCAGCGGTCCTCGCCGCCGCGCAGCCGCTGCAGGCATTGGGTGAGAAATTCGATGTCGCGAATCCCGCCCTCGTGCAGCTTGACGTCAATAGCATTGCTTCGGCTTTGGTCCAGCTTCCTTGAAATTCTTTCGCGCGACCGCAGCACCGCTTCCACGGCTGCAAAGTCGGCCGGCGAACCGTAGATATAGGGTTCGGCTCCTCGCAGGAATTCGCGGGTCACGCGCACCTGCCCCACCGAATGCCGCGCCTTGATCAGCATCTGCAATTCCCATTCGCGCGCCCGCCTGGCGTAATACTCCAGCGCCGATTTCAGGCTGATCGCCAGGTCTCCCATGTCACCCTCGGGACGCAGGCGAAGGTCAACGCGAAACACCTGGCCCTGCGGCGTGGATTGCGTGATCGTCCGCGTTATGGCATGCGCCAGGCGCACATAATATTCCTTGTTGCTGATGATGGAATCCGGCTCGCTGCCGCCCGCCGTTTCGCCATCCTTTTCATAAAGGAAGAGCAGGTCGATGTCGGAACTGTAGTTGAGCTCATTGCCGCCCAGCTTGCCCAGCGAGACGATGCTGAAGCCACTCCGCACAATGCGGCCCTGCGCATCACGATACTGCGGCTGGCCGTAACGCTTTTCCAGCTCCTGATCACAGAAGATCAGCGCGTTCCACAGCATCACATCCGCAAGCATGGAAAGTTCCAGCGTGGTTTCGCCCAAGGTGGAAAGCCCCAGGACGTCCTTCAACACGATGCGCAGATAGTTCCGCCGCTTAAAGCGCGCCAGTTGCGCCGAAAGCCATACGTCCGGATGCGTGGTGGAAAATCGCGCGTAGTCCTGCATCAGCTCTTCCCGCGATTTCAGCTTGGTGAATTTGCGGTCGCGGGCAAATTGCACAGGCAACGAAGGATCTGCAAAAAAGCTCTCAGCCAGAAAAGTGCTGTAGCCGAAAATGGCCACCAGGTAGGTCAGCGCGGTGGGGTACCGGCCCAGATCAGAAAGCACGTCGTCTGGCGCCCCCAGCACGTAGCGCTCCAGCAGGTTCAGCGCGCCGTCAGGATCGGGCGAATGCGCCAGCAGCGATGCCACAGGAGCCGCCAGCTTGGGCGCCAGCCGCCCCGCCAGGCGCTCCAGGTTGCTCTCGGCTTTCGACGGATCCTGAAAGGTGATCCCCGTGAACTCCGGACGCATGACTTGTGATTATAGCAGCCCCATTCGGTCTCGCAGGTGCACACATCCGGAATGCTCTGAGATCGAGTACCGGTTGCAAACGGGCAGTTTCTTCACTATACTTGAGTAAATGGCGGCTCGATCCCAGCTCGGAGAGTTTGAATTGATTGTTCTGCTGGCTTTGCTCCGCGTGGGCGAGAATGCCTATGGGGTTCCCATCGCCAGAGTGATCGAGGAAATCACCGGGCGCGAGGCCGGCATTGGCAGCGTCTACGCGGCGCTGGAACGGCTTGAGCAGAAGGGGATGGTCTCCTCCAGCCTCGGAGATTCCACTCCCGAGCGCGGCGGCCGCGCAAAACGATATTTCCGCGTCACCAGAGCAGGCTTGCAGCAGGTCCGAAAAACCCGCAAGGCGCTGGTCGCGTTGTGGCACGAGCTTCCGCAACTGGAGGGAGGTAAGGCATGACACCATCCAAACCCCCTGCGCTGGCAAGCTGGATGCTCCGGCATCTGTTGCTGAGCAACCGGACCGAAGCGCTTGAAGGCGACCTGCTCGAGGAATTCCAGCAGAGACAGTCGGTCGCATGGTACTGGCGGCAGGTCATTGGCGCGATCTTCGCCAGCTTCGCAAACGAAGTGCGCGCCGACTGGGTGATGGTGTGGACCATTCTGTTCATCACTGCCTGGGCTTGTGTTCTGTACGCGATTCCCGCCGTCGCCTGGCCTGTGCCTATGACTGTCTTGTTCCGGCTGAATCATTACCTCGTGGCGCATGGATACTATGGCACATCCACCTTGCACTTCATCGGATACGTATTCCTGTACGTCATGCCTTTTCTATTCCATCTCGCAGGGCCACTCGTCATCTATCTTGTTGTTGCTCGGAATATGAACCTCCGGGGGTTTATGCGCGGTCTGTGCGCCGCGGCCGTGGCAATATTGTGTTTAAGCGTCATTCCCTTCCAGCCTGTTCTGGATTATCTTTCTCTGCACGGATTGGCGTATCATTGGGTGCAGCTATGGGAGGTGTACGAGGTCGCAGTCATGCGCCAGCTTATTCCTCTGATCGCCGCGATGTGGGTAGCGCAGTCCGGGAGGAAGGTTGTACAGCCGGGCGTAATGGCAATTTAGCAAGGGGCGAGAGTACAGCTAAATTCGCCGCCATACGACGAAGCAAATTCCGCACGTCGCGAGATTGGAGCAGGAAGGTTGAGGAAACACCAGCTTGCGTTGGTCGCGGTGGCATTCCTGGTAGCCGTCGCCGGCGTTTACCTCCTGAATCGTTACTGGATTGCGCCCGCCGCCTCCGGGAATCATCGATTGTCGGCCTCAAACCATCCGTCAGCTCCTGATTTTACCGTCACCGACTTTTCGGGAAACAGGGTCAGTCTCTCCGGCCTGAGAGGCAAGGTCGTTCTGCTCGATTTTTGGGCCACCTGGTGCGGGCCTTGCCGCATGGAAATTCCCAGCTTCGTACAGTTCGCGGATCGTTACAGAGACCAGGGTCTCAGCGCTCTGGGCATTGTCACGCATGACAGCCCGCGAAACGTTCCCGGCTTCTACAGGCAGTTTCGCATGAACTATCCCGTCGCCATGGGCAGCGAGCAACTGGAGACTCTGTACGGAGTCTACGGCTTGCCCACAACCGTCCTAATTGGGAGGGACGGCCGTATTTACGCCAAATTGGTCGGGGCCGTTCAGCCCGCTTACCTTGAGCGCGAGATCCAGAAGCTGCTTTCCGAAAATGCCGTCGCTGAACGATGACCCAGGCACCAGCGATCATTGGCATGTTGCTACAAGGATGTCGAGCCATGCCTTCTGACGACGAGCCAGTCCGTATTCCCATCACAGACGTTTTTGACCTCCACTCGGTGCAGCCGAAGGAAGTGGAAGCTGTCATCGAGGCCTATCTCGAAGAAGCCCGCAGCCTGGGGCTGAAAAGCCTCCGCATCATTCACGGGCGCGGCATTGGGGTGCAGCGCCGGACGGTCCGCACCGTGCTGGCGCGCACGCCATTCGTCGCGTCTTATGCGGATGCTCCTGAGCAGGCGGGAGGCTGGGGCGCCACCATCGTCACCCTGCGATAACCGGGCTTTTCCGAACAGCCTCATGTGCTGACGGACTTCCTCCTGGCCGATAACATTTCTCGAACCATCCCGTTTCCTTTGCGTATCAAATATTTCACCATACCCTGTCGATCTCCCCGGGGCCGAACGTCGTACTGACAGAGAAGACACGCCGGAGCGGCGCTCTGGCACTGGGGAAACAGACGAATTTGCCATTCAAAAGGAGGCTACATGCGATACATGCTCTTGATTTATCACAACGAACGCGCGAAGGAAAACCTGACACCGGAGGAAAGAGCCAAATCGGAATCCTATGCCCACAGTTATATTGATGAAGCAACGCGGCACGGGATTTTTGAGGCTGCTGAACCTCTAGGGCCCACCAGTACCGCCACGACAGTGCGGACGCAGGATGGCAAGGCGATGATCACCGACGGTCCCTTTGCCGAAACCAAAGAACAGCTTGGCGGATACTTCATCCTCGATTGCAAGGACCTCGACGACGCGCTCGAGTGGGCGGCGAAGATCCCAGTTTTCTGTGCCGGCGGCACCGGTTCTGTGGAAGTAAGGCCCATACGCAAGTTGAGCCGGCGGGACGGGTGAGCCAGCAACGCGGTGCAAAAATTGAAGACAACTGTCGATTAATCGGTGAATGAAACGTCGAGGGAATGAAGGAGCAAGAAAGTCATATTGAAAAGGAGACAATGCAATGAAAAGTCTGAAGATCGGCACAATCGTGGCAATATTCCTGGTTTTGGGAGCAGGGCAGGGAGTAAATCTGGCAGCACAATCCACTCCGGCCAACGCGGGTTTTGCAAGGCTGAAGTCGCTGACCGGCCAGTGGGAAGGGATGACAAACGAGGGCGGAAAGGATTTTTCGGTGACCACTTCGTTCCGCGTGGTTTCCGATGGCTCGGCCTTGCTGAATGACCTGATGGGAGGCACGCCGGAAGAGATGATCACGATGTTTCACATGGCCGGGAGCAACCTCATGGCTACGCACTACTGCGCAGCCCATAACCAGCCGCGCTTTGTTTTGGAGCCGTCAACCGATCCAAGGGTGGTGGACTTCGAATTCAAGGATGCAACCAACCTTTCGAGTCCAACCGCGCCGCACATGGTTCGGGTTAAGTTTACAATCGTGAACGCCAATCATCTCATCGAAGATTGGACTTTCCTGGCGAATGGACAGAAGACCACAAGGCGGTTTGATTTCTACCGGAAGGGATAAAGCTTTACCTATTCGTGAAATGAGCTTTGACGGAGGCAGGAGGAAACCCAATGCGATATATGCTCTTGATCTACTCGAACGAAAAATCGATGGAAGCCAGGTCTCCGGAAGAGCAGGCAAGGATACTGGCGGGGCATTTGGCGGTGATGGAGGCGACGGCGCAACGCGGCATCCTGAAAGGCGCCGAGCCCCTGGAACCAACCAGCAAGGCAAGGACAGTTCATAATGAGAAGGGCCGGACGGTGATCACCGACGGCCCTTTCGCCGAAACCAAGGAGCAGCTTGCCGGCTACTACATCCTGGACTGCAAAAACTTCGATGAAGCGCTCGAGTGGGCGGCAAAGATCCCGACAGCTTGTGCCGGGGGCGCCGGTTGCGTGGAGGTCAGACCCATCCGCGAGCTGGCGCCGAAATCAGGCTCAACGAGGCAGTGAGCGGGGCAGCATGGCCATGGATGATTTCCGGGGCATCGTCGAAAAGGTCTTCCGGCACGAGTCAGGGCGCATCATCGCCGGCCTGATCCGCGTTTCAGGATCATTTGACCTCGCGGAAGAAGCGATGCAGGATGCCATGGCTTCTGCTCTTGTTCATTGGCCTGCCAAGGGTATTCCGGACAATCCCGCCGCCTGGATCACTGCTGCCGCCCACCGCAAACTGATTGATTACAGCCGGCGCGCGCGAACGCGGCGCGAAAAGGAAGAAGAGGTCCTGCGGGAGACGGAGCGGCAAACCGCAACCGATCCGGACACGGACGAAATGAATTTCTCTGACGACCGTTTGCGCCTGATTTTCACCTGCTGCCACCCTGCCTTGAATTCTGAAGCGCAGGTAGCGCTGACTTTGCGCACCCTTGGCGGGCTCACCACACCGGAAATCGCCCGAGCTTTTCTTCTGCCCGAACCAACGCTGGCGCAACGTTTGGTCCGGGGCAAGCGCAAGATTCAGGATGCGCGCATTCCCTATGAAGTGCCGCCCGAACACCTGCTGCCCGAACGCCTGGCTTCCGTGCAGGCGGTGATCTACCTGGTTTTCAATGAGGGCTACACGGCAACCTCCGGTGACGGTCTCATCCGGCGGGAACTGTGCGCGGAAGCAATCCGGCTGGCGCGGACACTTTGCGAATTGATGCCACAGGACGGCGAAAACGTGGGGCTTATGGCCCTTATACTGCTTCACGATTCGAGGCGCGAGGCCAGAGTTAGCCCGGAAGGCGAACTGGTGCCGCTTGAAGAACAGGACAGAACATTATGGGATGAGGGGCGAATCCGGGAGGGTTTGGAGAAAGTCGAGACGGCACTGCGTCTGGAGAGGATCGGTCCGTACCAATTGCAGGCTGCCATCGCAGCCGTACATGCACAGGCTCATAGCCCGCAGCAAACCGACTGGCGGCAAATCGCTGCCCTCTACGGGGAGCTTGAACGCATCAGCCCGTCACCCATTGTGGCCCTGAACCGCGCCGTCGCCGTGGCGATGAGCGAAGGGCTCGATATCGGTCTCCAGCAGATCGATGAAGTGGGCGCCAGCGGCGAACTCAACGATTATTATCTCTTCCACGCCGCGCGGGCTGACCTGCTGCGCCGCCTGGGACGCCGGCACGAAGCCGCTGAGGCCTATCAGCGCACTTTGGTCCTCACCGCGAATGCCGTCGAGCGCCGGTACCTTCGCCGCCGCCTTCGAGAGCTCGCCGCGGCTTCGCAGAACCAGTAAACACTTCAGAGGATTTCGGTGATCCTGTGAAAAGCAGATCCCTCTCCCGCTTCAGCGGGATCAGGATGACATTCTGGGAAGCCTTTATCACTAAAGGCTCAGATAAACAGGCTGGTGCGCGACTTCAGCGAATCGGCAAGGAAGCTTGCCACGCCGCCATGTTCAAGCCCCGGGACAAGCTCGGAATCCCTGATGCCCATCACGTCCCGCGACATTTCGCAGGCGATAGCGCGCACGCCCAGCTCGCGAGCCAGTGAGATCATGTCTTCGAGCGAGCTGACATTTTTTTCCTTCATCATTGCACGAAGCATTTTGGCGCCCACGCCAAAGTAATTCATTTTGGAAACCGGAAGCTCGATGCTTGATGCCGGAGACATCATGGCCATGGCTTTCTGGAAGAACGTCTTGCCGGAAAGTTCCGAACCTTTTTTCAGAGCGCTGAGGCCCCAGAAAGTGAAAAACATGCTGACCTCCTGGCCCATGGCCGCGGCGCCCGTGGCAATCACAAAAGCTGCCAGCACGCGGTCGAGGTCGCCTGAGAAGACGACAATCGCCACGCGGTCTTCCGGCGCGCGCTCCTCCAGTGATTCCAGCCGCCGCGCCAGCTCCTGCACCTTTTCTTCCAGCGCCTGTACGCGAGATTTCTCCTCGCCCGCTCTCGTATCAATGCTGGTCCCCATCGGCGCACCTCCTCAACCGATTCGCTTCACGTAGTGGACGTAGACGTTCGCGCCCTCCACCGATTCCTCTTCCTGCCCCAGCAATTCCACGTTCTTCGCGATCTTGGCCCAGCCCTGGAAGTCCGCGACAGAACCGCGATCTGTGGCCATCACTTTCAGCACCTGCCCGGGTTCCATCTTTCCTGCTTCTTTCCGCGCGTTAACCAGGGGCATGGGGCAATTCATGCCGCGAGCGTCCAACACTTTGTCGAAAGCCTGACTCATTCTGTTTCTCCCTTGCAAATTCCGGCAGCAGCAAGCCCGCAGACATTCTTGCCCAGTTCGAGCTGAGAGGCTTCATCCTCCGAGGGCGCAAGCAGTCCGGCATTCACTCGCTTGATATCAACGTACTCAGACAGGAACGGAGGAAGGTGTTCCAGCAGGTAACGAACAAAGCCCTCCTCGCTTTCCTGCGTCAGCAACTGCATGCCCGGATTGCTCTGCTTTAGCGTATCGAGCGGCGCCGCGAACAGCCCGGAATCATTCTGCTCCGCCAGGCTGCTGAAGTGTCCCGGCAGCACGATAATCTTTCCCGGCAGCGCTGCCAGCTTGCGCAGCGACCGGCCGTGCAGCGGCGCCCACGCGTCGGCTTTGCCGCCCAAATCAGGCCGCGAAATGGAGCCGATGCAGATGCTGTCGCCGCTGAAAAGATAGCGGTCACCCAGCCGCAGCGCCACCAGGCCCAGCGTGTGTCCGGGAATGTGTATCGCCTCCAGTTCCACCCGCCCCACCTTGAAAATTTGGCCGTCGCGGATGGCGTTGTATGGGATGGTTGCCGGAAGGGCGTCCATCGGATGTATGGCGTCGTAAGGGTGCAGGTAATACGGAGCGCCGCATTCGGCGGCCAGCGCCGTGCCTCCGCTGATGTGGTCCGCGTGGCCGTGGGTGTCGATCACGCATTCGATTTTGAAGCCCTTCTCCCCGGCGAGTTCAAGATAAGGATGCAGGTGCCGCAGCGGATCGATCACCAGCGCCTTCCCGTCGCTCGCCACCACATAGCTGAGGCAGCCCCTCGCGGGCCGCCACACCTGGTAGATGGCAAGCTCCGGCGTCTCGATCACAACTCCCGTAGAATAATGCTGGCCCCAGGACTTCATTCCGCCCTTCAGGTGGGCACCCGAATAGCCCAGCCGCTCCAGCCCCTGCCGGACGTATTCCGAGGTGTCGCCCTTGGCGCACACGCTCAGTACCGGCAGGTCGCGAGGAATCTGCCCTTCGAAGTGCTGCTCGACGCAGGCCACCACGGAATCCACCATCTCGTCCTGGCCGCCCAATTCCAGCATCTCAAAATATGGAACGTTCAGGGCAGGCAGCGGCTCGCGCCCTTCCAGGCGAAAGCGCTCAAATTCGTCGCGGTTGCGCACGTCGAGCACAAAGAACTTATCGCGCCGCTCCAGCGACGAAAGAAGGTCCTCCGCCGTCCAGACCGGCTCAATAGAGATTGTCATGGTATCCCCGCCTGCGGGCGATTATAGCAGAGCACGCCGCGTACAGAAAGGCAGGATTCAGGGATTAGGCGTCATGGATTAGCGATGTTCAACCCCTAATCCCCAACCCCTCTTCCCTGTGGTCACGGCGTGCTGGGAGTTTGCTGGTAGACGCGCACGTAGTCCACGGTCATGAATTGCGGGAGGGCGGAATCGTCTGGCGCTGGCTCATCGGGCCCGCCGCAGGCCACATTCATGATCAGATACATGGGGTGGTTGAAGGACCAGCCGGTTGCCGGGTCCTTCTCATAGGTGAGGATCTTGTCGCCATCCAGGAAAAAGTCCATGTGGTCTGGATGCCAGTCGAGACGGTAAACGTGGAACTCAGTATACAGGTCGTTCACCCTGACCGATTTTGAGGGCGTGGGCCCTTTGGTGCCGTGGATGTGTACAGCAAACCGGTCCGCGCGGCTACCCCAGGCTTCCATCAGATCGATTTCCCCCTGGGAAGATTCGCCGTTGTTCGGGCCGCGGTAGGGCCCTTGGACCTCTCCGCCGCTTGACAGGCGCAGTATGGGCGGTCCGGGCACGTTCGGAGTTCGCACTGGGCTGAGGAACCAGATGGCTGGCCAGGTCCCTTTGCCCTTGGGCAGCTTGGCCCGGATTTCGAATCGGCCGTAGGTCCATGACACCGTGTCGCGGGTGTTGACACTGGCCGAGGTGTACCGGTGCCAGTCATCGTTGATGGAGGTTGGCAGGAAGCTCTGCGGCGTCTCTTTGCGCAGTTCGATCAGCAGATTCTGACCGTCCACGCGGGCGTTGTCCAGGCGATTGACCGTGTAATATTCCAGCTCATTGTGGCGCACATAGCCTTCTTCGTAATTCCACTTGGCAGGATCGGGATGACCCGTGTAATTGAACTCATCCGACCACACCAGCTTCCAGCCGGGTATCTGCGGCGCCTGGGCGTAAGCTGTGCCGGAAAGCATGAAGAAGAGCATCACGGCTGCCGACCCTGCTCGAACGAGCGTTCTCTCAATGGGACCGGTCAGGGAAGAGGTCCACGCCACGCCCCGCGCTAGTCTGCCGTTCTTCATTCTTTACGATTCAGCTTCCCGTGCTGAGCGGTGACGTCGAGCCGGTTGGCTGGGCACAGACGTTACGGCCTCGGCCACCTCGACCAGAGAGCGCAGCGCCTTGTTCACCGACTCTGAGTTCGGAAAAACGGCCGCTACTTCAGGATCGAGCACAACAACGTTGGAACTGGCCTTGACTCGTGTGTAGTACTTCCCTCGCTCAAACTTCTTGAAGTCGGAGAGGTTATACTCCCGACGGAGTTCCTCGGGCTTCGACTTATACTTCTTCATAAATCTGCCTTTCGCCGCGGGTGGCAAGTCGAGCGCTGATCATTCGGACAGCCTCACCTCGCTCTGCATGCACCACCAGGAGCCGACCGGTCGAAGAGAGGCCAAACGTGATCGACCTTCCCTCACCTTCCGAATGGTCTGGGTCGCTGCCGGTTAGTGCCAGCGAGTCATAGAAGATAGTTGATGCCTCTTCAAACGAAACCCGATGTTTGCGGAGGTTTTTCGCAGCTTTGCCTGAGTCCCATTCAAAATGCACGCACCGATTTTATACTCACCGCCCGCTCAGGTCTACGATTTGTCCGGCTGAGTTAAGGCACACGCCTGCGCTCAAAACCTTTTCCGGACTGAAAGCAGAGGGACCCCGGCACCCGGGCGATGTCGCCGGAGTTTGGCGCGTTTTGAACAGGACGGTCAGCTTCCCCTCACCGCCTCTGGAACTTGGCCAGCAGGCGGAGGATTTCGAGATACAGCCAGATCAGCGTGACCATAAGCGCGAAGGCGCCGAACCATTCCATGAATTTGGGAGCGCCGCCCGCCACGCCGCGTTCGATGGCATCGAAGTCAAGCACCAGGTTCAGCGCCGCTATTCCCACAACCACAAGTGAGAACAGGATGCCAACGGGTCCGTTGCCGAAGATTCCCGGAATCTGCACGCCGAAAAAGCCCAGCACAAAGGAAGCCACATAGAGGAGCACAATCCCGCCTGTAGCGGCAATCACCCCCACCTTGAATTTCTCCGTGGCGCGGATCAGGCCGGACTTGTACGCCAGCAGCATGCAGGCCAGCACGCCAAAGGTGAGCCCGACAGCCTCCAGCACGATGCCCCGATAGAGGCTCTCAAAAATGGCAGAGACGCCGCCCAGCACCAGCCCTTCCAGCAGCGCATAAAGCGGAGCCGTGATGGGCGCCCAGGCCTGCTTAAAAACGGTGACCAGCGCCACCACCAGGCCGCCAATGGCTCCCGCCAGCACGTACGGGCCAACGGTCGAGGCGTCGCCCGAGGTATAAAACATCCACCACACCCAGGCCGAGGACGCAAAGGCCAGCAACAGCAGGAGCCCCGTCTTGTTCACGGTCCCCTGGATGGTCATGCCTTCGCCAAGTTCGACGGGTCGCGCGTATCCGTCGAACGTGCGCGGCTTCAGAACTGGATTTCTGGTTTCCATGCTCGAATCCCCCTTCCGAGATAGCCTTTTCAGGTTAGCATGCGGCGGGGCAAAAAGGTAAGCCGAAGCCCCCCCGGCGCCGTAAGCCGTCCGGCACCTGCGGGGCGCGCCGGCGGGGTGTTAAGTTCCTCATACTTTTCGTTCTTCCCAGCTTCCCCCGTGATAAGATGCGAGAAAGTGGAGGTGAGCCCATGGCTAACTTTTCCCGACGTGATTTCCTGAAATCTGGACTGGCGGCATCGGCGCTGGCGGGCGCCGGGTGTCTCGGGCTGAAGGCGGCGCGCCTGTCGGCCACAGACATGGTGACGCTCGGCGATTCCGGCGTTAAAGTAACGCGTCTCGCTTTTGGCACCGGAACCTTCAGCGGCCAGGTGCAGCGCGAACTCGGCCAGCAGGACTTTACAAGCCTTGTCCGATACGCCTACGACCGGGGCATTCGCTTTTTTGAAACCGCGGAGTCTTACGACGACATGCACCGGATGCTCGGCATCGCGCTCAAAGGCATTCCGCGCGACAGCTATCAGTTGATGACCAAGGTCACCACGCGCCAGGGCGCCGACCCCATGAAGAAGATCGACGAACTCCGCAAGCAGGCCAACACTGACTACTTCGATATATGCCTGCTCCACTACCAGCACTATGCCAATTGGCCCACGGCCAGCCTCCGCTGGCAGGACGGCATTTCAGAAGCGCAGCATAAGAAAATTGTGCTGGGCCGCGGCGCTTCCGTTCACGGCCTCCCCGCGCTGCGCCAGGTCCCGGGCGAAAACTGGCTCCAGATCGCAATGATTCGCATGAACCATAAGGGCGTGCGAATGGACGCGGAAAACTACGCCACCAACGGATTGGGCAACGTGTCGGAAGTGGTCGGCTATGTAGGAAAGTCCCGCCAGAAAGGTATGGGCGTCATCAGCATGAAACTGGTCGGCGAAGGCCAGTTCACCAATCGCGAGGACCGCCAGAAGGCCATGAAGTTCGCCTTCCAGCACGCCCACGTCGATTCCGTCACCGTCGGCTACAAGAGCAAGCAGGAAGTCGACGAAGCCATCCAAAACGTGAATATGGCCCTGGCATGATGGCGTTCATGCAAGTCGCCCCGCCATCACACCACTTCTAAAGTTGGTAATTGGGCTTTGATTCATGCAAAGCCGCGGTCGGAAGATCTCTGGCTGTGGCTATTCGCTTCTCCCGCACCT
This sequence comes from Terriglobia bacterium, assembly GCA_036278995.1. Lineage (GTDB taxonomy): Bacteria > Acidobacteriota > Terriglobia > UBA7540 > UBA7540 > SCRD01. The sequence continues at coordinate 2,161 of DASUJZ010000103.1, read as the reverse complement.
AATCGTAGCGGTTCGCCCCAGGAGCCGTACAAATCGCAACAGGTGTGATTTCCGCGAACTCAGGGAGCAACATGCTATCCTGTCGGCATGCTCGAAAGGTTATTGCGATCGCGCTGGTCGCTGGATGATCTCAGACCTCCCTGGGGCAATCTGCCATCTATTTACCGTGAGATTTGCAGAGGCGCAGACCTCAGCACTCTGCCTGATGACGCCCTGTTTCGATTTGGAGGTGGTCTTGGATGGGTAGGGGGAGCGATGGACGGCGTTTTGGCCCTGCCGAAAGAAGAAGATCGCGAAAAACACCAGACCGCCATTTTGCACAACCTGGACGAACTATTGGGCTCTGCCACCGAAGCCAATCTCAAGAACCTTTACGAAACAGTGACCACGGACAGAATGCTCGGAGTCGTTGACCCTCTTTTAAAGCAGATAATCGGGCGCTTTAGGCAGGTCAATCGTCAAAGGCTGGCGGCGGTGGCGCGGTATTTTGCGACACAAGCCGGCCATCGGGAGGCCGTGAAGTTTGGGATTGCCCTGCTAGGTGTAGTTGGAACACCTGATGATGTCGATGCTTTAATTAAGCTCGGCAGCAACGACGAGTTCTCGTTGTTTGCTGCAGTAGCGATCGGTCGGCTGGCTTCTGAGCCTGAAAAGCGACTTTGGGAAATGGCAAAGCTGGTACATGGATGGGGGCGAATCCAGATTGTTGAACGGCTGGTTCGCACGAATGACCCGCAGATTCAGGCTTGGCTGTTGCGCGAGGGTTTCCGCAATTCCATCATGGATGAATATCTTGCCTGCATCTGCGCCCGTGCGGGCCGGCTCCATGAAGCATTGAAAGCCCCAGTCCTCGACAGGCCGCTGCTCGATGGAGCGGCCGACATTTTTCGTGCTTTGATTTGCGGCGGGCCAGCCGAGAGCATTGACGATTACGAGAATGCCGCAGAGGCAGCGGAGTCTTACGTCAATCACGTCTGGTCCAGCCGTGGAATCGATCTAAGGCACTTCCTGGCCGTGGACGACCTTCTCCGGTATGCGGAAGACGCCGCGAGGAAGGATGGGCGGAGCCGGCGCGGATGGAATGAAGAACGTGAGGGGCAGATTAGAGCTCTCTGTAAGGACATACTCCGTCGTGAGGTCTGGGATGGCATGGTGCGGGAAGGACTGGGATCGAGCGACGAGATGGCGTTCTATGAAGCGGATCTGGCAGCCCATAGATTGGGCATTTCGACTCGAGATATCCATTTCGCCAAGGTTCGTGCCGCGCCCACAAAGTCGTCTTCCTGGTACGAGCTGCTTCGGCAGACAAACGAAGCTCAGATTGACGAGGTTCTCCATTTTGCAGAGTCCGCCCTCCCACTCGAGGAGATCGCCACAGGTCCGTCAGACAGCCTGGGTTTGGGTCAGGAATTTGAGCCTCACCGTGCCCTTGGATGGGTCCTGCAGGGCCTCTCTCGATTTCCCGGGCGTGGATGGCGTCTGATTCGGGTGGGGCTCAAGAGCCCTGTCGTGAATAATCGCGTCATGTCCGTGAAGGCCCTTGCAACATGGCGGGAGGAAAATTGGCCACGTGAGGCGATAAAGGTGTTTAAGGCAGCTCTAGAAACCGAACCTCATCCTGGGGTCAAACAGGGCCTTGGCGAGCTTCTTCGGCGAAAGCCGGTGAATTGAGGCGGCCCTAATACGGCAACAGTGATAGAGGATTCTTGGAGCACAAACCCGTAGCTGTGGCATCTCCTTAAGTTCCGTGCCGATTTTGCTTGACAAGTTCTGGCCTAGCTCGGTATTCTCTTTCAGTGCCTGCGCGCGGCGATTTCTTGGGACAAACGAGACCTGATAAACAGAAAAGAATACCTTTTTTGAAAAACAAACCGGAGAAGTTACTGAAAACAAAGATCGGCCCTCAAAAACAAACCGGAACAAACCGAAAAACAAAGCGGAGAAGTTGTTGAAAACACGTAGCTGTGGAAAAATCAAACCGAAAACAAACCGGAGCCCCGCCAAAAGCCTGCCCTTGCCTCCAGCTAGCCCTTTTTTTGACCCGGTAAGGCCGATGGCTATCTCGCCCGGTGTCCAAACTGCGCACAATGAGCGGCAATCATTTTACTCGCTGCTGCTGCATTTCCGTCTGGCGGGGAGGATTCGACAGTCGGCTGGCGAA
>DASUJZ010000102.1:0-2974 GCA_036278995.1 Terriglobia bacterium | reverse complement strand
GCCGCAATTCTCAAGGGCGACAGCCGGGCTGCCACAGGGATGGAGGGATGGCAGGACGTCTTGACAGTGGAATGCGCGTATCGCTCGGCGCGGGAAAAGCGCGAATGTCAAGTGCCGGATCTGATTGTTGCCGAAGCGAGACGTGAGGAGCAGGCATGAAAATCTGGAACGTGGCGGCCAAGGTATCCAACTTGGAAACGGAAATTGATTTTATCGAAAAAATGGGCGGAAAAGTCGTTCTTGACGAGTCACTGCATATGGACGGATACGATATCCGAGTGGTGCTGGTGAAGTGGGCCGATAAGTATATGCACCTTTTCGAGCGGGCCGTGTATGAAAGCCGGCTCAACCGCCCGCTCCCGCACGGCCTCTGTCATGTGGTTTTCGAACTCGAGGGCAGCGAAAACCTGGAGGAATTAAGGCAGCACGCCCTAGACGCGGGTGCGCGGGAGAGTATGCCCAAGGCTTCTGTCTCTGCGGGATTTGGAACCAGGGACGTCGTTTTCCTGCAGTCTCCCGGCGGAATCCTGTTTGAGTTGATTAAAGTCCATCAACACGGCGTCCCGGAGCTTCCCTGAGGGAGTGCCGGACCGGTCGCTTGGATTCCTGCAGCCGGACGTCTTGAAAGAAGAGGGCTGACACATGGCGAATGCGCCAAGCCTGCGATCATTGCTGGGAAAAAACCGCCCGGTTTGGATTATGGGCGCACATGATGTGCTTTCCGCGAAAATAGTGGAGCGCGCCGGCTTCGATGCGGTGGGTGTGCAATCGCTCCAGATGAGCTTTATCAATGGCGTACCGGACATTGGGGTGATCGGTCCGGAGGAAATTGCTCGAGTGTGCCGGGCGATCCGCCGGGCGGTCAGCCTGCCGATTTTGGTGGATTTTGAGCAGGGCTTCGGCGAGCCCTATGTGTCGGTCTATTGGATGAAGGAGCTGCAAGCCGCCGGAGTTTCCGCAATCCATATTGACGATTACGGCCTTCCCTACAAGTGTCCGTTCATCCCTCCCCATGTTTTGGGACTGGAAGATATGGACATGACCGCGGCGAAAATCCGTGCCTGCGCGGGCGAAAAGAACGACCCCGAGTTCATGATTATCGGGCGCCCCGGCACCTACGTCGCCTCGGTTTACGAAAAAGAAGAGGACCGCCGCGCGGACTGGTTGCAGCGCGCCCGTGCCTATCAGGCCGCCGGCGCGGATGCGCTTTTCCCGATTTGCTGGACCTTGGAGCAGGCCAAATGGTTTCGCAGCCAGGTCAGCGGCCCGCTGATTACAATTCGCACGCTGGGCACCGAGGTGAAAGCCGACAGGGTTCAATACAGCAATGAGATGATGCGCCTTTCCATCGACGAAATCGGCGCGCTTGGCTACGAAATGTACGTGGAGCCCACCACCTTGCTGGGGGTGGCCGCCAATGCCATGTTCGCAGCCGCGCAAAGAGTTAGATCGACCGGGCGCTCGGATGCGGTCGCGGAGGAGCACGGGAACCTCTATGAGCATCTCGAGCAGTGGATGGATGTCGCCAGCGTGCGGCGAATCCGCTCGCAATATGTGGAGCGGGGCGGCCCAAACCCTCCGAAGAAGGCAAACAACTGACCCATCCCGCTGATACCGGGAGCAGAATTCTCTGGGATCATCGTAAGGAAAAAGAAGGTCTCAACATGTGGCAAGCCCGATTGCAGGATTGGAAACGGCACGTTCACGATTTGCAGACCCAAAGTTACGAAGGAGCGGCAAGCCGCGCGGAGAAAGAGCAGGTCTTCCGCCGGGCCTTTGACCTGACCACCCCCGTCGCGGTGAAGGTTCTCGCTGAGCTGAACGCCTGCTATCTGGAGAACACCGGCCGCGTCAGCGTCCACCCCGCTGGACCGGATGGTGAAGGTGGCTTGCTGGGCTCGTGGCAACTCGTGTGGCCCGCGCTCCTCGCCGCCAAAAGCCGTTTTACCGGCCGGGAGCTTGAACCCGTCGCACTGACGGCCATCTTTCCTTTGACGCCGTCCCAGGGATTGCCCTGGACGCATCCACACCTCGCTTTGCTGCGGGCCGCCCTTCCGATCAAGATCGCGGCCGCCTGGCCCTTCCAAGTAACCTCGGAAGCCGATGCCCAGCGGCAGGAACCCATCCTTCGGGTGTTAGCGGAAGCGGAAATGCATGAAAGGACTTTTGAGGGCGATCTGAACTGGCGAATTTTGCCGGTGATGCTGAAATAGCCGTCCGGGCCATCGCCTGCTCATGGTATCGGTTCCGCCATCCCGGATAATCTCAAGTAAGGCGGGCGGCACAACTTGCGTATCTTTGTCGTTTCGCAAGTGTCATACCGCTAACCCGACGTGTCATCCCGTGTCGGGGAAGGTGCACGCCCTGGCGAGTCATGAAAGGGGAGCAAGGGCAGCAATGAAGAGGCGTAGTTTGATGGTCACAATGGCGATTGCCGGTTTGATGGTCCTGGGTAGCGCCGTGTCGTTCGCGCAGGAAGCCGGAAAGATTAGAATCGCGGTGAACGCGCGCCATGAGATCCAATACGTCTCCGGAAAGACCGTTTATGTCGAGGCCTTGCAACATAGCCGCTGGGTGGGGCGCTACTGGAGCGCCGACGGCCAAATCGACCCTACCAAGTTTTGGAGCGGCGACGACGCTTTTAAGATTCACGTGAAAAATCATCCGACGCCGCCGGCCATTCCTGGAACCTCGTTATCGATGGGCTGGCAGTGGGTTTCGTCGTCGGAATCGCCCGGCAGTCATCCCCGTACTCGCGATGCGGTCGTTGAACTCTACAGCCTTATTTATCCCATTGATCTCAAGATCCACACGCTTTTGGACGGCACGCCGATTCTGACGCGCTGGCTGGAAATTACGAATAAGTCGAGCTCACCTATGGCGCTCACCGGGTTGTCGCCGTGGTCGGGCCGCCTATGGGACAAAGACACTGCAATTACGCTCGGACACTCAATGCGCTGGGACGATCAATGGG
>DASUJZ010000101.1:0-182293 GCA_036278995.1 Terriglobia bacterium | reverse complement strand
GTGGCGGTCGCTCCAGAGGGCCTGGCGTTAAAAGTCCAAAACTAAATGCGAGCGTGAGCAGCTCATAGAAGAGAAGGCTATGGGCTTGCTCGCGGGACGGGAAAATCCAGGTCGGAAGCGGTTGCCGCTGAAAGAGAGACTGCTTGAGCCAAGCGCGTCTGATAATATTGCGAGCCGGGGCTGGTAGTTAACATAATCTTAGATCGGCCGAGCCCTCTCGCGCCGATGATTTAAAGTAATGCATAAGATGCTGAATGGCTTATGACTTAAACCTCAACTCTCTTTGTTAATGCTTAAACACAACAAATAAAACATCGTTAAAGTCTATAATCCCGCAATCGGCACCCGTTCTGTCTTGAGCATGGGAAAGTTGGGGGGGCGGCATGGAAGTCGTGTTTTGACGTTTGTGGCCGGAGGGGTTTGCACGCGGCTAACGATCACGAATTGACCTCCAGGCTCGGAGCTTCCGGTGCACCGGGACGCGGGGCCTGCACGAATATTCTTTCGAACATTTACGATACTGTGCTAACTTAGTTTGTTTACCGGAATAGCGACATCCTAAGCCGCAATGCCCCTTATCGAAACAGAGGCTATCGTTCTCAGGACCCACCGGTTAGGGGAAGCTGACAAGATCGCATCGCTGCTCACCCGGCAGCTCGGTCGCCTACGCGCCGTGGCCAAGGGAGCTTTGAGCCGCAGGGGCCGGTACGGCGCGGCGCTTGAGCCCCTCAGCTACATTCGGGCTTGGGTTTATGACCGGGAGAACCGCGACCTGCAGCGATTTGGTTCGGCGGAGATTGTGGAATCCTTCTTCGAAATGCAGAGGGATTATCGCATTCAGCTTGCGGCGCAATATTTGGCTGAGGTCACCGAGCGCTTTCTGCCCGATCGGGAAGTGAACGAGCGCGTTTTCAGGCTGCTGCTGGCCGTGTTGAGAGCTTTCAAGCGTTACGGAGAAGTCGATCGGCCGCTTCTGTTTTTTGATTACTGGCTGCTGCGGCTTGGAGGCTTCCTCCCTGACTTGAGCCGGTGCATGGCATGCCAGAGGGCGTTTGAAAGCGAGGGCGGCTTCTATGATCCGGTTGCCGTGGCCCTTGTGTGCGCGCAGTGTAAGAGCGGCCGTTCGAATGAGCGGGTCTCAGGTGGCGCCCTGGGGCTGATTCCGGCCTTTCGCACGGCCCGCATCGAGCAGTGGATTGAAAAGGAAGCCGCCCCTCCCGGCGCTCGTGAACTCCGCCGGCTGCTGGAGCAGATTATCGAGGCGCATCTCGAGAAAAAGTTGACTACGCGAGCCCTGCTGGCAGACGAAATCTAGACTGCGTAAGGCGCAAACAGCACGTGCTGGATCTACAGGAGACAATGGCGGAACAAAAAGCGGCCTCAAGAACAAAGGACACCGGGCTCACTTTCCAGGATATGGTGAGTCGGCTCACCGGCTTCTGGGCAAGGCAGGGCGCTGTTGTGGCGCTTCCCTACGACATGGAGGTTGGGGCGGGGACGATGTGCCCGGAGACGTTCTTTCGCGTTCTCGGTCCGGAGCCCTGGAAAGTAGCCTACATACAGCCTTCCCGCCGGCCCGCGGACGGGCGCTACGGCGAAAACCCCAATCGCCTCATTAAGCACACACAGTTGCAGGTGATTCTTAAACCACCACCTGATAATGTTCAGGACATCTATCTGCGCAGCCTCAGAGATATCGGAATTGACTTCCGCAGCCACGACATCCGCTTTGAAGAAGACAACTGGGAAGCGCCTACATTGGGCGCCTGGGGAATCGGTTGGCAGGTTATGCTCGACGGCCTTGAAATCACTCAGTTCACCTACTTCCAACAGTCGGGCGGGGTGGACCTTGACCCGATCTCGGTCGAGCTGACCTACGGTCTGGAGCGGATTGCCGCCTTCCTGCAGAACGTTAACAATGTGTATGAAGTCAAATGGAATAACTCGGTGAAATATGGGGATCTGAGGCATCGGGAAGAATTCGAGCTGTCGTTATACGACTTTGAATCTGCCTCACCCGAATCGATCCGCGAACTCTTTGAACTTTACGAGGCCGAGGCTACACGGCTGCTGAAGGATTACTTTACCGATGGGCTGGCCCACCGGCCTGTCCGCTTCCCGCTTCTAAAGGTGTATGAGTTCTGCTTGAAGTGTTCCCACCTCTTCAACATTCTTGACGCCCGCGGCGCCATCAGCGTCACCGAGCGCGTTGCCCTGATTGCGCGCATTCGAAAGATCGCCACCGAAGTAGCTCAAGTTTACCTTGAACAATCCAGCGCCGCAGCAGAGGTCAAATCAGCATGACGGTTGAGCCGAAACGACACACCGAACCGCTGCTGGTCGAGGTTGGAGTCGAGGAGATTCCTGCGCGCTTCCTTGCCGGCGCCGAGCGAAGCTTCGGAGAACGGTTGACGGAGGCTTTGCAAAGTATGCGACTGCTTCCGCCTGACGCACAACACATCAACACATACTCGACGCCACGCCGGCTGGTTGCACGCGCGCCACAGATACTGTTGCGGCAACCCGACGAATCAGAAGAGGTGATTGGGCCTCCCGTTAAAGTCGCTTTTGATCAGGCAGGAAATCCGACCCGAGCCGCTGAGAGCTTCGCTAAAAAGAACTCAACCCATGTGAACAAGCTGCGCAAAATTGAAACACTTAAAGGGCTCTACCTTGGTCTGCGGCGACAAGTCCGCGGTCGCTCCGCACGTGATGTTCTGGCTAAAGGACTGCCTGAGGTCATCCTGGGTATCGGTTTCCCCAGGAGCATGTACTGGACCTCAAAAAGTGGTCCCAGATTCATCCGTCCTATTCGCTGGCTCTTGGCCATCCTGGCGGAGAACGAGCTGGCAAAGATCATACCTTTTGAGATCGCGGGCATCCGGTCGACGAAGTCAACCTACGGCCATCGGGTGGCTGGATCAAAGGCCATCCCAGTCAGCAGTTTTGAGGAGTACTCGGCCAAGCTGCGCGAGCACAAAGTTGAAATTGATCCCAGGAAACGATCGGCCATTATATCCTGCGGAATTAAAGCTATACTTGAAGGGACAGGCCTAGAGGCCTGCCCCGATCAAGAGCTTCACAAATGGGTCATCAACTCCACCGAATGGCCCCACGCCCTCCTGGGCGGCTTCGACCGGAAGTTCCTGCATCTGCCGCGGGAAATTCTGGTGACCGTCATGCGCGATCACCAGAAGTATTTTGCGGTCGAAGACCAGGCCGGCGAACTCCAGCCGAATTTCGTAACGGTTATGAATATTGGGCAGGACACCGCAGGCCTGATTCGCGAGGGGCACGAGCGTGTGCTGACGGCCCGGTTTGCCGATGCCGAATTCTTCTGGAAGGCTGACCTGCGCGTCCGTCTTGCAGACCGCCAGGAGATGCTGGCGAACGTGACCTACCAGGCGAATCTGGGAAGTTACGCGGACAAAGTGCGGCGGATGGCAGACCTTGCAAACGAACTTTGCGGAGAACTTGAGCGTCGGTGCGTGCTCGATGCTGCCGGCAGGGAACATGTGCTGCGCGCCGTCCGTCTGTGCAAGTGCGACCTGACAACTCAGATGGTGCGTGAATTCACGGAACTCCAGGGCGTTGTCGGAGGGCTCTATGCGCGCGAGCAGAACGAGCCTGAGTCTGTGGCCGATGCCATCTACGACCATTACAAGCCGGGGAATATCGCTGATGAATGTCCTCGAAACATCGTGGGCGCGGTGGTTGCCCTTGCCGACAGGATCGACAGCGTGGTAGCCGGCTTTGCGGCTGGTCTCGAGCCGACAGGATCAAGCGACCCATTCGGTTTGCGGCGGGCAGGGAACGGGATCATCAAGATCGCCATTCAATCCCTGCCGATGCTCGACCTTGCATCGATCGCAGGACGCGCCAGGGAAATCGCCGAAGTGAACCTTCCAGGAGCCAGGGGAGAGGGCCTTGGCAGTCGCGTCGATAGTTTTCTGCGCGAGCGGCTGGAGTTCTACTTGCGAGAGGTCGCCGGAATGCGGTATGACACAGTGCGGGCTGTTCTGAGCCCGGCGATCCATGAGGGTTCCGCGATCCCAGCCTTGGCCCTCGCTCGCGCCAAGGCTCTTGAGCAGGTTCGTGATACCGAAGATTTCCTGGCGTTGGCCAGCGCCGCCAAGCGGACACGGAACATCCTGACGAAATCGGCAGGGGTTGATCAGGTGAGCAGCGAAGCAGCAGTCGACACGTCGCTGCTGAGCGAGGATGCTGAACGCGAATTGTACGCCAGGTATCAGGGTCTCACCGCAGATCTGGAATCTCTGCAAGAGCGCAGTGACTACTTAGGCTTGTTTCGGGAGATGGCCGCGATCAGGCCCCAGGTGGATCGCTTTTTCGACAAGGTCCTGGTGATGGCTGATGACCCGTCGCTGCGAGAGAACCGCCTGAGGCTGCTGATGGGATTGAACCGGGATGTCTTTACGCGGCTCGCGGAGCTTTCAGAAATCGCGGTTGAAACTCGCGGGTCGTAGAATCCGCGGTTTCTGTTGAGGCGCGAAGCGGGTAGAGGTTCCTGCGAGCCTAAAGTGTTACCTCAGCTTTTGTCGGCGCGCCGACAGTGCTGAGCCAAGGGCCTGTTGATCGCGTTTGGCACAAGGGTGACTACCGTATCCATCGGTGTCACTGCCGGCGGGGGACTTGCCCCGTGTGATCCCGCTGGCCATTCCCGGTTAAGCTTGGCAGGCGTTGACCACAGCCCCAATGAGGGACGCCGGTTCCACGTCCGGTGAGCCGCTATCCCAAGTGGAGATCGCGTGGATTCGGCTGCCTGTTGGCCGTGGACAGGATTTCATTATAAGGAGAGTAGGAGTCATGGAAAAATTCGTCTATTTTTTTGGCAATGGTAAATCTGATGGCCACGGGACTATGAAAGACGTACTGGGCGGGAAGGGCGCCGGACTGGCGGAGATGACCAACGCCGGGCTGCCTGTTCCTCCGGGCTTTACGATTGCGACATCAGCGTGCCGCGCCTACTTTGAAGGCGGCAACAAACTCCCTCAGCAGGCGACTTCGGAGTACGAAGGGGCGCTGGAGCGGCTCGAGTCGCTTCTTAAGCAGAAGCTCGGGGATGCGCAGAATCCCCTTCTGGTTTCGGTCCGCTCGGGCGCCAAGTTCTCCATGCCTGGAATGATGGACACCATCCTGAATCTCGGGATGAACGATAAAGCGGTTGAGGCAGTTGCCCGCAAGACAGCAAATCCCCGCTTCGCCTACGACAGTTACCGGCGATTTATCCAGATGTTCGGAAACGTAGTGCTCGAAATTTCCAAAGACAAGTTCGAAAACGTCCTCACCGGCCAAAAGAAGAAACGCAGGTTCACCCTGGACACCCAGCTGACGGCCGACGACTTGAAGCAGGTGATCCAGGGCTATAAACAGGTCATCCGGAAGGCCACCGGCAAGGATTTTCCCCAGGATCCGCGCGCGCAGCTCAAGATGTCTATTGAGGCGGTATTTCGTTCCTGGAACAATCCGCGCGCGATCACTTATCGCCGCATGAATAAAATTCCCGATGGGCTGGGAACCGGGGTGAACGTTCAGGCCATGGTGTTCGGAAACATGGGCGACACCTCGGGAACAGGGGTCGGCTTCACGCGCAACCCTGCCACCGGCGAGAACAAATTTTATGGCGAGTTCCTGATGAACGCCCAGGGCGAGGACGTGGTGGCCGGCATCAGGACGCCGGTACCGATCGTCGAGTTACAAAAACTTATGCCTGAGGTTTACGATCAGTTGCGTGAGATCACCTCACGATTGGAGCACCATTACAGGGACGTGCAGGATTTCGAGTTTACCATTCAGGAAGGCAAGCTCTACATGCTCCAGACGCGCACCGGCAAGCGAACGGGAAAAGCAGCCGTAAAGATTGCTGTCGATCTGGTGGAAGAAGAGATCATTTCACGTGAGGAAGCGTTGATGCGCGTCGAGCCTGACCAGTTGAACCAGCTCCTTCATCCAATACTTGATGAATCAAAGCCTGTCAAAGTGATCGCAAATGGCTTGCCAGCTTCTCCAGGAGCAGCAGTGGGACGGATTGTCTTCACGGCGGAGGATGCTGTTGAGCAGGGAAAACAGTATCCGGTGATTCTGGTCCGAGCCGAGACGGTGCCTGACGACATCCACGGCATGGAAGTTGCCGCGGGCATCCTGACCTCGCGGGGAGGTATGACTTCCCACGCTGCGGTAGTGACACGAGGTATGGGCAAGTGCTGTGTTGCCGGTTGTGGCGCCGCAGAAGTGGACGAGAAAAAGAAGCAGTTGCGCATCGGCAAGCTGACCCTCAAGGAGGGCGACTGGATTTCGCTGGACGGTTCGACGGGGCGGGTGATCCTTGGCCAAACGAATACTCAGCTTCCAGACCCTTCGAGTGGCGACTTCGCGACTTTCATGAGCTGGGCTGATAAAGCTCGCCAGCTTGGCGTTCGCGCCAACGCCGATGTCCCTCGGGATGCCACAGTGGCGCGGCGCTTTGGCGCCGAGGGCATCGGGCTCTGCCGGACCGAGCATATGTTTTTTGCCAGCGACCGCCTGCCGCATGTGCAGCGGATGATTATGGCCTGCAAAGACGCGGCTGATGAAAAGGAAGCCGCGGCCTACCACAAGGAGCGGCGTGCCGCCCTGGCCAAGCTTCTGCCCATGCAGAGGAAGGATTTCGTCGGGCTATTCAAGGCAATGGACGGCCTGCCGGTCACCATCCGGACACTCGATCCGCCACTGCATGAATTCCTTCCCAAGCGGGAAGAACTGATGGTGGAGATCGCCGTCCTCGAAGCGAAAGGGAAGAAGGGATCGAAGTTAAGCCAGCTCAAGAAGATGCTTGCCGTAGTTGAAGGGCTGCATGAATTCAATCCCATGCTGGGTCTGCGCGGCTGCCGCCTCGGCATCATGTACCCGGAGATTACCGAGATGCAGGCTCGAGCCATTTTTGAGGCGGCCGCAGAGTGCAAGAAGAAGGGAATTGACGCCAGGCCGGAAATCATGATCCCGCTGGTGGGCGACGTCAGGGAACTGGCGCTGCAAAAGGAGATCGTCAACCGCGTCGCCGACGATGTCTTCGCCAAAAAGGGAGAGCGAGTGGAATACCTGGTGGGCACCATGATTGAACTTCCCGCGGCGGCGCTTTCCTCCGCTGAAATTGCCGGCGAGGCGGAGTTCTTCAGTTTCGGCACCAATGACCTGACGCAAACCACCTTCGGCCTGTCGCGCGACGATTGCGGGAAGATTATCGCAGCTTATGTGAAGGAGAAGATCTGGCCTGCCGATCCGTTCGCTGTTATGGATCCCAAGCGAGTGGGCCAATTACTGAAGATCGGTACGGCAGAAGGGCGGAAGACGCGCGCCAATCTTAAGGTGGGGATTTGCGGCGAGCACGGGGGCGATCCCTCATCCATCCAGGTTTGCGCTGAAGCTGGATTGAATTACGTGAGCTGCTCTCCGTATCGCGTGCCCATCGCCCGCCTGGCGGCGGCGCAGGCGGCCTTGCGCAAGGCAGAGGAGGAGAAGCCTGCCGCCGCGGAGGTTTATACCACCGCATAGCGCCACACGCCACGGCCAGCCGCACTGGCCGACCGTGTAAGCGTAAGGCTGCTTTCTTCCTGACGCAAGCCGCCATGGAGGACTGGACCTGAAGTATTACTTTAACTCGGCATTGCCCTGCTGACCGCCACACATATCAGCCTGATGCGATTGCTTGCCCAAAATGTCGGCGCGCCGACATTGATTAAATTCCAGCCACACGCAGGTACCGCGAAGCGCACTCATCCGAGACTTCTTTTCAGGTTTTGATCCGCACCATAGTGTAAACGCCCGCCACACTGAGCAGGACGTCCAGCGACTACCAAGGGCTTGAATTCTTTAGAGAAAGCCTTTCGCAATGGAAAGAGAGGCGGCAAGGACTGCTACAGTGAGCAACACGGACCTGACCTGCCACCGAGGATCAGGAAGGCAGGGTGACTGAGGCGCGGTCAGCGACACTAATCGTGAATCGTGCTCCTCAATCGAGAGGTAATGTTGGCTGCCTTTAGGATGCAGTCTCCAGAGGGTGCCAGAGGTGCGAAGAAAGAAATCCCCGTAAGAGAGAGCAATACTCCTGGAAACCGCCATCAGACAAGATGGGCCTTAATAAGCTCACGGTAGCCTTTCGGCTGCGCAAGGCTGCTTTCTTGTTGACGCAATCCGCGGGGGAAGGCTCAACATAAAGTATTACTTTAGCTTGGATTTGCCCTGCTGACCCGCACAATCGGCCTGACCGATTGCGCAAAGTGCCGGCCCGCCGACATCGCTGCTCCGGCAGAGAATATGCGGCCCCATGAAGCGCCGCGGAGTTAAACCAATACTTTATGTTCTGATCCGCATCAGCAGGTAGACGCCCGCCAGGCTGAACAGGACGTCCGGCGACCAGGCGGCGACTGCCGGCGGAAGTTGGCTTAAGTTTCCCATGGCTTCGAAGAGGCTGGAGACGGACCAGTAGATGATGGCGACGCCGATGCTGAGAGCGATTCCGGCGAGTGCGCCGCGGCTGCCGGTGGAGAATGCGAAGGGAATTGCAATCAGGGTTACGACGAAGGCGATGAGCGGATAGGAGAACTTTCGGTAGAAGGCGACGGAGAGGCGAACCACATCGAATCCGCTCTGTCTAAGGCTGTGGATATATTGCCGCAATTCCAGCACGTTCATCTGCTCAGATGGTTTTACTTCCTTTTTAAAATACGATGGCGCCTCATTCAGTTCGCTAAAGGTACGGACCGCGAATGGCTGATAATCCGTGACGCGCCCATTCGAAAAATCGCGTGTCCAGCCGTTATCCAGCACCCAGCGTCGAATCTGCGGCTCCCAGAAGGCCCGCTCGGCATAGACGCGCCGCCGCAAGCTGAAGGAATCGGGATCGATTTCAAACACGGAGAGGCTTGCAAAAACGTTAAGGTCAGCGTCGAAAAACCGGTAGTTGTAAATCTTGTCTCCGTCGCCGGAAATCCACTGGCGGTCCGGCCGGTACATGGTTTGGGCGGGTTTGCCCTTGATCTGGTTTCGAAGCGCGTCCTGCTCCTGGTTGGTGCCGGGCAGATAGTTGTTGCCCAGCAGAAACATGCCTCCGCTCAAAAGGCCGGCGCCCACCAGGATGGGCACCGAGATGCGATAAAGGCTGATGCCGGCGGATTTGATGGCCGTAATCTCATTTGACTTGCTGAGCAGGCCAAGGCTGACCAGAGTCGCAACCAGAATGCTCAAGGGCAACATGAGATAAATAACCTGCGGGGCCAGGTACCAGTAATATCGAACGACCAGTTGGGGCGAGACCTGATGGCGAACAATATCGCCCAGCAACTGGAAGAAGTCGAAGATCATGTAAATTCCGGTGAACGTAACCAGCAACAGGACCAGATAAAACAGCCAGCTCCGGAATACGTAGAGGTCAAGAATCTGAAAAGCTCGCGCTCCAAAACTGCGACGCTTCATCTCGCTGGGGGGGCGATCAGCAGTCCTGCTGCGGCCGCCCGCGTGGAACCGCTCGATGGCGTGGCCGAGGGTCTCCAGGCGCGCGTGAAGAAAATCGACTCCTGTTCGCACTTTATTGGTCTGGCGCAGCATCAAGAGGCCGGCGATTCCGAAAATGACGTTCGCCATCCACAGCCCCGTAATGGGATTCATCCGCCCCTCTTTGGCCAGGTTCAGCCCGGAAGCCATGAGGACGTAGTAGACGAACACCAGGAGGATGCTTAGCATCAGTCCAAAGGCTTTGCCGCCTTTGCGGGAGATCAGCCCGATGGGCACTCCGACCAGCGCCAGCACCAGGCAGGCGATTGGAAGCGCCAACCTGTAATTCAGTTCCACCAGGGCGGCATGCCGCTCTGCGGGCGCGTGAAGTCCCGCCAGAAGCGCGGCGGGCGAAAGCATGGAAACCGTGAGGCGCTGCTGGGCCGTTTCACCCAGTTCGAAGATGGGAACTTCCCATTTGTCAAATGAGGTGACCGTATATTGCTGCCGGTGTTGGGGATCAAACTCGTGGGTAGCCCCGTGCTCGAGGTAGAGCATCGTCTGGCCGGAAGCATCATCGCTTACCAGGCTGCCCGATTTCGCCAGGGTAACTTTCACTTCATTCCTCTGGCTGCGGTCAACGACAAAGACTCCCCGCCATTGGGTATTCGAGCTCGCCACGTCTTTCAGGTACAACAGAAGGTGGGGAAACTGCTCGATGAAGACGCGAGGCTGTATCTCATAGCTGGCCTGCGTGGCAGCCAGGCCCGCTTCAGAGTGCTCGAGAGTGCGCGCAGCCGCCGGCGCTAGAAACAGGCTCATCCAGGAGGTCAGCAGCCATCCGCAGAGCGCAAACATCAGCACCGGCCGCAAAAATTGCCCCTTGCCAATGCCCGTGGCGCGGATGGCAATGGTTTCACTGTCCGCCGACATGCGGCTGAGGCCGATCAGCGTTCCCAGCAGGACAGCCATGGGTATGGTGATCACCAGAATCCGTGGGAGCAGTAGGAGAAACAGAAACGCATCCTGGACGAGGGGAAGATTTCGGCGCGCCACCAGCTCGAGAATCTGGCTGAGAGGCCGCACGTAGAGGACGAACGTGAAGACCACAAGCCCGAGCAGGCAGTGCGCTAACAATTCTTTGAAGATGTAGCGAGTGAGTATCCTCATCAGTGAATTCCGCGAAGTGTACCCGTAATCACCCAAAAACAGAATGCCGGGATATTTCTCCCGCGTTGCGGGATCACAATGACGGAGTGGCCGCTATGCTGCGCGAATTTCCGGAGTCCCACGCGGCTTTAGCGCGGTCCCGTTAATGTTTCCCAACCTCAAGAGTATGCCCGAGATGAAGTGCGCGAGCAAGGCGCATAAACCTAAAGTTTTGGATTAACTTCGGGTGAGAGAGGCATTTTCACCGACCTTGGTCGTTCCATTCCCATCCCGGGATGAGGATGTCTACCGGGTTTACGCCTACAGGCACGATGGTGACTAAAGACAGGGGCGCGGTATGAACCACGGCCAGATCGCCCGAGGCACTGTCCGCTGCGGCCAGAAAACGCTCATCGGGGGTCAGGGCCAGTGCGCGAGGCGATACGCCGACGTGGATCGTGCTCAGGACCGCCCGATTAGCAACATCGAGTGCCGTGACAAATCCATCTCCCGGGGTGGCCACGTACATAATGCTCGAATCCGGAGTGAAGGTGGCGGCGACCGGATCTTTGCCCGTAGGCAGTATCTGTTCGACGTTGTCGTGCGAGGCGTCGACAATGGTCATGGTTGAAGCCTCGTCGCTGAGGACGAAAAGCTCGCCTCCATCGGGCTTGAGAATCAGACCGCTTGGCCTGGAGCCAGTCTCAATGTGGGCGATGATCGTGCGCGAAGAGATTTGCGCTGCGGAGATTTTTTCATCTCCCGTATCGGCCACGAAGACCACCGAGTTGTCGAGCGAGACGGCCAGAGGCCCCGGAGTTTGGCCGACCTGCACAGATCCAAGGACTTTTTGTGTCTCCGTACTGATGAAGAACAACCGGTTTCCCGCGGGATCGCTGGCAATCAATGTTTTTCCATCTGGGGTGATGGCCAGGTGCGCGAGATTCGGAACCAGATTAACCCGCGCTGTTTCTTCCAGCTTATTGCAGTCCAGAAAAACAACCCGTCCGGCCTGCGGATCAAGCACGTAGGCATGATTGCCGTCAGGGGAGAACATGAGGTCTCTCGCAGAGTGCCCGATCTCGACAGTGTGCGCTACCGTCAATGCAGGGAAGCTTATCACGCTGATTTTCCCGGACTGCGACACCACATAAATTTCTCGTCGCTCGGGCCGGTGGACAGCCTTTTGGGGCAGCGGGGCCACGGGGAGGGTGGCGACCACTCGGGGACCTGCCAGATCGACGACGGCCACCGACGCGCTTTGGTTGTTGATCACGAATGCTACATACGGCCGCGGCGGCGGCTCCTTACGGTGGCAGCTCACGGAGGCGAGCACAAGTAAGATGATGGCCAAATAAAGAGCGGATGTGCGCACTGTCGAGGCGGGAAGATCGCAGGAAGCGGCTGGAGGCGGGCAGGTTTGAGGGCGGGGAAGTCTCTGGCCGCGAGCCGCTTCATCTGTAGAGCGGGCGCGAAGAACTTGCCGGTGATCGCAGCCAGAAAAAAACATATCTGCCACTGGAATGAAGATTCGCCGGCCGGGGGAAGCAGGCCGCTTCGGCGGGGCGTGAGAGGCCCACGAACATGTATGCCAATTAGCTTCGACCGAAGCGAGGAAGTTTATCGCACGGATTGTAACAATACAACTGCGCGGCCGGAGCCAAGGGATCAGTCGTGCTTCTCTTGGTGGCAGAGGCAAGTGTCAGGCATTTGCGGAAGCAGCCAGGTAGCGGGAAGCATTTCTCAAGTGTTGCTTGAGAGATTTTAAAAAAGGCGACCCGAAATGCTGATGAGCGAAGCGAAGCACCCGCTGTACCCGAACTGATAACGATAAAGTAGACCCTTCTCCCGCTACGCTGGATCCAGGACGATCTAGGGTGTCGGAACTTTTAATCTTCCACGGCAACTTAATGTTGGACTTCAACTGTCGGCGCGCCGACAATGAAGCCCGAAAGCTTCTTCCAAGTACATTTGGCGAGAGGGCGTCTCGGAATGCGCAGTGCAGCACGCCAGCAGACGTCTGCCCTTGTCACAGTCGCTCCCAGGCGACGCCCGAAATTGACGCTTCCGGATGCGCTCTGTTAAGATGCCTCATGCCAAAAGCCCAGAAAAGCCGATTGCGGGTGGGCGTACACACTTCGATTGCGGGCGCTTTGGAGAATGCCACTCGTCGCGCGGGTGAAATCGGCTGTGACACCTTCCAGATGTTTTCCGCCAATCCGCGGGGCTGGCGAAGCATCGATCCGACGCCGCTGCAATGCGAGCGATTCCGCGAGGACCGTGAGGCTCGCAAGCTTTCACCGCTGGTGATTCACGACAATTATCTGATCAACCTGGCGTCTGCTGACCCGGAAATTCGCGGCAAGTCGGTGGCTGCATTCAGGGGTGAACTGCGGAGGGCGCTGGCGCTCGGCGCCGACTACCTGGTGACGCACCCGGGCAGTTCCAAAGGCTCCAGCGTTAGCCAGGCGATTGCGACGTGTATCGAGTCGCTGAAGGAATCGGCGAGCGGGCTGGGGCTGAATGGACTGATGGTGCTGATCGAGAATACGGCCGGCCAGGGGTGCGCCATCGGCAGGAGTTGTGAAGAGGTGGCGGAGTTGGTTTGGGGCGCCGGCAGAGAATTGCCGGTCGGAGCGTGCATCGATACCGCCCATCTTTTTGCATCCGGCTATTCGATTCACGCGGTCCCCGGGCTCTCCCGGACGGTTACGGAATTTGAGAAGACCGTAGGCCTCCAGAACGTTTGCATTATTCATGCGAACGATTCGAAGGCGGCATTCAATTCTCACGTCGATCGGCATGAGCATATCGGCGAGGGACAGATTGGGGCGGAGGCTTTCGGCCGGATCGTTTGCCACCCGAAGCTGTGCCGAATCCCGTTCATCTGCGAAACCCCGCTGGACGAGCCCGACGACGACAAACGGAACCTCGCCATGATGCGCGAACTGGCGGCTGGGTCGAGACCGAAGTCGGTGCAGCTACTGGAGGCCGGCAGTGATGAATAAGATTTCTGATGGGCGGACGGATCTGGTGTTCGAGTATCTGGAAGAAGGCCACGGCGCGGACTCTGTGGACAAGGGTGGCGTTTCGCTGATCAACTGGTGCGCATATTATGGCGACGTTAGCGCAATCAAGCATTTGCTTCTCAAGGGCGAGTCGCTCTCCTCACTGGGTGAAAACTTCGACCTGAATGGTGCGGCATTTCACGGGCATTGGAGACTGAGCCAGTTCCTGATCGAGCGCGGTGCGGACGCCCACCACCCGCTGAGTGACAACGGCGAAACGCCGCTGCACGCTGCAACCATTTCCAACAGGCTGGCGCACCATAATGTGGTGAAGGTACTGATTGCCAGTGGCGCCAATCCAAACTGCGCCACCAAGCCTTCGGTCAAAACGGGCGCCTTCATGCGGGATTGCCGAACCAAAGGCGAGACCCCTTTGCACCGTGCCGCCGCATTTGCGAGTGAAGAGACCATTCAACTGCTGCTGGATGCGGGCGCTGACGTTGAGGCCAGAGACATGCACGGCGACGCGCCTCTGAGCTGGGCGAGTTGGTATCAGCGGCCCGATTCGATTTTGAGAAAACTGTGTTATGGTAATTTTTCCGTGCGGGCAGTCAGGCTTTCGATGGAAGCCTATCTTCTGGGAAAACCGCATTCTTAAGATCAGCTCTGGCAAGGCACGCGCTCCTGGCCCGGGCTGGCCGAACGAGAGAGACAGCACGCGCGTTCTCATTTCAAACTTCGTTCTTGCGATATGGATACCACCTACGACCCGCAAAAAATTGAAGCAAAGTGGCAAAGGCTCTGGGCCGAACAGCACCTGTTCGACGCCGAGGCCGCACTCGGGCGCAAAAAGTACTACGTGCTCGAGATGCTGCCTTATCCCTCCGGCGACATTCACATGGGGCACGTCCGCAACTACTCGATCGGCGACGCACTTGCGCGCTACATGTCGATGAAAGGCTTCAACGTTCTCCATCCGATCGGATGGGACTCTTTCGGACTGCCCGCCGAGAATGCGGCCATCAAGCACCAGCGGCCGCCGGCGGAATTCACCTTTGCCTATATTGATCGCATGCGCCAGCAGTTGAAGCGGCTGGGCGTCAGCTACGATTGGCGACGCGAAGTAACTACTTGTGTGCCGGAATATTACCGCTGGAACCAGTGGTTCTTCTTGAAGATGTATGAGCGGGGCCTGGCCTATCGTAAGAAGAGCCGCGTCAACTGGTGTCCGCAATGCGAAACCGTGCTGGCCAACGAGCAGGTGGTGGATGGCTGCTGCTGGCGGCATGAGGACACGCCAGTGGTTGAAAAGGAACTCGAGCAGTGGTTCCTTAAGATCACGGATTACGCCGAGCGGCTGCTGGATGACATGAAGGAGCTCGTTCGCTGGCCGGAGCGCGTTCTGACCATGCAGCAGAACTGGATTGGGAAATCGAAAGGGACCGAAGTTGATTTCAGAATCGAAGAACTTGACCTGCCGGTTCGCGTCTTTACCACTCGAGTGGACACCATCTTCGGATGCACGGTGGTCTTCCTGGCTGCGGAACACCCTTTGATGGACAAACTGATTACGGCATCGAAAGACCCGGGGCATCTTCGCAGCGAAGTGGGACGCATCAAGGCCTCCGCCGTCCCTTCGAAAGTTGAAGTAAACCTTGAAAAGGATGGCGCGGCAACCGGCTTCACCGCACGTAATCCATACAACGGGGAGCTTGTCCCCGTCTGGGTGGCGAATTTTGTCTTGATGGGCTATGGCACCGGGGCGGTGATGGCGGTGCCTGCGCACGACGAGAGGGACTTCGAGTTTTGCACCACTTTCGATCTGCCCATTCGAACGGTGATTGAGTCGAAGGATGGCGAATCTAAAGTAAACCTTGAAGCTGCTTTCACGGAGTACGGCAGGCTGGTAAACTCCGGCCCCTACACCGGCCTCTCGTCAGAGCAGGCCATCGAGCGCATGACCAGAGATGCTGAACAGGCGGGCTTCGGCAAGGGCACCGTCCAGTACAGAATCAAGGACTGGGGCATCTCGCGGCAACGCTACTGGGGTACACCGATCCCCATGATCTATTGCGGCTCTTGCGGAGTCGTGCCGGTTCCTGAATCTCAATTGCCGGTCCTGCTGCCCGCCGACGTAAAACTGACCGGAACGGGACAGTCGCCGCTGGCCGGTGTTCCTGAATTCGTCGACACGACATGTCCGAAGTGCGGTGGACCGGCACGCCGGGAGACAGACACGATGGACACCTTCGTGGATTCCTCGTGGTATTTCTACCGGTATACTGACCCTAAAATCGAAACAGCGCCCATCAGCAAAGAGGCTGTGAACTACTGGTTCCCAGTGGACCAGTATATCGGCGGCATCGAGCACGCAATCTTGCACCTGATTTACATGCGCTTCTTCACCAAAGTGATGATGGACATCGGGCTGGTCACTTTTTCCGAGCCCGTGGCCAGGCTCTTCACGCAAGGCATGGTGATCAAGGATGGCGCGAAGATGTCCAAGTCCAAGGGGAACGTCGTTGACCCCACCGCCATGTTTGAGAAGTATGGCGCCGACACGGTGCGACTTTATATGTTGTTCGCCGCGCCGCCTGAAAAGGATCTCGACTGGAGCGACACCGGCATCGAGGGTGCATCCCGCTTCCTCGGCCGCGTTTATCGCGTGGTCGCCAAGTATGCGGACGAGCTCGCCGGGGTGGAATCCGTGTTGGGGAAGGCGGAGCGCCGCAAGGTTGTTCCGGAATATTCAGCGGAGGAGCGGAAGCTGCTGCGCAAGGCGCATCAGGTGCTTCGGCACGTGACGGAGGACATGGAAGAGCGCTGGCATTTTAATACCGATATTGCCCTGGCCATGGAGCTGGTGAACGAACTTGCCGGGATAGAAGCCTCGGTTTCGGATGGGAAGATTCGCCCGGAAGTCGTTAAAGAAACACTTGAGGTATTGATCCTGGTCATGGCTCTTTTCACACCTCACATTGCTGATGAACTTTGGGAGGGGCTTGGACATTCCGGCGCCACGCTGCGAGTGGCCTGGCCGCAGTACGAGGCCGAGCTGGCTATTGAAGAAGAACTTGAACTTCCAGTCCAGGTGAACGGAAAATTGCGCGCCCGGATTCGGGTGGCGGTGGATGCAAGCGAGAAATCCATCCGGCAGCTTGCCCTTGCCGATGATAAGGTCGCGCAGAACATCAATGGCCGCCAGATTGTAAAAGTCATCCTCGTTCCGAAGAAGCTCATCAACATTGTAGTGAAGTAATCGAGCGGTTGGGCAATCGGCTAAGTTGTCGATGCAGGGGCCTGGTTGCTGCAACCCAGCAGAGGAAATAAGCCAGGATTACGCCAAGCAGGTCGTGAATGACTGCAGGAGCAAGCTCATTAAGAGCAAACTTATTGAGAAAAACGGGCAACACTATCTGCTCGGACTTCCTGGTAGACACCGGTCTCTTTAGGTGATTGTGCGGTTTTCTTCTCGGTTCTGCATCGATGGAGTTCGATCTCCAGTTGGTCCTCGAGGCGCGCAGCGTAGGGTATGAAATGATGTCCTGACAGCAGCATTGCGAACCCAAAGCTTCGCTTGCGCGGAACGAACAGCCAACGCCCGAGGAGACGAAGCACAAATTTCCAGTACGCTCGCCGATAGTTGGAGAGGAGGCCCTGGCGAACAATGGAGCGAACGAAAATTCCAAGCATTGGCCTGAGGAGAATTTTGGGTGCCTTCTGCGGCTTTCGGGCTTTCCACTGCAGAAGCGACCGGTAGCACCGGTTGTAAAACGCCGAGGGGTCGTATAGGGAAGAAATGGTGTGCTTAAATCCCGTCAGCAGAACAGGCAGAGGTAAAAGGGTTTTGAAGTTGGGGGGATCAAAATTACTGGTGGCTGTGGTATCCAAGAGTAACCGACCTTCCTTCATCATCCGGTCAAAGAGCGGAGTTGTAGGAGGCGCCTGCAGAAATCCCGCCATGGCCCATGGAATGGCTGCCCGCTCAATAAAATCCAGCTGCTCTTCGAAGATTGCTTCGGTATCGGAATCGAACCCAACGATGAAACCCGCCGTCACCCAAAGCCCATGGCTCTGGATGAAGTGAATACTCTCCAAAGGATCCCGCCGCAAGTTCTGGTATTTCTTCGCTTCCGCCAGGGAGTTGGCGGAAGGGCTCTCGATTCCGATGAAGACGTAAAAAAAGTTCGCCTTCACCATGGCGTCAACCAACTCCGGCTTCTGGGCGAGATCGATCGATGCCTCGGTATAAAACAATAGCGGATAGCCGCGGCTCTTCTGCCAATCCTGAAGTTTGAGGACCAGTTGGAGAGCCAGTTTGTGGTTCCCGATAAAGTTGTCATCAACGATAAAGACCTGGTCGCGCCAGCCGAGCTCAAACAAGGCATCAAGTTCGGCTATCACCTGGGCGGGGCGCTTGGTGCGTGGCTTCCTTCCGTAAATGGTGATAATGTCGCAGAATTCGCACTGAAACGGGCAGCCGCGAGAGAACTGGATTGCCATCGAAGCATACTTTTCGATTTTGAGCAGATCGAACCTGGGGGGAGGCGTCTTGCTGACATCAGGCCTTTCCTCGACTACATAGACGCGCTTCGCAGAGCCATGCTCAAGGTCAGAAGCAATCTCAGCGAAGACCTCGTCCGGCTCACCCACCACGACATGGTCCGCCAAGTGACGCAAAAGCTCCGGTTCGCTGCTCGCAAAAGGTCCGCCGATTATCGTTCGCTTTCCCATGGCCCGGGCTCTCAGGAGGGTTTCACGGATGTCATTTTTCTGAACCCGCATGCCGCTGACCATAACGAGATCTGCCCAAAGGAGGTCAGGATCGAGCAAGTCCTCAAAGCTTCGGTCGATCAATCTTAGCGTCCAGCTCTTCGGACAGAGCGCCGCGACAGTCAGCAGGCCGAGCGGGGGCTGATCGGTCTCGACCGGAACCAGGTCAAGGATACCGTCGAAGGTCCAGAACGAGGACGGAAAACGTGGCCAAACCAAAAGGACCTTAAGGGCGGAGCCGAGGGGAGGAAAGCCGGGAACTTCTTCCGCGCCATCTGCAGTTCCAGACACGGGGGACGTGTGATACTCAGTCGAATTCAGCATCTCATCTTCTCCAGTGGATTAAGGCGGATATTCACCATCGTCGAAACTTTTGGCCAGCCTTGCCAAAGAATGCCGGGGATTTCCCGTTGTATCGCGCCCACGATCTCAGTTGGCTTCGGTAAAAGTTGCCGCCCAACTCCGAATAACTATTGACGAGGCAATATTTTTGGAGATCTGGCCGCGTTACGATGATGCCACATCAGCATTGTGGCGCTATTCGGCCGGATTTTTCAACCGTTCGGTGAAACAGCCCCAAGGAATCTGCGCGAACAACGAACGTAAGAAACCGACGGTATGAGATTGGCGCTGATGGGTGATGTGCAGCGTCCACGCGTGCATCATGAGGCGATTAGTTCCCAAGACCTAAACCTGGTTTATGCTGTATCCACTCAATAAGTTCCACCGCGGAGACGATGTCCATTGTCTTTTCTCTCTCTGTACGCCGCCCGCGAAAAAACTTGATTGCAGTACCCCGAGCGCCCGTCTCCCCGACAGCTAGTCTTCAATGGCCATGGTTACCACAACACGTTGTACAATAGCTGATCTGTCAGAGTACCCCCGGCCACACTTATTGATATCGGGCTGAGCTTTGGAGAAAACTCGAAAATGGAAAACCTTGGTCCTATCGTTGTACTCGATTTCGGATCGCAGTACACGCAGTTGATTGCGCGGCGCATTCGAGAGATGCACGTGTATTCGGTGATCGTTCCGTGCCATCTGCCGTTTGACGAATTGGCCGCAATGAAGCCGCAGGCGGTGATTCTTTCCGGCGGGCCGTCGTCGGTTTATGATCCGGAATCGCCCACTTGTGACGACCGGGTTTTTCAGCTTGGGGTGCCGATGCTGGGCATCTGCTACGGGCTGCAGTTAATGTGCTACAAGCTGGAAGGCAAAGTTGAGCCGGCGGCCCGGCGCGAGTATGGATTTGCTCAGCTTGAAATCATTCCTCCCAGCGAATTGTTTGCCGGATTCGAGTCGCCGCTGCGAGTCTGGAACAGCCACGGCGACCACGTTGTTGAAGTGCCGCCCGGGTTTCGCGTGGTGGGCCGCACGGAAAATGCGATTTCAGCCATCGAGAACGTCCAAACGCGCATGTATGCGGTGGAGTTCCACCCGGAGGTGCAGCATACGCTGCGTGGCAGCGAGATACTCCGGCGCTTTGTCGAGGACATCTGCGGCGCCGCGGCCAACTGGTATCCGCAATCGCTGATCGAAGAGACGGTCAGGCGGGTGCGGGCGGAAGTCGGCAACGAGCGGGCTTTGTGCGCGCTGTCGGGAGGAGTGGATTCGGCTGTGGCGGCAACGCTGGTGAGCCGGGCGATTGGTGATCAGCTTGTCTGCGTGTTTGTGAACAATGGCCTGCTGAGGAAGAACGAGTTTGAAGAAGTGACATCGGCGCTCAAGGCCCAGGGACATCTAAACGTGCGGGCGGTGGATTACTCTGCCCGCTTTCTGCGCCGGCTTGAAGATGTGACAGACCCGGAGACAAAGCGGAAGATCATCGGAGAGGAATTCATTCGCGTATTCGAGCAGGAGGCCCGCGCGGGGGGCGAGCCGCGGTATCTGGTGCAGGGAACGCTCTATCCGGACGTGATCGAATCGGTATCCGTCAAGGGGCCGGCGGCCACCATCAAGAGCCACCACAACGTGGGCGGCCTGCCAACGGACCTGAAGTTCCGGTTGATCGAGCCGCTGCGAGAGCTGTTCAAGGATGAAGTCAGAGTGGTGGGCCGGGAGCTGGGGCTTGGCGATGAAGTTATCTCGCGCCAGCCGTTTCCTGGGCCGGGGCTGGCCGTCAGGATTCTGGGCGCAGTTACGCCTGAGCGGCTTCGCACCGTTCGCGAAGCAGATGCCATTGTGGAGCAGGAAATACGCGCAGCACAGCTCTACAATGAGTTGTGGCAATCGTTTGCGATTCTGCTGCCCGTATCAAGCGTCGGGGTGATGGGTGACGCGAGGACATACGCATCCACTATCGCCTTAAGAGCCGTAACTTCCGAAGACGGAATGACGGCCGATTGGGCGAAAATCCCCCCGAACGTTCTCGAACGGATTGCCACCCGCATCGTGAACGAGGTGAAGGAAGTCAACCGAGTTGTCTACGACATTACTTCGAAGCCCCCGGGAACCATCGAGTGGGAATGAGTGCTTCCCCCTCCATACAGCCCTCGCGCGTCCCATTGGATCCCCGAACGACGAATCGCCTGGCTAACGATTCGCTAATTTCTGTGCCATGTAGAGCAGCAGCCGTCGATCGCGGTCATTAATGTTGCCAAGCAGTCGCTTGACTTTCTGGTAAAACCGCGAATCACGGTCTGCCGGAATCTCCATGGCCAGCTCGTCGGTGCTCTTGCGCTGGGTCAGATTAGGGAGGTCCGGTGGTCTTTCCCCCTCATAAAAAAGCTGATAGAGGGGGATCTCCATGGCTGCAGCCAACCGTTCCAGAGTCTCCAGAGAAGGCACTGTGTGGCCGTTCTCAACCCGGGAAATATAGCAGCGCAGGAGTCCCGTGCGTTTCTCAATGTCGCCCTGGGAGAGTTTGCGTTCTTCGCGTAACTTCCTCAGGCGGATACCTATAATCATGGGGGAGATTATTCCACACGGTAATTGATAAGTCAATAGAAATTAACGTTACCTGTCAGGGCGGCCAGCCCTGAATTTCTTTCCAGGCCTGTAACCGGGTCAGAGTTATCTTCGTCATAAGACACAGGAAAAGAGCTACTATGGATACTGAATGGTACACTCTCGACCAGATCCCAGCCAGGAAGCTGACTGGATCAGACGCTGCCAGGCTGGAGAAACAGAGGCCTTTGCGCCACTGGTCGACGCCTATCAACGGAGGATATTTTCCATCGTATTCCATCTGGTCAGGCGCCGGAGCGATGTGGAGGATATCGTCCAGGAAATTTTTATGAAAGCTTTTGGGGCGATCGGAAGTTACAATTCACAGTCATCTTTCGGAACGTGGCTCAATCGAATTGCAGTCAATCATTGTTACGATTACCTCCGCCGACAACGGTCGTCGAGAGTGACCTACTTCTGGGAGATGTCGGAAGAAGGGCAGAGACAGGTTGAGTCGCACAGCCAAAGTCCTGCGGAAGGCGGACTCGACAGTTCGGAAAAACTTGCGGTGGGTGATCTTGCGGGCAAGCTGCTGGCGAGGGCGCCGGCGGAAGATCGTGTGATACTGACGTTAAAGGAACTTGAAGACAGGTCCGTGGAAGAAATCTCGGAGATTCTGGGTCTGAAGCTGAGCACGGTGAAAGTACGGCTGCATCGGGCAAGAAAGAGAATGGTTAAGGATTTTGAAAAACTGGCAGGAGGGACGGTGAAGCATGCGGTGTGACGCTGTCCGGCAAATGGTTGAAGAAAACATGACGAGGACGCCTGCGGTCGAGGCCCACGTCGAATCGTGTTCGGGTTGCAAAGAATATCTGCGCAACTGGGAGGCGCTCCGGGCCGGCCTGTTCGCTCTAAGAGCGGAGGAGCCACCCGAGCCCACAATCGGTTTCACGACACGACTGATGCGCCGGCTGGAGAGTGCACCCTCAGAGGTTTCGCTCGGCTACCAGCTTATGGATCAAATTGCGAAGCGGGTTGTGTATGCGACGCTTATGGTGGCGTTGGCGCTCGGCCTGCTTCTTGCCTTGCCGTCGTCAGGGCCGCTGCGCAGTTCCGGGATTTCAGAATCCGTGCTGGTGGAGAACCAGGTTGCAGCGCTGGCGAGCGAGCAAGTCCTGGGCGTTGATGACGCCGACGCGGGCGATTCGCAGGACGCGGCTCCAGCCACCGTCAACACCGAAGCGCGAGGTTCTAAGTGAAACGGCGGGCCTACGTCTATTTCGCACTGGTCTTCGCGCTGGGCATCATCATTGGGGCCGCCGGGGTATACAGCTACGGCTGGTATTCAGGCCACTGGCGCCACGGATCCAATCGGCATCGTGTGATCGATTATCTCCAGAGGAAACTGGAACTTTCGCAAGCTCAGACGCAGCAACTGCAGCAGATCCTCCGCAGTATGGACCAGAAAGAGTCTGAGCTGCGTGACCAGGTTGCGCCACAGTTTCAGGCTATTCGCGAAGAGGCCCGTACTGAAACTCGCAAGATTCTAAATTCGCAGCAGCTTGCGAAATTCAACGAAATGGCAAAACGGTGGGACGCCAACAGGAGAAAGGCTGCACACCAGCCGCCATCTCCGGCGCCCAAATAATTCCCGCCCGGTACACTTTCCCCCGCTCCTGACAAAAGGTCCCTTCAATCCGGAGTGCTCCGTACCGCGCCAACGGGCGAGGCAGAGCAGTTGAATTTCTATGCGCGTTAGCCGGCATTCGCCGGTGGAGCAATCAAGCGTCCGTGGACGACGGCGAAGGCGGCCAATTGGGATTTCACCAGTTGCCGAAACGGAAAACAAGGCCGGCTGAGATGCGCACATCGTTTTGTGTGTTGTTGGTGAACTGGGCTCGAAGGTAGTCCACCTGGATCAAGCGCACCCAGATGCGCCCTGAGGCTTTTACATTGAGGCCTCCGCCGAATGCCATGCCGACAGCATTCTCCCGTGAAGTAAACGCGGGGCAACCTTGAGGGCTGCAGGCAACATCAGGGACTGGGACCTTGGCCGTGCCTCGAACTGTTCCAAACAAGGCGTGCACAAACGGGTGTACCAGCGGCAGGGCGAGCGTGAAGCGAGGACCGTAGAGCTCGGTGAAACCGGGAACGTAATATCGACTGCCATTGAGGGGAGCGAGAGCAGGCTGCGAGATGCCATAGTGGTTGCTGTAATCCGCCTCAACGCCCCAGGGTCCCAGAAGGTGCAGATAGGCTCCGCCTTCCCAGCCATTCGAACTGGATTCAATGGGGGCGGGAGCATTGTTCAGTTGCAGATGGGAATATCCGCCGAAGAGCTCGATCTGGCTGTAAGCTTTGGGTACTGGAATCACCGCCAGGAACAGGAAGATGGATCCAAAGGTAAGCAGTTTGCGCATAGAGGGACGTACTCCTTCTGATTCAGCATTAGAACCTCAACGTTACCGAAAGCCGCCATAAAATTCCCCCTCTGGCACTCGCACCTATGATGTAATAAAATCGAGTGCAGTTGCAAAAGAATGTTCGAGGTGAGCCTGCCGGCCGGCTTGCGCTGCGTTTGAGCCATAGCAGCTCGGCGACGATCGAGATTAACATCCAGGCGCGAACTGCCACGGGTGACGATTCCGCAAGAATCACGTGCGTGGAGAGTGGTGCGGTGAGGTGACGGAACTAGAAGGGAATATCTTCGTCCGTAATTTCGCCGTCGGGGGGAGGCTCAGGGCCGGTGTCGTAGCGTTGTTCGGGAGCCGCCTGTGGAGGCGCCGCAGGACGAGCGCCTGCCGCTGCAGCTCGCTCGCCGTCAGCGCGCGAACCGAGCATCTGCATGCTGCGGGCGAGAATTTCGTAGCTGGTGCGCTTGTTGCCGGACTGATCTTCCCATTGGCGGCTTCGAATGCTGCCTTCAATGTACACCAGCTTGCCCTTGGTGAGGTATTCGCCGCAGATCTCAGCCAGCTTGTTCCAGGCCACAATCCTGTGCCACTCAGTGTGCTGCTGCTGCTCGCCGTTGCGGCTCTTGAAGGATTCATCGGTGGCAAGCGAGAAGTTCGCCACCGGAGCGCCGCTGGAGGTATAGCGGACTTCGGGGTCCTGGCCAACGCGCCCGATTAAGATGACTTTATTTACGGTCCCGGCCATAACAACCTCGCGTGCCGATTTTTGTCATGCGGCAGAAACCACGAGCTATCCCTGGTTTCCGGTGCGGATGATGATACCCAACCGCCGCAGGCGTTGCGACGCCAATTCCGATTCATGGGCCTTGGGATTCTGTTCAACCAAGGCACGAAGTTCGCGGATACCGGCCGCTTTGTCCCCGCCGGCCAGCAGAGCATATCCCTTCTTGAGTCGAGCCGCAAGCGTTTTGTCGCCGTTGGGGTAGCGCTCGACGCATTCGTCATAGGCCTCGACAGCGTGTTTGTAATCCCCGTTATTGTAGTAGCTCTCGCCGATGTAATACTGGGCGCTGGAAGCGCGAGGAGTGGTTCCATAGTACTGCAGGAATTCCTGGAAGCCCTGGATCGCGAGAGCGTATTGACCGCTGTTGAAGCTGCCCATCGCGGAATTGAAGAGCGAGTCCGGGTCAGGGACATTGGCGGGAGCTGCTCCTGCAGCCTGGTTTGATCCACCGGCTCCGGGAGCGTCCAAGGGCGTACCGTCAGCGCCTGCGGGCTCTGAGCCAGGAGCGCCCGGCGTACCCGGCGCCATTTGAGGTGGAGCGTTCAGAGTCTGAATCTCTTTTTGGGTCTGGGCGAGTTGTTCGCTGAGCTTGGTTAGCTGCGCCTGGGTCTGGTCCAAGGTCGAGCTGAGAGCCTGAACCTGTGAGCTCATCGAATCCATCTTGGACGAGGAATCGGCCAGATTCTGCTGAACGTTTTTCTCCAGGTCAGCCATCTGGGACTTCATACGAGTAACATCCTGGGAAGTCTGCTGGAGCAAGGTGTGCAACACCGCGCTCTGTGTACTCACTGTATTTTGAAGGGCCTGAACGCTCTGCTGCAGCGTGTCCAACTGCTGCATCATCTGGATGATTTCACGGCTTACGCCAAAAGCCGGGGAAGCAGTGACCACTGACAGCAAAGCAATTGCGCAAATCGTCAGGGCATACTTTTTCAACGTGGTTCAACCTCCGGCAAGAAGATCCAATCAGTTGACAGTCTATCCTTAGGACGATGACCCGGTCAACTGGGCGCTG
This sequence comes from Terriglobia bacterium, assembly GCA_036278995.1. Taxonomy (GTDB): domain Bacteria; phylum Acidobacteriota; class Terriglobia; order UBA7540; family UBA7540; genus SCRD01. Next base: position 156,775 of record DASUJZ010000101.1, on the reverse strand, counting down.
GGCTGGGGTAGCGGCTCAGTTGTTGTGGCATGGGCGCCTCGCCCGTGCTCCGGTCAAAAAACACGGCCAAAACGGCCGTGCCACAAAAACTTGGGCCATGGAAGTGTGTCCCCGGCTTGCGCACGGCGGGTGGCCGTGGGATTTGCGAGGGTGAGCTGCCCGGCTGGAGCTGCCACTCCTGCCCAGCGCGGGCCGCAAGACAGTCCGGGAGAGGTGAAAAGTCCGGGAGCCCCGTCCATCGTTCCTGCACATGGCTGAGACCCCCGGGGATGTTGGTTACTGGGATTGTCCGCTGCCCATGACCAGATGGGCACGCCGGTTTTGCTGCCAGCATTGCTCATTGCTCTCGGTGCAGAACGGACGATCTTTGCCATAGGAGATCGTGGTGATCCGTGAGGCGGGAATGCCCAGGTTCACCAGGAAGCTCTTGGCTGCATTCGCCCTGCGGTCGCCCAGGCCGAGGTTGTATTCCTCGCTGCCTCGCTCGTCGCAATGGCCTTCAATCGTGAAGCTGATGCTGGGGTGAGATTTGAGGAAATCAGCATCGGTCGTGAGAGCCTGCTGAGCGTCTCCACGAATATCTGACTTGTTATAGTCAAAATAGGCGTCCTTGATATTCTGCTCAAAAAGCGTTGCCTCCGATACTGCGGCGTGTTCCTGCGGTGGCGGCGGTGGTGGCGGGCTGGTGACGGTGACACGAGCCGTAGATGTTGCGGTTCCGCCAGAACCGGTTGCCGTCAAAGTGTAGGTGGTTGACTCGGTTGGGGAGACACTGGTGGACCCGCTCGCTTGAACGGCTCCAACGCCCGGCTGAAGGTCAAGACTCGTGGCATTTTCCGAAGTCCAACTCAACGTCACTGACTGGCCCTGTTCTATCGTACTTGGCACTGCAGTCAGGTTCACGGTCGGTTTTTCCGGAGCCGCCGCGGCTGGTGGAGGTGGTGGCGGCGGGGCTACGGCTTTCTTATGGCAGGCTGCCGCCAGCATAACGACTCCCAGAATACCGACGAGAAGCGCGAGACTGCGTTTCCTCTGTGGCATATCGAATCCTCCTTGATGGGTGGGGCACTTTCGCTTTCCACGAAGCATGTCAAAAATGGCGAGATAAGCCAAGTTGTATAGACACGGTTGAGATATCGTTTTAGACCGCAAACCAACGGCCTGACATCAAAGCCAAGCATCGTAGCACCAAACAAAAAGAAAATACAACCCTGTTTTTTATGAGCGTCGTGCGCGGCTACGCATGATAAAAAATTGTGGATGAAACAACCCTCCCAGGTGACAAGAGCGCCATGCTTCAGCAGTGATCAGGAGTTGGGCACTTGAAAGGCCAGCGCGTCTGCGAACTGCTGCGCAGGACGTACCGGGTAGCTCGATGCCGGCAGAGGAACGCGACTCGCACACTGCCGTGACCAGCAATCACTTTGACCAGTTGCCGTTCCAATTTCGGCCCTGAGTGGTCAACTGATGCGGATTGGAACCGTCAGCAAGCATGGTCCATATCTGGCGCGTTCCGGTGCGAGTGGATTCAAACACCAGGTGGCGTCCATCCGGCGCCCACGAGGGGTGCTCGTTTCTTCCTGCGTCGTGGGTGAGTTGCACAATGCGTCCGGAAGCTATTTCAATGATGTAGATATCCCAGTGCCCGGTTTCTCTGACGCTCCAGGAAAAAGCCATAAAGAGCCCGTTGGGAGACCATGAAGGAGCTTCAGCGTCGCCGCCCGCAGTGATGAGGCGGCGCAAATTTGAGCCATCCGAATTAACAATATAAATTTGCGGGGCGCCACTGCGGTCAGATACGAAGGCAATTTCGTTGCCCGTTTTGGGGTTCCAGACGGGCGAAATGTTAACTCCGGCGCCAAAAGTCAGCCGTTGCAGGTCCATGCCGTTGGAGCTGGAAACGTAGACTTCCTGGCTCCCGCTCATGCTGGAGCAGAAGGCGATCTTCTTTCCATCCGGGGACCAGGCAGGCGTGGTGTTAAGTCCCTTGTAGGTGGGAAAGGAGATTCGGCGGTTGGTGAGCAGCGAATAAATGTAGATTTCCGGGTTACCGCTGGCGTAGCTGGTAAATGCCAGCATGGAATTGTCCGGCGACCAGCGCGGCGTCAGGTTGAGCGAGGGGTAGTTGGTCACCTGGTGCTGGTTGTAGCCGTCATAATCCATCACCCAGATCTGCGTGTGCTTTGTCCGATTGCTGACGAAGGCGATTTTCGTCAGGTTGATGCCGGGGATTCCACCGCCCAACGTCTGGATGATCTCGTTGGCGAAGCGGTGGGCGGCGTCGCGGGCGGAAAGCTCATTCAGATCTGCCACGTAACGCTTGGCCAGCACGCCGGGATTATGTGGACTGTGGACATCGAACAAGCGGCCCGTAATCACGAGGCCGTTATTCCGGATTTCGGTGAAGCCAAAGGCCAGCATCTGGGTTGAGGCGGGCGGATTGCTCCAGGCGTTGAAATCCACATCCTGCGGCTCTTGTGGAACCTTGACCGGGTAGAGGCTCTTGCTGACAACGTCCACGATTCCCGAATTGTTCAGGTCGTCCCACAGCACCTGGTTGAAGACCTTGGTCAAGTTGGTCAGGCGCGGATCATTTGAACGGGCGGGGAAATCGGGCACCGCAATTCGAACGACGGCCTGCCCCATATTGATTCCGAAGCGGAACCAGCCCTCATTCTGGCTCTTCATTACGATGGCGCGACCCATCAGAATCGTTACAAAAATGGCGACCAGAACAACGCAATTCAGAATTCGTTTTTTCATCTTCAAAATGATGCACCACCGTTAATGGATTTCTCTGAAGCGGCTTCCGGATCCGAAGGCCGAAAAGTTACCGTTTCAGATCAAAATAAACCTCCACGGAAACTTTATTTCCGGGATAATCGGCCGGGAGCGGGGCGAGAGGACTGGATGCGAGGACTGCTCTCAAGGCTGAGCGGTCCACCTCCGGGATGCCGCTCGATTGCTTGACTTGCGCATTGCTGATGCTGCCGTCACGGTTGATGTCAAAATCGACGTACACTCGGGGCGCGCTCAGCAAGCTGGGGCTAATCATCGAAAGCAGCCAGTTGCTGCTGACACGATTCTTTACGGCCTGCACGTACCAGCCGTAGCGCTCGCCAAAATCCTGCTGGCCAATCCCCAACGCCAGCGCCCCAGACGGAGTTGTTGTCGCGCTGTAGCTCATGGTCGGCTTCCCGCCCTGGCCATAGGGTATGGCGTTGGGTGGCGGCTCGATCTTTTCCTTTGGTTGAATCCGCGGGTTGGCGCTGACCTTCTGTTCCTTTTCAATCCGTTTCTTGGCGCTTGCCTTCGGCTTGGGAGGTTTAATGGCTTCTTTGAACTTGGGAATCTCCTGGCCTGTCAGCGGCGCTGCCGGTGGATTGGGGACTGTCTCAGGTTTGTAGAGGCCTGGATTTTCAACCGCCACGGTGTTTGGAGTAGTAATTTTCGGCATGGGCAGCGGTACACCGGGAAGAGAAGCCACGGTTTTCACGCGCACGGCGGCGCCAGCATTGATGTTGATACCCCACCCTTTGCCGAGCCGGGCTCCCCAGAAGGCATACACGACTGCGGAAAGCGCCAGCAGCACGTGAAAGATAATCGATGCCGTCAGAGCCCCCCGCAGGCTCTCGCGTTGGTCGAAGATTGGAAACGATGCGGCGCCCATGGCTTAACCCGTTTGGATGCAGTACTCCTCTGGCTTGCTATGACCCCTTGGTATTAAGCGGCTCGGTGACGACGTTGATATTGGTTATCTTCGCCTGTTTCAGGGCGTCAAGAACCTCCGCCCATGCCCCATATAGCACGTTCCTATCGCAACGAATATAGACCGGCACCTTATCAGAACCTTTTGTTTGTTTGAGAATGACCTCCCCGAGCTGGTGAATATTCACCGGATTATTTCCCACATAAATGGTCTGCCGCTTATCGATGGTCACCACCACCCGTGCTTCTGAAATCACTTGAACGGTTCGCGTTTTCGGCAGGTCCACTTCGATCCCTGACTCCAGCAGCGGGGCGGTGACCATAAAGATGACCAGCAGCACCAGCATCACGTCCACGAAAGGGGTGACGTTGATGTCGGCCATCGAGGTCTGTGTCGTCCCTTTGGGGGTTGTAAAGGCCATATTCAACCTCGCTGAGCGTCTTCGATGGCTCCCTGCGCACTGAGATAAAAAACCGCGGAACGGGGTTGCCGCAGATTCCGGTGGAGTGCTGGTTACTCTGTGAAGTACCGTTCCGTCATGTTGAGGAACTCGAGTGCAAAATCGTCCAGCATGCTGCCAAACTGCTTTAACCGCTGGAGGAACTGGTTGTAGGCAATCAGGGCCGGAATCGCAGCAAACAGTCCCGCCGCAGTGGTGATCAACGCCTCGGAGATGCCAGGCGCTACGGTGCGAAGGCTGGCCGCCCCGGAAGTTCCTAGACCCTGAAACGCATCCATAATGCCCCAGACAGTCCCGAAGAGTCCGATAAAGGGGGCTGCTGCAGCCGTCGTAGCCAGCCATGGCATCCAATTTTCCAGGCGAGTCAGTTCCGCGGTGGATCCAATCTGCAAGGAGCGCCGCACGGAATCCAGGCTGCGAATGAGCGGCTTGCCAGGATTCTCGCTGACCGTGGCCTGGCTCTCAATTTCGCGGTAGCCCGCCTGAAATACTTCCGGCAGAGGACTGCCCGACAACTTCGAGCAGGAAGACCGGATTTCAGACAGCTTTTTGCTCTGGCGGAATATCTGCAGGAACTCTCCCGACTCACGGATGGCACGCTTAAAAACACGAGACTTGTGGAATATGATGGCCCAGGAAAGAACGGAGAAAAAAAGAAGGATCAGCAGAACAAGGCGTGCGACAAGACCGGTGCTTGACAGGTATTGCCAAATGTCACCCTGAAAAAAAACGAGTAGGGCTGGATCCAATCGACCTCCTTCGATGCCGTAAATCGTGCGACACAATCATTCCTCGAACCTAGCATAGCGCAATAAATTCCGTCAATTGCCCTGCGGGTCAGGTAGACGCTTTTTTATCCGACCGGGAAGGCTGCTGCATGTTTTCTATCGGGGCATTCCGGGGTATTATCGGCTATCGCCCGTTGCACAGCGACAAGATTGCCTCAGGGTTGCAGTAGGTCGGTGCGAGAGCTCGTATGCTTCATGAAATCCACATACAGAACTATGCCGTGATCGATGATCTCGCGGTGGAATTTCATCCCGGTCTAAACCTGGTTTCAGGCGAGACCGGCTCCGGTAAGTCTATCGTGGTTGATGCCCTCGGGCTGGCCCTCGGCGGCAGGGCCGCGACGGACATCATTCGGACAGGCTGCGACAAGGCCACCATTACAGCTATTTTCCGGACGCCTGCCCAGTCCGCATGCCGAAAGCCGCTGGAAGAATTGGGTGTGGCAGGGGCAGAGGGAGACGAGATCATCTTTCGCCGGGTGATTCATTCGAACGGCCGCAGCCGGCTGCTGCTGAACGATCAGCCTGTCACAGTATCTTGCGTCAGGGCGCTTGCCGATCTTCTGATCGAGGTTCACGGGCAGAATGAGCAGGTCAGTCTATTTGATCCGGAGGCCCAGCTTGAGCTGCTCGACCGATTCACGGGAGAGGAGGAATTGCTAAGGCAGGTGGCAGAACTCTACGAGCTCTTGCGGCAGCTTGAAACGGAACTCGAAAGCGTCAGCCAGAATGAGCAGGACCGTTTGAGGACGATCGACCTGCTAAGCTTTCAGCTTCGTGAATTGGATCAAGCCGACCTCGAGCCGGGTGAGGACGCGCGGCTGGACGAAGAGAAACGCGTCCTGACGCACCGTGAAAAAATCCTGGCAGCGGTTTCCACCATATACGGTGCGCTGTACGACGACGAGAATTCTGCCTGCGAAAGGGTCGGAGTGGCCGGGCGGGCGCTCGAAGATCTCCAGACCTATGATTCGTCTTTCGACACCCACACCGAAGCTCTTCGTGAAGCCAGGGCCCAGCTTGAAGATCTGGCGCTGACTGTCCGTGATTACGCGAAAAATCTTGACTCGAGCCCGCGCCGCCTTGAGGAGGTTGGAGACCGCCTGGCAGTCCTCGATCGAATCAAAAGAAAATACGGCAGCACCATCGAGCTGGCGATTGCGTATCGTGACAAGGTGCGGGAACAGCTTACCGGCTTTGAACACTCCGATGAGCGGCGCGAAGAACTGACGCGCAAATTGAAGCAAGCGGCGGCCAAATTGCGCAGCGCGGCGGAAGAGCTTTCCCAGAGGCGGCAGGAAGCTGCGGCGCAGCTTGAAAAGCTGGTTCGGAAGGAACTTGCCGCGCTCAGCATGGGAAAGACCCGGTTTGCTGTTCACTTTGAAAGGGCCTGCGAGGGCGAAACCCGAAGCGGAGGTCCCAAGGGGATTGATGCCGTCGAGTTCAGGATCTCGACGAATCCCGGTGAAGACCTTCGTCCCCTTGGCAAGATTGCTTCCGGCGGCGAACTCTCGCGCATCATGCTGGCGCTGAAGACCGTGCTTGGCACACAAAGGCTGGGCCGGGACGACGGCACGAGGAAGACGCCGGGCCCCACTTTTATCTTCGATGAAGTTGATACCGGCATCGGGGGCCGCGTGGCGGAAAGCGTCGGCCAGCGGCTTAAAAGCCTGTCACAATCGGCCCAGGTGATCTGTGTCACCCACCTCGCGCAGATCGCCTGCTTTGCCGATCACCACTACTATGTTGAGAAATTCGAGCGGTCCGGCCGCTCTCATACGTTGGTCCGGCGTCTGGATTGTGAAAAGGAGCGCGCGAAAGAACTGGCCCGCATGCTCTCCGGCTCGCAGGTCACTGATGCTGTTCTGCAACACGCTGCCACAATGTTGAAGCAGGCTTCGGCATAAGTTGGAATTCGTTTCCTGTCTCTGGCAGAATAGATTTTGGCGGCGGAACATGGCTTCTACCCAAAGCAACCATCTCAAGATATACTGAACGCAGCGAGGCGAGCTTTTATCTGATGACCAGCGACATCTTCCCAATCCTGTCCGGCGGCGATCATTTTGCTGTAGGGGCAAAAGGTCGGGACGGTTTCTCAGCCGGATATGCCGCCGCGGGCAAGCCTTTCTCTTTCTATATTGAAACGTTCGGATGCCAGATGAATGTTCATGATTCGGAGAAAGTAGCCGGCGTCCTGATGGCGCGCGGATACCGCCCCGTATCATCTCCCGACGATGCCGACATTATTTTTTACAATACGTGCAGCATCCGCGAGAAAGCGGCGCAAAAGGTCTTTTCTAGACTTGGAACATTCCGCAAGGGACAATCTGGCAGCCGGAAGATTTTTGGCGTACTGGGCTGCGTCGCCCAGCAGGAAGCCGAAAATATTTTCGAGCGCGCGCCCCACGTCAGCCTGGTGTGTGGTTCCGCAAGTTACCCGAAGCTTCCAGATCTGCTGACCGAGCTTGAGAACGGGCACCGCCGGGTTACCGGGCTCGACCTCGACACTGAAGATTGTTTCGAAACCGAGATGACACGGCGCGATAATCGCTTTCGCGCCTACATCACCATCATCGAGGGCTGTGACAAGGCGTGCAGCTATTGCGTGGTTCCGAAGACCCGCGGACCGGAGCGCAGCCGGCCCGCCGACAGGATTTTGGCTGAAGCAAGCCGTCTGGCGGGCGAAGGTTTCACGGAGATTCAACTGCTCGGCCAGACCGTCAACTCCTACAGCGACCCTTCACCTTTGCGAATGAGTTTCGCGGAACTGCTGTCGTGCGTGGCGGAAACGCCAGGCATTCGACGCGTGCGCTTCACCACCTCGCACCCGCGCGATTTCACCAAGGATATTATTGATGCGATTGACACGCATCCGGCCCTGTGCGACCAGATTCACTTGCCCGTGCAGTCCGGCTCAAACTCCGTCCTGAAACGCATGCTTCGAACGTATACGCGCGAAAATTATGTCGAAAAAATCCATTGCATCCGCAGCGCAAAGCGTGCTATTAGCATTTCGACGGATATCATCGTAGGCTTTTGCGGTGAGACGCTTGACGATTTTGAACAGACTCTCCATCTGCTCGACGAAGTCGGATATGACCAGGTTTTTTCCTTCAAGTATTCACCTCGCCCCAGAACTCCGGCCGCCCACTTTGAAGATTCCGTGCCGGAAGACGAAAAGGCGCGGCGGCTCATGATTCTTCAAGAAAGACAGCGTAAAATTCAAACTCAGAGAAACCAGCAATGCCTGGGCCACCAATTCGAGGTCCTGGTCGAGGGTTTTCACCCCCGCCTGGGGCAGGCGGTAGGAAGAACCACCAGTAACAGGATTATTAATTTTCCCGGAGAGCCGTCGTGGGCAGGACAGTACATGATGGTGCGAGTGACAGCGTCAGGACCGAACAGCCTGGTCGGCCAGCGGGTGGGGGAGCCTGCCGCCGCTCAAGCGCAGTTCTGAACGTCTTTCAGCCGTTGCAGCCGCACCCGTTTGCGCGGAGGGCTGCAGGAAGGATGCCTTATGGAAGTCGAAGTCAAAATTCGCGGTCTCATGATGGATCCTGTCACCAACATGCCGATCGTGATTCTTAAGGACATCGAGGGCGTGTCCGTCCTGCCGATCTGGGTGGGAATTTACGAGGCCAATGCTATCGCACTTGAGATCGAGAAGGTAACAACTCCCCGGCCCATGACGCACGATCTGCTGAAGAACCTTCTGCTCGGCCTGGAAACTCACGTCAGAAAAGTCGTCGTCAACGAGCTGAAGGATGATACCTTCTACGCTCTCATCTGGCTCGAGAAGGATGGCGAAACCTTTTCTGTAGATTCACGCCCCAGCGACGCCCTGGCGCTCGCATTGCGCGTGGACTGCCCGATTTTTGTCGAGGACGAAGTTCTGAAGAACTCAAAGGTTTCCGGCGCTGGCACCGACAAGGCCAGCAGCGATGAATTGCGCAAATGGCTGGAAAATCTTAACGACGAGGACATCGGCCGTTATAAGATGTAGCAATTGAAGGCAGACAGTGCCGCGCTTTCCGAACGGGCGGCCGATGACGGATCCAACCTGCCTCAACCGGAGTCAAGGAGTGGCAAGAGTTATAGCCGTTGCCAACCAGAAGGGGGGGGTTGGCAAAACCACGACTGCAATCAACCTCTCTGCCGCGCTGGCAATGCACAATCAGAGGACCTTGCTGATTGACCTTGATCCGCAGGCCAATAGCACCCTCACCTTTATCAATCCGGCTGATGTCGACGGTTCAATCTACGACATCCTTACGGATGGCAAGCCGAAAATTTCTCAGGTGGTCAAGCCCACCCGCTGGATGAACTTGTCTCTAGTTCCATCCCGAATTTCACTGGCCAAGCTGGAAGCGCAATTGGTGGGGCAGTTTGACGGCCCGTTCCGGCTGAAGGATGCAATCGCCGCCTGCCGCGACGACTTTGATGTGATTGTCATCGATACGCCGCCGGCCCTGGGCATTATCACGGTGAACGCTCTGGTGGCTGCCTCGTTTCTGATCGTTCCCATTCAGGCATCCTACTACGCGCTCGAGGGCACAGACGATTTGTTGGAGACGCTGGAGCGGATTCGCGCCCGGCCCAATCCCGAACTTCAATTGTTGGGTGTCGTCATAACTCTCTACGACAAGCGGACCAATCTGGCACGGGATATCCATAAGCAGGTCAGGGACGTGTTTGGGCCCAAAGTATTCAAGACGGTGATTGGCAAAAACGTCCGGCTGGAAGAAAGCCCGGCCTACAGAGAAACAATATTCAGCTTCGCCCCACAGTCGTCCGGAGCGCATGAGTATGCCAGCCTGGCGAAGGAGGTTCTGCAACGTGTCGGTTAGACGCTCGGGATTGCCGGTAGCGGTCCAGATGCGCCACAGTGCGCACTACGTCGAAGATATTATCTCGCGGAGCGGAGCCGCCATCGGACGAATGATCGCGATTGAAGAGATCCAGCCCTATGCCGACCAGCCGCGGAAGCAGCGCGGTGATCTGACGGGCCTGGCAGATTCGGTGCGACAGAAGGGTGTGCTGGAGCCTTTGCTGGTCCGCAAGAATCCGGATTCCGGAAAATTTCAGATTATTTCCGGTGAGCGCCGCTACTTTGCAGCCCGAATGGCCGGCCTTGCCGAGGTTCCGTGTATCGAAAAGAATGCTGACGACGGCGAGACCCTGGAGCTGGCTCTCATCGAAAATATGCAGCGCCAGGACCTGACTCCGTTCGAGGAGGCTAACGGCGTACAGGCTCTCGGCGACCGCTTTGGCCTGACCCATGAGGAGATTGCCGGAAAGATCAGTAAATCGCGCTCCTCCGTAACCGAGCTTCTGACGCTTCGCGTTATTCCTGATGACATCAAGGCCATCTGCATTGAGAGCGGCGTAATCTCCAAGTCCCAGCTTCTCCAGGTTGCCCGCCAGCCCACCGAAGCCAGGATGCGCGACGCTGTCCGTCGCTTTGCGCAAGGTACATTAAACCGCGAACAGGCGCGCCAGGAGCGAAATCCCAACAGGAAAGCTCGCCACGGTTCTTTCCGCTATGTCCCGCCGACTAAAGATTTCAAGCTGACGCTTCAATTCAAGAAAGGCGAGGCCAAGCGCGAGCAGATCATTTCCACTCTACGCCGTGTCCTGGAAGAACTCGAAAGAGAAGACTGAGACGAGACGCTGAAGGGCGTCTGTCCACGGGCGGCCTGCAGAGCCTTCCAGTTTGGTGGCAGCCGTACGGGTGAGATGTTGCTGTCGGTCAGTTCCGCTCATTCTATCGGGCACCCGGTTTGCTCAGCCGGGCGTGCCAAAACATCTGGTGGCCATTCAATCTGCTCCCCGAAGATCAAAGCACGTTAGAATGGAATTTGAAAATCAAGAGCGCGTGCGGAGATCACCTTCAGCACCCACGGACGGGATTCCAAGGAAAGGATGATACGGGATGGACGGCCTGCTGGACGTTCTGGTGGTTGGCGCCGGGCCGACGGGCCTGGCCTGCGCCGTAGAAGCGATACGCAGCAATTTCAACGTTCTGGTTGTGGAGAAGGGATGCCTGGTGAACTCCATTTTCAGCTATCCGCCCGGCATGACATTTTTTACCACCCGCGAGCGTCTGGAGATAGGTGACATTCCTTTTCCCAGCGTGAATGTGAAGCCCACTCGAGCTGAAGCCCTGGAATACTACCGCGCCGTTGCCGGATTCTATCGAGTGCCGGTCCATTACCACGAGCGTGTGGTGGGCGTTGCCGGGTCCGACGGAAGTTTCGAGGTCCAGGCTATCACAGCGGATGGCGAACAAAGGTGCTACCGCACTCAGAAGTTGATTATCGCAACCGGCTACTACGACATTCCGAACCGCATGGGAATCCCCGGGGAGGAGCTTGCCAAGGTCTCGCATTACTACGGCGAGGCGCATGCGTTCTACGAGAGAAAAGTTGCCGTGATCGGAGGAGCCAACTCGTCGGCTATTGCGGCGCTTGATCTCTTCCGCCATGGCGCCGAAGTCACCATCATTCACCGGGAGCCTGAGCTGAGCCGTCACATCAAGTACTGGATTCGCCCGGACATCGAGAACAGAATCAAAGAAGGATCTATTCGCGCCTGCCTGGAGACAACCGTCAGAGAGATTACGCCGGACGCAGTGTGGGTCGAATCTGCCCAGGGTGAACGTGCGCGGATTGAAAATGACTTCGTCTTTGCGCTTACAGGGTACCATCCGGATTTCGAATTCCTGCGCCGCGTGGGCGTTGAAATCGATCCCGGAACGTCCCGCCCAAACTGCAATGCCAAGACTCGCGAAAGCAATGTCCCTGGCGTCTACCTGGCCGGAGTGGTTATTTCCGGGCGACACACAAACGAAATCTTCATTGAAAACGGCCGCTTTCACGGGAAACAAATTACTGCGGACATTCAGAAGCATCTCGGAGCACGTGCCCCGGGCCCGACGGGAAAGCCCGAACCCGGCAGCCCCTAGAACTTGAGTCCCAGTCCCATACTGAAAACCAGATCGTTCTGTTCAGTTCCGGGAAGCGGTGCGCTCAGGTAGTGGTCCGTAAACTCGGTCTGAAACGAAAGCCCGGACGAGATTGGAGTGCTGATACTTGTTACCGTATCGAATCGGTAGTTGCCGCCAGACGTCAGGCTCGGATAGAACTCCAGTTCGTGGCTGAAGTCAAAATGCTTGAATATGCTGAGCGTAAATTTCTCCCCGACCAGCCCTTCGGCGCTGTCGCGCAATAGAACCCCTGCGGTTTGCTGAGCCGCTGACGCCATAAAGTGTTCACGTACGAAGGTGGTTCCCGCGCGCAGGCTGAGGGTGAGGCTGGGCCGTTGGATGACATCGCGGCCGTATCCTCCGCCGTACGTCTGACGCAGTTGCAGGTTCTGCGGCTCAATGTGGTCCCACTGCGCTTCAGCAAAGACGAAGTTGTGGCGGTTCCGGCTGAAGAAGAAGTCCTGACGAAAATCCGAGCTCAGCGTGTTGGCGCTGGTTCGAACGCCGATGACCGGATCTGTCGCGTTTACGAAAGCCATGTTCAGCGAAAAGTGCGAGCGCCGACGCGGTGGAAGGCCGGGCAATGGCGGTTCCAGACGGAGGCCATCCACGCCCAGCGTCAGGGCGCCGGAATGGCCGCTGGAATGCTGAAGGTTGTATCCGAAATTTGCTTTGCCTTTCCAATCCTGCCAGGGGCGGTGGAGCTTTTCGGGGCTCGCCGGGCGGTAGATCTTCGTGGGATAGATGGCCACCACGCCCTTTTTTTCCACTGAAGTGACCAGCTCTGCCGATTTGAGCACCCATTCGCCCGTCTCCGTGATCGTGAAGATGCCTCCTTCCGTCCGGCCGTCCGTCAGCATCACCACCACCGGCTTTTCTGTGGTGAATGTGTTGATCTTCTTCAGGCACAGCTTAACGGTTCCAAGAACATCGGTTTTGAAAATCGCCGTCTTGCCCTCCAGCCGCACGAACGAGCCCGTAAGGTGATCACCATTCTTGAAGTGAACTACCTCCGCTCGACCGAAGGCTGGAAAACAGACGGCAAGCAGAAGCATGAGTAGATAGCGATTTGACATGAGGGCCCCTCAGTTGGCTTATGGGATTGTTTCAGGCAGAAAATCGGCCTGTCAGGTACTGACGAATCGAGCAGCGCAGAGTTCGGTCGTGATCCTCCATACTATAAGTGGCGTGCCTGATTTCGCAAGAATTTCCGCGACCAGTTTTGTATGATGAGGATTCACTGGCCCCGAAAGGCTCGGCCGATACCGCGAACTCGGCAGCCAGATTTTAGCCACCGGGCCTCTCCACGGCATCCCACTTTCGGAGAAGAGTAACGCACACAACTTCAGGAGGTTTGAATGGAGTACCGCACGCTGCCCAATACGGACTTGAAAGTTTCGCGAGTTTCGTTTGGAACTATGACGTTCGGCTCACAGGCGGATGAAGAAGTCGCGCGGCGAATGATCGACCTTTGCCTTGATGCCGGAATTAATTTCATCGACACCGCAAATATCTATAATAAGGGCCTATCCGAAACCATCGTCGGCAAGTTGTTGAAGGGCAGGCGCGATAAAGTTGTTCTTGCCACCAAGGTGCGAGGCAAAATGGGCGACGCCCCCGATGAGTCCGGCCTATCACGCGCCGCCATCCAGAAGGCCATCCACGCCAGTTTGCAACGCCTACAGACGGATTACGTTGACCTCTACTATCTTCATCAGCCGGACTACGATGTGCCCATTGAAGAAACCCTTGCCACGATGGATGATCTGATCAAGGCAGGGAAGGTGCGCTACGCGGCGGTCTCAAACTATGCCGCCTGGCAGGTGGCGGAAATCCACTGCATTTCCCTGAAGAACGGTTACCAGCCGCCTTTCATCTCGCAACCGATGTACAACCTGCTGGCCCGCTCCATTGAAGATGAGTATCTACCGTTCTGCAAACGTTATGGCATTGCCGTCGTCCCCTACAATCCTCTCGCGGGCGGATTGCTTACCGGCAAACAGTCGCGCGGGAGCAAGCCGGTTGCCGGCTCGCGCTTTGACGGAAACAGAATGTACCTGGACCGCTACTGGCACGACGACGACTTCGCCGCAGTGGAAGAGCTCAAGGCAGTTGCAGAAGATGCCGGCAAGACGCTGGTCGAACTCGCATTGCAGTGGGTGCTGAGCCAGGCCCAGGTTGATTCCGTTATCCTCGGAGCGTCGCGGCTGGAGCAATTGCAAGAAAATTTGAAGGCCTGTGAAGCGGGAAAGCTGTCGAATGACGTGCTCGAGCGCTGCGATGCCGTTTGGCACCATTTGCGGGGTGTGACGCCGAAATACAGCCGTTAGCGTTCATCGGCTTTTATGGAGCAACCGGATCGCGGTGGCGCCGCCTGGCTCCCTTAAGCCGCAACCCATTTTGCCGGATGACCACTGCGGTCCAACTTCGCCCGGCCTTGCTGCTCTAATCGATCCATGTGGCCTTTGATGGGAAACATGGCAAGGAAAACGCCGTCGTCGGGCCAGTCGCCCACGGCGGCGGCTACCGTATCAATCAGTTGCTTCAGCGTCATCCCCGATCGGTTTTTCTCCAGGCCGTGCAGAATCACACGATCCACAAATTCCACCGTGCGGCGAGATTCTGAAAGGAAATCCTTCACCTCTTCGCCGCGCATCACCGGCCAGTGGCCTGAGTAGAGGACGCTGATCGGCAGGTGTTCAAAGTACTGGATGGTTGAAAGGTACAGGTCAACATGGTAGTAGGTAACGGGAATCGCCATCTCTCCCGTGGCCTTGGGGCAGCCGCGCCCCTGCACCGCGTCTCCCGAAAAAAGCGCCCCGAAGTTTCGATCGTAGAGCGCCAGGTGGCCATTCGAATGGCCGGGAACCTGAAGCACCTCGAGCCACCAATTCCCGCCCAGGTGAATTCTCTCACCGCCGGAAAAGGTCACGTCCATGTGCCGGGGCCTGCCCGCGTCGAGTGATAAGTCTCCATCAAATCCCACCCCGTGATCTTCTCTCAGAAAGTTGTACCGCTCATCGTAAAGCGTCCTGGGGTTTTCGACGAGATTACGGTCCGCTTCACCACAACTGAGCATGGTGCTGGGCGAGATGCGCTTGATGGCATCGTTGCCGCCCTGGTGGTCAAGATCGGCGTGCGTGGTCACGGCAAGCGTCAGGCGGTCGGGGCTGAGGTTGAGCTTGTCAAAGAAAGGGAAGATCGTCTCTTCGGGGCTGGTGGCGATGCCCGTATCCACCAGCACCACGTTCTCACCTGCAAACAGATACTGAAACAAATTCCTGCCGCCGTAGAGTGACTGAATCTGGTAGACATTGGGATAGAGTTCCATCTTGAACTCCCTCGGTTAATATCGTGCAGCGGTGACAGCATCCCTCCGCTCGCGCCCCGGCTTTACACTTACAGGCCGCAGCCAAGCCTGGATACGGTCCAGGCAAGCAAGAATTCTATTCACTCGCGCCATGTCGGTCAATCAAGGGCCGCCCGCCGGTTATCCAACCTGTCTATTCCATCAACTGATCAATATCGGGCGGAAGAATCGGCGGCGGCAGAAAGTCGTGAGTTGCGATCATCCACCGGCTCAGCAGTTGCTGGAGGTGCAGCAATTCAGATTTGTATTTCGGGTCGTTCGCCAGATTCTTCATTTCGCCGAGATCATTCTGCAAGTCGTAAAACTCTTCTTCCGGGCGAGGCTTCTTGAAGTAGCGCTGAAGCAGCGGCGCAGAGAGTTTCCCCTGGTGCATCAGGTTTTCAATACTACGCCAGCTTGGCGATCGCGCGATGTCGCTGAGCGGCAGGTAGGGCATTTCCGGAAGGTAGTTCTGGATCAGCTTGTAACGCGCTGTCCTCACGCTTCGGATCAGGTCCAGGTGAGTGTGGAAGTTCCGCTCGGCATAGACGGCCTGGCGCGGCTCGAAATTCCTACCCAGCAGAAGCGGTAGAAAGCTCCGGCCGTCCATCGCCGCAGGCACAGAAAGGCCGGCGGCCTGCATCCACGTTGGCGCAAGGTCCACCAGCGATACCAGATCCGATGACACCCCTCCCGGCTTGATTTTCCCCGGCCAGCGCGCGATCAGCGGAACGTGCAGCCCCGGTTCGTATAGCGTACCTTTGGCGCCCGGAAACGACATGCCCTGGTCGCTGGTGAAAATCACCAGAGTGTTCTCGGCAAGTCCGTACTTCTCGAGAAGGTTGAGGATCTGACCGACTTTCATGTCCAGTCTCTCGATAGCCTCGTAATAATGGGCAAGGTCCTTTCTGACCGCGGGAGTGTCCGGCAAGAAAGATGGAACGCCAATCGCAACACGCGGATTTTTTTCCGGGTAGCGTTCGCCGGGCAGGTAGGGGCGGTGGGGGTCGTGATAGCCGATGTGCAGATAGAATGGCCGATCTTTCGGGCGCGCATCGAGGAACGTGTGGACAGGCTTGTGCAGCCCTTTGAAGTCCCACCGCTGCCAGAACTCGGCGCCCTGATGCACTTTCTTGAAGGCTCCGGTGTAATACCGCGCGCCTTTCAGGTATTCCAAAATGGTCTTCTGCGCCACCGGCATGGGAGAGCGGAAACGAGCCGTCCCGGTTTCATGCGGGGACTGGCCGGTCAGGATCGCGGAACGGCTGGGACTGCAGGACGGCGACGGCGCAAATGCGCGGTCAAAGCGCAACCCTTCGCGAGCCAGCCGATCGATGTTTGGTGTGTGGACGGCGGAGTTTCCATTGCAGCCGGCGCTGGAGTAACTCTGGTCATCAGATATCAGAAATACAAAGTTTGGGAGCAGCTTCGTTCCGACGGGATCGGCCACGGGCAGGGAAGCGGCGCGTTTGGAGGACGCTACGAAACTGGCTATGCCCAATCCGGCACTCAGTCCGATAACAAATTTCCGACGGTCTATCTCGTTTCCCATTGGTTGTTCAGTCGAACCCAGGCCGCTGGACCTCAACGCAAATAAACGTTGCCGGCGTTCCACAGAACGCAGCAATCAGCGCGTCCGTCAACCCCGGCTCGCCGCCGATCTACCAACTTATGACATCACTGAGAAAGATAAAAGTCTTTTCTTCGCTCGTATGATGTGCGCTTTGCGCAATTTCCTGCTGAGATCATTCTCGGAGAGCAAAATCCCCCACAATCTCGGATCACGGAAAATGTGCTTATACTCTTTTCGGCTTGACATGAATCAAACGCTTGTTATATATCTGTGTTTCATACAAATGTTTGATCAGGTGACTGGAGAGCCCAGGTGTCGACCAGGAATCCCACTGTCGAATTGGAAACTAGAGAACGGCTGCTGGAAGCTGCCGCAGAGCTTTTCGTTGAGCGTGGCTACAACCACGTAACGGTTCGCGA
Organism: Terriglobia bacterium; assembly: GCA_036278995.1. Taxonomy (GTDB): domain Bacteria; phylum Acidobacteriota; class Terriglobia; order UBA7540; family UBA7540; genus SCRD01. The sequence continues at coordinate 139,492 of DASUJZ010000101.1, read as the reverse complement.
CATTTGTCAGGCGGCGGGAGCTAATCTGGCCGCGGTCAATTACTATTTTCGGGACAAGCTCGGGCTCTATCAGGAAGTCTTGATGAAAGTCATCGAATCCATGAAACAGGGCTCCAGCTTGGCCCACGCGGGTAAGCCCGGTGCGTCGGCAGAAGAGCGATTCAGCCATTACGTTCGAACTTTCATGGGGCATGTCCTCAACAATGGACGAGCTTGCCGCGCGGGCAAGCTAATGGCGCGCGAAATGGCTGATCCGAGCCCGGCGTTCGATCTTCTTATCGAGAAGGCCATTCGCCCGAATTCCGCCCGCGTGGCGGCGCTCGTAAGCGAGTTGACGGGCTTGCCGCCAGCGGATCCGAGAGTCGGCATCTGTGTCGGATGCGTCCAAACCCAGATCACCGGATTCGCAAGTCCTGTGGCGGCACGCATGGTTCCGGGCGGACACTTTACAGCGGAAATCATCGATTTCGTCGCGCAGCAGGTTGTGGAATTTTCCCTGGCCGGGATGCGCGCCGTCGCAGCACAAAACAACGGGCCGGTTCGCAAGGGGCGGCAGAAAACGTCGAAGCATCGATAATCCAATGCCTAGTGGTGACCTCTCATCGCTCAAGATTCACGATTCGGCTCGCTCAAAAAGGGCGGGTGGCAAAATTGTGCGCATTTTTGCAGCTTCATTGGGCGTGCTGGTTCTTGTTATTGGAGGTCTTATGGCCTTCTACAAGCGCACCCCGGCGGTGGAGGTTGCCGGCGCGCTGCCGGCGAACGATGCGCAGGCGGAAACCTTGCTGAACGCCAGCGGCTATGTAACTCCCCGGCGTCGCTCGACGGTTGCCGCCAAGATCACAGGGCGTGTCACCGGAGTGTTCTTCGACGAAGGCATGAATGTGAAGGAGGGACAGCTTCTCGCCACGCTCGACGATTCGGACGCCAAGCGCGCCCTCAACGCCGCCACTGCTGATCGTAACGCCTCTCGCGCTGCCATTGCCGATTTTCAAGTTCAGCTAAAGTACGCGGAAATTCAATTGCATCGCGCGCAGGAGCTGTTTTCTGAGAAGGTCCAGAGCCAGGAGGCGCTCGACACCGCGCGCACCAACGTCGAGAGCCTCAAAGCTAAAATTCTTCTGGCCAGGAATCAGGTGGCGGCATCCGAAGCTCGAGTCCTGGAAGCTCAGCAGGGAGTGGACAATTGCATCATCCGCGCGCCCTTCAGCGGAATCGTGGTCTCCAAGGACGCTCAGGTGGGCGAAATGGTTTCGCCGATTTCCGCGGGCGGCGGATTCACCCGCACTGGCATCGCCACCATCGTGGACATGAACTCGAACGAAATCGAAGTGGACGTCAATGAAGCCTACATCGCTCGCGTTCACCGCAGGCAGAAAGTTGTTTCCACGCTCGACGCCTACCCCAACTGGCACGTGCCCTCCCACGTCCGCACTATTATTCCGACCGCCGACCGGGATAAAGGCACGGTTAAGGTGCGGATCGCGTTCGATAAGCTGGACCCGAAAATTCTTCCCGATATGGGAGTCAAAGTCGCCTTCCTGAGCCAGCGCGATTCTGCAAAAGCGAGAAAGACTTCGGGGCCGGTTGCTCGGGCGATTGTCCCACAAGCGGCCGTGCGCGGGACCAGTCCGGATTCCTACGTGCTCGCGGTGCGCGGTGGGAGAATCGAGCGCCGTGCCGTCACCCTCGGGAGGACCATCTCGCGTGATATTGAAGTGATGGCCGGCGTCAATCCAGGCGATGAGATCGTGGTGCGCGGTCCGGGAAATTTGCAGGATGGAATGAAGGTTGAAATCCGGCAATAGGAGCAAGCAATGGCCAGCGTCAACAACAATGGCAGTTCCAACGTCCTGATTCAGGTTCGTGGCCTCAACAAGGCTTACCGGCGCGGCGGCGAGGAGATTCAGGTGCTCCAGGGCCTCAACCTCGACGTGGATCGCGGCGACTTTGTGGCTTTTATGGGACCCAGCGGCTCCGGCAAGACGACGTTGCTGAACCTCCTGGGCGGGCTTGACGTTCCAACGGCGGGGACGGTTTCCGTGGCCGGCGACGAGATCACCCACATGTCTTCCGGCAAGCTCACTGAATGGCGCGCCCGCCATGTCGGTTTCATCTTTCAGATGTACAATCTCATTCCTGTTCTCACGGCATTTCAAAATGTCGAACTGCCGCTGCTTCTTACCCGGCTGTCCAGGCCCGAGCGGCGGCAGCACGTTGAAACAGCGCTTTCCATCGTGGCGCTTGGCGAGCGCATGCACCATTTCCCCCGGCAGCTTTCCGGCGGCCAGGAGCAGCGAGTGGCCATCGCCCGCGCCATTGTTTCCGATCCTACATTTTTGCTCTGCGACGAACCGACTGGCGACCTTGACCGCCGCAGCGCCGACGAAATCATGGCACTCATCGAGGAACTCGTGAATGAACACGGCAAGACCGTCCTGATGGTTACGCACGATCCCCTCGTGGCCGCCAGGGCGCATATTCTGCTCCATCTGGAAAAAGGGGTTTTGGTGGAAGCCTCCAAGGCAGACCAGAACGTCACTGCGGGAGGTGGAGCATGAGATTTCGCCGCCTGGTTCAGGCCAATTTGTTCCGCAAAAAAGCGCGGCTGCTGCTCACGCTCGGTTCTTTTACCGTGGCGCTGTTTCTTTTCGCCTTCCTCGCGGTTGTCAGAGAGGCTTTTACGCGGGGCGGGACGGTTGCCAGCGCCAGCCGGCTGGTCACCATCAATCGCGTCTCCATCATTCAGCCTCTGCCTCTTTCCTATCGCGACAAGATTGCCGCCCTCGAGGGCGTCGAGGCCGTGACACACTACAACTGGTTTGGCGGCGTCTATCAGGATCCGAAAAATTTCTTCCCGCAATTCGCGATTGATCCGGAAAATCAGCGCAAGGTCGTCCCGGAACTCCTCGTTCCCGATAACCAGTGGAACACTTTTCTTAGGGACCAGCAGGGGGCGGTTGTGGGCGCACGTACGGCTGAGCGCTTCGGATGGAAGGTGGGCGACCGCGTTTCCATCAAATCTCCTCCCTACCTGGCCGGTCAGGCGTGGCAATTCAACATTGACGGAATCTATCACGGCCAGCGCCGGACGGATGATGAATCCCAATTCTGGTTCCAGTGGAAGTATTTCGAACAGAATGTACCGCCCTCGATAAAGGACATGACCGGTTGGTATACCGTCAAGCTCAACTCGCCGGACGATGCTCAGCGCGTAGCGAAGTCAATTGACGCAGAGTTTGCCAACTCGCCCTACGAAACCAAGACCGACACCGAATCGCAGTTCGCAGCCAACTGGGTCAACCAGATGGGCAACATCAAATTCCTCATCCTCAGCATCGGAAGCGTGGTCTTCTTCACCCTGCTTCTGGTGACGGGGAATACCATGGCGATCTCGGTACGCGAGCGCACGGGAGAACTTGCAATTCTCAAGGCCATCGGGTTCAAAAATGGTACAGTGCTCCTTCTGGTGCTGGTCGAGGCCCTGGTGATTGCCTTAGCGGGGGCAATACTAGGACTGGGCCTGGCGACGCTGGCCATTCCTGCTCTGGGTGTTGCTCTGAACGGTTTGCTGCCGAACCTCATCCTGTCGAATTCCATGATCGCCATCGGCATCGGCTTCGCGCTGGCGACCGGCGTGCTGAGCGGGCTGCTGCCCGGACTTGGCGCAATGCGATTACGCGTGGTCAATGCGCTGCGGAGAATTTGATGATCGCCATTCCCATCATTTACAACGTTCGCAGCACCAAGGCTCGTTGGACTTCTGCCATCGCTGCCGTGCTGGGGATTGCCGGGACCGTTGGCGTGTTTGTGGCTATGCTGGCGCTGGCGCAGGGCTTCCGCGCCACGCTGGTCTCGTCCGGCTCCGCGGACAACGCCATCATTCTCCGCGCCGGCTCCAATTCCGAAATGGAAAGCGGCGTTTCGCTCGCGAACGTCAATATTCTCCAGGACCAGCCGGGTGTGGGGCGCCAGAACGGCCAGCCGCTGATCACCTCCGAAGTAGTCGTCATCGCGCCCTTTCCGCTTCGTTCCACGGGCACCGATGCCAACGTGCAGGTGCGCGGTGTTTCACCCAACGTCCTCATGGTTCGGCCAAACGTCAAGGTGGTCGAGGGTCGAATGTTCCGGCCCGGTCTTGCCGAATTAGTTGTCGGGCGCAACGCTGTGACGAGCTATGCCGGATTGGGCGTGGGAAACAAGGTCCGCTTCGGCGGGGGCGAGTGGACCGTCACCGGAATTTTCGATGCCGGAGGCTCCGCCTTCGATTCCGAAGTATGGTGCGACGCGCGCGTCCTCGACGGAGTTTACAAGCGCCCCGCCAACGTCTTCCAGTCTGCCACCGTCCGCCTTACCTCGCCGGAAGCTTTCCAGAAGTTCAAGGACGCCGCCAGTAAGGACCCGCGCCTCAATGTGGACGTCAGCAGGGAAATTGATTACTACGCCAAACAGTCGCAAACCTTCACCCGGTTGATTACTATTCTTGGCGGGCTGGTGGCGGCTGTCATGGCCATTGGAGCGATCTTCGGCGCGCTCAATACCATGTATTCCGCCGTCGCCGAGCGCACACGCGAAATCGCCGTGATGCGTGCCCTGGGGTTTGGCGCTGCTGCGGTGGTGTTTTCATTCCTGGTTGAAGCCCTGCTGATCGCTTTCGTCGGAGGGGCCCTTGGCTGCGTTGCTGTGCTGCCGCTCAACGGCTTCACGACCGGCGCCATGAACTGGCAGACTTTTTCTCATCTCGCCTTTGCCTTCAAAATTACGCCCGACCTGATGGCCGGCGGAATCATCTTCGCACTGGGAATGGGCATTGTGGGCGGCTCGCTCCCTGCCATCCATGCCGCGCGCCAGCCCGTTGTACAGGCGCTGCGGGAGTTGTAGGCACTGTGGCCATCAGGTGGAATTTTCTCGGCGTGCCCGGTTCGTGGTATAACTCCCGGCATGCGAATCCAAAGACAGGTTTCTTCGTTTGATTTCCCCAAACAGAACAGAGTGTCTACTCTCCTGCGCAGCCGCTGGATTATGGGAGTGTTATCGGTGCTTGCACTCTCAGCCTTGGTGGGTTTCACGCTTCCCGTGCGATTGGCGAGCCAGAATTTTACCGATCTCACTCCCAGCCCGCAGCAGATTGAGTGGCAGGACCTCGAATTCGGCGTCATCGTCCACTTCGGACTCAACACCTTTACCGACAAGGAATGGGGCAGTGGAAAGGTCGATCCGTCGGTTTTCAATCCCACGAAATTCGATCCCAACCAGTGGGTTGAAGCGGCGCAAGCGGCCGGGGCAAAGTACCTGGTGTTCGTGGCCAAGCGTCATGACGGTTTCTGCCTTTTTCCCACGTCGATGACCAAGTACAGCATAACCAGCAGCTCCTGGGAGAACGGTCATGGGGACGTGGTGCGGGCCGTGGAAGAAGCCTGCCGGCACCGCGGCATGAAGTTCGGCATCTATCTCTCGCCATGGGACCGGCACGAGCCGTCCTACAGCTCCAACTCGGAGTACGACAAGTTTTACCAGGGGCTGATGCAGCAACTGCTGACGCGCTACGGACCCATCGAGGAGTTCTGGCTGGACGGCGCGGGCAGCGAAGGGCACATCTATGATTTTGATTCCTATCTTCACTTGCTGCGGATTTACCAACCCAACGCCCTCATCTTCGCAGACGTCGGATTCATGAAGTGGGGCGACATCCGTTGGGTTGGGAATGAGGATGGCTACTCGCCTGAAGAGAACTGGGCTGTCATCGATCGTGCGGGTTATCTGCGCTGGCGGCCTGCCGAGTGCGATACGCCGCTCCATAAACGCCACTGGTTTTGGCACCCGAATGATGCCGCCTCCCTCAAAACGGTTCCCGATCTGATTAAGATTTATGACAATTCCGTGGGCCACGGCTGCCAGTTGATGCTGGGCATCGCTCCCGACGAACAGGGCCTGCTGCCCGCGCTTGACGCCGCGCGGCTGCGGGAATTCGGCAATGAACTTCAGCAGATTTATGCACGCAATCTGGCGCTGGACCGCCAGCCGCCGTCATCCGATGGGGTTGATGATAGCGCGGCATTTGACAACAACCTCGACACGTTCTGGATTGCGCCTCCGCTCACTTATCACGCCGCGCTGACGGCAAAATTTTCGAAGCCCATCTCTTTTGATCGAACGGTTACTATGGAGTGGCTGAATCGCGGCCAGAACATCGAAAGCTATGAGATACAGGCCTGGAGTCCAGCATCGGGCTGGAAAACCTTGCATCGAGGCACCAGTATCGGCCACAAGAAGATTGATATTTTCCCGGAGACTACGGCCAGCGAAGTGCGGCTCAACATTCTGGCGGCTTCCCATACGCCGGCCATCCGGGAGTTTCAGGTTTACGATGGCCGCGGCGCACCGTAGCGCAGCAAAGCAGAAAATAGATTGAGGTTGTTTTCCGGTCGCGTAGGTGATATACACGGAGAATCATAAGGTTGGTCAGAACAGACTGAATCTGGTGCATGGCAGTTCCGTTCATGAGCCCGCCGCTTGCTGCCTTATCAGGCAGAGCATCTATTGATGTGACTTCTCGCATTTAGCGGCGGCGGAAACCATGATGTTTATATCTACTTCTGAATAGAGTTTAAAATACTCGAGGAGGAGCACACATGTCTCAAGAACCCGAGAAGCCGGAAGTCAGCCGGCGAGATTTTCTCAGGACCGGCGCCAAAGTGGGCGCCGCCGGACTAACGGCATTCAGCGGCATTACTTTTATTACCAAACCCGAGCGGGTATTCGGCGCTAATGACCGCGTGCGGATCGCCGTATGCGGGCTGAGAGGGCGGGGTAACAATCACATTCATGCTTTTGGACGGCTGCCCAACGCCTCCCTCGCTGGCCTTTGTGACGTGGATGAGAACATTCTGGACAATCGGCTGGCGGAAGTGGAAAAGATGGGGAAGCCGCGCCCCAAGCGCTTTGTTGATTGCCGCAAGGTAATGGAAGACAAGTCCATTGATGCTGTTTCGGTCGCCACGCCCGACCATTGGCATTCATTGATTGGAATCTACGCCTGCCAGGCGGGAAAAGATGTTTATGTTGAAAAGCCCGTCTCGCACGCCTGGTTTGATGGTTATCAACTGGTGAAGGCCGCGGAAAAGTACGATCGCGTCGTTCAAATGGGCGCGCAGAGCCGCTCCAATGAGGCCATTCAGGAAGCCATCAAGCACCTTAATGACGGGCTCATCGGCGAAGTTTACCTGGCTCGCGGGCTCTGCTACAAATGGCGGGACACCATTGGCCGCACGCCCGTTTCCGCCGTTCCCGCCGGCGTACATTACGACCTGTGGCTGGGTCCGGCGCCCGATACGCCTTTCACCAAGAACCGATTCCACTATAACTGGCACTGGTTCTGGGATTTCGGAAGCGGCGACTTGGGCAACCAGGGCATTCACGAAGTGGACATTTGCCGCTGGGGCCTGGGTGTCGATTATCCATCCAAAATCACCGCCCTGGGCGGCAAGTTCATGTTCAACGACGACCAGGAAACGCCTAACGTGATCAACTGCGCGTATGAATTCAAGCGGCCCGATGGCTCAACCCGCATGATGGAATTCGAAGTGCGCGGCTGGGAGACCAATCACGAGGCGGGCATCGGCGCCGGCGGCTTCAAGAGCGGCGGAGTCCCGGCGGCCGGCCTGGGCGCCAGGCGCGAGCGAAAACGCGCTGAGGACACCATCGGCAATATTTTCTACGGCTCGAAAGGCTACCTAGCCATCCAGGGCTACGATTCTTACAAGACCTGGCTGGGTCCGAATCAGGAACCGGGACCTGAGGCGAATGGCAAGGGAGATCACTTCGCCAATTTTGTCGACGCGGTCATCGCACACAAGAAGCAGGACCTGACGGCGCCGGTTGAGGAAGGGCACAAATCTACGCTGCTGGTGAACCTGGCCAACGTCTCCTATCGGCTGGGCCGCACCATCAACTTCGACGGCGCTCAGGAGTGTATCGTCGGCGACGACGAAGCCAGCAAAATGCTCCACGGGACCTTCCGGGCGCCCTTCGCCGTGCCGGAAAACGTGTAGCTGATCTCGAAGGTCGAGCGATTCGGTTCGTGCATACATCGCGACCATCGGGATGTACGATGACTGGTAAGCAGGGACAATGCCATCAATGGGTCTCTGTTGCTCGCGAGCAGGCCGCGGTCAAAAACTCGCTGAACCTGGCTACCGTTTTAACCCGTAGGAGGTGTCATCATGCCCAATCGCGTTAATCGACGAGATTTTCTCAAGGGATCGGCCGCGGGAGCTTCGGCGCTTGCGGCGGGGCTTGGAGCCGCCAGCGGAGTGGCTGCCACTCCGCGCGCAGAAAACAGCATGGCTGAAGCCGCCACAACTCAAATCGGGCGGCCCGTGCGCGTGGTGAGCATTGGATTTCATGGCGGTCGGCCGCTCGATGAAATCGCGCAATTGGTGGATGAACTGGGAGGGCACGGGGCGGACATTATCGCTATTCCTGAAGGTTGCCGCGGTCTCACTCAGAAGGCCCGGGAGCCGCTTGACGGCCCCACGGTCACTGCCATGTCGCGCCTGGCCCGCAAGCACCGCACTTACATTGTGTGCCCCATCAACCGTCAGGATGGGGAACGCTACTTCAACTCCGCCGTTCTGCTCGACCGAGCCGGCAAAGTGGCCTGCATTTACGACAAGATATTTCCTGTGTGGCAGAGCGAATGTGTGCCGCTCCAGATGGAACCCGGCAAACACGTGCAGGTTTATGACGCCGACTTCGGCCGCGTCGGCTTCGCCATTTGCTTTGACGTGAACTGGGCGCCCTTGTGGAAGGGGCTGGCAAACCACGGCGCTGAATTGGTGATCTGGCCCAGCGCCTATTCAGCGGGACGCTCACTCCAGGCCCCGGCTATTCTTTACAACTACTATATCGTCAGCGCAACATGGACTCCCGACTGCCAGGTCTACGACATTGACGGCGAGAAGCTCATCCATGACCAGCACAACCGCGACGCCACAACCAACATTACCCGTGTGAACCTCGATCTCGATCGCTGCATCTTCCATCAGGACTTGAACTATCCGGAGAAACTCCAGAAGCTTCTCGCAGAGCGCGGCGAAGATGTCGAGCAGGAAAAATGGATGCCGCTCGAGGGGTGGTTCGTGCTGAAGGCGAAAAGGCCCGGAGTGAGCGCCCGTAAGCTGGCCGCCGAGTATGGGATGGAGGAACTCCGCCACTACATCAACCGCAGCCAGTGCGAGATTGACAAGTGCCGGGGCTGGGAATTTGCCTGAGGTCTGGGCTGGTCTGAGCCCGGAGAGCGATACCGACCAATATGTGAGATCTGCAAATCAATGCTGGCCGCCGAGCACACCGAGCAGCCCGGCGCCGAACTCTGCCCAGAGTGCCGCCGGTTCCCGCTGGGCGCGGACGGCGCCTTTGGATTTGAGCCAGTGGGATTATGTCGACCCGGATTTCAAGAGTGCGGTCGCGGTCGAATCCGATGCGCTGGCGCCTCCGCCATTCATGGACCTGATGCCCGAGCCACCGCTGGAAAATTCCGAAGATTTGGTCCCGGAGAATGGCGACGAGGAACTTCCAGAGGATGTCTACGACGAATTGGAAGAACACGTGCGAACCTGCTATCACTGCTACCAGGCTGATTCGGAATTGGCCGACCTTTGCCCGGTGTGCGGAGACGCCTACCTGCCTCCGTCGCTCCGCCAGCCGCACAGCTGACCTAGCGATCGTAAGCTGAAAATCCACGGAAACCTGAGACTTACACCTGTGCCAAATATGAACAACTGCCGTTGTGTGGGTGACGGGTCGCGTTCCCGGGAGGTCCGGAAGCTGCCGAGCGCGCCAGTTCTGCAACCGGGCGACGCTTACGGACGGCGCCAGATGGGTCCCCCGACGGTCTGGCCGAAAAACGTGTCCACGTTGCGAATTCCCGCCCGACACGCTACTGTAATCGAGAGCGGGGGGATTCGGGTCAATGGAGGGCGTTAACGGCGGCAAGGATTCCGGGACTCTTCTCGGAGCCTATATCCGGCAGAGTCCGCGGGCAGCGGGGGCGCTGGCCTTCGGCGGCCTGACGCTCGTTGTGCAGCATTTCGTATGGTACCCGGACGCCAGGATGAGGGGATTGGCGCCCGTGCTCACCATCGCCGTGGCGCTGTGCCATGCCATCTTCGGGGCTATGACCGGCCCGCGTCTGGTGGATGGTGCGCGGACGTCTACTCCGTCGCGCGCGGCAATGCTTGGTGCGATAACGTCACTGCTGGCCCTCTTGCTTTTTGCGTTCCTCTTCTCGGCTTACCTGGTTGCGACCGATATCCATCCGGTAGGGGCGCTGTCCTACGTTACGTTGCCGATATGGGCGGTCCTCTTTGCCTTCCTGGGCGATGGGTGGGCGCTCTGCCTGGTGTCGATCGGCATTGGCTTGGCCCTCTACTTTGTTGCAGCGCGTCGGAGAATGGCACGAGGACAAAGAGCCTAGTGCTCAGAGCACCCGCTTCCGTGAAAGCCCTTCTTACTCGGGGGGAAACTGGCTTGGCGAGGTCACTCGCTTTGCAGTAGCGCAAACGCTATAATGCGGGCATTTGGGTCACGTGCGGCGTAGGCCAGGTTTCGGCGGCTATCGCACAATCGCTGATAAGGAGATCTAGCGATGGGTAAGATCAGCAACACCTGGAAACTGGTGAAGCAGAGTTTTGCGATCCTGCAGCAGGACGAGGAATTGATGTTGCTGCCGGTGCTTTCTGCGATCTCCTGCGTTGCTGTGACTCTGTCGTTACTGGCGGGAAGCGGGTTTTTCTTTTATCCCCAGGTCAAAGCGGCAATCGCCCAGCAGGGAGGCTGGCACCCCAGCAACAATCTGATTGTCGGCGCTATGTTTGTTTTTTACCTGACGAATTATTTCGTCATCATTTTCTTTAACACGGCGCTGGTGAGCGCGGCCTCGATCCGCCTGGAGGGCGGCGATCCCACCGTGCGCGACGGCCTGCGGGCGGCTTGGAACCGTCTGTCCGTCGTCTTTCAGTGGGCGCTTGTTGCGGCTACGGTGGGCATGATCCTGCGCATGATTGAAGAACGCTCCAGCCTGATTGGGCGGCTGGTCGCGGGGCTAGTGGGCCTGGCCTGGACTCTCGGAACGTTTTTTGTGGTCCCGGTTATCGCATTTGAAAACGTCGGGCCGATTGAAGCGCTCCATCGCTCCGCGGAACTGTTCCGCAAGAGCTGGGGCGAGGAAGTGGTGGGCACCTTCAGCTTCGGCCTTATTTTTACGCTGCTGGCATTGCCGGGAATTCTGCTCCCCGTTCTGGGCGGCGCGCTCGCAGGAGGTTATGGCGTCACGTTCGGCGTTTGCCTCATGGTCATCTACTTTATTTTTCTTTCAATCATCAGCGCCTCGACTCATGGCATATTTCTTGCGGCGCTGTACCGCTACGCTACCACAGGCCAAATCTCTCAGGGCTTCAGCCCCAACAGCTTTTCTTCCGCCTGGCGGCCAAAATCAAATTAGAGATCTAGCGGCCAGTGAGCAGGTTCGTCTACCCTAGCTGTGTATACACGTTTGGCCGGGTAATAGCAGAGGCGGGGCGAAAACCGCCCGGTGGTGAGGCGCCCGACTGTTTCGCAGCAAAGAGAGTAGAAACTAGGAAGCGAAAGACGGAAAAGATGCCGGGGTGGTTCCGATTTCTGGAGTCCGGCAGAGGTTATTGGACTCCAGACCTCAGGACCGTGCTACAGAGCAAGTGCGGACCTGAAGACAGAGGCCCGCCCTGACCTGTTACCTGGCGGGTTGAAGCGAGCTTTCGCCGCTTGGCGCCGGGCGCCTGGCCGAGCCGGAAAAGCGCCTGATGAGCTTGGCGACGCCAGAGAACGCCGACCGACTGTGCCCGCCGGAGGATTGGGCATCCTTCAGTTGGTCCACTTCAATCTGGATGACCTCACTGTCCGCTCTGGACGTACAGACGTTTTCGGGGTCCAGCAGTACATCAAACTGCGGGCCGGGCCGCCTGCTGTACTGCACGATGAGATTGCAGCCACGTTGGCCGGCATAACGGATGGCCTGATCGCGGGTCTCCAGGCTTTCCATGTACTGAACCTGGAATGGCCATTTGAATTGCGAACTTTGAAGAATGGTTATCGTAGTGTTTGTAGTTCCCATGTGTCCCTCCCGGACATATTGAACCAGTAAATGCCACAGGGGACAATGGTTCGATAGTACTACTACCATTGACTGGCCGTCACTAGGACCTCCCGAGGCCGGTGCAGCTTGGGCGGCAGGGCCGGCGAAGGCGGTCGCGTACAACTCCTTTTCTGAGTGTCAGATCGGCGGCTGTGGGGAAGGACCAGCCCCCTTTAGTGCAGGCGGTCGAAAACAATCCTTCCGCCAACGATGGTCCGTAGTGCCTGGATATTCCTGATTTGATCGACAGGGCAGGAGAGATAATCCCGGGATATCACAACCATATCGGCAAGTTTGCCTGGCTCGATGGACCCCTTCTTCTTCTCGTCAAAGGAGAGGAAGGCCCCGTTGAGCGTATACATCCGGAGCGCCTGCTCGCGGCTGATGCGCTGGCTGGGGTTGATGACAGTTCCGTCCACCGCGTGTCGCGTGATAGCTATCCGCATGCCCAGAAAGGGGTTGTAGGGGTTGGTCGAGGTGTTTGGGTTAAACCCGATCATGTGATCGGAGCCTCCTGCCACCACCACTCCCGCCCGGAACAGCGAGGCAAGCGGAATAAAATTTGCCATTCGCTCCGGTCCAAAAACATCTTTGACGGCAGGTGCGTCCAGGTAGAGCCAGGCCGGCTGGCTATCGAATGACACTCCCAGATCTTCGGCGAGCCGGATGGCGTGAGAGTCGGGGAAGTCACCGTGGGTTACGGTGAAGCGGAGGTTGCGAATCGGTTTTTCCCGATTGGCCGCTTGATAGGCTTGCAGCAGCAGATCGGTGGCGCCCCCGCCGGTGGTATGCGCAGTCATCTGCCAGCCGAGCTCGTCGGCTGTGTTCGCCATAGCAACGAGGTTAGCTTCCGGTACGCGCAGCACGCCGCGATAGTTCGGATCATGATATCCGTAAAGCTCGGTGTGGGTGCCGTAGGGTGCTCGCAGATAGGCGGTGCCGATGCAGATGCCGCCGTCAGCAAAGGTTTTTAAGGTGCCGACCCGGTACCAATCGTCCCCCCAGCCGGTGACAAAGGGGATCCTGAGGATGGAGTTTCGCACATCGGCCGGTTTACCCTGCGCATCGATGATGTACGTAACATAGCACCGGGCGGTGAGCTTGCCCTCGCGGCGAAGCTGCTGATAGGCGCGAAACCCCGGCGGCCCTTCGGCGCGGTCAATGATGCTGGTGATGCCTACTTCGTTGTAGTGATGCAGCATGGTTTGGAGCGCCCACAGGCGATCCTGAGGCCTGGCGGGTGGCGCAGCCCTGAGCGGGGCCAGAAGCTCCGGTGCGCCAAGGACAAGACCGGTGGGCCTGCCCTGCGCGTCTTTGATGATTTTCCCGTCGGGGGGCTGAGGGGTGCTGCTGGAGATACCAATTTGCTTCAGCGCAGCCGAATTCAGAACGGAGGCATAACCATTGTCCACAATCACGGGCCGGTCTGCCGCGGACGCATCGAGCTCCGCGCGCGTGGGATAACGCCGTTCCTGAAGCCGGGTTACGAAGACATGAGGAACCAGAATGATCTGCCCGGCCGAGAGCTGCGCAGCGCGATGCCGAACATAATTTTGAATATCAGCGATGGAGTGCAGCGGCGGCACCTGGCTCTGCCGCTCACCAAGGGCGGCTTCGATGGGATGGCAGTGGCTGTCAATGAGGCCGGGCAGCACGCAGTGGCCGTGCAAATCCACCTTCACCGTAGCAGGGCCGGCCGTCCGGAGCACATCCTGGTTGGAACCCACGTTCGCGAACCGGCCCTTCTGGATGGCCAGGGCCTGCGCCACCGGATGGGCGGGCCACATGGTGATGATGACGCCGTTGTAGTAGATCGTATCGGGCGGCTTCTGCGGGGGTGGCTGGGCCGCGAGGAAGAGAGCGCAGGCTGCTATCAGAAAGCCGGCGGCGCCAGCCGCGGCGGCGGCGGATCGTTGCGCTAATCGGGACATCGTGACCTGGTTTCGGGAAAAGCGTTTGTGCGACCGGCCCACAAGGTTCCAGCCGACGCATAACCATAACACAAGTGCACGATGGCGGGGTAACCGCGATGGGAAGGATCGCGGCGTCTTTGTCGGGTTTTTGGCGAGAGGCGATCAGCCGAGCTGAGAAGTATTTGGGTTGCGCGAAACGGCAGCTGCTTCGACATTAACCGGGAAGGCGCGCGCCATGTGAGCGCGCCGGAGATTGCTGGCAGCCTGGAGAATGACGGGGGCAATTTCCGGGTTCAGGAAAACGGCGGCTGCGGCGGCAAAACGCGTGGCAAAGCTCGAAAAGGTCGCGAGCGGACTGTTCCATGCGCGGCGAAGAGCGCCTGCGATGTCTGCCTGTCGGTATTGCTCGACGGCGTGGCGCAGGCGCGGGGCGATTTCGCGCATGTACAAGCCATCGAGGCAGGCCGCAGAGCGTTTGGCGAGATCGGCAGCCGAGCCGTGCGAGTGTCTGTGCTGCCAGCGCCGGAATTCAAGGGCAGGGCCTGACCACCAGCAGCGGCTGGCAGTGCGGCGGACGGGGATGGCGACCCGATTCGGCAGATCACGGGCACGCCCGTCGAAATGCCTGACCCAACCGCAGCGGTAGATCTCTTTCCAGCAGCGCCGGCTGGCCAAGGCTGCGGCGGACCGCTTGCAGAGACGGCAGAAGGCCAAACCCGTCAGCATTGCCCTGCCGTGGACCTCGGGCTCGATCAGGACCTCTTCGGTCTCAGTTAATTCCAGGTTGATGTTTTCGGTGCAGGCCTCGTCGATGTCCAGCAGCACGTCAAAAAGTACTGCGGTTCCCTCATTGCGCTCGACAACCAGGTTGTAACCGTGCTTGAGAGCATAATTGACGGCTGAGGACCTGGTCCTGAATGATTCGATAAACTGTACTCGGGGCCGCCAACGGAAAGCTTCGCCTGGAATAACGGCTAGCGGACTGTCTTCCCCCACCATGTCTCCTCCCCTACTTGTGTAAATTGAATCTTAAATTAACGGTTCCTACAATAACCCGATGGTGCTACTACCATTGGCTACCGCTCGTTCTTTTACGTGGTGAATGGGTTACAGCCAATGAAGGGGGAGGGGAAAAGGCTTTGCCGACAGAGGTACCATCTTAGGCCAAGCGGTTGCGGCGCCCGCCATCGGAGGGAGAGATTCCAGCGCTAATGGTTCACATGGATGGACACCAGGCCGGCTACCTGGAGAGAAGAGCCGCAGGGTCTAAAACCCGCAGACTACTGCTTCGAGCTATTTTTTGCCCGAGCGTCCATGGGCTGGCAGCCGTTTGGGGACGCGGGTGGGGTTGTCATCGGTGCAATGCTCGTCGGAAGGATGGTAGCCCGCCGTTAGTGCGGATGATTGGGTCATCAAATGCCCGGGCCTGCTGCCGAACAGGACATCGTTCCGGCAGTAATAAAAGCCAAACTCTCTTTTGACCCAGACTTGCACTTCGCCTTCGGGTTTGGGTTGTGCCGCCGGTTTCTTCGACAGCATGCCGTGCGAGTCCGCTTCAAGCGTTGAGGCGGTTGCGGACGCTGGGCAGGGGCTTACAGACGGGCGGTAGCCTGCCGATATGGCGTCGGACTGCGACATCAATTTGCCTCGCTTGTTGCCGAACAGAATCTGGCCCCGGCAATAATAAGAGCCGAGCGACTTGATCGCCCACACCTGAATGCCCGCTGCCGTGTTTGAGATGTCCGATGGTGTCGCCAAAGCTGGATTGAACGACTCCTCAAGGGGAGTGGACATGCTTGCCTGCTCAGGCTGCTGGTTCTCCAACGTTTGATCGCGGGAGGCTGCCATGGTTTGTTGGCCGCCCGCGCAGTACTCGCCGCCGGAGGGCCGATAGCCTGAGGTCAGAGCGTCAACTTGCGACATCATTGCTCCCGGGGCACTGCCGAACAGAGTGCCACCCTGGCAGTAATAGAAGCCTGATTGCGACCTCGCCCATACGCCTACCGTCTCACCCTGTTTTGACAGGACCTGCGGCTTTGGCTTCGACGAAAACGAAAAAATCTCAGCTAAGGTCGGGAGGCCCTGCGTTTCAGTCAGCCAGGTCTGGACTGGCGTTGAATAGAGAATGAGAAATCCGACCAGCAGCAGCAAAAAGGCGGGAACCAACGGGTTTGAAGTTATTGGAGAATGCGTTGACGGCGACGGCTTGTAGAGACCGTCCTTGGAGCCTGCATGTGATGCGGAGCCGATTCCTTTCACCAGGCCGAAAAACAGCTTCGTGGTCAGATCGAGAGGTTTTTCCAGGAACCCGAAAATTTGCCTGTTGAACAGCGCCATTTTAGGTGTCCTTTATTCGCGGAAATGGGAACTACCTGCAGGCGACTCCTAATTCTTAGCGGGCATCCAGCCGGCAAGGCGACGACGACCGGTGTCTCCGCAGATCTTGACGGCAAAACCTCACGTCGTCAGCGCCCGGACTTTCTCCACAAGTTGAAAGGCCATCCGCCGCCACGCACCTACGCACTGCTCCAGGGGTAGCGGCGGATACCATTAATGACCGTTGTGGAGGTTTCCGTTTCCGCCATCATGACCGTCGTGGCTACCGCCGCCGGAGCTATTTCCGCCACCGGAACCGTGTCCTCCGTTGTGTCCATGTCCACCTGCTCCATGTCCATGACTGTGGCCAGAGCCGTGGCCGTGACCGCCACCCCAGCCACCGCCCGACTCGCTACCGCTGCCAGAGCCACCGGGCGACGGGGACCCCGCCCCTGATGCCGGCTGGCCAGCGGCGCCGGAATTGCCGGGCGATCCGTGTCCTGCGATTGCGGCCATCGTTGAAGAGGCGCTCGCATAATTGTTCTGCAGAGTTGCTCCCAGGATATCGAGTACTGCAACAACCACCAGGGTTACCAGGATGAACATCAATGCATACTCTGCGGAATCCTGGCCCCGCTGCTCGTGCCACGACCTGTTCAGGAATTTCTTCATCTCCCCCTCCTTGGCATTCCTGAGACTTGCCGATAATCAGTAGTGTGTTTTTCTCAGTTGAGTTCCGAAGCTGTGATCAGGATTAGCCCATCTCGCGAACCAAGTTCAGCATTGAGTTTCGTCGGACTGGCCGAAAGCAGACACGTGTGAGTGATCGACTCCCGATTCCTGTTTGAAAGGATTTTGCCCTCCTGTTGAATGATTTGGCGTCAACCTCGGCCCGTGTGTGCGCCTCGCAGTGTTCTGCTGAGACGGAAGTAGTCGAGCGGCTTAGAGCGTCAGTCCCGCCAACCTCAGAGTAAGGCTGACACGCGGTTTGCTCAATTGGGCGATAGCAGCAATGGTCGGAAATATCCGCCCCACGTCTTGTGGGAGAAGTGCCGGAGTGAGTGCGGAAATTCCTGAGGACGTATGCAAGAAAACCTGACCATTAGTTGCACAACCGTGCATAACAAATGCAGCAAATTTCAACCTTGTCCTCAAAAGATTTGCTGATGGTTTTCCAGCGAGTGGATATTTCGGCGGTCGCAGACATTCGTAAGGAACATCAACTCTGGGCCTGTACTCGATTCCGGGGACAGGGAAAAGATGCGGTGGAGGAACAGAGAAATTTCGGAGCTTCGGGGTGAGTGTCAGTTCGCGCGGAGCAGGTTCAATTTCATCGCGACAAACTGAACACATGCCCACCGGCCATACGCTATAATGCGAGCGTCTTTGTCGTCGCCGGTATGAGCATCTTCAAAAAATTTTTCTGGTTACTGGTTGCAGGGCTGGGAGCGGTGGCCCTTGGAATGATCGCCATCTCGCGCGGCGAGCAGCTCAACGCTGTGTGGCTGGTCGCCGCAGCCGCGTGCATCTTCGTGTTGGGCTACCGGTTTTACAGCCGATTCATCGCCTATCGTGTGCTCGAACTGGATGAAAAGCGGGCCACTCCCGCCGAGCGCAAAGACGACGGCCGCGACTTTATTCCCACCAACAAATGGGTGGTGTTCGGACATCACTTTGCCGCCATCGCGGGCCCGGGGCCGTTGGTGGGGCCGATCCTCGCCGCGCAGTTCGGTTACCTGCCGGGTACGTTGTGGATTTTGATTGGCGGCGTGCTGGGCGGCGCCGTACAGGATTTTGTGACGCTGTTCTGCTCGATTCGGCGCGACGGCAAATCGCTGGGGCAGATGGCAAAGGAAGAAATCAGCTCGACGGCAGGCTGGACGGCGCTGGTTGGCGTTCTGCTCATCATGATTATTCTGATCGCTGTGGTCGCGCTTGTCATTGTGAACGCGCTGAAGGGCAGCCCTTGGGGGCTTTTCACCATCGCCGCCACCATTCCGATTGCCTTCCTGATGGCCATCCACCTCCGCTATTTTAGGCCGGGCAGAATCCTGGAAGGCTCTCTCATCGGCGTTGCGCTGGTCATCGCGGCCGTCGTCGGCGGGCGCTATGTGGCCGAATCCGCCACGCTGTCGCATTGGTTCAACTACAGCGGACCGGCGCTGGCCTGGATGATTATTATTTACGGGCTGGCGGCTTCCGTGCTTCCGGTGTGGCTGCTGCTGGCGCCGCGCGATTATCTTTCAACCTTTGTGAAACTGGGAACGATACTGGCGCTGGCGGTGGGCATTCTGGCCGCGCGGCCCGTGATGCACCTGCCGGCCATCAGCCGCTTTGCCGACGGCACCGGGCCGATCTTTGCCGGAAAGATTTTTCCTTTCTGCTTTATCACCATCGCCTGCGGAGCCATCTCCGGATTCCACGCGCTGATATCGAGCGGCACAACGCCCAAGCTGATCACCAAAGAGACGCACGCGCGAATGATCGGATACGGAAGCATGCTGATGGAGTCGTTTGTCGGCATCATGGCGGTTGTGGCGGCGGGTGTGCTGCAGCCGGGCGTCTATTTTGCCGTCAACAGCCCGGCGGGCGTGGTGGGCCAGACGGCCAGCAAAGCCGTGGCGACGATTTCAGGTTGGGGATTTCCGGTGACGCAGGCCGCCATGGCGGATATGGCTTCGAAGGTGGGCGAGATCACGCTTTTCAACCGCACGGGAGGCGCGCCGTCGCTGGCGGTGGGCATGGCGCACATTTTTTCGAACGTGCTGGGCGGAACGGGAGTGATGGCTTTCTGGTACCACTTTGCCATCATGTTTGAAGCGCTCTTTATCCTGACCGTGCTCGACGCCGGCACGCGCGTGGGCCGATTCATGCTGCAGGATCTGCTGGGCCATATCTGGAAACCGCTGGGCCGCACGAGCTGGTATCCGGGTGTGGTGGTTACCAGCATGGCTGTGGTTGGTGCGTGGGGTTATTTCCTGTATCAGGGCGTCGTAGACCCGTTGGGCGGCATCAATAGCTTGTGGCCGCTTTTCGGCATCTCGAATCAGTTGCTGGCCGCCATCGCCCTCTGCGTGTGTACGACCATTCTGATTAAGATGAAGAAGCTTCGTTATGCCTGGGTGACGCTGACGCCGCTGGCATGGCTGGTGGCTGTGACCATGACGGGGAGCTATCAGAAGATCTGGAGTCCCGATCCTCGATTGGGCTTCCTGGCGCAGGCGCAGATGCTGACCGACCGAATTGCGAGCGGAGCAATCCCTGCTGCTCAGGTTGCCACGACGCAGAGGCTGATCTTCAACAATCGGCTCGACGCCGCAGTCACGCTGGTGTTTGCCGCACTGGTGATTTTGATTCTTGTTGAGTCCGCGCGGCATTGGTGGGCTTACGCGGTGGGGAGCAGGGAACCGGTGCTCAACGAGTCGCCGGCGCAACTGTCGAGCCTGGAAGCGTAGGAAGGAGCGTGTGACGGGATGCCTGCTGTAGCGAATCTGCTGAGAACATTCTGGAACTATCTTCGTGAGGTGAGCGGCGAACTTGATTACGCCCGATACCGCGCGCGGATGGCTTCCGAGGGAAGCGACCCCGTGAGCCGGCGGGAATTCTACGACCAGCGGCAGCGGGAGAAATATTCGCGCCCGAACCGCTGCTGCTGAGCTCGCCCACGCCCGCGCGAAAGCTACTCCATTTCAACGGTTTCGTAGACGGGGTCTTTGAGGCCCTGCACGGAAGTTGCGCTGCTGGTTTGAAGTTCCAGCACAACCATCTCGTTCGTGCCGGCCTTAAGCCAGGGCGCGGGGCAGAAGAGCGTCTGTTGAGGGCCGATCTTCCAGAAGCGCCCGAGGTGATGCCCGTTGACCCAGGCGTGCCCCTTGCCCCAACCGCGCATGTCGATGAATGTATCGCCGACCGAAGACAATTGAAAGCTGCCGCGATAAAAGCGCGGGCCACGCTTGGGCTTTGGCGAGAATTGCAACTTTGACAAATCATCCAGCGGGAGGGGAAATATCTGCCAGCCTCCCAACTCTTTTCCGTTCAGCAGCACCCGATCAGTGATTCCCTTGCGCTCATCCAGCATGTGCGGGCCGTAATTGATCCGGCCCATATTTTCAATCAGGATGTCGAGGGGCTGCGCCGGCGCCAGATCAACGTCAACGGCGTTCTGATTGAAGCGGCGGTCGAGCTCGCCCAGCTTGTTGTCACCCTGATAGATTAGGGCGTAATCGTTTATGGTGATGATGTTCAGGCGGCCTCTGGTGGGGCGTTCGGGCATCCAGCGGTAGAGGATGAAGCCGTAAGACTGGCCCACCGATTCCATCGGCCTGGGCTGGATGGAGCGGATGGGATTGTCGAGCAGGCCGTCGAGGCGGGCGGAATCCGTGAGCTCGAACCGCGGAATTTCAATCATCGGCAAGGGCGCGGGCAGGGGAGGAGTTTGACTTGCGGGCGAATGCTGCTGGACAAGTTTTTTGAGATCAAAGTACTTTGGGCGCGGGCGGCCGGCTTCATCGAGCGGGGCGTCATAGTCGTAGCTGGTGACGTCCGGCTGATAAGCATTGCCATAATTTGCTCCGTTCATATAACCGAACGACGTGCCGCCATGGAACATATAGAGGTTGAATGAAACGCCGTTGGAGAGCATCCACTCCACGCCTTCCATCAGACTCAGGTTGTTGCCATGGTGGTGAATCTCTCCCCAGTGGTCAAACCATCCCGGGTAAAATTCGGCGCACATGCGGGGAACGTTATGCCGAAAACGCGCAAAAGCCTCGAACTGCTTGGCCGGGTTTGAACCGAAATTGATGAAGGAGAGAGCCTCCGGCAAAGTGCCGCCTGTAAGCATTCTTGGCGTGGGCCCGTCGGCCGTGAAGAGCGGGACATCAAACCCGGCGTCTAGGAGCGTCTGCCGGATCGCGCGCATGTAAGCGTGGTCGCTGCCGAACGATCCGTACTCGTTTTCGATTTGCGCCATCAGGATGGGGCCGCCGCGTGTTACCTGGAGAGGAGCAAGCTCCGCGCCAACGTGCAGCATGTATCGGCGCGCGGCGCCGAGAAAACGCGCGTCTGTGCTGCGGACCCTGATGTCCGGCGTGGCCAGCAGCCATCCGGGAAAACCACCGAAGTCCCATTCAGCGCAACTGTAGGGACCGGGACGGAGAATTACCCACAAACCTTCTTCCTGCGCCGTGCGAACGAAGGCCGCCGCATCGTGCCGCCCGGCAAAATTGAACCGGCCGGGCTGCGTTTCGTGGAAGTTCCAGAACATGTAAGTGGACACTGTATTCAGGCCCATGGCCTTCAATTTCTTCAGCCGGTCGCGCCAATACTCTCGCGGGATGCGCGCGTAGTGCATCTCTCCGGAGCGAATCTGGAACGGCTGGCCGTCCAGCAGAAAGTCCTGATGGCGCCAGGTGAAGGTATGCGTCGCGCCCTTGGCGGAGGGTGCAGCTTGAGATGGCCGGGTGCGCAGCAGCGGTGCAAGAGTGTCGAGCACGGCCGCCATCGCCGCCGTCCCCAGAAATGTTCTCCTGCCCAGCTTTCGTGTTGAGCTTCCGGCGTTCACATTTTGCTCCTGTGCATTCACTGGTGAAGGAAGGCCTTGAGCGCGTGCCCTTGCTTCGTCCATTGATCGTGCACGATCGTGTTGCTGTATCATAATAGCCGCGAAATTCATTGCAACCAACTACAGAGCTAAGTAGCTTCTCGGGAAAGGGAAACAGTAGATGAAGACTACCAGAAAACAAAGCGGCACCCCGCTCCGCAGCAGCGCCTGGTTTGGTGGGAACGATCGCTGGGGTATTGGCCACCGGGCCTGGCTGCGCGCGGAAGGCTTCAGCGAGCGCGTGTTCCAGGGGAAGCCCGTGATCGGCATCTGCAACTCGTGGAGCGAACTGAACAATTGCAACGCGCACCTTCGCCAAGTGGCGGAAGCCGTGAAGCGCGGCGTATGGGCGGCGGGCGGATTTCCGCTGGAGTTCCCAACCATTTCGCTGGGCGAAATGCTGATGAAGCCTACTACGATGCTTTACCGCAACCTGATGGCCATGGATGTGGAAGAATGTATCACGTCTTATCCGCTGGACGGCGTGGTTCTGCTGGCGGGCTGCGACAAGACAACGCCGGCGCAACTGATGGGCGCGGCCAGTGCCGACATTCCGGCCATCATGCTGACGGGCGGACCCATGCTGCGGGGCATGTGGCGCGGGCAGGAGCTTGGGTCCGGGACGGACGTGCGCCGGCTGTGGGACGAAGTGCGCGCCGGGCGGCTGAGCGAGGAGGCTTGGTGCGAGGTGGAATCATGCGTGTCCCGCAGCGCGGGCCATTGCACGGTGATGGGCACAGCATCTACCATGGCCTGCATCGCCGAGGCGCTGGGAATGATGCTGCCAGGTTCGGCAGATATTCCTGCCTCGGATTCGCGGCGCCTCGCTATTGCTGAAAAGAGCGGCGCGCGGATTGTGGAGATGGTCCGGGAGGACCTGCGGCCGTCGCAGATCATGACCCGCCAGGCCATCGAGAACGCCATCCGCGTAGATATGGCGATTGGCGGCTCAACCAACGCCATCGTACATCTGGTGGCGATTGCGGGCCGGCTGGGAATCGATCTGCCAATAGAAAAATTCGACGAGCTTTCTCGCACTACTCCTGTAGTGGCGAACGTGCGGCCGTCCGGGCGCTACCTGATGGAAGACTTCAGCTATGCAGGCGGAAACACCGCGCTGATGAAAGAAATTCTGCCCCTACTGCACGGCAAATCTCTGACCGTGACCGGAAAGTCGCTTGCCCAGAATCTGGCGCAGGCGGCTACCTTTAATCGGGAAGTGATCAAAGCTCTGGATGAACCTTTGCGTCCAGAGGGCGGGACGGTTATTCTGCGGGGCAATCTGGCGCCGGATGGAGCGGTGATCAAGCAATCGGCCATTTCGCCACACTTTGCCACGCACAAGGGGCGGGCGGTGGTGTTTGAGAATAATCTTGACCTGATCAAACGGATTGACGACCCCAAGCTGGAAGTTGACGAATCCAGCGTGCTGGTGCTGAAAAACGCGGGGCCCAAAGGCGGCCCGGGGATGCCGGAGTGGGGTCATCTGCCCATACCCCGGAAACTGCTGAAAGGCGGCGTTCGCGATGTCGTGCGGTTGAGCGATGCGCGGATCAGCGGAACGAGCTACGGCACAATGGTGGTCCATGTTGCACCCGAGGCCGCGGTCGGAGGGCCGCTGGCGGTGGTGAAAGACGGCGACTTGATCGAGCTTGACGTTGTAGAAAGGAGCCTGGAAATAAAAGTATCCAGCTCAGAATTAAAGAAACGCATGAAGTCATGGACGCCGGCCCAGCCGCATTATCTGCGCGGTTACGGCCGAATGTTCTTGGACCATATTCTCCAGGCGAACGAAGGATGCGATTTCGATTTCCTGAAGGCAGTGAACGGGGCGGAACGAATTGCGCCGCCAGTGAAGTTTAAAAATCCCGGGATGTAGCCCATTTCCCGGGCCTTCGAATTCCTGCCTTGACTCGCCGGGGTAGTGACCCAGATTGAAATGTGGCACGGGCGTCTCGCTCCCGCCTGGGAGGGACCAGGATCGCCGTGCTACAAAACGAAAAGGGAAGCAAAGTGAGTCACCACGACCCGCCGTGCCCGCTGCATTGAACTTGCATTTTTATGGTAAGATCAATGGCCGTGCTAGCGGTCTAGCCAACGCTTTCGAGGGGAGGGGCTTCCCACGATCGCTGCCGGGGATCACAGGGCCGGAACGGAGTTCTACAGAAAACAATGAGCACCAGGGTAATCAGGCCAAAAGAGATTATTGTTGTACTATGCGCTCTCACCATCGCGGGGATCGTCGCCACTCTGCTTCTTCGACACCGTCACCCGCGCACGCAGACCAAGGTCGTGTCCGCGCCCGTATCTACCGTGCGACCTCCTGTAGTTCCTGCTTTGGACCGGGCTGCCTATAACAAAAAAATGCTCGAGATCGCGAACCTTCCTCCGCGCGAAGGTTGCTCGTCCTCTCCTTCGACCGCTGCGCGCGAGGAGAAGCGGGCAAGAGCTTACCGGACCGTCGCCAAGGCTCGACCGGTGGCGTACGTCACCAAAGAACCCGTGCTTCGGCCGTGCCCGGCACCGCTCTGGCCTGCGCATGCCGCCTACCCCAATGCGGGCGCCATCCTGCCCTTCAAGCGCATCGTCGCGTACTATGGCAACTTTTATTCGACGCGCATGGGAATTCTGGGCGAATATCCCCCGGACAAGGTGCTCGAGATGCTGAAATCCGCAGCGGCCGCGTGGGCAGCCGCGGATCCGTCGACGCCGGTGATCCCTGCGGTGGATTACATCGCGGTTTCCGGGCAGAACGTTCCCACTCGCGATGGGAAGTACCGCCTCCGCATGCCGGCCAGCCACATCGAAAAGGCGATCATGATGGCGGAACAGATTCACGGGCTGGTGTTTCTGGAAGTACAGCCCGGCTGGAGCACAGTTGAGGAAGAACTGCCGCGCCTGACGCCCTATCTGAAGCGGCCCAACGTTCAACTCGCTCTCGATCCAGAGTTTGCTATGACCGACGGCAAGCGCCCTGGGACCAAGGTCGGTACTTTGAGTGCCGCTCAAATTAACTACGCCGCGCGCTTTCTGGCGAAGATCGTACGGGAAAACCGTCTGTCTCCCAAAATCCTGGTCGTCCACCGGTTCACCAAGGATATGGTGACGGACTCACGCGCCATCAAGCCGCTGCCGGAAGTGGAAATTGTGATGGATATGGACGGGTTCGGTTCGCCGGTTTTGAAGCTTTCAACCTACAAAGCTTATATAGCCAGCCAGCCGGTCCAGTTCACCGGGTTCAAGCTGTTTTACAAGAACGATGTGATTATCGGCCACCATCTAATGACCCCCGCAGAAATACTGCGCTTATCTCCGCAGCCGAGCTACATCATGTACCAGTAGCATAAGAAGACAGCCTCAGGATTGGGCCGTGCGGCGGCGGATCCGCTGCGGATGTCCCACCGACTGCAGCGATCCTTCTCCCGCTTCGCGGGCTCAGGATGACAGGCAAGGGCTTAGCATCAGCGGCCGTCTCGGGTGGTTCACCTATTTGGGTAACGCAACACGAGGCTGCTAGACACGTTCCGCCTCTTCACGCGCGGCACGAAGGATTTGGATGGAATCGCCGACAGGCATAAATTCCATGGCGATGTAGCGGTCGTATTTCAGCGCCGTCATTTTCTTATAGATGTTGTTGTAATTGATTTCGCCGGTGCCAGGCTGGTGGCGATGCGGGACATCGGCGATATGGAACACGCCGACCAGATCGATGTTCTTCTCCATTTTCTCGATGAGATTACCCTCGGAGATCTGCTCGTGGTAGAAATCGTAGAGGAACCTGACCTGGGGGTGATTGACGGCCCTGATGATGTCGAACCCTTCCGCGACGGATGTGAGGAAGTATTTGGGATTTTCCTCGGGATCGATGTTCTCGACCAGCAGCGTGATGTTTTTGCCCTCCACGATTTCCGCCGCGCGTTTCAGTCCCTCGATGCAGCTCTGGTGCTGAGCGGCCCGCGCCATACCGGGGACAACGTTGCCTGACATAACGATCAGGCGGGGGCACTCCAGCTTGTGACAAACCGTCAGCATGCCGCTCAGGTCTTTCAAAAAGGCCTCCCGTTCTTCGGGATTGCCAATTCCATGCTGGAGCCCGGCTGTGGTATCGAAGGTGATGCCAAGCTGGTGTTTCTTCCGGTTGGCCCGCGTGTAATCGGGATCTGTCCAGTGTTCGAATTCGCGCACGAGTTCCACAGCGTGGTAGCCGGCCTGGGAAACCTTTTCAAGCCGCTGCTCGAATGGCAGGTTGCGGAAGACCGTCCATAGCATGATCGAGATCTTGTACGGTGCCGTCGCGTCCCCTGGGGCTCTGGACGGAATTGCTGGCGCGCCCGGCAGCAGAGAAGCCGCGCCCGTGCTGCCCAAGCCTGCTCCTGCAAGGATTCGATTGAAGGCTCGACGATTCATAGGAACTCTCCCGGAAAGTGAAATGGTTTTGAGGACGAGGTCTGCCGCAGGTGCGAGGCCGGTCAAGACCGGCGCAAAGCCGCTTATACCAGCGCGGCGCTTACCCGCCTGATGATACAGAACACGGTTCGCCGAAGCAAAGGGAATTTAGAGGAGTCGGGGCGGCAGGTGTGATTGGGCGAGGATATGAGAGCGAGAGCGGTTCCACTTTCCTCTTGAACATCCTGCCGGAACGTGACATCTTGCTTTTTCCGTCTGGAGAATCGGGGCAGGATTCACTGCCCCCCATGGGCGGCAACAAGGCTAAGGCCCGAATTTGCTGAATGCGGGGGGAGGGGCAGCAGCAGCGTGTGCTGGCGGCTTGCCATATCGCTCTTAGATTTCCGGGCCAAGGGTGAAAGATGATCCATTTCGGCGTTCTGGTTTATGCGTTAGTGGCAGCACCGACCGCGGCTGGAAAGCGGATGATCAGTCTCAGGCCGGTCGATCTGGCCATCATCATCATCTATTTTGCTGCGGTACTGGGCATCGGTTTTTACCTGAAGGGCTATGCCAAGCGTGGCGAGGACTTCTTTGTGGCCGGCCGCGAGATGACGGCCTGGGTGGCCGGACTCGCTTTCATCTCCGCGAACCTCGGATCACTCGAATTGCTGGGCTGGGCCGGCAATGCCTACCAGTATGGCATTCTGGCGGCGCACTGGTATTGGGTGGGCGCGATTCCCGCCATGCTGTTTCTCGCCATCGTGATGATGCCCTTCTATTACATCTGCAAGACGCACTCCGTGCCGGGTTACCTGGAGTTGCGTTACGGCCATGCCACCAGCGGGTTGAGCGCTGTTACCTTTGCCGTGATGACCATTCTGATGTCCGGCGTCAATATGTATGCGATGGCGGTGGTGATGCAGGTGATCCTGGGCTGGAACATTCATTTCAGCATCTGGGTTTCTTCTCTAACCGTGGGCGTTTACGTTGCGCTAGGCGGGCTGTTTTCCGCCATTTTCAATGAGGTGATCCAATTCTTCCTCATCTGGCTAGGCGCTCTGCTGATTCCCATTCTGGGACTGGTGGAAAGCGGCGGCTGGTCCGGGATGGTGGCAAGAATCCATCAGAACTTTCCTGGACAGGATTTCACGCACATGTGGGGGCCGATGGCCCATCCTTCCCAGAACCCGATGGGCGTGCAATGGGTGGCCATCGTTTTCGGCCTCGGGGCGGTGCTCTCGATGGGATATTGGACGACGGATTTTCTGGTGGTGCAGCGAGTCATCGCGGCCAAAGACATCCGCGCAGCGAAAACCGCGCCCATCATCGGCGCATTCTTCAAGATGGCTGTGCCTTTCATCGTCATTCTTCCCGGATTGCTGGGCCTGGCGGTGCTGCCTTTCCACCTCTATCCCGCCAACATGGCTGCGCCCGGACAACACACCTATGACCAGGTGCTGCCGCTGATGATGGCCCGCTACCTGGGCCCCGGTTTGCTGGGCCTGGGAATCACGGCGCTGATCGCCGGCTTCATGTCGGGAATGGCGGGGAACATCAGCGCCTTCGCCACCGTGTGGACCTATGATCTCTATCGGCCATTCATCAAGAAGGACGCCACGGACCAGCATTACGTCGCCATGGGGCGATGGTGTACGATCATCGGTCTGCTGGTGAGTATCGGGGCGGCGTACGTCGTCACGCGATTCGGAAGCCTGATGGATTACGTTCAGGCGTTGTTCAGTTTCTTTATTGCGCCGCTGTTTGGCACCGTCCTGCTCGGCATGTTGTGGAAGCGCGCGACGAAGCAGGCGGGCTTTTGGGGCTTGCTGGCGGGCGTGGTGTCGTCGGTCACGATGTTCTCGCTGATGCGCAACCATCCCGGCCGCGTCGCCTGGTTTACGTTCTATTCAAAGTCGTCGCCGCTGGCGCAGGCGATGTGGCAGGCGCTGTGGGCGTGGCTTGCCTGCGTGATCGTCACAATCATCCTGAGCCTGTTAACCACGCCCACGCCCGCTGCAGAATTGCAGGGCCTCGTCTACGGCGAAACTGAAATCCCCAGCGAAGGACACCTGCCGATCTATCAGCGACCCGTTTTCTTGTGCGGAGTGTGCTTCGCGGTTTTCCTGGTGCTGCAATGGATCTTCCGCTAGGCGTTGGGCGAGAGTGGTGGGCCAAAGCGAATCATAATGAAATTGAGAACCCGGGAGTAAAGGCAATGAGTGAAGAACGTCGTATGATCCCAGTCTGGTTCTTTGCTGGGATCTTGATTTTTATATACGGCATCCTGATTTTTATCAGTGGACTCGCGGAGTGGTCGCATCCGCCGGCCACGGTTCTCGCGAACTTTCACGCGCCGGTGTGGTGGGGTGCGATCATGATCGTGATGGGCGCAGTGTTTATTCAGCTATTCCGG
This sequence comes from Terriglobia bacterium, assembly GCA_036278995.1. Classification (GTDB taxonomy): domain Bacteria; phylum Acidobacteriota; class Terriglobia; order UBA7540; family UBA7540; genus SCRD01. The sequence continues at coordinate 110,687 of DASUJZ010000101.1, read as the reverse complement.
CCGAAAAAGTAGGCGACCAAACACACCTTCGCGCGGGAAGCAGGCGCGGGGCTGGAGGACCGGCCCTGCAAACCGCCCAGGAATCCGATCCTTACGTCAGGAACACGACGTTGGCGGGCGTCCCGACTGGCGTGTACTGGCCTGTAAAGGTCAGCGCGCCGGTTTGCTTGTTGATGCGGAACGTGGTGATGGCGTCGGCGCGCTGGTTGCAGCAGTAAAGGAAATCGCCTGCGGGATCGAGGGTGATGCTTCGGGGATAATCGCCGCGCGTCCATTCTTCGCCAGCGAAGGTGAGCTTGCCATCGCCGTCGATCGAGAACCACGCGATGCTGTCGTGCAGCCGGTTGGCGCCGTAAATGAACTTGGCATCAGGCGATATGCGGATTTCGGAAGTGTAGTTGGTGCCGACAAATCCCTTGGGCAAGGTCGAGAGAACCTGCTTCTGGGTCAGGCTGCCGTTCGAAGCATAATCGTAGACCACGATTGACGAGCCTTCCTCCTGAATGCAATAAAACCAGCGGCTGTTAGGATGAAACACAAAGTGGCGCGGGCCGTCGCCTGGAGGCGCTGAAGCCGAGGGCGGATCGTTCGGCGTCAGCTTGCCTTTGTCGAGATCAATGTTCCAGATCAGGATTTTATCCATACCCAGGTCCGTGGAGATGACGCGTTTACCGCTGGGATCAGATTCGATCATGTGCGCGTGGGGCGCATCGTGGCCGCTGATGGCAAAACTGCCCGGCGGCGCACTGGTGGCGTGCTGCGGGCCGAGCGGACCTTTGTCCTGGTGAACGTCGGTGGCAGGCCCCAGTTCTCCGTTGGAACGGATGGGCACCACGGCGATGGTTCCGCCGCCGTAGTTTGCGACAAAGACGTAGCGGCCGGACGGATGGACGCTGATGTGGGCCGGACCGTCGCCCTCGGAGCTGACGGTGTTGAGCAAAGTGAGGTGCCCGGTGGAAGCGTCAACTGAATACGAGCTGACCGCGCCCGAACGTTTGCCCTGGTAGTTGTGGATTTCATCGCCGGAATATAAATGCTTCTTGTCAGGACTTAGAGCGAGCCACGAGGGATTCCTGGGATTCTGAACCAGTTCACGCTGGGTGAGGGCGCCGCTCGAAGGGTCCATTTCAAAAAGGTAGACACCCTGACCGCGGCCGGGGCTTCCTTCGGGTCCCGCGGGCGAGCTATACGTCCCCACGCAGAGCAGACGCGGCTTGCCTGAGCGCGCCGCCGAATCCGATCCTTGCTTCCCGCTGTCCGGGCCACAGGCCAGAGCAGAGCCTGCGAGTGCTATTGCGGCTGCGCTTTGCAGAAATTTACGACGTGAGGTTTGGGATGAACGGTCATGATCCAGCCTGAACTCTTCCGATGGCATGTGTATCCTCCTTTGATTGCGAGCGGCAGATGAACCCGAAAAGGCCAGATTATGATGTCATCCGGCCAGGAACGCAAGGCCGGATTGCGGAGGGGGTATAAATTGTTTTGCGACGAGCGTTCGGACTATTGGGGGTGCTGATCAGACAACGGGAATTCAACCCCGTGTTCTTCATTCACCTGTCGGCTGGCGGCCATGTTGAAGGCGGAAAGCGGAAACTTGCGGGCCGACTGTCCGTCGAACACCCAGAGAGTTTGGCCAAAGACGGCGTAGTCGCGCGCTTCCATCTCGTGCCCGTCGCGGTAAACGAAAACGGTGACCGGGAATGTCTGCTGGGTGCGCGATTGGGGCTGGGCTGAGGGCTGCTGCCCGGGAGTTTCGGCGCTTGGCGGCGCGGGGGATTGCCGCGAGGCTTGCTGAAGCGAACTCAGCTCATCTTTCAGCGACTGCACCTGGTTCGAGAGATACTCTTTCTCTTGTGCAGCTACTTCGGCGGCAACATCACCGTTCGCGATCAGCGTAGCCTGCTGGTACTGAACGTCGAGCGGCGGCCAGAGGCTTGGGTAGAAATAGGTGAACGGATAGCTTTCGGGATAACCGAAAAATGGCGGAAAAACGACATTGCGGGCGCCGAACGGGCGAACGATAAAGGGTCCTGCCTGTACGAAGGAGCCCGGAGCGGACGGAGCCGCCACTGCCATAGCGGATTGGCCGCTAAGGGCGAGTGGTGATAAAGCACCCGCCAAAAACACCGCAACGGCGAGCAGACACCTCATAAACAGAGTTTATCATAAATCCAGGCTGAGGATGCTGTGAACGTTTGTGAGTGTATGGCAGGGGTGTCCTGCTTCAATAGCAATCCATCACGGCAAACAGCGTGCCACGACTAGAGTAATGTCATCGGCTTGTTTCTCGCTGCTGAACTGCTGCACGGCCTGGATGACAGAATCGAGCAGCGGCTGGGCGTTGAGTTTGCGGTGGGAGCACAGCGTCTCAAGCAGCCGCGATTCTCCGAATTCTTCGCCGGAGGAATTGGCTGCTTCTGTGACGCCATCGGTGTAGAGGAGCAGAGTGTCGCCGGGCGAGAGGGTGGTCTCTGCCACATCGCAATCCCACTCCTCAAACAGGCCAAGCACGGTTGCGGTGGCTTCCAGGCGCTCGACGTTCGACTCTGGCTTGTCGCCTGCGGCATGGCTGCACCTGCGCAGCAGCAGCGGCGGCAGGTGTCCGCAATTCACATAGCGAAGGCGGCGGGTGGAGTCGTCGTAATCGCCAAAAAAGAGCGTGGCATAGCTGCTGTCGCCGGTATTTTCGTAGAAGAGGCGGTTGACGGAATTCAGAAGCTGACGAATGTCGGTGAGCGCCAGGGCATACTGGCTGCGCAGGTTGGCTTGAAGGTTGGCCATCAGCAAAGCGCCTGAGACGCCCTTGCCCGCGATGTCCGCCAGCACCAGCGCCAGGCGGCCGGGCCCGAGTTCCAGAAAGTCATAGTAATCGCCGCCAACTTCACGGGCCGGGGCGCAGCCTCCGGCGTACTCGACCGTGTGCAGATGAGGAAATTTTTGCGGGAACAGGCGCGCCTGGACCTGCCGGGCAAACTCCATTTCCCGCGCGGCGTGACGCTCCGCTTCGAGGCGTTCGGCAATCTCCTCGCCCAGATGGATACTTTCCATGGCGATCCCGGCCTGGGTGGCCACAGACGCAAGAAGCCGCTTGTCCTCGCGGGAATAAGGCTCCTCCGAGAGCCTTGTGCCGAGCACCAGCAGGCCCACCAAATGGCCCTCCCGCCCAAGCACGGGTACCAGGCAATCGGGCTTGAGCGGCGCCAGCAGAAACGGCCGGGGAAGCTTGTCCTCCTCCTCGCTCACTTCCCAAGGCTGCCCGCGCCGGGCAATCTCGGCCAGCAATGGATCAGCCGGCGAGAGCAAGGATAGCTCCGGCGGGACGCTCCCGCGCATGGCGGTCAGTTGCCCGGCGCTCTCCAGGTAAACCACCAGCGAGCTTGGTCTCAGCGCTTGTTCCACGTGGTGCTGCAACAGGTCTGCCAATTTTTCCCGGTCGGTTGCGGTTCGGGAAATTTCAACCAGCTTCTCCAGAACCACACGGGCGTCATACGAGTTGCGGAAAAAGGCGCGATCGATCCTTTCTCCCACGCGCTTGTGAACCTCCATTCCGGCCCACAGCAGAACGGTGCCGAACGCTGCCCCTAAGGCGATGCCGCCCGGCATTCCTCCCGCGGCAAAAGGTTCCAGGTAAGGGGCCAGAAAGGTTGCGAACGCCAGCGTAACTCCAATGGCGGCAAGGGCCAGCAAAATGGTAAACCCGCGAAGCACGAGCAGATATCGCGCGCCACGACGCAGCAGCACCGGGACCTCGAGGACGCGATGTTTGACCACGGCATACGCAAAGGAGAGAGGAAAGAGAAACAGCAGCAGGACCAGCGTTATGCCCACAGCCAGGGGCGGGTGGATGCGAAAGAAATCGCCGAGAGCAGTGATGAAGGAAATCGGGAGCACTCCCACTAGAGTGCCCCACAGAATCACACGAATTTTGCGCCGGGCTTCCGGAGTGGGTGCGGTGAAGGCGTTCCCAACCAGCGCAATCAAACCCATTCCAATGAAAGCATAGTTGTAAGACAGGCGAATTGTGTGTGAAGAGTGTGGGCCTATCAGACCGTGCAGCAACGCTGGGGCATGCGAAGTTCCCATCCGCAACCCCGGCAAAGCAAATGTCATGCCAATAACCAGGCCAAGCCACTTTAACCATGGAACACGGCGGTCCAGGAACGACCCGGCAGGGAACAGGGTGAAAAAACAGTAGAACACCGCTCCCAGGAAGGTGCTGAAGATCGCACGATAGGCCGTGGAAAATGAGCGCAGCGCAGGGTTCAGACCAGCGAACATATTCGGAAAAGGAGGAGCGGCTGCGAAACAGGCAAACATCAGGGCCAGAAGCCAGGCATTGCGATCTTCAAGGCGTAAAAAGAGGACCGGCAGCCCGACAATCAGGAACACCAGCGGATAGGTCTGAAGAATTTCCTCGCCCAGGCGTTCCGTCAGCCCGGCCTCCCTGGATGCTGACCGACGCGCTCGGAAAGTGGCAGAAAGAACCAGAGGAGAAGTCTCCCCTTCGCGAACGATGTTGAGCTTCACCTCGTTGCCGGGCTTCTGGCGTGACCACACGTCAAAAATCGTGTGAGAGTCTTCGATGGGGTGTTCATTGACAGCTGTGATGCGGTCGCCCGGCCTCAAACCGGCCTTCGCCGCGGGTCCGCCGGGCTCAATGCTCCTGACTCGTTCGGCGTGCAGTGTCCCGATATAGTTGAAGTCGAAGCCCAGTTCCACGCCGCTCTGCCAGCGGATGGAGTACATCCAGAGCGCGCTATAAAGCAGAAATGCGGCGCCAAAGATTGCTGCCAGCGCAGCGAGCACGGGCTTCGGGAAGGAGACAAAGCTTTCCATGCCTGTGTATTCGTAACATGATAATACGGGATTTGGCCCGGTGGGTTTCTGAATAGCGCGGCAACTCTGTAAATTTAACAGATGTTTGACAGAACGCAGGGGCAGGACCTGCCAATCGAACGAAAAACTTCTGGCACGCAAAGCGCAAGAAAACCACCCGGGCCTCTGACGGAGTCGGCAGCGCTCGGCTACACCTCCGGAATGCCCAGGTCTTTCGAACCGAGCGGCGACATTTTCACGTCTGGCGCGTACTGCTCCAGCAGGTCAAGCGCGATGCGCGCGCGGCGGACGCGTTCGCGGCCCATCCTCGCGGCCAGGTCATCAATGTGCGCGCCGGAGGGATAAATGTCGGGAGCGTTCCGCAGCCCAAACTTGAAGTAATTGGGCGCCGACACCTGAATGATCTGCGGCATCTCGTAGTATCGGATAAAGCCGCCGAAATTGTCCGGGACTTCGATGTAGAGATCGATGGGGATATTCACCGCCTGACGAATCGCGCCGATCTGCGCTGGCGCAAGATCAGTGGGGATGTTCAACGTAGAAACACCCGCCTGCTCAAACAGCCTTGCCGTGGCCGGGTTGGCCGCTGGCAGCGTCACCGAACTTTTGACCACTAGGTTCCTGGGCAGTTCGCCCTTCTTTTTCATCTCATTGATCACCCACACCAGCCCCAGATCGGCGGGAAGAATACTGCGTATGCCCAGATCGCAAGCGCGCTTGACGTCTTCAATGGCGTAGACCAACTGATCGGCGCCGCGGTGTTGAAGCCCGATCACTTTGCCGGCGGTTGAAGCGGTTTGCGCGCCGGTCTCGAAAGTGGCGCGCGGCCCAACAAACAGGCAGACCTCGATGCGGTGGTCGCGGCCGATGTGCGCCATCTCCGAGATTTCGGCGCGGGTCAGCAGCATGACGCCGCTGCCCTGGCTGACGCGGTGAATGGGAACGTTCAGGTCCTTGGCAGCATCCAGCACTTCGCGAAAAACGCGCGGACCTTCGACGCTGGGAATTTCAAACCGGTATTGCCCGCCATCCTTGAAGCGCAGAGAAGTTGGCTTGAGCGCGTGATTGTCTTCATAAGGAAGCTTGAGCTTGGCAAGAAATTGTTGCGTCTTCTTCATGGCAATCTCCTGGGCGAGTTTCAGAAAGTTTTTATTGCATGTACTTCAAATAGACTGTGCGCGATTCCGTATAAAAATCGAGCGCCAGCGGTCCCTGCTCCCGCATGCCGAAGCTCGACTCCTTCGTGCCGCCGAAGGGAAGCTGATATTCCACTCCCGCCGTCGGCAGGTTGATGGTGATCAGGCCCGCTTCGATGCTGTTGATAAATTGATGAACCCGCGTCAGGTCTCGCGAGACGATCGAGGCGGAAAGTCCAAAGGGCACTCCGTTGGCCAGGCGCATGGCGTCTTCAAAATCATCTGCCGACATCAGCCCCAGCACGGGGCCGAACACTTCTTCCTGGGCGATGCGCATCTCCGGCTTGACCTCATCGAAGATTGTCGGCTCGACGAAGAAGCCTTTGTCATAAATCCCGCCCGTCAGGCGCTTGCCCCCGCACAGCAGCTTGGCGCCTTCCTTTTTGGCGATTTCAATATACTTCAGGTCGGTCTCAAGCTGCTTCTCATCCACGGCGGGGCCGATCTGGATTCCCGGCTCGACTCCGTTTCCCACTTGCAACGCTTTTGTTTTTGCGACGAGCTTTTGGACCAGCGGCTTGTAAATGTCTTTTTCGATGATGGCGCGGCTGCACGCGGTGCATTTCTGCCCGGTTGAAAAGAAGGCTCCGTTGACGAGAATGTCGGCGGCATAATCGAGGTCCGTGTCTTTCAGAACAATCGTCGGATTCTTGCCGCCCATTTCGAGTTGAATTCGCACCTTTCGCCCGGCGAGTTTCTCGTGCAGGCGATTGCCCACGTCGCACGAGCCTGTGAACGAGATGGCCCGGATGGCAGGATGTCCCACCAGCGCATTCCCGGCTCCGCTGCCGCTTCCGGTAACAAAATTGATCACGCCGCCGGGTATGCCGGCCTCGACAAGCGCCTCCACCAGTCGATAGGGGCTAAGCGGCGCCAGCGACGCCGGCTTGATGACCACCGTGTTGCCCGCAACCAGCGCGGGAGCCATTTTCCACGCCGGAATCGCGCTGGGGAAATTCCACGGCGTAATCAGTCCGACCACTCCGAGCGGCTTGCGCATCATATAGCAGAAAACGTTTGGACGTTCGGAAGGAATCTGGTAGCTGAACGACCGCGCACCCTCGCCTCCGAAATATCGAAAGATATTGATGGCGCGTTTGACTTCACCTTTGGCTTCCGGCAAGGTCTTGCCTTCCTCGCGGGTCATATCTTCAGCAACTTTGTCGAGGCGCGATTCCAGCAGTTCGGCGGCCTTGAAAAGATATTCGCCCCGGCGCGGGGCCGGCAGCGCAGCCCACGCAGGCTGAGCCTTCGCCGCCTCGGCGCAGGCAGTGTTCACTTCTTCGGCGCCGGATGCCTGGAAGTTCCCGAGCACTTCGTCCGTGTTGGCAGGATTAACATTGGGAAAAGTCTTCTTCGATGAACATTCAACCCACTCGCCGGCGATCAGGTTTCGAAAGACTTGTGACATTAGACCTCCATTCGTAGTAACGACTGCAAATGAAAACGCAGGACTCTCTAAAGGAGCCGAGCAACGCCTTCTGCTACCATTGATCGAGCTTATATCGTACTATAAAGTTCTTCGACTGAAGTTTGAGAATTGGGGCATTCGAACGAAGTGAAAATTGAAACGATCGTGACCGCTATCATTTTCCTCAGCGTTGGATTTCTGGCAGGATTCATTTACAAGTCTCAGCGGCAGGCAAGTGTTCCGTCCCCGGTTGTTCAGGCGGCTGCCACAGGCGCAGAGTCCGGGTCAGCCGGTGCAATGGGCATGAGCGGAGGTCCGAGCGTTGATCCGGCAACGGGTCTACCCAAAGGCCATCCGCCGCTGGAAGTCGCGCAGACCATCCAGAATTACGAGCAACAAGCCAGGCAGAATCCGCAGGATGCCGGGATTCCGCTGCAACTGGCGAATTATCTTTATGACAAGAAGTATTTCAACCTGGCGATTGAATGGTACGAGCGTTCGCTGAAGTTGGACGCCAATGACATTAACGCGAGGACGGACCTGGGGACGTGCTATTTCTACACCGGCCAGGCCCCGCAGGCCATTTCGGAATACAACAAGGCCCTGGCGCTCGACCCGAATCACCAGCCGACCATCTTCAATCTGATTGTCGTGAATCTTGAAGGCGCCCATGACTTGCGGACCGCCAACAAGTATTGGAATAAGCTCAACGGGCAGAATCCGAATTATCCAGGCTTGAAAGAGATCAAAGAAAAATTGGATGCAGCCATGGCGGGACCAGGCTCCGCTGTGACGCCTTAATCGACTACGGGGCATCTTCGACTGGCTGAGCACCGTCTTATTAATGTGGCACGCTTACTTGAAATCATTATGGACCTGGTCTTTATGATCGCCATGGTGTATGCCATCTCAAGGAGCCTTCGCGGCATGCTGGGCGGGGCGCCCAGGGGTGTGAACCGCCGCTCACAAAATGGACAAAAGATCCCGCCCAAGGCGGCCCAGGGCCACACCGCGCGCGATCCCGTGTGCGGCATGTTTGTATCGACTGAGGTTTCACATCGGCTGGAGGAAAACGGTCGCGTGCTGCACTTCTGCTCTAAGAACTGCATGGAGAATTACGAGAAGGGGAACGTGCAAACGTGACTTCGCAATCCTCCGGCGTTGTCGTGCCGGGAACCTTATCGACCGTTTTTTGAAAATACACCTCCTGTTGAATCCTTCCGACGAACTCACATATAAATTGTGTCTCGATGAGAGTTTGGTATAATCCTGCCCGCTAATGATTCCCGAAAAACGCTGGCAGCACATCATTCCGGTCGCGTTCATTATGTACACCATCGCGTTCGTCGACCGGACGAATATCTCTCTGGCGTTGCCCTCACTCAGCCGCGATCTCCACATGAACGCGGGCCAGGCCGGCAGCGCGGCCGGCATCTTCTTCTGGGGCTACCTGCTGCTGCAGATTCCGGGCGGCTATCTCGCGGAACATTGGAGCGCCAAAAAGTTCATCAGCATTCTGCTGGTTTGCTGGGGAGTTGCGGCTGTGGTCTGCGGTCTGGTGCGCAACTGGGAGGAATTCTGGGTCATGCGCTTTGTGCTCGGCATTGCCGAGGGCGGCGTATGGCCGGCGACGCTGGTGCTGCTGGCGCACTGGTTTCCTCGAGCGGAACGCGCGCGAGCAAACGCCTACTGGATGCTGTGCCTGCCTACCGCCGTGGTGCTATCCTCGCCGGTGTCGGGCTGGATTCTCGGCCGCTGGGGTTGGCGGGCGATGCTGATCTCAGAAGGCGCATTGCCTTTCGTGTGGCTGATCATCTGGCTCCTGTTCATCGAAGACCGCCCGCACCAGGCCAAATGGATTTCAGGTGACGAAAAGAATTTTCTGGAGACGACCCTGGAGTCAGAATCAGCCGAACTGAACCTGGGGAAGCCGGAGCCGTTTCTCAAAGTGCTGCTGCGCCCGCAGGTGCTGCTGCTGGTGCTCATCTATTTCACATTGAACAGCGGCAACTACGGCTATCTCTTCTGGCTGCCAAGCGCGCTTCACCGCCAAAAACATCTGAGCGATCTGACGGTGGGCCTTCTCTTTACGATTCCGTTTATTGTGACGGGCATCGGCATGGTATGGATTTCGCGGCACTCCGACAAGCGCCGTGAGAGGAAGGGGCACGTTTCGGGAGCCATGGCGTGGGGCGGCGTGTTCATGCTGGCCAGCGTTTTCTTTAGCTCGCACTCATTCGTGCTCTCGTTTATCGCCATCAGCGTCGTGGGAGCCGGGTCGTTCGGGGCGCTCGGCCCCTTTTGGACAATTCCGTCCGAAACGTTGCCGCGCTCCGTCAGCGGCTCGGCGATGGGACTGATCAACGCCCTGGGCAATCTGGGTGGTTACTTTGGACCTGTTATCGTCGGGTATCTCGAGAAATGGACGGGCAACTTTACTTACGGATTTGCCGCCTTGGGCATCGGCTACATTGTGGGCGCGCTGCTCACTTTTCTTTTCGTCCGCGCTTCGCGAAAGCCGTCTGCGGCTTTAATAAAGGAACTGGGATAGTTTCCGGCAGCAAGGCGGCCTTCGCCAGGTGCTTGTTGCGGTTGCCTGCGAGGCAAATCGGGAGGGCGGGGAAACGGGAAATGCTCCGCCGCGCTTACGATCCTGACTGAACTTCCAGAAACATCTCCTTGACTTACAGAGCTAATGGGTGTACCAAGGTGGGCTGGTTCGGTGGACGCTGGACCCGTTTCAGGCCCGGCGTGTAAAGCGTGGCCCGAGTTCCTGTGCAGAGTGGGCGCGATGCAGGTAATGCAAATGCTCCAAATCTGCGCGGGAATCCGGGGCCGCGATGACCGCGGAAATTGCATTTCTTCTAAACCTCGATTATTAATCAACAGGAGGCCACAATGTCAGACCGGAGAACCTTTATGCGGCAGGTTCTGGGAGGCGGTACCGCCATGGCGGTTTCAGGACTAGTGCCGGCGGGGCGCATTCTGGGCGCGAACGATCGCGTTCGTTTTGGGCTCATTGGAGCGGGCGGACGCGGCCAGGAAATCTTCAAGGCTGCGATCAAGGCTCCCAACACTGAGGCGGCCGCGGTGGCCGACATCTATACGCGACGTCTGGACGAGGCAAAAGCCATTGCGCCTGGCGTGAAGACCTGTTCGGATTTTCGCGAGCTCTTGGATGACAAGAGCATCGATGCCGTGCTGATTGCCACCCCGCAGCACCAGCACGCCTTGAATTTTGTGCCTGCCCTCCAGGCCGGCAAGGACGTGTACCAGGAGAAGACGATGGCTTTTAATCCTGACCACGCCCGCCGGATGCGGCACGCGTTTCTGGCATCCGACCGCGTGGTGCAGGTGGGAATCCAGTCCACCAGCAGCCAGGCGCAGGCGAGGGCCCATGAGCTTGTGCATAGCAAACCGATGGGTACGATTTCCGCCATTCATTCGCACATGTACCGCAATTCGCCCTACGGCGGCTGGAAGCGGCCTATCCCCGCAGATTGCAATGAGCAGCACGTGGAGTGGAAAACTTTCGAGGGCGAAGCCGCCCTTCATCCCTTTGATCCCAACCGCTACATGAACTGGCGCTTTTTCTGGGACTATTCCGGCGGCAACGTTTTCGAAAACATGGTCCACCAGGTGGGCTTCTGGTTCAAGGCGATGGACCTGCACATCCCCGAGCGCGTCAGCATGACGGGCGCCAACTACTTCTCGCCGGAGATGCAAGTGCCCGACACTATGAACGTCACCATGACGCTGCCGGATAAAATCTTCTTCAGTTGGAATTCCGGTTTCGGCAGCAGTTACTACGGCGCGGATGAAGTCGTGCTGGGAAGCGACGGTGCCGTGGCGCGTGACCAGCGGCATGACTCGGTGACCTATGTTCCCACACGGTCGAGGCACAGCGGCGGCGCTGCTGCTGGCGGTAAGGGAGCCGCTTCGCCGGACATCGTGGGCGGCGGAGATGAAACGGAAATTCACATGCATAACTTTTTCGACTGCGTCCGCAGCCGTAAGAATCCCAACTGCCCATTTGAGATTGGATACCGTTCGGCAATTGCCTGCCAGATGGCTATTGCCTCCTACCGGCAGGGACGGGAAGTCCGCTGGGATGCTGAAGCAGCACAGATTGTCTAGCCAAGTGCTGAAGGGCGATTTTTCCTCCCGTCATCCTGAGCCCGCGAAGCGGAAGAAGGATCACTGCATTTCATTTCCCAGCAAGGAGACAATTTTGACCGACAAACTAGCACGAAGACGATTTCTCAAAACGGGCGGGCTCGCGGTTGCCGGGGCGCTTTCGTTTGGATGCTCATCCCAGACGGAAAACAAGCCGGCACAGAGCAATGCTGCCCCGACAACCTCCACGGAGTTTGCCTCGCACCAACCTCGGCTTCTGCCCGGCTGCTGCGCGTATTCGTTCAACAGTTACCTGTCCAAAAAGAAGATGACCTACCCGGAGTTCTTCGACAAGGTCGTGGAAATGGGCTCAGTGGGCGCCGACCTGACGGTCTACTGGTTCGAATCTACCCAGCCGGCTTACCTTGAAAGCCTGCGGCACGAGGCCTTCAAGAGAGGAATTCCGTTCACTGGCGCCGCCTGCGGCTCGAGCATGGTGCAGGCCAGCGCTGCCAAGCGGCGCGAGGTGCTGGCGGAAATCAAAAAGTGGGTGGATGTTACGGACCGGCTGGGCGCGTCACACCTGCGGATCTTTGGCGGCCCCTTGCCGAAGGGAGTGACGGCGAAGCAGGGGACCGACTGGGTGGTTGAAACCATGAAGCCGGCCTGCGACTACTCGGGCAAGAAAGGGATAACCCTCGGCATCGAAGATCATGGGGGCGTGACGCAGAACTCCGACGTTTGCCTGGAACTCATCCGCCGCGTGGATTCACCTTATGGGGGCATCAACCTGGACATCACGAATTTTGTGGCGACACCCAGCGCGGACCCCTATGCTCAAATCAAAGCCTGCCTTCCCTATGCAACGCACAGCCACATTCGCGACCACTTTGCGGATGGCACGCCAGTTGATCTGGACCGCGTCTGGAGATTATTTGCCGAAGCCGGTTATAAGGGTTACATGTCGGCTGAGTATGAAGGCAAGGAAGATGCCATGACGGGCGTGCCCAAGCTGATGGACAGAATCAAAAAGCTGTGCCGGAAATACTCCACGGCCTGATCCCGCAGCACCTCCGGGCCGCCACACCCATCGATCCATATGGCAGAAAGACCCACGAGCGCAATCAGCCGGCGAGATTTCTTTAAGAAGAGCGCAGCAACTGGCGCAGGCGTTGCCACCGCCCGCGCGATTTACTCCACAAGCGAAGCTGCCGAAGTCCCGCCGCCGGAGCGAAACGGTCGCAAGGTCCTGATCATGTCCGACATGGAGGGGGTGGACGGGATATTCAATTCAGCCGAGCAGTGCAATCCGTTGAAAAGCGCGCGCTGGCAGGAATCGCAAAAGCTGCTGACGGGCGAAGTGAATGCGGCCGTTGATGGACTGATGGCCGGCGGCGCCACGGAGGTGATTGTCTGGGACGGCCATGACGGCGGCGAGTCGCTATCCGCCGCAGACATCAACCCAAAAGCGCGCCTGCTGATCGGTTCGCCCGTTCCTCCCATCCGTGAATTTGACGCCACCTTCAGCGCCATCGTCTTCATCGGCCAGCACGCCATGGCCGGAGCGAAGGACAGCATTCTGCCGCATTCCTTCCTTTTCAATATCCAAAACCTGTGGGTGAATGGGCAGCTTGTTGGCGAGATCGGAATTCGAGCCATGGTGGCGGGCGAGATGGGCGTTCCGGCCATCATGCTTGCGGGTGATGCGGCGGCGTGCATCGAGATTCGAGAGTTAATTCCGCAGGCGGAATGCGCGGAAGTCAAGTCAGGTGTCAGTTCAACTGCTGGCTACACACTCGCACACCCGGCCGCCTGTGAACTAATTCGCGAGAAGTCTGAGCGCGCAATGCAGCGCCTGGCGGAATTCAAACCTTATCGAGTCGAGGGTCCGGTGGAAGTAAAAGTGGAGTTCGCGACCTCGGGAGCTACGGGACCGGAACCGCGCCGCGCCAGTCGCCGCATCGATGAGCGGACCGTGGTCTATTCGGGTAGCAACATCATCGACGCATGGTTCAAGTTTGGAAGACTCTAGCCGGACGGCAGAAACCCTCAGAGCGCCTTCCTTCCGAAAATGGGCGCCTTGCAATGCGCACGCCCATCACGCCTGGACAATCTTCTCTCTGTGCTGTCTCAGATTCCCGGTGGCATTCCGCGTGTCAACCACAAGCTGGGCATTCGCCGCAATGAATCCGTAGTCGTAGGATGAATGATCGGTGGCGATGAGGACTGCGTCATAGCCCGCGAGTGATTCCGCAGTCAATGCAACCGATTCAAGGCCCAGATCGTACTGGCGCATCTTGTGAAGCCGTTCAAAGTAAGGATCGTTGTAATCAACCGTGGCGCCGCGCTCCTGAAGAAGCTCGATGATTCGGAGGGACGGCGATTCCCGCAGGTCATCAACATCTTTCTTATAGGAAATGCCAAGCACCAGGATGCGCGCGCCATAAAGACACTTGCTGCGCTTGTTCAAAGCGTCTGAGAGGCGCTCGATTACGTGATGAGGCATGGAGGTGTTGATTTCGCCGGCCAGCTCGATGAAGCGGGTCGGAAACTCGTATTCACGAGCCTTCCAGGTGAGATAGAAGGGGTCGATGGGAATGCAGTGCCCCCCGAGGCCGGGCCCGGGATAAAAGGCCGAAAACCCAAACGGCTTGCTTTTGGCGGCGCCGATGATCTCCCAGATGTCGAGTCCCATGCGCTGGCAGAGCAACTTCAGTTCATTCACCATGGCGATGTTGACGCTGCGATAGATATTTTCCAGCAGCTTGGTCATTTCCGCCGCGCGGGATGAGCTGACCATGATAATCCCGTCAAAAGCCGTTTCATAAAGCAGCTTGGTCGCCGCGGCGCTGGCGGCATTGACGCCTCCCACTACCTTGGGAATCTGGTGCGTCTTAAAGTTTGGATTGCCGGGGTCTTCGCGTTCCGGAGAGAAGGCAAGCAGGAAATCGATGTCGGGAGAATCTGCACCCACCGCCGCGCCATTTTCGACGGTGTAAGGGACAACCGGGCAGCGCAGCCCGGAGCGCTCCAGAATGGGCAGGACAACTTCCTCAGTGGTTCCGGGATACGTGGTGCTTTCAAGCACCACCAGTTGGCCGGGGCGCAGGTGCGCGCTGATGGACTCGGCGGTTTTCTCCACATACGTGAGGTCGGGCTCTCGATGGTCGTCGAGCGGAGTCGGCACGCAGATGATGATGGCGTCCATCTCGCGGAGTTCCGCGAAATTTGTTGTGGCTTTAAAATGCCCCCGGCGAAGAGCATCCGCGATATCTGCCTCGGGGATGTGCTTGATGTAGCTCCGGCCCTGCTGAAGGCGATTGACCTTTGCTGAATCAATATCAAAGCCGGTAGCCGAAATGCCCTTGCCCGAGAAAAGCAGGGCAATCGGCAGGCCGACGTATCCCAGCCCCACAATTCCCACCTGTACTGTCTGTTGCTGGACACGCTCGCTGAATGCGGCGAGGATTTCATTCCGGGCTTCTGCTTTGCTGTCTGGCGTTGTGCTCATGTAACCCTGCCTTCCTTCAAAATCCTGATTATATGCTGGAGTGTTTTTTGACTGCAAACGGCGCTCACCGGCAGTAGTGTTGTGCTACAGAACAGAGTGTAACACTCGTTGGCCTGTCACCCTGAGCCCGTTCGCCCTCGATTTGCGAACGGTCCTGAGCGATGTTGAGCGGGCTCAGGGTAAACTCCGCGAAGGGTCTCTGCATTTCGTTTCGGTGAACTGTGGGGATACTTCGCTTCGGTCAGCGTGACTGTAGGCATTATGTATCACGACACTCGTGGTTAGCGCAGTCAGATGACACCTGAAGCTTCTGGTTCACAGGCCAAAAGCCATAATGCCGGACCCTGTGGCTATGGCGATGTATTGCTTGCCATCGGCCGTGTAAGTCATGGGCGAGGCGTGCCAGGGTTCGCTCATGCTGAAATGCCAGAGCAACTTGCCGGTGCGAGCATCCACAGCCGCAAAAGCGCCTCCGTCATCGCAGAACAAGACCAACCCCCCGGCCGTGGCCAGCAAACCTCCCCAGGTTTTGGCGGGCCCCACCTGCGGCCTTTCCCAAACCACCTTGCCGGTTTGGATATCGATTGCGCGTACGTACTTTTCACCTGGTTCGCCGGGAACCTCGTGAGCGATCTGGTCGCGGAACTCCTTCCCTTTTACCCATACGTCGGAGCCTTTGAAGTAGATGTTGCACTTCTCAAGCGCTTGGACATAGAAGAGGTCTGTGGCTGGGCTCCAGGCAGGCGACATCCAGTTTGTTGCGCCTTCAGACGACGGGCAGACCTTCACGCCCTTCAGTGTTGGCGCGGTCCCCGGCAGCACATCCGGCCGGCTGTCGGGCGCGATGCCGCGCGCCCATGTCAGCTTGTGTACGAAAGGCTTGCCCATCAGGAATTGGCCGGTGGTCCGGTCGAGCACATAGAAGAATCCGTTGCGATTGGCCTGCAGCAGCAGATGACGCTTCTGGCCATGGAACTCGGCGTCCACCAGCAAAGGAGCTTCCTGGGCGTCCCAATCGTGGGTGTCGTGCGGCGTGAATTGGAAATACCATTGCAGCTTGCCGGTCTCGGGTTTTAGCGCCACCACCGAATCCGAGTAGAGGTTGTCACCCTTGCGCTCATCGCCGTTGAAGTCGGGGCAGGGATTTCCCGTGGTCCAAATCAGAAGGTCGTCTTCAGGGTCGTAGGTCCCGGTCATCCAGGTGGCAGCGCCGCCATGAGGAAGGGCACGGCCCACCCAGGTTTTTGCCATGGGATCGCCCGGGCCTGGCATGGTGTAAAATCGCCAGACTTGTTTCCCCGTGGACGCTTTGTAGGCGGCAACGAATCCGCGAGCGCCCAGGTCGCCAAATCCTATTCCGGTGATCACCAGGTCTCCCACGACAAGCGGGGCCGCCGTAATCTTGAATTCCTCACGATAGTCGGCCACCTTCACGTCCCAAACCAGGCCTCCCGTCACCCAATTCAGCGCAAGCAGGTGGGCGTCCGGTGTTCCCATAAAAATCTTGTCGCCAAGCACTGCGACACCCCGATTGGCGGCCTCGGCCTCGGCGCCCTGTCCTACGGCGACCGCGCGCCGGTAATGCCACACCTCGCGCCCGCTGGCTGCGTCGAGGGCATAAGCTTCATTCGGGGCCGTCACAATCATCAGGCCGCCGATCACCACCGGCGTCGTCTCAAGGCCTTGCGCGCCGGGGAGTTGAAAAGTCCATCGCGGCGCCAGCCGGCTGATGTTTCCGGTATTGATCTGATCGAGCGTGCTGTATCGATTGCCGCCGGGCTGTCCGTTGTATGTTGGCCAGTCGCCGGGTCCCGGCACTGCTCCTCTCAGCGAAATCTCCGGAGGGTGCTCCGGCGGTGTCGGCTTGCTTAAGTAGGCCAGCAGGTTGTGCAGATCAGACGTGCTGAGATGGACCGCCGGCATCAGCGGCATCTTGTCGCGTTCGATATGGATGATATCGTCCTGCCGCAGAAAGTGGAAATTCCCATCAAAATCCTGAAGCTGGAGGTCGTAGCTGCTTTCATTCCTGGCAAAACCCCGCAATGCGCTGCCATCCTTCAACTGGACAGAGACCACCTGATATCCGGGCGTTTCCCCCGGACTGATCAAGGCCTTTTCGAGTCTCCGAAGCGTAAGCCTCCCGCCCGGCGTAGTGAGGTCCGGCCCTTTCACGCCGCCGCGGCCATAGATCATATGACAGTTGCCACAACCACCTTTGCCCCAGAAGTATGCCTTCCCAGCGGCTGCATTCCCGGCGATTCTGCTGCTTCCTGCTGCGGCATTGAGCGAATAGACGAAATCGACCACTGCCGATTCTTCCTTTGGAGGAAGATGAAACGCCGGCATGCCGCCAGCCTTTCCCTTGCGAATCGTATTGAGGATCTGTGCTTTCGAGCGCCCGGCGCCCATCAGGCTGGGTCCCCTCTCGCCACCCGTGGCATCCGCTCCATGGCAAATGGCGCAATTGGTTTCAAACGCGGCGCGACCGGCGGCCACCCGGGATTGCGCAGGCCCGGTTGCAAAGATCAGCGATTCTGCTGCCAACAGACAGGCGAACACCCTGGCCATCATACCTGGCGAGAAAGAGAGCATCATACGTGGGCTCCCAGCGATCATGGTTCAGGCTTTCCTGCTTATCGTGTCACCCTGGCCGGCAGGATTTGAAGATCTCGGCACGTCCGTTCTTGTGCCACATCTCCGCCTGTGAATTCAAGAAAAATCGCGTTCCCGGAGGGGCCGCCGGCAGAGAGCCGTCCCCGGATGCGGGCGATTCAGGCCGAACTGCCCGGCAAATCACAAGGTTCTGGCGTCCAACAATCGTTAGAGAATACCGACTGTTCAGCTTGATTTTTTCTACTGTTCCGAAGAAAGCCCAGGTGTTATTTATTAGCTGAGTGAAGCGCAGGCAGTTTCTGGCGGGGCCGATTAAAAGGCGCCTGCTGGGCGCGCTGCCTGGAGGAGGAAGTTATGGCGATTGCCGTTAAAGCCGCTCCAGCTCGGATCAACGTGGCTTACCAGGAGCACCGTTTCAGGACTCTCGTTGTCGTTTGGGACCCAAGCGACGCGCGATATTACTATGGCATGCTGCGGGCCTTGGGGCATGAAGTTGTGGTAGCGGAGTCCTACGAGGAAGCGCTGGCCAGCCTGGCGCGGGAGAATTTTGATATGGTCGTGGTTGCGCAGGGCAGCCCTGCGTTTGAAGGGCGTCAGGTGGTGGCGCGCGCGCTGGAAATCGACCCCAAACGGCCGGTCATCGTTGTGGCGCGGACACTGGACATCGACTGCTACCTGGAAGCGATGGAAATGGGCGCCGCCGATTACCTGGAGCGGTGTGCCGCCCCGCGCGATTTCATGCAGTCAGTGGATGTCCACCTTCGAATGAAAGAAGCGGCGTAATTTGCATTTGCGTGCCGGCGCGGAGGCTTTACTTCGACCCACTCTGCGTTGCCGGCACACGCGCGCCATTCGCTGCTTTGATCAACCACTCGGTGCTCACGGACTTGGGCCGCGTAATCGGCGTTCCGACCAGGCGGTTGAGAACCAGTTGCGAGCACATTCCCAGCGCGCGCGAGACTCCGAACAGAACCGTGTAGTACTGAAATTCCGTGAGGCCAAACAGGTAAAGCAGGGACCCTGAGACAGCATCGACGTTCGGCCAGGGGTCCTTCACCTTGCCCTGTTCCTTCAGCACCTGCGGGGTGATGTGGAACAGGCGGTCCACGATTTTAAACATCACGTCATCGGGGCAGACGCGAACGCCAAACTCATGAAGCGCGGTAAAGCGGGGATCTGTGACGCGAAGCACGGCGTGGCCGTAACCCGGAATCACATGGCCGCTGTTCAGGGTTTCCCAGACATAGTCGCGAAGCTGATCGTCCGTGGGCACGCCGTGGTACTTGTTGCGAATCTCCAAAACGAAATGCAGGCACTCCTGATTGGCCAGTCCATGAAGCGGCCCCGCAAGGCCATTCATGCCCGCCGAAACCGCATAGAAGGGATCAGACAGCGCTGAACCGACTGTGTGGCAGGTGAAGGCGCTGACGTTCCCGCCTTCGTGATCGCAGTGCAGGGTCAGGAACAGGCGGATCAGCTCGCGGAAGCCTCCCGTGGGGTCGGGCAAGCCCAGCATTGAGGCGAAATCCGCTCCCCAGTCGAGGCTGGGATTCGGTGGCAGCGGCTCGCCCTTGCGGGTATGAATCCGATAGATGCCCGCCGCAATTCCAGGAAGGACCGCGAGCAGGAGGAGCGCATCTTCCAAAGCCGGTTCCCAGTAATCCGCCTTTTGCATTCCCTCTGAATACTCTTTTCGGAAAATCGACTCGCGCTCCATCGAAAGGATCGCCGTGCTGAACATGGCCATGGGGTGGGTATCCGCAGGCAAAGCTTTCAAAACATTCCAGACATATGAGGGAACCTGGGCGCGCTGTCGGAGCTCCTGTTGGAGGCTGGCTAGCGCCTCGGCGTCTGGAAGCTCGCCGGCGCAAAGCAGATAGTAGATCTCTTCCGGCAGCCGTGTCTTCAGGTCGCCGATCGGGATGCCTCTAACCACCAGTCCTTTGTCAGGTCCCACAACCGAGGTGTCACACACCAGCCCCTTCACACCCCGCATGCCGCCAAAAGCCTGGCTTACCGTCACCTCGGATATCACGGCCTTGCCATGCTCGGCCACCACGCTGCGAATTTTCTCACGGAGAGCCGGCGCTTGTTCCGCCAGCCGATCATGTAGTTTTCCCATTATGAGCTCCCATCGAACCCCGTGATTCTAGAATAACTTGTATGTCGTTATTGGTCTATAGGCAGCGAGGGCGCTCACGGGGCCTTTTCGTAGCGCGGGCCCTCGCGGCCTGCGGCTCTTGTCAGCTGCTGGAAACCCTCTCGCCCGTCATTTCGGCAGCGCATACGCGACGTACGTCCCGCCGGAAGCCGCACCCCATTTTCCCCCGCCGGCCGCGATCACCACGTACTGCCGCCCATCCACTTGATAGGTTGCGGGCGTGGCGTTACCGGCAGCAGGCAGCGTGGCTTCCCACAGAAGTTTTCCCGTAGCTTTATCGAACGCATGAAACTTGTTGTCATGGTCGGTCGCGGCAATAAACAGCAGGCCTCCCGCGGTCACCAGCGGACCTCCGTAGTTCTCACTGCCCGTGTTGCGAATCCCTTGCTTCACCAGTTCCGGAAACTCCCCGAAAGGAATCTGCCAGGCAAATTTCCCCTTGTTCAGATCGATGGCCGTCAGCGTCCCCCAGGGCGGTTTTACCGCGGGGTATCCGTCGGGATCGAGAAATTTGTTGTAACCATCGCTCATGTATTTCAGCCAGGGGCCCATTTGCGCCTCGTCCCAGGCCGCCCTGGCCATGGTTTGCTTTCCTGTCACTAGATAAGTCGCGATGGCCTCAATCGGTCGTCCTCCAATTTGCGCAAACGCCGGCATGCGTCCGCCGCCCTTTCTGATGATGTCGGCAACCTGGGATTCGTTGTACTTCTTCGCGATGTTTTTAAGCGAAGGGAATTCCGGTGGGCTTCCGGCCAGGTTGGCTTTATGGCAATTCGAGCACTTGCTCAGGTAAAGCTCGCGCCCGTTCACCAGTCCTCGCGTTCTGGGTCTCGGGACCAGCCGCAGAATCCACGCCATCACATTGGCGTTGACATACAGCAGGCCGGTGGTGGGATCGAATGCCGGCCCGCCCCATTCACCTCCGCCGTCAAACCCCGGAAAGATCACCGTTCCTTCGCGGCTGGGAGGGATGAACTGGCCTCCATAGCGAAGCTTGAGCAGTTGCGCCAGCACCGCCTTGTGCGCCGCGGGCGTGCGGTTGGTCAACATCCCCGGCGTAAACTGCTGCTCTCCAAATGGCGGCGGCAGCAGCGGAAACGCCTGGGTTGCCGCTGTCTTTTCTCCATCTACATCGGACGCAGACGCCTTGCGGTATTCAATCGGAAACAGCGGCTTGCCGGTTTCGCGATTAAAGACGAAAACATATCCCGACTTGGTGGTCTGCGCCACCGCGTCCACGCGCCGGCCTTCATGCTCCACGGTTACCAGCACCGGAGCGGATGGGAAATCGCGGTCCCACAGGTCGTGCTTCACCGCCTGGAAATACCACACCAGATGGCCCGTATTGGCATCCAGCGCCAGCAGACAGTTTGCATAGAGATCGTTGCCGACGCGGTCGGCACCGTAGAAGTCGAAGGCGGCTGAGCCGGTCGGTACAAACACCAGGCCGCGTTTCGCATCAATGGTCATTCCGGCCCAATTGTTGGCCCCGCCGGTGTATTTCCAGGCGTCCTTCGGCCAGGTCTCGTAACCGGGTTCGCCGGGGCGCGGAATGGTATGGAAAGTCCAGCGCATTTTGCCGGTCCGCACGTCGTAGGCGCGGATGTCGCCGGGCGGGCAGGGCAGATCTTCGGGCAGGCTGGTGCCCATGATGATGAGATCCTTGTAGATGACGCCGGGGCTCGTATCCTTCACCGAGAGGTCTTCTGAATTGCGTCCCAGCCCCACGCGCAGATCGATGTGCCCTTGCTCTCCGAAGGATGGAACAGGCTTGCCGGTTTTGGCGTCGAGTGCGTATAGATCGTGGTCGAAAACAAAGAAAATGCGCGCGTCGTTGCCTTCGCTCCAGTAGGTCAGTCCGCGATAGTGCATTGCATGCAGGACAGAGTCTGTCTCGGGCGGGCTGAAACTCCAGATCGGTTTGCCCGTGGCGGCGTTGAGCGCAAACACACGGAGCTTGGGAGACGTCGCATACAGGACGCCATTTACGACGATGGGATTGCACTCCATCTCCGAGTCCTTAAACGCGTCCCCGGTGTCGTATTGCCAGGCCACCTTGAGCTGGCCGACGTTGCCGCGATTGATCTCATCGAGCGCCGAGTAATGAGTGTGGCCCTGTGTGCCGCCCACCACCCGCCACCCGCTGTAATTTTCACCGCCCGCGTTCTCGCCTTGCCGGTTTGAACACTGTGCTAAAAACAAGGAGGCAGCCAGCACAATTGCGATCTGAAGCAGCGTAATCCGCTGCGCATCTCGGATAGTTTGGCTTCGCGCGATAGAACGGCGGCTTATTCGTTCAGGCATTCCAGCAGTCCTTTGCGGAGATTCGTTCCAGGAAACTGGGATTTTTCCCGAAAATTTGCTCCAGGCAGCAAGCGGGTCAATTTATCAAAAATTGGCTCAAAAGCGGTAGGATTTTGTAAAGGGAAGCACTGGACCGGCGCCTCGTCTCGTGGATGGAAGAGCAAACAAGGCGCCCGCCTGATGCGACGAAGGCCTGAATCAGTGCATCTAACCACAGGAATACGGGTGGTCCCGGGTTGAACGCACGCCAACCGGATTCCTGACATTCCAGGCAACTCTCAAGCTGAGGGATTGAAAAGTATGAAACGGACACGACTCGATCATTGTGCAACGTGCGAACGGCAACGCGGATTTCGGGCGTCTGACCTGCGGCATAGACTTTACGCTTTCGCTGTTCCTCTGATGGCATTCGCGACGGTTCTTCTGCTCGCCGCCGCACCGGCGCGTGTAAATGCCGCCGGCAGCCAGGATGTGCTCCGGGCCACCCTGCCCAACGGCCTGCGGGTCGTGATCGTCCGCAACACTTTGGCGCCGGTTGTCACCACGGTGATGAATTACAAGGTCGGCTCTGACCAGGCTCCGGAAGACTTTCCAGGCATGGCCCATGCTGAGGAGCACATGATGTTCCGCGGCAGTCCCGATCTTTCCGCGAATCAACTGGCGGACATTGCCGCTGCCATGGGCGGGGAATTTGACGCCGACACGCAGCAGACCGTCACCCAGTATTTCTTTACCGTGCCTGTTGCCGATCTCGATGTTGCCCTGCACGTCGCGTCCATCCGCATGCGCGGAGTTCTGGACACTGACGAGCTTTGGAAGCAAGAACGCGGCGCCATCGAGCAGGAGGTGGCCCAGGACCTCTCGAATCCCGAGTACGTTTTCTATACCAAGCTGCTCTCCGCCATGTTTCGCGGAACGCCTTACGAGCACGACGCGCTCGGCTCACGCCCGTCCTTCGACAAGACCACCGGCGCCATGCTTCACGAGTTCTACAGCAAGTGGTACGCGCCCAATAATGCCATCCTGGTGATTGTTGGGGATGTCGACCCGCAGCCAGCTCTGACGAAAGTGAAGGGCCTCTTCAGCGCCATTCCTTCGAAGGAACTTCCTTCCAGGCCGTCGTTCTCATTCCAGCCGGTCAACGCTCAGACGCTCGATCTGAAGACGGACCTGCCCTACGGCATCTCAGTGATCTCTTTCCGATTACCCGGATCGAGCAGCCCGGACTTTGCCGCCTCTGAAGTACTTGCCGACGTTCTCGGCAGCCAGCGCGGAAGCCTTTATGCTCTGGTCCCTCAGGGCAAAGCGCTCTACGCGGGCTTTTCGATGGAGCCTTTGCCTGAAGCAAGCCTTGGGTACGCCATTGGCGCCTTTACCAATCAAACCACCGGGACGCAACTGGCCGACCAGATGCGGGCGATCCTCGAGAGTGATCTCAAGGACGGCGTGCCCGCAGACCTTGTGGCCGCGGCCAAGCGGCGCGAGTTGGCCAGCGTGGAGTTCCAGAAGAATTCCGTCTCAGGACTGGCCATGGCGTGGTCGAATGCGGTGGCGGTGGAGGGCCGGGAGTCGCCTCAGGACGATGTGGATGCCATTCAGAAGGTCACCGTAGAAGACGTCAACCGCGTCGCCCGCAAGTATCTGGTGCAGTCGAGAGCCATCACCGCCGTATTGAATCCGCAGGTATCCGGCAAGCCGATCTCGTCCCAATCATTCGGCGGTAAGGAATCTTTAGCTCCCAAACAGACCAAGCCTGTCGCGCTGCCTGAGTGGGCTGAGGCGGCGCTCAAAAAACTCTCCATTCCCAAGGCCACCATCAACCCTGTGGTGAGCACGCTACCCAACGGCATCAAGCTGATTGTGCAGCCGGAATCGATCAGTGACACGGTCAGCGTGTACGGCCATATCAAGAGCAATGCCGACCTTGAAACGCCCAAGGGCCAGGAAGGCGCCGCCGAAGAACTGGAACAACTTTTTTCCTACGGTAGCACTGCCCTCGACCGCGTCGCCTTCCAGAAGGCCCTGGACGATATTGGCGCCGATGAATCTGCAGGCAGCGATTTCTCGCTCAGCGTGCTCGCCAGCCATCTCGACCGGGGCGTGGAGTTGCTGGCCCAGAACGAGCTGCAGCCCGCGCTGCCCGAGAGCGCCTTTGCCATTACTCAAAAGCAACTGGCCTCCACGGTGGCGCAGCAGCTCGAGAGCCCGGAATACCTCACCAGCCACGCCGTCCAGGTTGCGCTGTTTCCGGACACCGATCCCTCGCTGCGGCACGCCACGCCCGAAACGGTTTCCGGCCTTAAGCTCGACGACCTCAAGGCCTACTACCAGCACGTCTTCAGGCCGGATTTGAGCACCATCGTCGTCATCGGCAAAGTCACACCCGATGATGCAAAGGCGGTGATCGAGAAATATTTTGGAGGTTGGAAAGCCACCGGCCCCAGGCCACCCACCGATCTTCCCACAGTTCCGAACAACTCTCCGGCCACCACCAACGTGCCGAACAAGAGCCGCGTCCAGGACAACGTGACGCTGGCCGAAACACTCAAGCTCACCCGCTTCAGCCCGGACTATTACGCGCTTGAGGTCGGTAATCACGTTCTCGGCGGAGGCTTTTACGCTACGCGCCTCTATCGCGACCTGCGCGAAAACGCCGGCTTGGTTTATTACGTCGGCTCGTCATTCAACTTTGGGAAAACGCGCACCATCTACCAGGTGCGCTACGCCTGCGATCCCCCCAATGTATCCAAGGCGCGCGCCATCATCGCCCGAAACCTGAAGGATTTGCAGACGCGACCCGTCAGCCCGGACGAACTGCGCCAGGCCAAGGCCATGCTGCTGCGTGCCATTCCGCTTTCCGAGTCGAGCCTGGGCAGCATCGCTGGCGGCCTTATCCACCGCGCCTCGATGGGATTGCCGCTCGATGAGCCGGTGCAGTCGGCGCGGCGCTACGTCAAAATAACCGCACCGGAAGTCCAGAACGCCTTTGCCAAATGGGTCCGCCCAGACGATCTGGTGCAGGTGACCGAAGGCCCAGCGCCGAAGTAGCAGATTGTCGATCAGCTCTGATCTGGCATGCCGATCTCGGGAAGCGGCTGAAGCCATCCCCAAATTTGTCTTTTCGCGGAGTCAGGATGAGTGGCGGAGTGTCCGGCAGGGCATTCTGGCTCTTGGCTTCTTGCTTCTGTCTCCTGCCTTTATTCTTTAGGAGGTCGGAGCTTCAGCTCCGAAGTCCTTGACGCCACCCAGCCAGCGGGGCTTCCAGCCCCCTGAAGCAGTCTTTTTTTGACCTGCGGTTTTTGTTGGACCTGAAGGTCCGACCCCCTGGTGTTGCGAGGCATAACAAGGACCGCGAACCGGGAAAACGGAGATCCGTCTCCTGACTCCTGGCTCCGCCCCGCGAATCTGCTTGACTTCTGTGGGCTAGTATGGTAGTCTTCTCTGTGGCGCATAAAGCTGGCGGCGCAGACTCCTCGCGGCCTGCGGTTCATATCTTAAAAAGCATCACAGCCGTATTCCGTGGAAATAGGCCACGAGTGCTGAGGGACAGATAACACCGGTACCTTTAACGATCAACGCCTCTGCCACGGAGGTGAGTTTTCCAGCGGGTTTTCTGGGAATTAAAAAACAAAAAGAATACCTTTTTTCAAAAACAAAGCGGAGAAGTTGCTGAAAACAAAGGATCGGCCCGAAAAACAAACCGGAACAAACCGGAAAACAAAGCGGAGAAGTTGTTGAAAACACGTGCCTGTGGAAAAAACAAACCGAAAACAAACCGGAGAACTACTTCAAGGCGAAGCCTGCCCGGAAGCGCTAGCCAACCGGCCCCTCCGCCCCAATTCAAACCGCGAATTTGACCGATGACCGAAGCCACCGGCCACAGCCGCCAGTAGTGAAACGTCTGTAGAGACTCTTCCCGGCGGAATATCTATATGGCGGCGCTGTCGCGGCAACCCCGCTGGCGCGGCATTGTCACGCGGCTCCGTGAAGCGGCCGGTGCCTAGATTGCTTCCGGTTGTCCAGTGCTTCGCGGGCGGCCTTTGTTATACTCGACGAGTGCGAATTCGGTTGCGGCTATAGATTTGCACGCTTACACGACTCGCGAGTTCTCTAGTCCGCAAACACGCGACGAGTTGCCATGATTCGAAAGAAGACTGCAATCTTGGCTGTGGTCGGCATCGCGGCCGTTGTTCTGATCTCGATGGCGGCTTATCGCCTCGGCCTGCGCCACGCTGCGAAGGCCGACAACCGGGCCGGCAGCGTGGAGAGTTCGCAGAGAGGATGTATTGAAATTCCGCAGGCCGGCCTTCATACCGGTGAAAATACCTGCGTCGAGGGTCGAGTGCTGCGCGTTTACACGGCGCGCTCCGGCAGCACCTTTCTGGACTTTTGCCAGGACTACCGCGATTGCGCCTTTGGCAGTGTCATCTTTGCATCGGACCGTTCCCGCTTCGGAAATCTCGCATCGCTGGAAGGCAGAAGGGTTGAGATCGCAGGCGAAATCACAACCTACAATGGCCGAGCTGAAATCATCGTTCACAACCCGGAACAAATCCACGTGCCGGACTAGCGCCATGTTGTTATCGGTGCGGCGCACGCGGTGGGTGGTGTTTTCCGTCCGAGTGTGCGCATGCCTGCTGCTGGCCGGCGTGGCAATTTCCGGGACGATTTTCGGAGCCGGACAGGAACCGCAGAGCGGCGCTCGACCGCCGCAATCCGCCGCCAGTGCTCCGCCGTCGCGCGAGGCCATGGCATTGCTCGACGAGGCCAACGGGCTGCTGGCGCGCAATGATTTTGCGGGCGCGGAAGCGGACTATCAGAAAGCCCTCCAGTCGTTCCCGGACTGGGCGGCGGCGCATCGAGGGCTTGGCATTGCCTTGTGGCGAGAAGGAGCGCTTGCCCGCGCCTGGCAGGAGTTGAGCACGGTTGCCAGGCTTGAGCCGGACAGCGGCCAGGCGCACTTTGAACTCGGCCGGCTTGCCTGGGAGATCTACAGCGGCCCTTCAGAGAGGGTTGCAGCCACGGGCCTCAGTGCGGATGATTTGCGGTCGATGGCATTACGCCAGGTTCAGAGGGCTTCGGCGCTTGAGCCGCGCGACTTCAACATGCGCCTGGAGCTTGCGGAAATTGAGCTCGAGGCAGGGAAGAACAAAGAGGCCGAGGCCGACGCGTTGGGCTCAGTCTCGCTTGCCTCCTCCGCCCCGGAACGCGCCCAGGCGCACGTGGCCCTTGCGCGCGCCTATTCCGCCACAGGCGATGAAGTGCGATCTGAAGCCGAGTACAGAAAGGCCCTTGAAGAAAATGCGTCCAGCGGCCCCGCTTATCTCGGGCTGGGGCAGATTTCCCTTGAGCAGCGGGACCCCGGCCAGGCGGAAAAGTACTTTAACCAGGCCATTCACGTCTCGCCTGAACTCGGCGCCGCCTACGCTGCCCTGGCCAAAGTTTACCTCGCAGCCAGGCAACTCGGGCAGGCTATCGGCCTGTTCAAAAAGGCGGTGGCGCTCGACCCAGGCGACTGGCAGAGCCAATTCGAACTTGGCAAGCTCCAGATGCGATCAGGCGATGCGGCCGGAGCCAAAGAGCTGTTTACCAAGATCGTTGCGGCGCGGCCCGATTTTCTTCCGGCTGGGGAAGAACTTGCCTTGATGCAGCTTCGTCAGGGCGACGTGCAGGGCGCAATAGCGCAGGCCCAGGCTCTCGCGGCGCGCGATCCCGGGGCGGCGGAAGGCCATCGGGTACTGGCACTGGCATACTGGCGCGAGCGGCAGAACGATGCATCGCTTGCGGAGTGTGCGCAGGCATTGGCCGTTGATCCACATTCGATTTCCATGCAGGCGCTCCAGGCTTTTGTGCTTTGGCAGAGCAAGCGGCACGGTGACGCGCGGCGGGTGCTGCGGGATGTGGCCACCCGGGATCCCGAAATCCTTTTGCCCGTGACCTTCTGCCGCGAGATTGTGTGCGGCAGCGCGGACGTTATGCTGGTGGGCGCATTTTTGCGCGACAATCGCTGGATTCTAAGGACGCCGGCAGATCAGTAGCGATGCTTGCTGAAGGTTATCAGGAGCCGACATTTCCCGCGTGGGAGCGAAACTTAGCACTACTTCCGGGCCGTTCAGTCAAGCTCCGCGCGCGGCATGCTTTGCGAGTTGAGGTCAGACAATTCGTGTGTTTGACAAACGCACGGAGGCGCTGATACATTCAAGCCAATGCGACAAAGGGAAACTCTTTTCGAACGCTATTCACCACTGATGAAATGCGTCTATGCCTGCCTTTATGGTAGCCACCCCTCTGTCGAAATGCGAGGTACCTATGCAAGGAACAATCAAGCGTGTGGTTCGGGACCGCGGCTTTGGGTTTATCCGGTCGACTGAAGGGCGTGAGGTTTTCTTTCACCGCAGCAGCCTTCAGGGACTTAACTTCGACACGTTAAAAGAAGGTGACACGGTGGAGTTTGAGATCGAGGATGGTCCCAAGGGCCCCAGGGCCGCCGCTGTCCGGCCAGCGGAGTAGGGCACTCGCTCCCGAGTAATCTAAATCTGGAGCAACGCGGAATCATTCCCGCATTCGCGACCGTCGCGGCAAGTCTTTCCGTGTTACTCATCGTGGCGTAGTGGACAGCGGGCAAACCTGGGCAGTTACTTTGAAGCCTCGATGTGCTGTTCGCCCGCGTGCAGTTCCAGCCTATGTCCTCCCCAGGCAAGCCAGCCGGTAAGGCCCTGAGGCAGCGTAATGTCAGCCGTCAGGCGGTCGTTGTGCCGTTCGTATTTGATGACGACGCGACCCTGCGGCACGGGAACTGTGGCCGCAAGATGGTTGAGCGTTCCCAGGTGCGGCTCGATCAAAACTTTGCGGAATCCCGGTGCGGCTGGTTCTATTCCGGCCACCGTGTTGAGGAAATCGAAGTTCGGATGGGCGCTCCAGGCGTGGCAGTCAGACCGCACGGGCTCAGGTTCCTCTGCCCAGGTGGTCAGGCCGAGATCGAGCATCTGCCGCCACGGCCCTAGCAGGCTGAGATACTCATCGCCCAGCCCGACTTTCTTAACGGCGCGGAACAGGTAGAACCGAAAGTAGTATGAGCACTGCGCCAGTGCAGACTCCGTCAAAACTTTCTGCATCACGCCTTTCTGTTGCTCGGCGGCGATGGCGTTGGTGAGGACGCCGAGGATGTTGGCATGCTGGCTAAAGTTCTTGTGCGCGGGAGTATCAGCGAGCAGGCCGCGTGCCGGGTCCCAGCACTTGTCGTAAACAGCGCGCGCAATTTTTGCCGCCAGAGCGCGGTCCTGTTCTGCGAAGGACTTGTTGCCGAGACTTGATTCCAGGTCGGCGGCATCTTGAAGCGCCGCGACAAATTGCAGCGTGAGGATTGACGATTGCCCGTCCGCTTCCTGGGGAGGCACGCCATCGTTGAATTGCGGAGTCCAGTCAACAAAGTTCCACCACTCCAGCCGCCCCAGCAAACCGGACGGGCTCATCCGGCGTTCGAACCACCCGAGGACGTCCCTCATGCCCGGAAGATACTGCTCGAGAAATGCCGTGTCGCCGTGATACCACCAGACGTCGTGCATCATGCCGATCCAGAAGAGCGAAAACGGAGGAATGAATTGCGGCAGGCGCGAAGGATAACGGCTTTGCGTGATGCCTTCAGGAATGCGCGACTCGTTCAGCAGTTCGATGGCATTCTTCGCCAGGCGGTCGTCGCCCGTCATGTAAAGCGAGATCAATATCTGGATTCGCGTGTCGCCGCCGTACTGCAATCGCTCATAGTACGGGCAATCCATATAGGTTGTGTGAGCGCAGAGCCGCGCGGTGCGCCAGCCGACCTTCCACATCTTCTGGAGCGTCGGGTCTCCGCTCTCAAAGCTGGCATTTACGGTGAATGGATACGCGGTAAAGATCCCGCGAAGGTCGTCGAGCGTGAGGGGTTCGTCGCCGGTGGTGATCGCAAGCTCCAGGTAACGGAAAGTGCGCCACCAGAGCGTCCGGAACATGCGTCGCCGGCCGCCGTCGGGAAGGAACTGGTCCTGCATCCCCAGCATCTTTTTGCCCTGAATGTCGTTCCGGTCCCCTTTCTCGCGGCCCTTCCACAACGCCTCCGCATAGGTCAGCGTAATCACCGAGCCTTTCCCGCCACTGACCACGAGTTCCGGATAGGCGGTCGTTTCAAAACTCTGGTCGAAAAGCAGTGCGGCGGTTGTGTTGGCCGGGATGGTCACCGGCGAATGCCCTTGCAGAAACGTGTCCGGAATCTCGACGCCCTGCGACCTTCTGACGCTCACCAGGCGCTGAAGTTTCTCTTCCATCATGGGGATGGTTCGCGGCACCAGCATCCAGGGGGAGTGGCTGTCCTGAATTCCGCGCGGTCCTCCTTCCACCAGCACCGCCGCCGGTTTCCACGCTGTGTCGTCAAAACCCGCATCCTGCCATCCCCAGGGAACGCGGGATGCGTCCAGCCGAATCCCCGGGCCCACCACCATATAGAAGGGAATCGCCTTGCGGTTGACGGGAATCATCCGGACGGCCTGGCTCTCCAGGACTTTCCAGCTTGCGTTGGTATTCACCGCTGCTTCCTCTGCGGTGTCGCCCTGCACAATCAAACCGGTCTCATTACTTATCTGGGCCATGGGAGCAAGCTCGGCAAAGTTCCAGACAATGGCGGCGATAACGTTGCGTCCGCTCTGGAGATGGCTGGCGATGTCGAGGGTTTCGTACCGCCAGTGGAACAGGTCGCCCCGCGCCGGGCCTGTGGAGACTCGCGTACCGTTTACGAAGAGCTGGTAATGGTTATCGGCGCTCACATGAATGACAAAGTGCTCGGGCTGGCTCGCAACTGAAAACTCCTTTCGAAAATAGTAAACGCCGAACTCGCGATGCGGACTGCCGGGACTCGCAATCCATTGGCTCGTCCAGTGCTGATGCAGGATGGCCGGATTTGACTTCCTGGAACTGGAGCTCGTGGAAGGGAATGCGCTTAGAAAGCATGCAACAAAAATTAGTATTCGGACGCTGCTCGCGCTCATCACGGGAATCTCCTGAGGCTTGTGTATTGCAATCAAGAGTTGATTGCCAATACGACGGATGCTGAATCGGTCCAAGGCCGCGATTATGGCTATTCCGCGGTCCGAAGTCAAAGAGAAAGGCGGACGTGCCGCTCCGTTTTAATCGGCGCGAACAGACCCAGATTGGCAAAGGAGGATCAGCAGTTTGGGAGAAAGCGATCTGCGGAAGCGAGATTAACTCGAACGGTGGCGGAAAGTGTCCAGGGATTCAAGCTGCAAGAAATCGAGATAGCGGGCGTCCGGCGCCCAGGCCTTCTGCCTACCTCTCTCGAAGCTGAGTGTTGCTCATCTGGTGGGTTAATTCTGTTGGAATGGCCAGCGTCCCTGAAACCTCTCCTCTTCCAATCTGTGAAACGATCAGCCGAAGAGGATACTTGCTTCGCGAAGTGTAGAACTGCACGATTTCATTCAGGGCGCGGTCTTTCAACACAACGGACTTGTCGTCCACCATCATGCGAACGGTGTAATGCTGCTCTCTGACACTGGTGGATTCCAGCTCCATCGGGATTGGGCCGATGCGCTGGAGTCCGGATCCTTTTGCGAGCTTGAAGGGAACATCGGATCGTTGGGCTCTTTCAAGAAGGTAGTTCACGCCGCTTTGCGTCTGCTGGATTGCCGAGCGCTGCGTGTCGAGCTCGCCGACCACGTTACCCAGGCGGTCCGTCGTTGCGCGCCATTCGTCGTGGCTGGCAGCAAGGTTTCCCTGGATCGCATTCAGTTCTTTGGCGGGCAATACCTGGCCGTTTGTGGCCGGGGCTTTGGCCGCAGGGTCTGGCGCCTTTTCCGAAGCAGGTCCGGCAGCAGGAAGCGCGGCCGAGGGCGATCCGCCGGTGGTAGAATGATGCACGTTGCCGGCGAGCGGTTCACCGCGAAAGTGACCGGTAGGTCGCGCTGCCGACGCAGCCAGCAATCTGCTCTCGGAGGGCGCCGCTTTGGTGGTGTTGGCGATGCTTTTGACAGGGGCTCGTCTGGCAGGCGCGGCGTGTCTCCGCTTCTCAAGTTCGTTCACGCGGTCCTGCGCCACCCTCAGCTTGGTCTGCAGTTCGGCGATTTGGGCTTTGTCCGCGGGGTTTGAAGGATCCTTGCCGCCGGCTTTCACGTACCGGTAGGTGGCAAAAGCAGACAGCGCCGCAACCAGCAAGAGCACCATGCCTCCCGGCAACGGGGATCTTGACAGAGGAGCTTTCGGCTCCGTCTTTTTTACAAATACCTGCCTGTCAAATACTGGACCGCCCATGGCAAACTCCCTGCAAATTACTCCGCGCTTTCAGTGCAGTTGAATCTTGACCGTAGTCGGGTAAAGCTGTTTGAGAGGCAGCAGGAACTCTCGTGTTTCATTCGGCAGCAGATCGATGTTCTGCTCTGCGTGGTCCATTCGCGGTCCGTTCATCGCTACATCATATTGGCCGGGAGACAGAACCAGCAGGATCGGAGTCTTGCCGACCGGTTTACCGTCAATCTTCACGTCAGCATGAGTGGGCGTCGAACGGAGCATGAGCTTGGCCGCGTTCTTGCCCGCCTGCACTTCCAGCGCCTTGCGGTTTTCGGCCACCGAGCCCTGTTTCATGGAGTCGAAGATGTATTTTGGGTTGGCGCCGGCAGTCTTCATCGGCTGGCTCATGATAACCGACTTGTCGCCGTTCGCGCTCATGTCAGGAACAGTGACATTCTTCATCAGATTGGTTCTGCTGATGCTGGCGGCCATACCTGAGGTAGCCCCACCATATTCCGCGGCAGCTTGCGCGTAGAGACAGCTACTAGCCAGAACGAGGAGTAGGGACAATTCGAGTAGGTGCAATAGCGGCACCAACAAAGGCCGTGCCAATTCCAGCAGCCACACTTGCTCAGCGTGTTCAAAGTTCCTGCGGAGTGGGGTCATGTTCACATCCTTTCGAAGTACGGAGTCTTCACTCGCGCTCATGATGTAACCAGGCACACGTACCTCACCCAGCCCTTCACTGCGCGGAACCCCCTCCCGGCTGCCTCCCATAGCGGTGGCCTTTCAAAACTTACGTCCTAGGATATATCCTGAATCCGTTTTCGGCAAGCTCCAGATGATCAGTAAGGTATCTGAAAAGTGGGCATGTGCAACCGATTGCAAGGGCGCGGCGGGCTGGCAAAACGGGTAAGCGGCAGGATTTAAATGGATTTACGACGCCATAGCGAACATTATCAGGGCGAGCTGCAACCTTGGAGCAATAGCCCACGTGCGTGTAATGTTCTTGGGCAGTCGGCTTTGAATGTACAGTGGTGTAGTAACTTTTCCGTTAAATCTGGCGGGAGATCACGGGATGACCGCCATCTTTAATTCGCCATTCCGGTGCTTCATTTTTTGGAAGAAATCAGGCAATTCATCCAGCGGGATGTCGCCCGTCACAAAGTCTGAGGCTCGGATTTCCCCTTTTGCCACGGCATCGAGGGCCTTGCGAACGAATTGCGGAGTGTGATGAAAGGTCGACCGTATGGTGATTTCTGAGTAGTGAAGCAGCGACGGGTCAAATTGCACCTGGCTGCCGCGCGGGCACCCTCCGAACAGGTTGACCGTGCCGCCGCGCCGCACCATCTGCACGGCCCATTGCCAGGTCTGTGGGATTCCCACTGCCTCAATTACCGAGTCGGCGCCAAGGCCTCCTTCGGTAAGCTGGCGCACCGCAGAAACGGGGTTGTCCATCCGTGAAACGTCAAATGCGGCATAGGCACCCAGTTGTTCCGCAGTACGAGTCTGGCTCTTCCTCTTGCCGAGGGCGATCACCCTCACGCCGCGGACGGACAGAACTCGGATGAACTTCAGCCCGATGGGCCCGCATCCCACAATAACTGTGGTATCGCCGGCTTGAATCCCTGTTTCTTCAATGCCGCGCAGGATGCAGGCAAGCGGTTCCACCAAAGCGGCGTCTCGAAAGGGAACATGGGGAGGAATTTCGAGAGTATTCTCACGGACGATTCGGCCTGGAATCCGGATGTACTCAGCGTAGGCGCCATTGTTAAACAGAAGCGAATTGCACAGGTTCGACTGGCCCTTGCGGCAGAAGATGCATTTATTGCAGGGGGCAGAATTCGCAGGCACCACCCAGGCGCCGGGCTTTAGCCCGTTATCCACATCGCTTCCAACCGCTTCCACAATTCCGGAGAGTTCATGTCCAAAAACGGCCGGAGGCACAATCATCCTGGCGTGATAACCTTGCCGCCAGACTTTCAGGTCGGTTCCGCATGTCAGGGCCACCTTCACCCGCACCAGGACTTCGTCAGGAGTGAAGGTTGGTATCGGAATTCGTTCAATTTTCAGGTCTTCGCGACCGTACAACACCGCGGCGTTCATCTCGCCGTTGAGATCAGTTTCCATTAAGGCACCACTATGATTTTAAGAGACTCCTCAGTAGGATGAGCTGCCAGATGTATAGCCTGCTCGATTTCAGAAAGTGGGAGCCGGTGAGAAATTAACTTCTCCACCGGAAGGACGCGTTCAAAAATCAACCGGGCGGATTCTTGCTGCAGATCGTATGAAGCGCTATAACTGCCGAGAATTTCCTTTTCGTCGATACCCACTGTGGCGGCAGGGAATTCAACGCGCAGCAGCGGATCGTTATATGCAAAAAGCAGGACACGGCCTCCGGGACGGGTAAGCGTCAGCGCCTGCTCCAGGAGTTCACGCTGGGGCGCGGCAACCAGCACGACATCCGCACCACGGCCGGAAGTCCGAGCGCGAATGGCTTCAACCAGGTCCACGCCCGCAGGATCAAAGGCCTCCTCAGCTCCGAGTTCCACGCTCTTCCGGCAGCGCGCGGGCATCGGATCGCTCGTCATCACTCTGCTCCCGCCGCAGATGCGGGCCAACATCATCAGCAGCATGCCGATAGGCCCCTGGCCCACTACCAGAACAGTATCGCGCGCCTCGATTCGTGCCTTGTAGACGGCCTTCAGGCACGTGTTGACCGGCTCGACAAAGGAGGCTTGCTCAAAGCTGACCTCCGGCGGGATCCGGATCATCCCGCGTTCGGCGATCCAATCCATGACACGGACGTATTCCGCAAAGCCACCGCCACTGGGGCGGAAGCCGCTGGTGACTCCCACCTTCTTGTAGGTGGGGCACTGTGAATAGAGCTTCCGAGCGCAATAGAAGCAATCGCCGCAGGGGATGTGATGGAAGGTCAGCACGCGGTCGCCGGGCCGCCACTGGCGCACCCCGTCGCCAACAGCCTCGACCGTTCCGGCAATTTCGTGACCGAATATCTGCGGCGGAGGCAGAAATCCGTGCTTGATCTTCTTAATATCAGTCCCGCAAATGCCACAGGCGCGGACTCGCACCAGCACCTCGCCGGCCCCAATCTCCGGCAGGGGAACCTCCTCAGTAACCACCCGACCCTGTCCGCGGTAGACTCCAGCCCACATCCGCTTGGTCTGCTGCTGGACCCCCGACGCTGCTCCGGCTTCTGTTCTGGTGGTTGTCATTGGCTGATTGTTTGGACGCTCAGGTCCGTTATCTCTATATGTCCGGCCAACCAGGTTGTGAAACCCTCAAGGTATCGGGCAAGCGCTGTGGCGGCGCGCGTACTTCTCAAGCCCAACTGCGCGAGCGGCCAGACTCGTCGCGGATCACCAGCAACCTGACTCAAGACCTGGACAATCCGGATGTGTCCCGAGTCATCCATAGCGCGGTCAAAGTCGCAAGGTATGTCCATGCCCGCGGGATCGGCGATGGCTCGGACGGCGACGCAGGGCACGCCCAGCGCATGCATTTCCTTCATCACGGCACAAGTTTCCATCTCAACTGCGTCCGCTGCAACTCCGAGGCAGAATTTCTCCTGCGCCGTACGAATCACATGCCCGCTGGAAATAAATTGGTCCACCGGTTTTGCTCCGCACTCAACGGCAGCGCTGAAAAGAGCCTCGGCACTTTCGTATGAGATTCTGGCGCTTTCTGCTCGGACTCTCCTTGCAGCCAGAATTTCTCCCGAGCGGTGTTTGGGTTTCAGTCCGCCTGCCAGTCCCGACGCGATACAGATGTCCGGCTGGTAATCGACCAAACTTCTGATGGCCCGCGCCGCGTTCGCCGCTCCGATTCCGGTGAGGACGACCGTGATCTCATTCCCGGCCGCTTGTGCAAAAAAGACCCGACCGTTGCCGCGAGTTGGTTGAAATTTTCCCAGGCGACGCCAGGGTTTAAATTCCCACTCCACCGCAAATGTCGCTAGAATTTTCATTTCCGTTCACGGCTTGCTAATGCCGCCCGTTCGAAGCTTGTCGCAGGATGGTTATTGTTGGCGTAACCGCGCTGTAGGTACCAAGCGACTGCCCTTTCCAGTGCGGCCTCCACCGGGCCAGCCTTGAAACCAAGCTCGGCGGAAGCTTTTGAGCAGTCCACGAACATCTTGTGCCGGGCCATCCGAACCCCCTCCAGCGGGATTCGTGGCGGACGGTTAACGATGCGTGAAAAGATGTGGTCAGCGTAACCTGCTGCCATGGCGACAGAATGCGGCAGGCGAAGGCGAGGGCTGGTGCGTCCGCTGATTCGCGCCAGGATGTCGAGAACTTCTTTCAGCAGCATGTTGCGGCCGCCGAGGATGTACCGCTCGCCGACGCGCCCGCGCTCCGCGGCCAGCCAGTGCCCAACCGCAACATCTTCAACCGGTACCCAGTTGAGACCGGTTTCCACGTATGCCGGAATCCTGCCGTTTAGAAAGTCCACGATAATGCGTCCAGTCGGCGTCGGCTTCCAGTCACCCGGACCGACCGGAGTGGTGGGGTTGACAATCACCACCGGCATGCCTTCGCGTGCCGCCTTCAGCGCTTCCTTCTCGGCGAGGAATTTTGAGCGCTTGTAATGACCAATCATCTCCTCGACGCGCGCCTCAGTTGCCTCGTTCGGCAAGGTCAAGCCGCGGTCCACCGCAATGGTGGCGATGCTGCTCGTAACGATAATTCGCTGAACCTTCTCCCTGCCTGCTGTTTCCAGCAGATTTCGCGTGCCGGTTACGTTGGAATCGTAGATTTCCTGAGGACGGGTAGCGCCCAGCCGATAATCGGCTGCAACATGAAAGACTCGATCGACGCCTTCGACAGCAGCGCCCAGCGAGCTGGCATCTCGCAGGTCGCCGAAGACCGTTTCTACCGGTACTCCTTCAAGCGCGAAAAGGCTGCTTTGCGGCCGCACCAGAACGCGGACCTGATCGCCACGATCAGCCAGCATCCGCGCTACGTGGCTGCCCACAAATCCGCTTGCCCCTGTTACAAGAGAAGTCATCCCGGTCATCCATTCGCGTAAAGGGCACTGTTGCTGTTGTGTCCGCCCTTCGGTTTTGTAAGCTGCCATCTGAGGAGTTTCCAGGTATCGGGGAAGTTGCGGTTGGCGCCCAGCACCGCGGAAGGTTCAAAGCCCACGTGGACCATACAGTGTTCGCATCGAGGATCCTTCCCTGGGCCGTAGTTTTCCCAGGGCGTGGATTCCATAAACTCCTTGAAGGTGGCGTAATGCCCGTCAGTGATCAGGTAGCACGGCCCCTTCCAGCCGCGCGGATTGTAAGTAGGATTGCCCCAGGCCGTACATTCCAGTTCGCGCTCGCCGCGTAGATATTCCAGATAGATTGGCGAAGTCATCACGCAATATTTTTCCAACAGCCGGCTGGCCTCGCGAAACTTGGCATGAATTTCCTGGCGAGACATGAAGATTTCTTTGGTCTGGACAGCAAGATAGGAATAGGCCGGTGAAAGCATGTGCCCGTCCACACCGAGGCCCCGCAGGAATTCGAACAGCTCTGCGATCTCGTTCAGGTCAGTCTGCTTGTAAATAGTTGTGTTGGTACACACCTGGAAGCCGCGGTCTTTGGCGAACTTGATGGCCGCGACGGCCTCGCGGAAGACCCCTTTGCGTTCCACGCAGAGGTCGTGAGTAGCCTCCATGCCGTCCAGATGGATGTTGAAGAACATCCGTGAGGTGGGCTTGTAATCCTGAAGACGCTTTCGAATGAACATCCCGTTGGTGCACAGGTAGATGTTTTTTTTGCGGTCCAGGATCTCACTCACCAGGCGCGGCAGGTCAGGATAGATCATCGGCTCGCCGCCGCAAATGGAAACGACAGGTGCGCCGCACTCATCCACTGCGTTGAGGCACTGCTCGACGGTCAGCTTGTCGCGGATGGTATCTTTGTATTCTCGAATGCGTCCACATCCCGTGCAGGTTAGATTGCAGGCATGCAGCGGTTCCAGCATCATGACCAAAGGAAATTTATCAACGCGATGAAGTCTCTTTCCAGCTATGTAGGTACTCAGATTTGCCGTCAAACTGAGCGGAAATCTCATCAATTCCTCCCGTTTTTCTTTCCATTTCCATTATGCCGCTCGAATTCGGCTGGCGAAACGCTAATGGAGTCCGTCTGCTCCCTTTTGAGGCGGAGGTTCTGATAGTGTGCCAACGCATAAAGTGGGAAGGTATTGCGGTAGAGGGTGTAACGAAGATAGAAGACACTCGGGAAGCCGGTCCCCGTAAACTCGCTTTCTTTCCAGAATCCCTCCTCGGTTTGTTCATCCAGCAGATACTGCACGGCATTGATGACGGCCGGATCATCGACGCTGCGGGTTGCCAGCAACCCGATCAAGCCCCATGCGGTTTGCGAGGGTGTGCAGGGCCCTCTTCCCTTCAGGGAAGGATCGTCGTAGGAGGCGCATGATTCTCCAAAACCACCCCCTCGATTCTGAACGGAACAGAGCCAGTCAGACCCCTTCTGGGCTTCCGGGGTCTTGCCTAGGTCGAACGCTTCCAGCATCCGCAGGACACCGCTGGTTCCATAGACGTAGTTCACACCCCAGCGTCCGTACCAGGCGCCTTCTGCCGTCTGCTCCTTCCGCAGATAGTCGAGCGCGCGCTGCACCACGGGGTGGGAAGCCGGCCACCCTAGGTGCGCGATGCACTCCAGCACCCGCGCGGTGACATCCGCAGTTGAGGGATCAATCATGGCATTGTGATCAGCAAAGGGCACACGCGTAAGCACTGCGCAATCGTTGTCGCGGTCGAAGGCGCCCCAGCCGCCGTCGCGGTTCTGCATGCTGACCAGCCACCGGCATCCGCGCCGGAGTGCATGCTCAAGCCGGAGCTTGTCCGGGTAGGCAACCCGTTGCAGCGCCATCATCACAAAGGAGGCGTCGTCTACGTCGGGATAAAAATCATTCCGAAATTCAAACGCCCAGCCTCCCGGAGGAGCGTCCTGGTTCTTAACTTGCCAGTCGCCGGGACCGACAATTTGTCGATCGAGCAGCCACCGCGCGGCATTGACCAGGGCCGGATGATCTGAAGGCAGCCCCGCCTCCTCCAGCGAGTACATTGCAATTGCGGTGTCCCAGACCGGTGAGAGGCATGGTTGAAGAGAGATCGTGTCGCCCTTTTCAACCTCGAAGCCGCGCAGATGTTCGAGTTCACGTGTCGTTAGGGGATCGTCAGCCGGATACCCCATAGCCAGCAAGGCAAAGAGCGAGTTGAGCATGGCCGGGTAAATAGCCCCCAGCCCCTCGCTCCGCTCCAGGTGTTCCAGCAGCCAGTTCTGCGCCCGCGCAAGCGCCATCTTGCGGAAAGGTCTCCAGGGGAGGGATTCGTGCAGTTTGAACAGACGGTCAATGGCCAGAAACAGATTTCGCCAGGTGATGATCTTTCGGTCCCAGTCAAAGACCGGAATATGTCTCGAGGGATTGCGAAAAAGCTCATCAACGCGCGCGTGCTCCGGCAAACCCCACGGCGGGCGCAGAGCATAAAGGATCGTGAGCGGCACCACGATCGCCCGCGTCCACGATGACAGGGAGTAAACGTTGAAGAAGAACCAGCACGGCGAAAGCATTAACTCCGGGGGAATTGCCGGCACGTGCTTCCATTCGAGGGCGCCACCCAGCGCCAGGTAAAAACGCGTGTACGAGTTGGTCTCTTCAAGCCCACCGAGGTCATGGATCCTCTGGCGGGCAGCCACCATGTGAGGCTCCTCAGGCGAGTTACCGGCCAGCTTGAGCGCGACGTAAGCTTTGACAGTGGCATTGAGCTCGGAAGGGCCGCCCTGATAGATATTCCATCCACCATCCGGGAGCTGTCTGCGGCGGATGTAGTTCGATAGCTTCGCGATGCGCCCCGGGGCAAACTGGCCGGCCACGTAGAGAAAAAATATATAGTCGGATTCCAGGGTGGAGTCAGCCTGTAGTTCGCCGACCCAGTAGCCCTCCGGCGATTGCAAGGAAAGCAGATGCTCGGTCGCGCTGTCAACCGCCCGTCGTACACGCTGATCGAGGCCAGCATCCACTGCTCCAACCGCACGGCCGTTTTTGAACGGTTCGAGCTCAACTCCCGCTTCCTGTGTCATGAACACCCCGCGTACTCACTATGCGCCTTTAGACCTTCAATTCCGCAGGCAGGGCAAACCGGACGTCTTCTTCGATCCACTCTACTTCCTCTACTCGCGTAAAGCCCCATTCCTTCAGCCGGTCGACGACCTGCCGAACCAGCACTTCCGGCGTGGACGCGCCTGCGGTGACACCGATACGTCGCTGGCCGCTCACCCATTCCGGAAGGATGTCGTCAGCGTTGCCGATCAAGTAGGCCATCGTCCCTCCCCGCCGGGCAACTTCCACCAGCCGGTTCGAATTGGAACTATTCTGGGCTCCCACCACGAGGATTCCATCAGCCTTGGGGGCAATGGCCTTGACGGCCATCTGCCGGTTCTGTGTGGCGTAGCATATATCCTGTCCCGGCGGCCCGATAATGGCAGGAAATCGGTATTTGAGCCGCTCGACGATTTCCGCGGTATCATCCAGACTCAATGTGGTCTGCGTCAAATACACAATCCGGTTGGGATCGGGTGGGTCCAGCGCCTCCACGTCTTCCACCGAGCAAATCAACTGGATGGACTCGGGGGCTTCCCCCAGCGTGCCGATCATTTCATCGTGGTCGCGATGGCCAATAAGGACAATGGTGTATTTTTCGCGGGCGTACCGGATCACCTCCAGATGGACCTTGGTCACCAGCGGGCAGGTGGCGTCAATGATGCGGAGCTGCCGGGCGCGCGCTTCTTCGCGCACTGCAGGGGAGACTCCATGCGCGCTGAAAATAACCGCTGCTCCTGTCGGCACCTCTTCCAGATTTTCAACGAATATGGCGCCCTGGCCGGCCAGTTCGTCCACAACGTAGCGGTTGTGAACAATCTCCCGGCGCACATAAACGGGAGGTCCCAGTTTGTCGAGAACCATGCGGACAACGTCAATCGCGCGGATCACACCCGCGCAAAAGCCCCTGGGTCGTAACAGCATCAAAGTTCTTGGTTCAGCGCGGACAGAGTTCTCAACGTGAGGAGCCACGTTCATTGTTTTGACATCATCCTTTCCTGCTACATACCCTCTAAAGATAATCCTCTCATGGTCTTTCCGCACCGTCAAGATAAGCAGAGGTTCGGTACTGCTTTCCTGGCCGCCCGGCGCATCTAACCTCCAGATTGATTGATGTAGCCGTTTGATAAAACGATGCATCAAATTTCCGAGGGGG
The DNA here is from genome assembly GCA_036278995.1 of Terriglobia bacterium. Taxonomy (GTDB): domain Bacteria; phylum Acidobacteriota; class Terriglobia; order UBA7540; family UBA7540; genus SCRD01. The sequence goes on along the minus strand of DASUJZ010000101.1, from coordinate 68,976 downwards.
TTCGATTGTCGTGCATTTACTGTCTATACATCTTGCCGAGACTTTTGGTACAATAACCCGATTATGGATTGTTCCCACAACGGAGGCCTACCTCAGGTTACTTCCTAGCCCAAACCGGCCGACCCTTTAACTATGCATTCTTTGAAAATAAAAATTTTTGCGGCGTTGCTCTGTATTTGCGCGCTTGCGCGCGGATGGGCTTCAGGTCACTCCTCGACCAGCCCCTGCCCCGCTCGCCCGGCAATTGCTAATGACCTGGACGCGGGGAAGTATGCCGAGGCGGCCTTGGTTCTCCAGCGACACGTGGCAAACAATCCCAAGGATGCCCAAGCCACGCTGTGGCTGGCGCGTTCCTTCCTGGATCTGGGCAATTATGACAAGGCAGTGGCCTTCGGCGAACGCGCCGTTAATTTGTCTCCCGACTGCTCAGAATCGCACTTCTGGTTGGCGCGCTCTTACGGCATGAAAGCCGATACGGATCGTAGCTTCTGGCTTGCCCGAAAGGCAAAGGTGGAATATCAGAGAGCCATCCATCTGGATCCCGACAACCTTGCCGCCCGGCGCGATTTAATGGAGTTCTATCTTCAGGCTCCGTGGATACTGGGTGGGAGCAGGGATAAAGCCGAGGACCAGGTGCAAGCCATTGCTTCCCGTGACGCCACAGAAGGCAATCTCGCGCGCGGCATCTATTGGCGTGACTTGAACAGGCCGGACTTGGCCGATAAGGAGTATGGAAAGGTCCTGAAAGCGCGACCGCAGCAGGCTGATGCCTACTTTCAGATTGCGGACTTTTACGAGGCTGATCAGAAGCCGGCGCAAGTGGATGCCGCTGTCCGGGCGGTGGCTTCGATCGTACCCAAAGATCCGCGCGTGAATTACTACAGCGCCGTGGCCAGCGTTATGAAGCGCAGTGACCTCGAAGGGGCGGAGCAGGACCTGAAGGCGTACCTGGCCGGAACTCCGCGGCGCGACGATTTTCCGCCGCACGCGGCGGCGCATGACTGGCTGGGGCGCATCTATGAAATGTGGGGGCGGAAGGAGCAGGCGATCGAGCAATACCGGTCGGCTCTCCGGCTGAGCCCTGACAATCAGGCGGCCCGCGACGCTCTCAAGCGCCTGGGTGCGAATTAGCCATACAGGCGGATGGCTGAAATCGGTGGCGCGTCACAAGTGGGTAGCCAGTTTCGGTGCAAGGCGTTAGAATCGTAGGCGGGACGTTTGCGGATAGGACCCCGTTTTACAGCAAAGTAAATTCAAAAGAAGTTATAGCCTTTCGGGTACAATGCGTGGTGGGAGTTAGACAGCCTCGTAGCATCGGGATGCAATAGAAGGGAGTCTGTATGGTGTCTGTTTTGAAGACGCTGTTGCTGAATCCTCCGAGTTTCGAGAAGTTTGATGGGGGCGCAAGTTCGAGGTGGCCCGCAACACGCGAGATTGAGTCGTATTGGTATCCCGTCTGGCTCACCTATCCCGCGGGAATGCTGCCCGGCAGCCGCCTGCTCGATGCTCCTCCGCACAAAGTCACTCCTCAGCAGACCGTCGAAATCGCCAGGGACTATGAATTCGTCGTCCTTTTCACGTCCGCTGTCGGTTTCGAGAACGACCTCGAGCTTGCCCGCCGGATGAAAGAGGCGAAGCCGAGCCTTCAGATAGCTTTTGTGGGGCCGCCGGTGCAGGTGAAGCCCGATCAGAGTTTAATGGCCAGCGACGATATCGATTTTATTGTGCGCGGCGAATTTGATTATGCAGTAGTGGAGTTTGCGCAGGGTAAGCCGCTCAGCGAAATTCCCGGTGCGAGTTATCGCAAGGATGGAAAAATCATCCACAACCCGCCGCGAAAGGAACTGCAGACCGAAGACCTGGACCGCCTGCCGTTCGCCACAGAGGTTTACAAGCGCAACCTGACCATTGAGAATTACAACGTTCCGTTTCTGCTTCATCCCTTCGTCTCTTTCTATTCTTCACGCGGCTGTCCCGCCCTTTGCACCTTCTGTCTGTGGCCGCAGACCCTTTCCGGCCACGCGTGGCGCACACGTTCGGTAGATAACGTCGCGACGGAAATCCGGCAGGCGCTTAAGCTATTCCCGCAGGCAAAGGAGTTTTTCTTCGATGACGATACTTTCAATATCCGCAAAGACCGTGTCATCGAACTTTCAAAGAAGTTCAAGCCGTTGGGCTTCAGGTGGTCCTGCACGGCCCGCGTCCACAGCGACTACGAGACGCTGAAAGCCATGGCTGACGGAGGCGCCCGCCTCTTAATTGTGGGCTTCGAATCCGGTGATGACCAGATCCTGAAGAACATCAAGAAGGGCGCAACGGCGGAAATGGGCCGCAGGTTTGCGAAAAACTGTAAGAAGCTCGGCATCGCAATCCACGCTGACTTCATCATCGGATTGCCGGGTGAGACCCCGGAAACCATTCAGCGCACCATCGATTTTGCCAGGGAACTCGACTCGGAAACCATCCAGGTTTCCCTCGCGCACGGCTACCCGGGGACGGAGATGTACAACCAGTTGTTGCAAGCCGGCCACCTGGTGAGTCTTCCCATGTCCGACACCAGCGGCCACCAATTGCCGCACATCCAGTATCCGGGCCTGACCACCGCGCAGATGATGGACGCCGTCAACCGTTTTTATGATGAGTATTACTTCAGGCCACGCGTGGTGTGGCGAATCGTGCGCAAGGCGCTGTGGGACAAAGATGAGCGGAAGCGCCTGTACCATGAAGGCGTCGAGTTTCTCCGGTTGCGAAGCGAGCGGCTCAACTTTGCCCGCAATGGCCCCTTTAAAACAACCTCCATCAGCGTGCCAGCGATCGATCTGGCCTCCGAACCTCCATCGAACACTTGATTTTTGGGCTATGAAAGCTCATGTCTGAATTGAAAAGCCAGCGAGGCAAGACCCTCATCCTGCTGGCGTTTATGGTCACCTTTGGGTCATCGGGTGATGTCCTGCTGAGCCGGGGTATGAAACGGCTGGGTGAACCCCAGCACTGGTTTCTGGGGAGCGCAATCGCTTTTTTTGCCAGAGCGTTTGGCAGTGGGACCATCTGGTTGGCTATTGCCCTCCTGATGCTCTTCCTGGTGAGCTACATGCTTGTGCTTTCCTGGGCGGACTTCAGCTACGTTTCGCCTGCCTCGGCGATTGGCTATGTTTTGGTGGCCCTGATGGGATACTTCTTTCTGGGAGAGCATGTCCCGCCCACACGTTGGATCGGCGTTGGCCTGATCTGCGTAGGCGTTTTCGTGGTTGGCAGGACGCACCCCAGCACAAGTCATAATTCATGACGGGTCGCACAGCCCTATTTATCGCGATTATTGTGGTGGCGGGACAGATGGGCGATATTTCCCTTTCTCTCGCCATGAAAACCGTTGGCGACGTCAAGAGCTTCACCCCGCTCAGCGTGTTGCGGTTTCTCGGCCGGGCTCTCAGAGTGAAGTGGCTGTGGATCGGAATGGGCCTGATGGCCGTGGCGTTTTTTTCGCTGCTGGCGCTTCTTTCGTGGGCCAACGTGAGCCTGGTGGTTCCAGCTACGGCTGCGAGTTACGCGGTTGGCGCTCTGGGCGCTAAATTTCTACTGGGCGAGTATGTAAACCGGGAGAGGTGGACCGGCGTCATCATCGTCTGTATCGGAGTAGCTCTGGTTTGCATCTGAAAACATAGGACGAAGGCAATGCATGCGCACTTTCACCTGGTGGAATGGGTTGTTTCAGTTGGCGCTATCGTTTCACTGCTTTACTATCTGGCCGCGCTCTTCAGCGCCTGGAGGTATTTCCGCCGTCCTGTCGATCGCCATCCTGACTTCTGCCCGCCGGTCAGCATCCTGAAACCTGTCAAGGGGATGGACCGCGAATGCTACGAGAACTTCGCCAGCTTCTGCAATCTCGATTACCCCGAATACGAAATACTCTTCGGAGTGATGGACGTCGATGACCCCGTTATCCCTGTCATCCGGAGGCTCATCGAGGATTACCCCAGCCGGGCCATCCGCCTCTTTGTTGGTTCTCCGTGGAAGGGCTGGAACCGCAAGGTGCGCCAATTGTGCCGGCTGTCGCACGAAGCCCGCTACCCGGTCCTGGTGCTGAGTGACAGCGACATTCGGGTTGAACCCGATTATCTGCGGGCCATTGTCAACCCGTTTCGGAACCCGAACGTCGGCGCTGTCACCTGCATGTACCGCATGCAGCCGGAACCCAAACTGCCTTCTGAGATCGAGGCCGTCGGCCTCACTTCCGACTTTATGGCCGGCGTGGTCGTGGCCCGGCAGTTGGAAGGCGTGAAATTTGCGCTGGGCGCAAGCATCGCCGTAACCGCCGAGCGCCTCGAAGAACTGGGCGGATTCGAGGCCATTGCGGATTGCTTTTCCGATGATTTTGAACTGGGGCGCCGGATCGCTGATGTGGGTCACGAAGTCGAGTTGATCCCTTACACAGTTGCAAGCATTTCTCCATCGCAAGGGCTGTTCGACGCAATCAGACACCAGCTTCGCTGGGCCGTTGGAGTAACCAATTCGCGGCCGTGGGGCCAATTGGGCAGGCTGCTTACCCAGGCGCTGCCGTGGATCATTGCGGCCACCCTGGTGCACCACACATGGGAGGCAACAGCGGGATTTTGGTCAGCGTACCTGATGCTTCGGATGGCTGTCGCCTGGACTGTGGGCGTGTGGGGCCTGAAAGATCCACTGCTGAGCAGGAAATGGTGGCTGGTGCCTGTCTGGGATGCGCTCGCATTCTTCATCCTGGCCGCCAGCTTTTCCAAACGGCGCATCGAGTGGCGCGGCAACGCGTTCTATATCCGCAAGGGCCGGCTGAGTCCTGCGCCCAGTAAACACTAAGCGCTGCGTTTCCTGCCTTACAGCGCGACCATTCCTGGTATCTTGGCTCGATTTACACTCCTTGCCTTATGATATTTCAGGCGCATTGTCGTTGTGTGGCGCATGATTGAACACGTTCTATTCATCATCGCCGGTGTCGGGCTGTCCGCTGCCAGCATTTACCTTGTTCTGGTGGTGGTCGCTTCTGTGCGCTTTCGGATTTCGGCCCAGCTTTACTCGGTTCCAACAGAGGGGAAGGCAGCCCTGCCGCCGGTGAGCGTTTTGAAGGCCTTGCACGGCACCGAGCCCTTGCTCGAAGAATGTCTGGAAAGCTTTTTCCGCCAGGATTATCCGGATTACGAACTTATCTTTGGCGCGCGGGTTCGGTCAGACCCGGCGCTCGCCATCGTCGAATCCCTCAGTAAGAAGTACGCGCACGTTTCAACTCAGACCGTTCTCTCTGGCCATCCGGGCTACCCGAACGCCAAGGTATGCCTGATGGAGAAGATGGTGCCGCTGGCCAACCATTCGACGCTGTTCATCACCGACAGCGACGTGCGCGTCGCACCGGATTACCTCGCACAAGTGGTAAAGCCCATGCTTGATCCGGAGGTCGGCATGGTTACTTGTCTCTATCGCGGAGTTTCGACCGGGGGCTTCTGGTCGCTTCTCGAAGCGCTCGGCATGTCGATCGAATTAGCTTCCGGCGTGCTCGTGGCTAATCTACTGGAAGGGATGAAGTTCGCGCTTGGCCCCACAATGGTCATCCGGAAAGACGTGCTGGAGGGGTGGGGCGGCTTTGGGGTTTTGCGGGATTACTGTGCCGACGATTTCGTCATGGGCGCCTTAACCCATGCAGCCGGCAGCAAGGTGGTGCTGTCGCACCATGTGATTAACCACATCGTTCTGAACCGCTCTGCGCGGGCTTCCATGCTCCACCAGCTTCGCTGGATGAAGAGCTCGCGATTTTCGCGAAGTCTGGGCCATATTGGAACGGGCCTGACGTTTGCTATGCCGTTTGGCGTGCTCGCCCTGGCTGCCGGATGGATGTCCGGCAATTGGGTGCTCGGGCTGGGCTTGCTAGCTATTGCATTTGTCAACCGCGTGGTCCAGGCGCTGGTGGTTGGATGGGGCGTCAATCGCGACCGCGACTCCGCGCTCTACTGCTGGCTCTATCCGCTTCGCGACCTTCTTGGATTCATCCTGTGGTGCGGGAGCTTTTGGGGTTCAGAGATTGACTGGCGCGGAGAGCGCTATCGGCTCGTTGCTGGCGGGCGGATGGTCCCTCAAAACCGTCCAGGCGCGACGGATTCCAGCGACGCAGGTTGTCCCGTGTAGCAGCGATCACCGCTGGTTGCTGTAGACAATTTTCCCGGAGCTTTCAGCGACAACATATCGAGGCTGGGGCAGAACTTGATTTACCGTGTCGAGCTGCCCTGGAGGAACGAATAGAAATATCCTATGCTCGCCGCCCCAGTCGCGGGCAAGCTCACCATCATCCAAAAAGATGTGCGGCGCGTCAGGAAATGTCGAGCCAAACCACATTGAAGTCGTCCGCCCATTCACCAGATCAATCGGCCTCTTTAAGTAGAACAGCAGCGATGACCCGTAAGCCTGGTCGCCATAGATCATCACCATATCCCCCGGCTTTTCACGGCTCCGGATCGCATCGGCCAGACGGCTCGAAGAGAGAAACGGCCCGAACCGGACAAACGCGAGTTGAGCCGCAATCAGGAAAACCGCGGTGGCAAGGCCCGTGGCCCAGGTGGCGGCCAGGTGCTTCCTGCGGAGGCGCAGAAGAAGGGCCGCGAGCGGTCCGATAAGTAGCGCGGCGGCGGCCAGTCCCGCCGGCAGGCGCAGCGCCGCAAAAGCCGAAGTGGTGAGATCGAAAAATTTTGACATCGATAGCGTGTTATTGGCAACCTCGCGATGGACCAGCAATTCGCCTAGATCGGCGGCGGGCGGCACGTTTCTTGAAGCCCACAGCGCGGCCACCAGCACAGCGCCCGCGGCCAGGCCTGCGGCAGCATAAAGCCCGTTGCCGACAACCGTCCATCGGCTTGAACGTTTCTGTTTTTCATCGCGCGCCAGGCTCCCGGCGATTAGCAGCAGCAGGGGAAGATAAGCGGGAAAGGTATAGTATTCCTGGTTGGTCGAAAATGAAAAGAAAACCAGCACGACGCCTGCCCAGACCCAGCAGAGCGCCCGCGTACGGATTGCGAAGTTAAGCGCCGATGGATTTCGCGCCGCCGCGATGTCCCTCTTAAGGTCGCGGAAGATCAGCGGAAAATAGAGGCTCCAGGGAAACAGCCAGACCAGATGCAGGCCCCAGTAGAGGACGGGCGGCAGTTTATTGTAGTCGTGTGGGTAGCGTTCTCCCAAAAAGCGCAGGAACTGCTCGTTGACGAAATAGAACCAGAAGAATCCGTGATTGCGGACGCCTGCCAGGATGTGCCACGGAGCACACACCAAAATGAAGATGAGAATTCCTTTGCCCAGTCGCAGTTCCCGCCAGCGCCGCCACTCGCCCGTCAGCGCCAGGTATCCGATAGCAGGAATGACGATAAACACCGCTGCCACCAGGCCCTTTGTGAGCACAGCAAGGGCGATGAGGGCGTACGCAGCATACCATCGCCACTCACGCTGCCGACTTGACTGGAGCGCCGAAAGGAAGAAATAGAGCGACAGGGCAATCAGCAGGCTGAGAATAACGTCAGGGATAAAGATTCGCGTGAACAGGAAGCAGCCGATACATGTTGCTACAAACAGCCCGGCATAGATTCCCCCGCGCCTGCCGAACGCCCGCAATCCCCACAGCGCCCCCAGGCCAATCATAAGCAGGATGGAAAGTATGATCGGCAGGCGCACCGCAAACTCCGAAACTCCAAAAGCGGAGAATCCAAACGCCACCAGCCAGTAGGGCAAAGGAGCCTTTTCAAGATACCGGATGCCGTTCACGTGCAGCGTAACGTAATCTCTCGATTCGTACATCTCACGCGCCGCTTCGGCGTGTGTGGAATCGGCGTCGTCCAGCAGAGAAGGACGGAATGCGCCCTGCAAATAAACCGACATCCAGACGATGAGGATCAAAATCCACGGGATGGCGTTCCGCGCGGGCGTAGAAGCTGTTTGCCGAGGCTTGTTGGAGTTCAGTGTGTCGTGCTCTACTTCGTATTGAGGCATCAATTACATCCGAGCGCTAATCTGCAGCAGCCGGACCTCTCATCGTGATTACGCAGAGCCAGGGCACGCTCACACGCGGCCGGAGCGGCATGCCCCGGAAAGGACTATTCTCCCGTGTCTACGTTGACCTCGATCACTCGGTGCTGCAATCCGACAAAGTGGCCAAAATTGGGCGAAGTGATGTTGTTGTAAACGTCCCGCGGATCCCGAGCATCTGTCAGGTTGCGGATCCCAATGCCCCACCGCAGCTTGAAACCGCCTCCCCAGGGAAGCCAGCGCGGCAGAGGAAGCACTTTCCAGATCTTGAAGTCCAGGGAGAAGAATGTCGGAAACCTGTTGCTATTGGGCGGGCCAACATAATTCTGGAACTCGTCGACCTTTGACCATGGGAATCCCGTGTGCAAATCAATAACTGGAGCAAACACGACCTTCTGCGGGAGGTGAAAAACTCCCCATGCAATCATACGGTCCGGAACGTCGGCATCAAGGCTGGCGTATACGTCTGGCTGAATGATGGGATCCTCAAAGGGGACGTAGATGTGTGACATGGAGTTCAGGTCGCCAATCGTTCTACTGCGGACGTACGAAGCGTTGAGCTCGTTTCCCCGATTGTCTCGATAACTTACCATGGCCTCTAATTCGTGGTATCGCGCTGCCCCGCGGTTGGAGAGCAACATCATACCCTCTATCGCCGACGTTTGCAGAGGGTTGACCACGAAATCCTTATACGTGCTGCTGCCCAGGAAGCTGGCCCGGACAGCTATGCGGCTGGTGATCTGTCGATCGAGCTCCGCGCTCCATGTCAGGTTGTAAGGTGTGGCATCAAGATCAGAACAATCCGATACGAGTCGCAGCCCGGTGTGGATTCTTGTGGCGCACTGGCTCATGTAGGTCACAGGAAGGCCCACCATAGTTCCAGTGGGGTCGAACAGGGAAATTACGCGCGCGGGGTTGCTGCCATAATCCGCCTCCAGCAGTGGTATGCGCGATTTGAATATTCCGACACCAGCCCGAATGACCGTCCGGCCCGTTTTGCCTGGAGTGAACACAATTCCCATTCGCGGCGCGAAAGTGGCGGGGTCGCCCACGGCCTGGCCGTAGTAGCGAAATCCGAAGTCCACGGCGGCGCGATCGGTCAGCATCCAATGGTCGCCCGCGTACGCCGCCCCCTCCGCATTGCTGGTCGAAAACAAAGACGGAGACTGGGTGGAAGGAACGCCGCCTGCACCCAGAAAATCGACCTGTTTCGCCACCGTGCCATCCTGCCGTGTCACCAGAACCGTACGGGACACGCTGGTTCCCGTATAGGAGCGATAGATAAAATCGCCGCCGATTTCGGACTGATGCTTGCCCAGCCAGTTCCAACCACGGAGTCGGTAAGTCAGGCTGCCCTCTTCCTGATTACTCTTTCGCGCCCATGCGTTGAAATAGTTTCCGCCAAAGCCGTTGGGTGTAATCAGCATCGTCTCAGAGCCCTGGCCGTGCGAGTTGGCGTCAAACCGCGTGTATTTGAAAAAGCTGTTCAGGATGCTGCCTGATTCGAATTGATAGCTGTCATTCCCCTGCACGGAATAGCCGCGCTCCGAAAGATTGGCGGAGGCAGGCTGCTGGACCAGCGAATTGATGTTGGCGAATTCCTGCTTGTGCGGGAACAGATGAAGGTTGAATGACAAAAGATGCCGGGGTGAGAAGACATATTGCAACGTGGTGAGTGAATTATAGCCTTCCCTCTTCGTCTCGTTATTGGGCCAGGCAAGTCCCCGGACGGGGATCTTCAAGATGTCGTAGTTGAATGACTCGGAAAAGTTGAGGCGATTTTTCAGGATGGGACCGGTAAAGGTGAGCCTGGGTTCCCAGTCGTTGATGCCCACCAGATGCCCGCTCCGGCCCCGAAAACCAGGAAAAACGTCGTTGAAATCCCAGCCCCACTGGTAGGAAGGAGCTTTGGTGTCAATCGTGGTTAATCCGCCCGAGAAGCCGCCATAATGGGCGTCAAAAGGCGCCTTGTAAACATTCAGCGATTGGATGGCGTCGATCGAAAGATCGATGTCGAAGCTCCCTGTGATGGGATCCACGGTCTGTGCGCCATCCACCAGCAGCATGCCCTGATTTTCTACGGATCCCTTGATATTGATCTTTCCATTCGGAGATCGAATCACCCCTGGAACCAGCGGCAGGAATGCCTTGAATTTTTGCTCTGCGATCGGCAAGGTTGTTAATTCCTCAGAACCGAGTGTGGCCGGAGGCGCCCCGCTCTGCTCTACAGCGCTGCCCGCCTTGGCCCGAACTTCTATCTTCTGGATAAGCTTCTTTTGCGTCGGCATAGCGGCTCGAAGGTAGTTAGCCTGGCCCGCGGCTACGGCCAGATCGGTCTTGACATACGGCTGATATCCGAGCGCCGTGCAGGTCAGGACGTACTGCCCCGGCAGCAAGCCCCGGATGCTGAAGTCACCTCTCGAGCCAGTTGTCACGGTAACCCCTTGGGTGGGCAGGATGCCTCCCTGGAGAATGCAATCAACTCCGGCAATCGGGCCGTTGTTTTCGTCAAGAATCTGGCCTCGCAGTTCCTGAGTCGACTGGGGGGAAGCCCCATAGGAAACGGGGCTATGAAGGATGGCAAGTACGAGGATGAGAAGAGCGAAAACAGCCGGTTGCCTGAATTTAAAGTGGTGTGCGCCAGTCTGCAAAAGCTTACCTGTTCCTTCCTGATCTTTGGTGGGCTGCGCCGTTTTTCTGACGGATTCCCTCCCACAACGCTCTGTTGACAACGACTTAACGTACGCAAAATTTCAAGTATAGCCGCTTAAGTTCCATGCTGCATAGCCCCCACTCGGGCCATGGACCACGAGAATCTTTGGATGCCTAAAAATGCCTTGCCGTTGCGGGATGCCTCCGGACGCCATCGCTCATAATGATCGAATGCCTCCCCGTACCGCCCCACTTTTGATAAAATAACCGCCGTTTCGAGTAGCAGTGGCAGAGCACTGAGCTCATTTCACCTTTCAGGCCGCTTGTGAGGCGGAATTGATGCGCCAATCCTGGAGAGTCCTGGTGGGCAGCCTGGTTGCTTGCTTAACCGCGATTGCCTCTCTCGCTACAGCTCAGACCTACCAGTCGCGCATTGAACATCCCATCGTTCACTACAAAATGTCGGCCTCGTTGTATCCCGGCACAAAGACCGTTAAGGGGCATTACGTACTGACGTGGTGGAATCACACCGACGACGCCATCCGTGACCTCTACTTCCACCTGTACCTGAACGCCTTCAAGAACCTTGACAGCACCTTCATGCGCCGGGACCCCATTGCCAGAGAGCATGATTCGCTGACAGACTGGCTTACCATTCCTGGCAAGGAAAAATGGGGTTGGGAACAGATCGACAGGATTCAGATCGTCAACGGCTCTGACCTGACGCCGCTGATCACCTATGTACATCCGGACGACAACAATGCCGACGACAGGACGGTGGTACGAATCCAGCTGCCGCAGCCGATCCCTCCAAAAGGCAGCATCGAACTCTCCGTCGATTTTACCTCAAAGCTGCCGCGGGTTTTTGCCCGGACCGGATATGATGGCGATTATTACCTGGTCAGCCAGTGGTTTCCCAAGATCGGCGTATACGAAGGGCCTGGAGAGCGTGGCCTGACAACCGGCGGATGGAATTGCCATCAGTTCCATCGGTATACGGAGTTTTACGCTGACTATGGGAGCTACGACGTTGACTTGACGCTGCCCTCCGACTACATCGTGGGTGCCACGGGGTTCGGGCGGTCCGAAAAGAAGGATCCGGACGGGACCGCCACGTACAACTTCTATCAGCAGGACGTCCACGATTTTGCCTGGACCGCCAGCCCGGGCTTTAAAAAGGTCACACGCACTTTCGATTGGGGGAAGGAGGTTCGGGGAGACGAAGTCGCCAGGTGGAGCGAAATTCTGTCGCTGCCCGCATCTGAAATCGCGCTGCGCAATGTCTCCGTAACGCTGCTGCTGCAACCATATCATCGCAATCTGGAAGGCCGTTATTTTCGCGCCGTTTTCAACGGGCTGAAGTACTACGGATTGCGATTTGGCGCCTATCCGTATGACACTTTGACCGTTGTTGATCCTCCCCATAATTCCTACACCTCGGGGATGGAATATCCAACGCTGTTTGTTGCCGGCAGCACCTTCTGGCCCGGGAAACATGAATTTCAACCCGAGGGAGTCACCATCCACGAATTTGGCCACCAGTTCTGGTACGGACTGGTTGGCAACAATGAGTTTGAAGAGCCGTGGCTCGATGAGGGGTTTGTCACCTACTCAACAGCTAAAGTTCTTGAGACGGCCTATGGCAGTCCTTGCTCATACCTGCGCGTCATGGGCATTCCCATCCAGGCTTACGGCTGGCTACAGGTTCCTCTGCCAAAGTTTCCTTTTGTGGGAGTTGAGTCCATTCCGGTAGGTCCTTATTTTTCGTGCGTCAAATTACCGGAAGCGACTTCGGGCCGCAGCTTATATCTGCAGCACGCTACCGATGACGACCTGGTGCGAAACGGCTGGGAATACCGCAGTCGCTTGAGCTACGTGGTGAATTCCTACATGCGGCCAGGACTCAACCTGGATACGCTGGACCATTATCTCGGCCCGGCAGTCATGGCGCGCGTCATGCGGAGCTACCAGCAGGAGTGGCGCTATCGCCACCCCACCACTCGAGACTTCATCGACGTCGTCAACAGTGTTTCAGGCCGGGACATGGACTGGTTCTTCCAGCAATTCTTCTACAATTCCAACCTCGTCGATTACGCGGTGGCAAGCATCTGGAACGAGCCGTTGTACGGCCACACGGGCATCTATGACGAGGGAGGAAAGAAAGCTTATTATTCACGAAAGGACGCCGTGGAAGAATATCAGCAAGACAGGCAGAAGCAATATCGCTCCACCGTAACCGTTCGGCGTCTGGGCGGCGCGTCGGCGCCGGTGGACATCGACGTTCGCTTTGACAACGGCCAGGTTGCGCATGAACAATGGGACGGCAAATACCGTTGGACAAAATTTTCCTATGCAGGGCAGCACAAGGTGGTATCAGCCGTGGTCGATCGGTCCCGCAAACTTTTGCTGGATTCTGATTACACGAACAACAGCCGCACTGTAAAGGCGGATTCCGTGTTTGCCGTCAAATGGTATATCCGGTGGATATTCTGGATTGAAAATCTCTTTTTCGCGGCAGGTTTCTTCAGCTAGCAATCGGATTGAGCATGAGCCGGTACGGCACATTGAAGCTTGGTCAGGAAAACAACTTGGAAATTGAATCAGCCAGGTTGAGCGCGCGGGCGGCTATCCGCCAGGGATTCAGGCTGGTGCGCCGGGCGCCATCAGCCGTATGGGTCCTGTTCGTAGCCAACATGCTCCTGGCCGTCGTTGCAGGATTGCCGATTTACCATGGAATGCTTCAATTCACCTCCCACAGCCTGATGAGCCGAAACCTGCTGACCGGGTATTCAGTCGACTGGCTTGCGGATTTTGCCTTCAACAACCCGGGATCTCTCGAACATTATGCGCAGTTCATCGTGGTAATGGGCTTGCTCGCGTTGCCGGTGAACGCTATTTTGGCCGGCGGAGTCCTGGCCCGATTTCAGCGGCTCCAGGAGCGATTCAGACTCCGGACGTTCTTCCGTGACTGCGGCCGTCACACGTGGCGAATGCTCTGGCTGATGGTCATGGCGCTAATTTGTTACTGGGCAGTGTTTCGGTTTGTCAATGCGGGCCTGGGAGGACTTGTGGACCAGACGACGCTCTATTGGATGAATGACCGCTCAGTATTCGCAGCCCATCTCGGCGTTGATCTGCTGGTCATCTTGTTGCTTGTGTTCGTAAACATGGTGATCGAATTTGCCCAGATCAGGATCGTTTACGACGGCTCCGGGTTTCTGGAGGCGTTCCTGGCGGCGCTGGGTTTCTCTATTGGACGCCTGCCCCGAGCCATTGTCGTCTACGCCATCCCGTCGCTTTGCGGGCTTGCCTTGCTGGGGATCTATCGCCTGGTAACGCCGTGGCACATCATACATGCAGCGCTGGGAGACAGTGCCGGCCCTTCTTACGAAGCCGCATTCGTGCTCGGTATCCTTTTTGTCGGGCAGCAATTGGTGATGTTCGGCCGCTACTACTTCCGGGTTGCTACCTGGGCCAGCGAGTGGTCATACTTCGCTAGCACCCGGGGCCCGGCAAGCCCGACTGAGACGTCCGGCAAGCGGGCAGCTGCCTGACGTGCCCTCGCATGGCGACAGACATTAACTCCGAAAAATTTGTGCTCCGGCTGCTGTGTGCCGGCACTTCGCAAGGTTCAGTGCAGGCCAGCCTGATTCCACTCCTGCGCACGTACCAATGGAGTAGCACGCTGCACGGTGCAATCTTCAGTGCCATCCTCTCTATCCCTTCCGATGATCCGGCACTCCTCCGGCAATTGCTCCCTGCAAAGCTCACCCGCATGGGATTTCCTGATGTCGAATGGCACCAACTGTTCGCTCCGGTGTTAATCTCCGGCGACGAGGCAATCGAGTGTGCCCGGAAACTGATCGCCGAAGCGTAGTGGGTTGCCAGCTTCGCAATCCTTTCTGAGATGTACCGTACAATAAAAAAGGTGCGTCAATGTCAGCATCAGTGCCGCAACTCGACCACCATCCTTCGCCCGTGGCTCGCGCCATCAATCCCATGGTCACAGCCAGCGAGGTTCTCGCCGTTTACGCGGCTATTCTGCTTTACATCTGGCGATGGCAGGATGCCCACCCGTTTCTCTGGCTTCCCATGCTGGCCGCCGTTCTTTTCAGCCAGTGGTTTTCCGGGGAGACTCTGGAAGACCTGGGCGTGACCGGGCGCGAGTTCTGGCCGTGCGCGCGTGCCACCCTTCCGCTCCTCGCCATAGCAATTGCTGGGGCCGTTGTTTACGGATTCACGGTGCATTTCAGCGCCGGCCGGCTTGTCTCCTGGCACGTTTGGCCATCACTCGGCGGCTATTTCATCTGGTGCTCGTTTCAGCAGTATCTCACGCAGTCTTACTTCTACCTGCAATTGATGAAGCTGATGCCATCTCCTCACCTGCGTTCGCTTGCCATCGGCCTGCTGTTTGCAGGCGCGCACATTCCAAACCCTATTCTCATGGCGGCCACCTTTGCGGGCGGGGTCATCTTTGCGGAGATATTCGTTCGATACCGCAACATCTGGCCGCTGGCATTCGTGCAGGCTGTGGCCGGATTCCTTATCGGAATGCTTGCCCCTCCGTGGATCCTTCACGGCATGCGAGTCGGTCCCGGATACTTCCTGTTTCACCTTCACTAATCTTCGGATACTCTTGTTCCGGTGTGGCTTAATCTAGAGCAATCAATTGCGCCCGTCTTTGCCGGAGGTGGGGAACATAAGGAGAACTGGCAAGCTGGCCGTCAAATCGCTCAGCCCATCGGCCGGGGATAGGGGTATTGCACGACGGGCAACGTCCGTCAGACGTAATCAGATATTTTGAAATGTGGTACCCATAGCGTTTGATGAGCGCCCTGCCGCAACTTGGGCAATGCGTATCCTCAAGCTCGCCCACCCGGCCCGGCGTGTTGCCCGCATACACAAAGCGCAGCCCAGCCGTACGCCCGACAGCCGCAGCTCGCCGCAACATTTCGGGCGTAGTGTCCGCGGGATCGGTCATCTTGTAATCCTTGTGGAAAGCCGTTACATGCCACGGTATGTCGGGTGAAACGCTCGCAAGAAAGTCCGCCAGCCGCTTCAGCTCATCCTCGGAATCGTTGAATCCAGGGATCAGCAGAGTGACAATCTCCACCCAGAAGCCCAGTTCGTACGTCCGGCGGATGGTATCCAGGATGGGCTGTATGCGCCCGCCCAATTGCCGATAGTGGCGGTCGTCGAAGCTCTTCAGGTCGATTTTGTACAGGTCAATCCAGGTGCGAAGATATTCCAGCGCTTCCGGAGTTGCGTTGCCGTTTGAGACATACGCGGTCTTCAGTCCAGCTTTGCGAGCCTCTTTGAAGACGGCCACGGCCCACTCGCTGGTGATCAGCGGTTCATTGTAGGTGCTCACCATCACTTTGGCGCCCTGGGCGATTGCGTCCTCCACCAGCATTTCCGGAGTTGCCCGCAGCGGCGATGTAACGGCCCGAGAATCGCGTAGCGCCTGCGAGGTCACCCAGTTCTGGCAGTACGAACAATGGAGGTCGCATCCTAGCATGCCAAAGCTGTAAGCCAGCGCCCCGGGATAGGCATGGTTGAACGGTTTCTTCTCGATGGGATCGCACTGCACTCCGCCCACATAGCCCCACGGAGCGTAGAGCTTTCCGCCGCGGTTGAAGCGGACCTTACAAACTCCCACCTGGCCGTCAGGGATAGGACATCGGTGCCCGCATGCCACGCAGCGGACAAATCCCTTGTCCATCTTTTCGCACAGATCGCCTTCCCGAACGGATTCCTGCAGGATGTCACTTAATGTTTTCATTGCTTACCAGGGTCGCTGGCGCTTCTATGAATATTATACTCGTCCTTCGTTAAATGCGTCCGCTGGTGCAGAAGGCAAAACCCCCATGGATGGACTTGTTAAATCGAAGGGGATCGCCAGGCTTTAGCTTCGTGGCAAGTGCGTCACGACTGATGCGCCGTGAGTTAGACGCGGCTTCAGACGCGGGGGGACTTTAGGCGGCCAAAGCAGGGCAGGTTTATTTTTTCCGGACGGCCGCAGTGCGTTCCCGGGAAGCGGCAATGGCCTCTGGAGCGCGCTTGTTCATCCACTCCTCGTAACTCTCCGCCATCTTTTCCAGATTTTTCCAAAGCAGAGGATTCTTAAATGTTTCGCGTATCGCAGGCGCCAGCGGCTTGATCTTTTCCCAAACAAAAAAGAATTCGCCTGTGTTCTGGAAAAAGAAATCCTGCTCAATCAGCCCGCTATTGACGATTGATCCTACCATCTCCCAGTACGTCACGACCATTCGGGTGAAGGCATTCTCCTGGGAATCCGGCGGATATTTTTTGATATAGTCATCGCTGGGCTTGACCTCGAACTCGCGAATGAACCAGTCCCGCGCCCGGCGCAACTTCTCTTCGCGGCGCAAATCGTAAAGCCTCAGCATCAGTTCTGCGTCGTGATGATCTACAGTCACTCTCACATTTCCTCCAGCGTTTAAGGATCACTCAAGATTTTAACGGCAACCGCACTGTTAGCTCAAGTTTCTGCCGCCCTGCCGCTGACAGTCGGTTTCCGTACCAGCGCCGCACGCGTGTAGACCACGCGAAATCCGCGGCGTTCCGCGTTGCGCTGGGAAGTCGAACCCGGTTGAGTTACAACACGCGCCAGAGTGCAGCCGGCGGACAATGCGTAGGCGAGGCGCGCAAAATGGAGGGCCGAATGCGCTCCGCGCCGGCGGAACGCTGCGAGTGTGCTGGCGCCGTTCAACATCGCCACGCCTTCATGCATAAACAGGGTTCCGCCACCGATCATTCGTCCGCCAAGAGACGCCGCAAAACTAAAGTATCCTTTCGACTCTTCTCCTGCCATCAGTAATCGAATGAAAGTCTCATCCAGCTTCAAGTCGCTGCCTGCTGGCATAAATTCAGGCTGCTCGATAAAGCCCCGTGCCACTGTTTCCGCCCACTCGCGGCCCTCGCCTCGCTCAATCGGCCGGACCTCAACCTCGCTGGCCGGCGCGGATGCGACCGATTGGGCGTCGAGCGGCATTGCCAGAACGTTCTCCATTTCGGCCACCGTATATCCGCGTTTCGATAATCCTTCGAGAAGTGAAGGGTGCGCCAGTGGGCAAACCACCACTTGCGCGCGGCTGTTTCGTGAGAAAAAGAAATCTTCGATTGCTTTAAACTCGTCCTTGCTCACGGGCCCGCGCATTGCTGCTCCCTGGACCTGCGTAACCGGTGAATCTCGTCCGGCAAACACCGCACATCCGCCGGCGATTTCCAGCCATGCCGCGGTATCGCCAGGGAACAGCCGCTGATAGCCCTCCGCCCAGGCACGCGCGCCGGCGGCTTCTCCGCGTTCAATCCGACAGGCCACCTCATGTCCGGAATGCATCATTCGGGGCTTCCAATCATTGGCTGCTGCCATCCGGCTGCGCCGCGAACTTCCCGCATCGCCGAGCAGCAGGTTCAGCGCCTCTTGCTATCCGCGCTCGGTGCCGTTGTTCCAGGCCCCCCTAAACTCTCACTTTGGGATCACGGGCAGCACGACCTGCGAAGGATGGTCCTTGTCCATATAGATGGTGTTCGCGGTTGCCACGGCCCCGCGTTCGTCGCCGAGTGCAGCGCCGGTGTTTGGATTCAGATCAAAGCGCGGGAAATTACTGCTGGAAATATCCAGCCGGATGCGATGGCCAGCCTTGAAGATGTTCGAAGTGGGATAAAGATGAATGGTCAATTCATAAATCTGCCCCGGCTTCATCATCTCAGGCTTCTGGAGGGAATCGCGGTAGCGCGCCCGGATGATGCCGTCCTCCAGGTTCATATCAATGCCCGCCGGGAAATCCCTGTTCGGCGGATGCACGTCGATCAGCTTTGCGGTGAAGTCCGTATCGACTGCCGCTGATGACGCCCAGAGCTTTACATCAATCGGTCCGGTTACTTCAATGTCGTGATCGAGGGGCGGCGTCGTAAAGACCACCACGTCCTGCCGGGCGGAAAGCGGGAGTGTGTCTTTGCAGTTCCAGACCACCGACGAGCATCTCTGGTCCCATGTGCCCTGCAGCATGATGCCGTCGCCCGACGAGATGTTGCCGCCGATGTTCGGCACCGGATTTGCAGGATCGTACCTGTAGGTGATTTTGGCATTTGATTCGGAAGGCCCGTCGGTTGAAAGCTCGCCATCGCGATGCAGATAGAAGGACGTCCAGCGCGTTCGCGCCAGCGGCCATTCATGCTCGTCGCGCCAGTAGCCGCCGTGCTCGTGTGTGCCGTCGGGCAGCTTTGCCTCGCTTCCGCCACCCATCACAAAGATTTTGACCGGAGCATCGTCCTCAACTCTGTTCTCGATTCCTTTAAGCCAACGGTCGTACCACCTCAGACTGAAAGCGTCCTGGTCGATTGCGGCGCTCGGTCCAAAGTCCACCTGACCGTTTGCGCGGTGCTCGTGCATCCCATGGATCCATGGACCGAGAATCATTTTTACGGGGCCCTTTTTGGCCTTGGACAACGCCATGTAAGTCATGGTTGTCTGAAGGTCCCAGGAGTCAAACCAGCCTCCGATCAGGTATGTGGGAACATCTTTGTACCGCGCTATGTTGTCCACGACATCGAAGCCGGGCTGCTTCCACAAGGGATCTTCCGGGCCGTGGTTCAGTTCAAAGACCAGCCAGTCTTCGTATGCAGGCGCAACCTTGAAAGGTGTTGTGCCTTTGCGGATGGGAAGGTCCATCAGGTATTCGCGCACGTGCTGATGCGCCTCTTCCAGCACAGCCCGCGCTCCGGGATCTCGCGCCTCCCGGCTGCCCAGAGGAGCTGTGAAAAATATCCAATTCACGAACCGCAACTCCAGGGCCCCGCCGTTCCGTATCCCAAAGTAGCCGGCATTGGCCACAGCGTCGGAAGGTATGGTTGCCGTCAGGCCCGGCGCATCGGTCTCCGCCATGGCGTGCTGCGTGCCGCCTACGTAGGAGGTCCCGATCATGGCGAACTTCCCGTCGCTCCACGGCTGTGCCACCAGCCATTTGGCAGTGTCGTAACCATCGTTAACATCGTCGGTCATCATGTGCCAGACGCCCTCGGAATGGTACCGACCGCGCGTGTCCTGTGCGACGTACACATAACCATGACTCGCATAAAATGCCCCGATGTCCTCAGAATGATCTTTGTCGTAGGGGGTTCGTTCCAGGATCGCCGGAAGCTTTCCTTGGATGCGCGCTCCGTTTCGGGCAGGGAAATAGATGTCGGTGGCCAGCCGTACCCCGTCGCGCATCGGAACCATCTCATCCTTGAGAACTGCATAAGACTGCGGACCAGCCGCAGGTGACTGGCCGCTCAGCGGAGGATCGCCCGTCACGAGAGCGGCGCACCCCAAAATTATCGCCGGCAGCAATGCCCGGCAGCAGGAACGGATGGGTCGCATGGTCGCCTCCAGAAGGCACAGATCGTATCACAACTGCTTTCCGACCGGGCGACCAAGCATCAATCGATAGCTCTTCCAGACGTGTTTCACGCCTTCGGGTGGCGCAGACTCGGCGATGCGCGAATCTGCACCACCTGCCCGCAGTACTGTTTATGAACTCGCAGCTCCTGTTTTCGTCGAGTGAGTACAGGCGTATACTCCTTGTAAAGTGCAGCTTTGGGCGTAAAAGAATGACGCACAAGCGATCTGTCAGAGAGCAGGGAAAGAGTGGATTGGTGATCGCGGGCGAGCTTGTCGCCGGCTTTCTCGTCTTCATCCTCGCAGCGGTTGGCCTTACGCTTTTGATTTCCGGAGCACCCACGTCTCATTTTGCAGGCCCGGTAATTGCCTGGATTGAGGTTATCCTCGCCGCAGTTATCATGTTCGCAACCGCGGAGCGATGGGGAGGCTTCATGCCAGGTTTCTTCTTCCTTCGCGGCGCCTTTTTAGGCGTCTTTTACACGATATTTCCTTCGGCTGCCGCGCCGTCGAACCGAATTCCCCGTTCGGAAGCTGCTCTTATAGCCGCGTATAGCATAGTGATCATCGGAGTCTTGTGGAGATTCATACCACCGCGCCGAGCGCGGGCCACCATTCTGGACCGGTCGTGTCTAACCATCTTTGCCCTCTCTGTAGCTATGATGACAGCGCTCCCTACTCCGACTGCATACCGCGTTGTGCTTGTCGGTTCTGCTCCGCTTTTGATTGCCTGGACCGCCTACGAATGGAAACTAAATTGCATTCGTACGTTACGCAGACTTCGCAGGAATAGGCCAGATTGCTGAAAATGGTGCTATCGAACTGCACGGGGCTGGCGCAGAGCCTAAATCCCGGGCTCTGCGATTCCTGAGGGGAACGGGGCACCGAGGCGACAGCTTCTCGCTTAGCGAGACCGCCGACACCACAAGTCAAGCGCCGGTGCCACCCGCGTTGCGACACGCCACCAGAAGACACAGATCGCATCACAGTTGCTGTATTAGCGTGCGATCCTGCTTCGGCCGGCGAGTTCAACTCGACGCTGCCTTTTTGAAGAAATAGCGATGGATGGTTTCGTCGGCGGTCAACTCGGGATGGAAGGTGGCAGCCAGCAGATGGCCTTGTTCCACCAGAACGGGCAGTTCCCCTGTGCGCCCCAGAATTCTGACACCTCCGCCGACGCGGCGGATGATGGGAGCGCGGATAAAAACCATCTCAACGGGGTGGTCGGAAATTTCAGGACACTCGCCCTGCTGGACAGAACTGTCCACTTGCCGGCCGTATGCGTTGCGTTCAATGGAAATGTCGATCAGGCCCAGGCGTTCCTGCTCCGGGTTCAAGACGTCTTTGGCCATCAGGATCGCGCCGGCACAGGTGCCGAAAACGGGCTTGTTCTCTCTGGCAAAACTCTGGATGGCGTCGCCGATTTTTCGTTCGGCAAGAAACTTCAGCATCGTGGTCGTCTCGCCGCCGGGCAGGATGAGCGCATCGATATCAGCAAAGTCTTCCACGTGCTTCACCAGTTTCCATGCGGCGCCGATCCGGTCCAGCATTCGGGCGTGCATGGCAAAATCACCCTGAACGGCAAGGATGCCAACGGTTTTCCGTTTCTCGTTTACCATAAAATTGCCGCCGCGCTCGCCGCCCCAGACGCGTGTCTCACCTCCCCATCAGGTTTCTGATCACAAATCCGATGTTGGCGGGCCGCTCTGCCAGCCGCCGCATGTACCACGGAAACCAGAATTTTCCGTAGGAGATCAGCACGCTCGACCTCCAGCCGTCTCGTGCCAGCCGGAGCTGCTCCGCGCGCTGGATGCCGTACAGCATCACGAATTGAAAATCCGCTGCCGTCAGTTTTTCGGCGCGCACCAGTGCTTCGACGCGGTGGATCAGGTTGATGTCGTGGGTCGCGATCGCCGGTCGTACACCGTCGCTGCGCGCCTGCCTGCTCAGGAGCCTGGCAGCCAAGGCAAAGTAGTTTTCATCCACGTCTCTCTTTCGAGGGAGGGCGACGCTGGCCGGTTCAAGGTATGCGCCTTTCACCAGCCGGATGGCAGCGCCCATCGGCAGCAGTGATTCCAGGTCATCGGCTGTGCGATAGAGATACGCCTGCAGGCAGACGCCGACGTTGGAATAACTATGCCGAAGGTTCCTGTATAAATCGAGCGTCGCGTCCACATACGGGCTCGATTCCATATCAATCCAGACGATAGAATTCGAGCCGGCCTCCTGAATTAGCTGCTCAACATTAGCTCGGCAGAGTTCGTGGCTGAGGTCGAGCCCCAGGTGGGTCAGCTTGATGGAGAGTTCACACCCGAGGCCGGCTTCGCGCACCTGCTCAAGAGCATCCAGATAATGCCGGGTGACGGATTCGGCCTCCGCGGCTGTCGAGACGTTTTCGCCAAGGTGCGTCAGCACCGTGCCCAGGCCTTGACCTTCAAGAGTGCGAGCAGCGGCCAGCGCGTCCCGAAGTTCTTCACCCGGCATGAATCGTGCCACGCTGCGGCGAACAAATTTGTACCGGGACGCCCGCTCGCGCAACCAGTTGTTTCGAGAAGCCCACAGCAGGGCCCCTCGCATCGTTCCCGGCATGTTGTTCAGGCTCTCAGGAGGAAATGTTGTCGTCAGCCAGGCACTAGGAAGTTCGCTGCGCAGCCGGTGCATAGCTACGACAGGGCCGGTGGTTACTGGACGAGTCTGGCTTTCAGATTGATGGTCGTTCCAGCCAGTGCTTTCGATACCGGGCATCCTTTCTTGGCTGCTTCCGCAAGTTCCTGGAACTTGGCGTCGTCGATCTCGGGAATCTGCGCTTCCGTTTCAAGATCAATGCTGGTGATGGCGAAACCTGCTTCCACTTTGTCGAAGTGAACGGCGGCAGTCGTGCGGACGCTCTGTGGTGTGAAGCCGGCCTTGCCGACGGCCGCGGAGAAGGCCATGGAGAAGCATCCCGCATGAGCGGCTGCGATCAGTTCCTCAGGGTTCGTGCCCGCGCCGTTCTCCATTCGTGATTTGAAAGTAAACGGGCCATCGTAGGAGCCCGTGGCCATTTTCATGTGGCCGTTTCCCTCAAGAAGTGTTCCATTCCATCGTGCTTCAGCCTTGCGAACTGGCATGCTTCCTCCTTTTGTATGATGAATTCAAGATCTCTGGTGCTGCAAAAAGCCCGTGGGGCGGTCGTCTCTGGTTTTATGCAAATTTGCCGACTGAACAAGCAGCCGGAAGAGAAGCCTTAAAGGCCGTCTACCCCGGTAAAGGGCCTTTTTTACCATCCCATCCGGTCGCGCAACGACGTGATGTGCGCAACGTGATGGCGACCGTGCCATGCGTAAAGGCCCAGATACCGGTCAAGCGTCACAATTCCTTGCTCCGGGTGGTTCATTGTGCGCGCAAAGTCGGCGGCGCTCATCGACCTCAGAAGCGTGACAAAACGCTTGTGAACTGAATCAAACAGGTTCAGCGACACCACAGCAGGCACCGTTCTCGCGTCAGGCATCTCCGCCCAGCGCTCCTGCTGATATGGCTTTATGGTGGGCTGCTCTTCGGTCATCGCCAGCTTGAATCGGATGAAGGCGTTCATGTGGCTGTCCGCCAGATGATGCACTACCTGGCGCACTGTCCATCCACCCTCGCGATACTGAGTGTCGAGTTGCTGCTCCGAAAGCCCCGTTACTGCGGACCACAAACTCGCCGGAACCTCTTCAATCTGTTGGATGAACGCCTGCCGCGCCTGATCCGAAACTTTCTCGGGAGGTCGAAATCTGCCAATGGGATATTGCAGGTCTGTCATATTAGGGTCCTTGGGGCTGATGGCGTAGCTGGCAACGTCCACAATTCATGATGGCCAGTGTGAGATCCTTACGCAAAGCTTAACAAGTGCGCTCTCAAGCTCTGCCTGATTCCGTGAAATCGATTCATCGTCTGATTGCAGCCCGGAACGAACACTCGCCTCCTGCACTGCGGCGATCCTGCCGTAGGCCATGCTGTCGCTGGAAGACGCCGCAAAGCCTTTTCCAGGTCTGATAGCTGCACCACCTTTTTCCGACGCGCAGTTCCCGTGATCAATTCAATCCCCTCGGGCTGCACAATTAAGTATGGATTCTGCCATTGGCTTGCATCGTTGGCCCTGTCGGCCGCGCGGAAGTCTGGAGTTGGCAGTTCAAGGCAACCGTGGTTCCTGATGGACTCGGCGGACGGCCAACTGATACTCAATGCAAAGGCCAAAGCAACAGCGATATTCATATCTGAGAAAATCTCGCGATTCGCGAGTTGGCAGCCCTTTCGGATTCTCCGGGGCGAACATCAAGCCCGGGCACGGCGACGCTATCTCAGACCTGGACGTATTCGATCGCTGACCGCGGTTCCGGGATAGGGCTGCCCGTCTCTCGCAGCCCCTCAATGTGGAGGTCGACGGCGCCACGAATCAGCTTCAGCGCTGTCTCGCGTGTCTCTGCTACTAGGGCACAGCCCGGAAGGTCTGGCACGTAAGCGCCCCAACTATCTGTACCTTTCTCGATCACAACGACGTATTTCATCTCCGCAGCGATGCTCGACCTGCTTCTTCTTCGTACTTCAGAATTCATACTTCATAATTCAGATCTCACCACCCTCTTGTTTGCAGCATCTCTTTCGGGTCCATCTTGGCGACATCGAGCCCACGCATGGCCTCGCCCAGTTCTTCTGAGCACTCGGCCACGACGGCGGGCTCGTTGTAGTGCGTTGTGGCGCGAACAATGGCCTTGGCGCGCGCGGCCGGATCGGCCGACTTGAAGATGCCCGAACCCACAAACACAGCTTCGGCGCCGAGTTGCATCACTAGCGAGGCGTCAGCGGGAGTGGCAATGCCGCCCGCGGAAAAGTTCGGCACTGGCAGCTTTCCGTTCTCAGAGACCCATTTCACCAGGTCGTAGGGCGAGCCCAGATCCTTGGCCTTCGCCATCAATTCTTCCTCCCGCAGCGTGGTCAGCAGGCGAATCTCACTGGTAATAGCGCGCATGTGCCGGACAGCTTCCACGATATTGCCGGAACCGGCTTCGCCCTTGGTGCGGACCATCGCCGCGCCCTCGCCAATCCTTCTCAGAGCCTCGCCCAGGTTGCGGGCACCGCAGACGAACGGAGCTTTGTAGGGCCACTTGTGGATGTGATGTTCCTCGTCAGCAGGCGTCAGCACTTCGCTCTCATCAATGTAATCGACGCCCACCGACTCCAGCACCTGCGCCTCGGCAAAATGGCCGATCCGCGCCTTGGCCATCACCGGAATAGTGACCGCCTTCATAATCTCCTTGATGATCTTGATGGACGCCATACGCGCCACACCGCCCTCTTTGCGGATGTCCGCAGGGACCCGCTCCAGCGCCATCACCGAGCACGCGCCGGCATCTTCGGCAATCTTAGCCTGCTCGGCGGTGGTGACGTCCATAATCACGCCGCCCTTCAGCATCTCGGCCAGACCGATCTTCAATTTCATTTGCTGGTCATACTCCCACATCACTCCTCCTCAAAAAGACGCAATTCGGTTTGAAATCGATGGCGGCACTGAGGTCCGCCCGAAATTCTATGCGCCGGCGCTCTTCTAGCTTCGAGCGTGGCCGGCGACTCGCAGGGAATGGGCCTCGGAAACTCCGTGCGGTTTCAATCCCGATGAGGCCGGGGCCAATAACGTCATGCATTCCTCATTATTGGCCGAATAGCGTAAATTGGCAATCGCCGGGAATCTCGCTGCCGAAAGGGCGCCTCCCTTCGGCCTCACAGCGTCAGGGCGAGCTGGTCGCCGGCTTTCAAGATGACATCTGGCGTAAAGACGAAATTAACTTCATCGCCTTCCTGCTGGACCTTGTACGGGACAGGCTTACTGCGGATTTTCCCCGTCGATTCGCCGCCGGCCGTCTTTTGAGCCCTCAGGCTCACCTTCCGGCATGCCAGGCTGCCCTCGGACACAGCAAGATTGAACCGGGTCCGCGCTCCTTCAGTGTGCAGCGAAAAGCTCCCCCACGCCGTCCCGGCTGTCCAGAACGACGAGAAGCGATCGTGGCTCACCAATGGCCGGGCCGAAACCGCCTTTTCGACTCCGTCATAGCGGAAGCCGCTCAACGCCAGCAGAGGCGCCCAGCTCGACATCGGCCGGGCATAATGATAGCCACACTCCGCCTCGTTCCAGGGATTGCGCTTTTCGCCGTCAAATCGCCGCCGCGTGTTCTCCACAATCTGGACGCCCTCATTCACCATTCCCATGCTGATCATCAAAGCGGCAGCCGCATATTCTGAGCCGCTCCAGACCTCGGCAAAGTAGGGAAACGGAACCTGCGGGCGCTCGCCGTGCGGGTACTCGCACACGACGAGCCCTGCCTCGTCGTTCAGAGCATAGGCTCGCTGCACGCTGGCGTGTTCCCCCAGATTCTGCTTGTAATTATATTTCCAGATTGATCGCAGGGCTTTCTCGGCATTGTCCCGGTTCACCAGCAGCCCCAGCCCGGCAACCAGCGCAAAGTACTGGCCCATCAACTGGTCGCTCAGGCAGCCCGCGCCCACCTGGTAAGTCGGATGCTCGGTATCCACCGCTCCCATGCCGGCCTGCAATCTCCTGGCAATATCTTCCTTGGCAATCGAGCCCACCTTCTGAACGTAGAATTCGCCGTTAAACAGATTGGCGTCCATCCATTTGCTGCCTTGGCGAAAAAGGCGCTGGTATTCTGCGGCGGCGGCACTGTCGTCCATCGCGCGAGCCATCTCTTCCCCCGCGCGCAGCGCCGCCAGATACCACATTCCGCAGAACGGATTAGGGCCGATAAACTCAATGTCGTAGGTGTTATGCTGCACGCCTTCCATCACGCCGTCACGGTTAGGGTCCCACCCGCCTTTGATCCACGCGAATTCCAACGCGCGTTTCACCCCCGGCCACTGGCGGCGCAGCCATTCGGTGTCACCGGAGAGCCGCCAGTCGAGATAGGCTTTCACCACGCAGGCCATCTGCCCGTCAGCGGCTGCGGTGCCGAAATGTTCGATCCCGAAGGGAAGCAATTCGCGGAAGTCCATCAGGCCCCGGGCATCGGTGGAATAGCCGAACTGCTGCTCGCGCATTGAACGCGACAGGGCGGGGAAGACATGCGCCGTAGCGGGCTCATAGGCGTAGACGTGCGTGCAACTGCCGAAGCAGCATCCCGCATCATCAACGCACCCCTCAAACCCGTGAAACGCGCCGTCGCTGGTCCGAAAAGCTGTGGGAGTTGTCAGAGTGGACAGATTGGCCAGCCCCGCCTCCTTTACCGCGCCCGGCAACGTCGTGTTCCGAACCGCTTCAAGAAAGTTGCGCATGCGTGCTTCAAGGCGAAGCAGATTCGCCGCGGCGTATTCCGACACGGCCCAGGCATCTTTGAAGCGAGTGCAGTAGTAATTCCCGATAAGATCATTTTCATGTCCTTTGGGCGCAGACCAGCCGCAGCGTTTGGGCGTGCGATTGGGGAAATGCCAGGTGAGCAGAAAAGTGTATTCCGCGCTTGCACGCGTTGGAATCTCTTTTTCCACACAGAGCGCGCCCACCGGACCCGGAGATGGCGACTGCGGACCAAGGCGGCCGTCGTCCGTAAAGTCGTCCCAGAAGTGCAACGGACTATCCCACCAGCGAGCGCTGGGCCAGCCGCGCAGGTAACTGAGATTCTCCGAGTCATCGGCTAGCGCGGAGAGCGCAAACGTTCCGGCTTGCGCGTCCCGGGCGCCGAGGAACGGGTTCCGCATCAGCAGACCCCTTACGCCGTTGCCTTCGCGATAGTCATTCTGCCTGCCCTGGCCGGAATTCGCCTGGCCGCTGCCGTTGCGCTCCCTGCCGACGGGATTTTCAATCGACCAGGCAATCGAAACCTTCGCGGCCGATGCGCCCGGATTCGTCACCCGATATCGCAATACAGCCAACGGCAGGCCGGAGTCGTCTGCGTCCAGAGGAATGAAAGGAGTGAAGGCTTCGAACTGAACGCGCACCGGCAATTCCGCATCTTCAAAATCGATTCGGGCCAGCGGATACTCGCCCGTAAAGGTGCAGGTTTCGAAGCGCGGCAGGCCTGGCACGTTTTCTGAACCAAGGTCGCTGGGGCCGCGCGAATAAGGCGGCATGATGCGCGCTTCAAGGACTTTGGCGATGGATTTCCTGCCGCCCGTCTCGACGCGAATGGCCGGGAAAGCATACTGGGGCGAACGGCCCTTGTCCGGCCGGTTAAAAATCCACCACTCCTCGAGTTGCCCGCGGCCGCCGAGCTTGAGGCACCCCGCCGCAACGCCACCCAGTGGAAACCCGATCATCTCCCGCTGGGGCCCGCGATAAACTCGTGGATAAGTGATGGCCTCGGTTTTGGATTCTTCCGGCGGAACGCGCGGTGGAGCGGCAGAACCCGAAGCTGCCGCAGAGTTCGCCGGCAGGGCCAGCGTTCCCACTCCCAGGGTCATGGTCTTCAGAAACTTGCGGCGCCCTTTTCCGTTTCTGCGCTTTCCGGATTTCGGCATGGCCTGCGCGCCCTCCTTTCCCGGAGAAATCATACCTGCGCCGCGCGCTGGATGCAAAGCCGCGGCATACCCTTCCCGTTGTAGCGCTGGGTTTTAACCCGCCATCCATTCGATCAAAACACATCCGATCTGAAGTTCGACCTTCCAAGCATTTTGATCCTCCCTCCGAAGAACAATCCTGCGCAAACTGCGCTGCTGCTGCAAATCCCAGGCATGCACGCGCGTCGTTTTCGCTCTGCTATAATGAGCTTCATCACCATTGCAGCAAAAACGGAGCGTCAGGCATGACCAGCCGGAGTAACGCCGCATCACGCATCCTCCGCCCGAAGGATTGCGCGCTGTTGATTATCGATCTGCAAACAAAGCTGATGCCTGCCATCTTTGAGGCTGAGCGGGTCACCGGGAACTGCGTCTTGTTGCTGCGACTCGCCCAGATCTGGTCAATGCCAGCAGTGGTTACCACGCAATACGCCGAGGGCCTGGGGCCGCTGGTGCCAGAGGTGGCCTGCGCCATGCCAGGAATCACTCCGCTGGACAAGACCAGCTTCGGCTGCTTCGCCGACGAGACGTTCGTCGCGCATCTGGAGGGCATTGCGTCGGGTCGCCACACTCTGCTGGTGGCGGGCGTCGAGTCGCACATCTGCGTGATGCAGACGGCGCTTGCGGCATTGAACGCGGGATGCACGGTCCACTTGGCAGGTGACGCCATATCCTCCCGGACGCGGGAAAACTGGGAAATCGGCCTTCATCGCATGGAGCGCGCCGGCGCCGTTCTTAGCTCCACCGAAATGATGATTTATGAATTGCTGGGCAAGAGCGGAACCCCGGAATTCAAGGCCATCCTTCCGCTGCTGAAATAATGTGTGGAACCACGCCTGTCGGCGGGCACTTAACACTCTGCCCCGATAACTTAAAAACAAGTCATTCCGAACCCGTGAAGCGGGAGAGGAATCTGCTTTTCACCAGGCAAATCCCCCTACAAGTCCTGTAGAAACGGATTCGTCTCGCGTTCACGGCCGATCGTGGTACTGACGCCGTGGCCGGGGAAGACGGGTGTTTCATCAGGGAGCGGCAGAATTTTCTCGTGGATCGAGCGAAGCAGTTGCTGATGAGAGCCGCCCCACAGATCGGAGCGCCCGATGCTGCCCTGGAACAGCGTATCGCCGGCGAACACGCGCGCGTTTGCGCCCGGAAGATGGAGCGAAAGGCTGCCCGGTGAATGGCCCGGCGTGTGAAGCACCTCAACCGAGAGCGCGCCCCAGCATAGGCGGTCTCCTTCCTTGAGGAACTGATCTACCTCCACCTTGCCGGGAGTTTCTACGCCCAGCCAGGCGGCCTGCGCGGCCAGGTTCTGATAGAGCGGCAGGTCAGCCTCGTGCATCATCACGGGAGCGCCCGTGCTTTCGTGCAGCTTCTTCAGCCCGCCAACGTGATCAATGTGCGCATGCGTGGCAATGATGTAGCGCACCTTCAAATCGTGCTTCGCCAGGATTTGCTGCACACGCTCGATTTCGTCGCCCGGGTCGATAATGATGGCTTCTTTGGTTGTGTCGTCAGCCACCACCGAGCAGTTGCACTCCAGCATGCCAACCGGAATAATTTCATGGAGCATCAACACCATTCTAACAGTTCAATGAGGAGCCGCTCGTCGATTGTGAATGCTCTTCCATGCTGGGGATTCGATCATGGCCGGTCGCTGCACTAATTAACGGCTTGGTACCCAAGGGACGGCCACACAAGGGCATCGAGGTGCTATTCGCGGAGCGGGTTCGTTTAGTCTAAGGGCTGAAGCCTGTAGATGGTCGGCCAACGAACCAGGACTAATTGATAAGGCTGCGCTATTACTACTGGCGTGGCTCGGCCATGACACTGTCGATCAGTTTTTCCACCTTGCCCGACATTGAATCATCCCATCCTACCCAGTGGTACGCAATGTACCCATTCTTGTCTATCAGGAAGAAATTAGGCACGCCGCGGGCCTCGAACAGACGTCCCACTCTCAGGTCGCTGTCCAGGTACTGCGGCCACTGCATGTGATGATTCTCAATGTAGCTTTGCCAGGCGTCCGAGTTCTTGCCGCCACAGATACCCAGTATGGTGAAAGAGGCGTTCGCATATTCACTGGCAAGATCGTTCATGTGCGGCATGGCAGCCCGGCAGTAGGGGCACCAGGTTGCCCAAAAGAACAGCAAAACGACATTGCCCTTCAGATAATCCGGAGTGTAAGTCTGGCCGTCGTTGGCCATAATCGAAAAATTGGGAGCTTTTGGTGCACCGGCTGGCCGGGACGAGGCCATCACCGGGCGCGGCGTGGGGGCAAGACAAACCGTAAGGGCCGCGAGCAAACCAAAAATTCTCAGTCGCCCGATGTGACCGGTCCAGGCACCAGCGCCATGCACAGCGTCGAGTTCGTTCGCTGGAATATTCCGGCCCGTCTGTTTCCAGAGGATTTCCAGAACCTGCTCGCTGGCACCGTTCATGGTCTACTCCTTCAGGGAAATGGGTACCGGCAGGCTACCCCCAACTATTACAAAAGCTCAATGGAGCCAAAGTTCCAAGCCCGGTCGCGCAGATACTCGCCTATTATGGTCCCAGCCTGCAATCCGATTCTCTCACGTCAGGATCTGTTTCGCCCGTCTTGTTCACCAATTGAACGACAGCCACTCGAAGCCGTTCCTTAGCAGCCCCGCCGATCGAATGCATTGCAACGCCAGCGTTTGCGGCACCCGCCCAGGGGTTCTAGAACTTCCGTTCGTTGACGGAGCTTATAAGTGGCTCTATCGTAAACGCGTCGCAGGCTGGTTCGGGGGACGACTGCCCGGCGATGGTGCCCTGCAAATACAAGGCATCAGAGGCGGAGCTAGATGAACCGCAAGTTCTACACAGTCCTCATCACGCCTGGAGTCCACGGCAAAGTCTACAAAGTTCAGCTTCCATTTTACGCTTTCCTCGTAGCCATAGGCATTACTGTCTTATGTTTTCTCATGATAGCCGGACTGGCAACCCGTTACACATGGCTGCTCGTCAAAGTTGCGAAATATAATACGGTACGCACCGAGCGCGATGCCCTGAGGAACCAGTACCACAGCCTTCACGACAGGGTCACTCGCGCCAACGCCAAGCTGAACTCTCTGCAATCACTGGCAACGGAAGTAGCGATGACCTACGGCGGCGGCAACCGGAGTCGGCTGCGAGTTACTCCTGCCCTGTTGAGCTTGACCGTCCTGAGCAACCCTGTGCTTGCAACGGGCGACAGTGCCTCGTCCAATGCAATCAAAAATGTCAGCTTCGACGCAAGCCACGGCCCACTCAGCCGCAGCTTGTTTCCCACTGTGGTGAGCATCCGTTCGGCAATGCCTGCTATCTGGCCGGTCCACGGGTACATCACGGGAAGATTTGGCAAGCGTCTGGACCCGTTCAGCGGAGAGGGCGCATTCCATCCGGGGGTTGACATCGGCGCTCGGTACGGTACAGACGTTAAGGCAACCGGTGACGGCATGGTGATCGAAGCCGAGCGCGACGCCGGTTATGGGCGGAGTATCTTGGTTGATCACGGCGATGGAATCACTACCCGCTACGCCCATATGAGCAGGATATTTGTCATTGTGGGCGAAGAGGTCAAGCGGGGAGAACTGATTGGCGCCGTTGGGATGAGCGGTCGGACCACCGGACCGCACCTGCATTACGAGGTCCTGATCCACGGCGCCCCCGTTAATCCTTCCAGGTTCCTTCCAGCCAGGCTTCTCGCTTTTCGCTGAATCGGCCTCGCTCCAGGAGCGCGAAAGACATTCCTGAAACATTCCGAATTGCCGTCTCGCAAACGCAGGAGAATTATGCGGGGTAGGCGGTTTCACCTCTCAACAGCAATCTCCGAGGACGAAGTTGCGTTGACTTGTCCCGCCGGCCTTTTTATACTCAACTCCGAAGGCAGCGAGGAGGGAGCGTAATGGCGGCACTCAGCAAAAATGAAATCCAGCAAAAATTGACAGACATGCGGGGCTGGTCGTACGTGGGGAAGTCGATCCAGAAGCGTTACACACTTAAATCATTCCCGCCCGCCGTCGGCCTGGTAAACAAGATCGCTGAGGTGGCGGAAAAAGCGGGGCACCACCCGGACATCACTATTAACTACAACGTGGTGGGCATCTCGCTTTCAACGCACAGCGAAGGCGGCGTTACGCAGAAAGATTTCGATCTCGCGCAACAGATCGAGAAGCTGGCCGAAACGCATTCATAGAGCCGACTGATGTTCGGCTGTGACCAACGCCTCCAGTGTCCCCGAGGCATTCACGCATCCTGAGCGACTCTTTAAACGCACGCTGTCGATTCTGGTCCTGACACTCCAGCGCGCGGCCGTTGAAGCTGGCGCCATAGACGGAACTCCATTCTTCAGCCAAGGAAAGTTAATTGACCACCTTTGTACAATGGGTCCACCTCAGCTCAGCCGTCATCGGAGTGGGAGGGATGGCGTTCATGCTGTTCGTTCTTTTTCCATCCGCCGCCATCCTGAATGACGAGCAGCGGGCCGATCTCCAGAAAGCCGTGTTGGGAAGATTTAACTGGGTGTGGTGGTCGGTGATCTTCCTACTGCTGGCTTCAGGGCTCTACAACGTCAAGCTGGTGTGGCTGGCCCCGCAGGGGACGTATTGGAAATTTCTCTCCATCAAAATCGCTCTTTCGCTCGTGGTCTTTGTCATCGTTCTATTCCTCACCATCCCGCTCGGCATCTTCAACTGGTTCCGTAAACACAGCAGCATCTGGCTTTCAATTGCCTTTAGCGTGGCCCTGATAATCATCCTGATTTCGGCCTACCTGCGCCGGGGATAATGCCGGAAGAGGAGAATTCCGTCATGCTGATCCCGCCGAAGCGGGAGAAGAATCTGCTTTATCTTGGTGAGCCTCGGTTCGCTTTGCGCCTTCGCGCCTTTGCGTGAGTGATGATGCGCTTGATCCTCAGGGGCCTCACGGCCGCAGCACGATCTTTCCGAAGAAGTCGCGGCTCTCCAGTTTCCGCTGGGCTTCGCGGGCTTCTCTCAGCGGAAAGACGGAATCGATTACAGGCTTCAGCTTGCGCTGGCCGATCAGCTTCAGAACCTCCATCAATTCCCCTTTGCCACCCATATACGAACCCATGATGCTCCGCTGCCGCCCGAACAGCGCCTGCACGTTCAGCCTGACTTCGCCGCCCGTTGTCGCGCCGCAGGTCACCATTCGCCCGTAAGTAGCCAGCGAATTGAAGCAGTCGTCCCACACGGCCTGACCGACGTGTTCCACAATCACGTCAACGCCGCGCTTGCCGGTCAGTCGCGCCACCTCTTCGGCAATGGATTGCCGCGTGTGGTTGATGCCTTCGTCCGCGCCAAGCTCCCGCGCTTTGGCAAGCTTTTCATCGCTGCCCGCTGTAGCAATCACGCGGCATCCCACAAGCTTAGCCATCTGGATGGCGGCGATGCCCACTCCTGATCCCGCGCCGACCACCAACACGTCCTCGCCCGACTGGAGCCCGGCTCGGGTGAAAAGCATGTGCCAGGCCGTCAGGAAAACCAGCGGCACAGAGGCAGCTTCTTCAAAATTCAGGTCGCCGGGAATCGATATCGCGTTCACCGCCGGCGACTTCACGTATTCGGCATAGCCGCCGTCCACCATCACGCCGAAAATGGTGAAGCTGCGGCAGGCGCTGTCGAGGCCTTTCCAGCACGCCTCGCACTGGCCGCAACTGATCCCCGGAGCCAGCAGCACGCGGTCGCCTGGTTTGGCGTTGGTCACCAGTGCGCCAACCTGCGCAACCTCGCCCGAGATGTCGCTGCCCACAATGTGCGGCATGGGCAATCTCCAGGCACGCACGCCGCTGCGCATCCAGAGATCGAGATGGTTCAGCGCGCAGGCCTTCACCTTCACCAGTACTTCGGTCGGCCGGATTTCCGGCTCGGGCGCGTTTTCGTATTTCAAAACGTCCAGCCCGCCGTGCTCGTGAAATCTGACCGCTTTCATGGGAAGCCTCCGTCCCGTGGGTTCACTGGTATGGTATCAGAACGTGCCCGTATAGCTGCGGCGTCCGAACTCGCATTCTCCACACGAGAAAAAGCATTCTCTCGACAAGGCGACAAGGCACAAAGAAAAAGGTTCGCGTTCCTTTGCGCCTTCGCGTTTTTGCGTGAGTCGCTCTTGTTCGTGAAACGCTTTCAGGCCACGCTGATTGACATTGCCGGTTCTGGAGTTTAACCTGAAAATAATTTGATGAGCGACGTCTTCAATGAAATCGTCAAGCTGCGGAAGAAAGGCCGCAAGGCAGCTCTTGCCACCATCATTCAGGTGCAGGGATCGATTCCCAGCTTTGAATGCTCCAAGATTCTGATTCGCGATGACGGCTCGATTGTCGGCACCGTTGGCGGTGGCTGCGTCGAGGCTGAGGTCTGGTCCGTTGCGCAGGACGTAATGCGGGAAGAGAAGCCGCGCCGCCTGCACTTCAACCTGAACGCCAATCCGGAATTGGACACCGGCCTAGTCTGCGGCGGCTCACTCGACATCTTCGTTGAGCCCATCCTGGCCACGCCCACCCTTTACCTTTTCGGCGGCGGTCATGTCTCACTCAGCGTTTCGAAAGTGGCCGGCCTGGCGGGTTTTGACATCGTCGTCTGTGACGACCGCGAAGCCTTCGCCAACCAGGAGCGCTTTCCCTCTGCCGCGGCCACTCACGCGGGGCCCTGGGAAGAGATTTTCCCGCAAATATCGCTCAACAGCCTCTCGTACATTTTGATCGCCACCCGCGGCCACAAGGGCGATCTCGACTGCCTGCGCTGGGCCGTCTCCACGCAGGCGCGCTACATCGGCATGGTGGGCAGCAAGCGGAAGCTCGCCGAGTTCTTCAGAATTCTTGGAAGCGACGGTGTTGCCGCCGAGCGCCTCGAGCAGGTTCACTCGCCCGTGGGCCTTGATATCGGAGCCCTCACGCCGGAGGAGATTGCTGTCTCGATCGTCGCGGAAATGATCGCTGTGCGCAGAAACATCTCTACCTCCGCCGCGTCGCTCACCTGGAAGCCCAAAGTCCAGCAAACCTCATGAGCCTTCCGCCGGAATCCCACCCGGATGCTTCCTCACCCGAGGCCATCGCAGCCATTGTTCTGGCCGCAGGTGAATCGTCCCGCATGGGCACGGACAAGGCGCTGCTGATGTATCGCGGCCGGACATTTCTGGAAAACATTATTTCCTCATTGCACGACGCCGGAGTACGGCGCGTAGTGATCGTCCTGGGCCACCACGCGGGATTGATCCAGCAGCGCATCGACCTCTCGACCGTTGAATTCGTGGTCAATCAGGATTATGGACGTGGCCAGACCTCGTCGCTCCAGGCGGGCTTGCGCGCGCTGACAGGAAACGAGCCGAACGGTGTGATCGTTTGTCTCGTTGATCATCCTGCATTTTCAGTGGAAACGGCGAGAAAACTAATTCAACACTTTAGCTTTACCGGCAGGTCCGTGGTCATTCCGCAGATTGATGGTATACATGGCCATCCGGTTCTGCTGGGCAGGGAATTGTTCGGCAAGCTTCTAGCGCTCGGGCCCCACCAGGGTGCCGACACCGTGGTCCACCAGTACCGCGGCAGGACAGAGTTTGTGGATGTCGCTGACCCGGGCATCCTCATCGATGTGGACGACCCTGAAAGCTACCGCAACTTGACCACGCAAGAGTAGCGGAGCGTTCTGCCCTCCCGGGATGACCAAGGGCGCAGCTGGAAGATCCCCGCACCCTCAGGCCATTTCCGTCTACCGCAAGCGATCCAGGTCCCGAAGCATTACCCGGAGCGCCTGTATGAAGCCGGCGATCACGCCGATTGCCACGCAACCCCAGAACACCGCGATATTGTAGGGAATGAGGTATTGCTGCGATTGCCAATCAACCGTAAAGACAGAAGAGTCAGGCACCATGCCCTGAAGCACGTAACCGACACCAGACAGGCTGGCAGCGATCAACAAGCCGATCGATATTGCTCGCATATTTTAACCTAGGGACCCCTGTGAACACGATTATAACTCATTGTGCAATGGGAAAGAAGATCTGCGGCAGGTTCTGGCTGGACTGGGCCGGCAACGGCCAAAATCGGCAACCTTGCGGGTGTCTCGAAAGCCGAGGCGGATAAGGGATCGAAAAAGAAGGACGAGAAAGGCCGCGTTGCCGGAACGGACGGTGTGGGCCGTTACCTCGCCAACTGATCTGGCCTCGGGCCGGCTTTGGAGTCATCAAGTTGCGCGGTCCCCGGATACATTGTGGCTACTTCTTTGAGACCCGCCAGATTAGGTTGCCGACGTCGTCGGACACCAGTAGAGAGCCATCTTTAGCTACGGCAACCCCCACAGGACGCCCTTCCACGGCTTTCTCGTGCGGGTTGGGATCGAAGCCGGTCAGGAAGTCTTCCGGTTTGGCCGCCGGCTCGCCGTTCTTGAATGGAACGAATAGCACTTCGTAGCCTGAATGGACGCTGCGGTTCCAGGAACCGTGCAAGGCGACAAAAGCCCCGTGCCAGTAGCTGGCGGGGAACTGCTTGCCGGTATAGAAGGTGGATTCCAGCGGCGCCGTGTGCGGACCGACGAGCACATCGGGAACAATGGCCTTGGCCACCAGATCAGGCCGCTTCTTTTTCACCCGTGGATCGAGATTCTTGCCGATATAGCTGTAGGGCCATCCCAGAAAACTGCCATCAGGCACGTGTGTAAAGTAGTCTGGCGGCAGGTTGTCGCCCAGCATGTCGCGCTCATTGACGTCTGCCCAAAGGACGCCGTTATCGGGATTCACCGCCAGGCCCACGGCGTTGCGGAGCCCGCTGCCATAGATTCTTGCGTTCTTGCCATCGGGATCGGCCACCTGTATGGCGGCACGGCGAGGGTCAGACCCGACGCAGACATTGCAGTCGGAGCCGGCAGAAACAAACATCTGCTTGCCATCGCGGCTGAAAACGACGGTGCGTGTTGAGTGCATGCCGCCACTCGGCAGGCTCAGGATGCGCTCGCGGTCGCCGGTAGGCTTTGCGGTCTTTGGGTCGTAGGGAAAGCGGAGGACCTCATCTGTATCTGCAATGTACACGTAGTTGCCGTGGAAAGCGATGCCAAAAGGCTCATTTAGATTGCTGGCAAATGTTGTGCGGCCGTCGGAAGCCTTGCCGCTGCCGGGATCGTGCACCACGTAAACCGTGTTGCCGCTCGAGTCGGCCACAAACACGTCGCCGTTTGGCGCGACCGCCAGATAGCGCGGTTCCTTGAATCCTTTGGCAAATACGGAGACCTGGAAGCCTGGCAGCGCTGTGGGTGTAAATCCGGGCGAGGGATTGCCACTCGGCGGATTGGCCACGGTGGGCCCGCTGAACGGCTTGGGCAAATTCGGCTCCTGGCCATGGGTGATGCCCCGCACCTGCGCAAAGCTTATGGGGCCGGCCAGAAAAACGAGAACCAGCAGGTTGATGATCTTCATTCGCTCTCCTTAACAAGTCTCGATTCTCTAAAAAAGCCTTACCTTATATTCTGCCACCTCATAAGCTCAACTTCTCGAGCCCTTCGCGCAGTGCTGCGATCGCCAGTGTCGCGGCGTGTCGAGAGGCTTCGGGCAGGCCGCCCAGTCCTGCTTCGATTTGTTCAGAGGTGATGGCTGCGAGTTCAGGAACAGTCTTTCCTTTGATGACCTCGGTAAGCCAGGAGCCACAAGCCACGGCAGGAACGCATCCCTGGACCTTGAACTTTGCGTCCAGCACCTTTCCCTCGCGAGCAAAAATCCACAGCTTTAGGATATCTCCACAAACGGGGTTGCTCACACTAGCCAGGGCAGTCGGCTTGTTAATCTCACCCACGTTGCGCGGATTATTGAAATGATCAAGCACCCGGCTGGAATACATCATGCCCCTGCAACAAAAAATATTTTGAGCAATACGACCATCACCACGCCTGCGCCGACCGTCAGCGCGATTCGGATGTCCGGCTTCTTGTTCACCTCGGGAATCAGATCGGAAGCCGCTACGTAGAGCGTTGCTCCTGCGGAAAGCGCCAGCCCGAGGGCGGCCCAGCGGTACGCAATTCCCATAGCCAGAACGCCCAGAATTCTTGAAATGCCGAGCGCCCCCGCCGCTTTCATGCCCGAACCGCGGCCCTTGCCCGCCGTCACCATCACCGATGCAATCGTAAAGCCTTCAGGAATGTTGTGCAGGATGGTAGCGCCGAAAATCACTGTGCCCAGCCAGGTGGAAACCATGAAGCCGGAAGCAATGGCCACGCCGTCGAGAAATGTGTGGACCAGCAGGCCGCCTAGCGCCGTGTACGCGACGCGGCTGTGGATAAATTCCTCCGCGTGGGTTTCTTCGCCAAAATGGAAATGGCCGGGCCACACATGCTCAAAGATGTGGACAATTAAATAGCCTGCCAGGATGAGGATAGACCCGTTCACCGGCGCCAGATGCAGGCTTTCCGGGATCATCTCGATCATGGCGGTGGCCAGCATAAAGCCGGATCCGAGGGCAAGGAAGTACGCCAGGAAAGGCCGGCTCCACGCTCTGGCGGAAACGATGGAAGCGCCAAATAGGTTGGCGAGTCCGGCGGCCACCGCAAGAAGAAGGCTGATCTCAATGGCGAATAGCATGGCAGTTGAATGGTGTTCCGAAATGTGCGTCAGCCCGAATGCCGGAAGTGTACGATC
Source organism: Terriglobia bacterium (assembly GCA_036278995.1). Lineage (GTDB taxonomy): Bacteria > Acidobacteriota > Terriglobia > UBA7540 > UBA7540 > SCRD01. The sequence continues at coordinate 29,729 of DASUJZ010000101.1, read as the reverse complement.
TCTCCGTCGTGGACCAAGTATTCCTTGCCTTCCAGTTTCAGCGAGCCGCGCGTACGAGCCTCGCCGAAGCTGCCGGCATCCATCAGTTCCGGATAACTAATCACTTCGGCCCGGATAAAGCCCCGCTGGATGTCTGAATGGATTTCACCGGCCGCGTCGAGCGCCGTCATTCCTTCGCGAATGGTCCAGGCGCGGCACTCGTCCTCGCCCACCGTGAAGAACGAGATCAGGCCCAGCAGTTGATAGCTGGAACGGATCAGCCGGGAGATGGCCGACTCTTTCAGGCCATAGCTGGCCAGGAATTCGCCTGCTTCCTCGTCGCTCAATTCGGAAAGCTCTTCTTCGACTTTACCGCAGACGGCGCTAACGGCCGTGCGCGGCCGCTGCTTCAGCCCTGCCTCGTGCGCGAACTCATCCACAGCGTTGGCGCGCGGCGCGTCCTTTTCTCCCAGATTCAGCACGTAGAGCATCGGTTTGATGGAGAGAAAGGTGAATCCGCGCAGGGCGCGTTCTTCCTCAGGCGTCAAGTCGAGCTCGCGCAGCGGCTTCTGTGATTCCAGGGCTTCCTTGGCCTTCAGCAGGGACTGCTGCTCTTTTTCGAGCGGGGCGCTTTTCTGTTTCTTAATGTCCTTGTCCAGCCGCTCCAGACGCTTCTCGATGATCGCCAGGTCGGAAAGTACAAGCTCAAGTTCCACCGACTCGATGTCGCGCTTGGGATCGACAGTCCCGGTTTCGGAAGGTATGGCAGGATCGTCGAAGGCGCGCACGACGTGTACCAGTGCGTCCATTTCCTTCAAAGCGGCCGATTGCGTTCCCGTCCGCGCCAACTGAATCACGCTCGCCGGTGTATCAACGTACTCGATGCTGGCGTGAACGAGCTTCTTCGGATTGAACATTCCGGCCAGGCGGTCAAGACGCGCATCGGGCACTTTCACAACGCCCAAGTGGGCTTCCGGCCTGCCGCTGGTCAGCTTGTCACCCTGGGCGTGAGTGAGAATTTTGAACAGGGTCGTCTTGCCCACCATGTTCAGGCCTACAATTCCGGTCTTGAGCACAAGATCCTTTCTAGGATGCTGACGGGGTAATGGTTTTCCGGATCCAAATCTTCGATACTAGCATACTGGCAGGAACGTGTAGAGGCGGGACTACCTGCGCTGACCTCCAGAGCAGGCTCGAATGAATTGTGGCAGAAAAAAGAAAACCGGCGGTGGGAACATACCCGCGCCGCCGGCTGCTGTCATACTTCGGGCGCTTTTCTTACGCGGCCCTGTGTTCTTCGGTAACCCTAACCCTGTAACTCGGACTTTCGGCGGTTTCCCCTCGGTTGATTCGCGCGGCCGCCGCGCAAACCGCAGTGGTTAGAAACGCGGCCGAGAAAGCGCCGATGAACGCTGGAATGACGTACTGCTGGCCCACCGCAACTCCAGCAAACCAGTAGCCGAGCACTGGCGATGCAACCCATGCTCCGAGCCACGCGATAATCCATTTTGCGATGAATCCGTCAGTGCCACGCAAATAACGATAACTGGCTCCGTAGTGGATAATGGCTGCTGAAACGAAACTAATTGCAAGCAGGGTCAAGAATGACAGAAATCCCATGCCTATCATATGTCACCTCCTGTAAATTTTCCGATTCCCCGGCCTCGACCTTTGGGAGGGCTGGCAATCGGAACGCGCGGGCACCCCAGGCCCGCTGAAGCCCGCAAGAAGCATGCTGCCTTCAATCAACCCGCATGCTTCCCCCTCTCTTTATTTAGAGTCCTGCACTGCCGGAAGGTTGCAAGCTTCCGGAAGTTCTCCGCGGTTAGAGGCTTAGCTCGAGGTCCGAATGCAGCCACTCCGCAGGCATGTCTGGAGGAAAAAGCGGAAAGACTTTGTTAGAACAGGCGGAAGCTGACTTCAACCATCACCTTGACGGGCACCGCGCCGCCGTTGCGCATGGCCGGTTTGAATTTCCAGGTCTTGACGGTGGTCTCGGCGTTCTCGTCGAGACCCATGCCGAGGGGCTTTACCACCTGCGCATCGGTCACGTTGCCCTGCGCGTCCACCACAATCCAGAGAACCACCGTGCCCTGGTATTTGGCTTTGCGAGCCTGCTCGGAATAGGGAGGCTCAGGTTTGTAGATCGGAATCGGGGCGCTGACGTTGCCGCCCACGCTGTAGACGCCGCCACCCGTGCCTGCCTGGTCGCCGGGACCAAATCCGCCGCCGTGGCCCGAGCCGACTCCGGTCCCCGTGCCTGTGCCGATTCCTCCGCCAAACCCCGGCCCTGCCGAAGGCGGTGCCGGAACGCCCTGGAGCGGATCACCAAACTGGACGTTCTGGGCCATGTCGGGCAGTTTCATCTGCGGAGGCCCAAGGATTGTCGGCTTCACAGGCATAAGCGGCTGGACCTTGGGAATGGTGACCTCAGGCGGTGCCATCTGGATCTTCGCCATTTCCGGCACCTTGCCTTTGGAGGGAGGTGTCGGAGTACGCGCGCCGCCGCCGCCACCACCGCCTGCCTTGTTGGCGGATGGCGGCAGTTGGAAAAGGATAGGAGAAATATCCGTGACCACAGCGTTCTTCTTGGGGGGATTCAGCATCTGGGTAATGTAATAAGGCAGGATCAGCGCCAGTATGATGACGGTGTGGACCAGGACGGAGTTCACCCATGAGGCTCGCTGAAGCTCATAATCCTGCCAGATGTCGGGCGGGTAATCTCGCTTTTTGAAGGCGAAGATTCCGGCGGTCTCTCCCACAAGATATCCGCCGATGACGCCCAGCACGATCATCCTCGGCCCGGCCAGCCAGAATGCGAGGCCTCCGCCTGCGATGGCAGCCACGGCCCCGCAAAGCGCGCGCTTCTTTTCCTGCGCGCGATTAAAAATTCCGATCGGCTCGGTCGGCTTCTCGAATAGTGACTTGATTTGCGCGCCGAAGTCTCGATACCACGGCCGCATTTCCGTGACGGGAAGGACGGCGCCGGCGCGCGCATACTCGGCGGGAATCCTGATCCTGGAAGTGCGGCGCCACTCACGGAGATTTTCACGGAGCGACGAAAAGAATCCCGGGGCTTCCGGGACGGTCAGAGTAAGTCCTGTACGCGAGGAGTTCGTGGACCCGTTGTTTGTATGACTCCTGGCAGGACCTACTTGGGTGTCGATAATCGGCATCAATTACCTTTGCCGGGCCCGCTCTCGGCCGGTGGCGAATCTCGTAGGATATGATGTGACTGCCAAGCCCGGAGTTGTACCCCAGATTTGAATCTACCCGACGCACAACGGCAATAGCAACAACTTCATTGTATCATGGCGAAGCTTTTACAACCTCGTGACAATTTGCCGTCATTCGGCTTCGCCCGCAGCTACTTTATACCACGCTATAGGGATGCTTGAGTCGGCACTTAGGTTTCTTCTTCTTTCGAGGCGCGTTCGCCCGCTCGTTAGGCGCCGCAACGCCTGTGCTAACATGGTGGTGACTTCCAGCCGAAGACACGGAGGTCGCCGCAAAATGGCCAGCAAGATGGACGAAGCTCGATTCAAGAATTTTGCCGTCAACCGGCAGGCGGCCCACTACTACCATTTCCTCGAAAAGTTTGAAGCTGGGATGGAATTGCGCGGCACCGAAGTGAAGTCGATTCGCGAAGGGAAGGTGAACCTGAAGGACAGCTACGCTGCGGTGAAGGGCGAACAGGTCTGGCTGGTGAACTGCCACATCAGCACCTACAGTTCCGGCAGCTATCTTAACCACGATCCGCTGCGCGAGCGGCGTCTGCTGCTGCACCAGCAGGAGATCAACAAGCTGACTTCCCGAACCCAGGAAAAGGGCTTGACGCTGGTTCCTACGCGGCTCTACCTGAAAGGGAACAAAATTAAGTGCGAGCTTGCCTTGGCCAAAGGGAAAAAGGTTTACGACCGGCGCGAGACCGAACGCAGCCGCACCATCAAGCGCGAAACTGAAAAAGCTATTCAGGATTACCGCCGCCGCGCCGGCTGATCGATCTGTGGCGAAGCCCTTGGAGTGCGGCGGCTCGCCGCCGCTTTGGCCGGCGCCATCTTGCTGGCGGTTGAAGATGTTGGCTGAGCTGTGAACCCGCCGGAGCAAAGCGAGAGCAAGCTCTCGCACTCCAAATAGGATCGCCGATCCGTCATGAGGTTTCTGTCATTCCAATAGAAGGAGTCGAACAGATTTGAAAATCGAGCCGCGGCAAGAATCTCCGGCGGTGATGGCCCTGTCCGCCCTTACGGTCTGGTGCTTTGAGGACGATCCGCTCGCCAGCGGCACCGTAGATTTGCTTCCTGCGGAAACCCGCAAGCTGCTGGCTGAGCTAAATGAAAGCGGGGAACTGAAGGGTAAGGCCTACGAGCGGACGCTGCTCCACCGTCCCACGGGCATCGCCGCTCCCAAGCTTCTGGTGATGGGCGCAGGAAAGAAAGAGAAGTTCAGGCCTTTCCACCTGGGCCGCTTGGCGGGGGCTGCGGTTCGATATCTGCGTGCGCGAGGAGTCCGCGAGATGGCCTGGCTTGTCGGCGAGAACACCACCGCCGAGCAGGCACAATGCCTTGCCGAAGGCGCGGTCATGGCCGATTACGACTCCGACGTTTATCGCACAGAGCGCAACGGCGACTGCCTCGTCGACAGCTTCGTTCTTGCGGGTGAATGTCTGGCGGTTTCTAACGAACTGCGCGCGGCTCTCGAGCGCGGGCAGGCGATTGCGGAAGCGGCCAATTTTGCCCGCTCGCTGGTGAATGAGCCCGGCAACCGCATGACGCCAACTATTCTGGCGCAAAAGGCGCGCGAGATGGCCTCAATCGCGGGCCTCGAATATCAGGAGCTCGGCGAGGACGAAATTCGCAGCCTCAACATGGGGGCATTCCTGGCGGTGGCTCAGGGCAGCGCGGAGCCGCCGCGGCTGCTGGTCCTGCGCTACATGCCTGCGGACGCGCCGGAGTCGCCCGTGATCGGCCTGGTGGGCAAAGGGATCACCTTCGATTCAGGCGGAATCTCCCTCAAATCCGCCACCGACATGCACGAGATGAAGACCGACATGGCGGGCGGCGCAACTATGCTTGGAGTGATGCAGGCGATTGCGCGGATCAAGCCTCAAGTGCGGGTTATCGCTCTCATCCCGTCCGCCGAGAACATGCCCAGCGGCAAAGCCTATCGGCCGGGCGACGTGATCACGTCGATGTCGGGCAAAACGATTGAGGTGCTCAATACCGATGCGGAAGGGCGCCTGGCTCTGGCCGACTCCATCACCTACGCGCGCCAGCTTGGCTGCAATGTTCTGATCGATGCCGCAACGCTCACTGGCGCCGTCACCGTGGCGCTGGGTAAAGTAATGACCGGAGTGTTTGGCCGCGACCAGCAGTGGGTTGATCGCGTCATTTCGAGCGGAACCCAGATGGGCGAAAAGATGTGGCAGTTGCCCGTAGATGACGATTACCGCGATCTCTACAAAAGCTCGATTGGCGACATTGCCAACACCGGCGGCCGCTACGGAGGCGCCATCACAGCAGCCATGTTTGTGGGCGAGTTTGTCGGCGATACGCCGTGGGTCCACCTGGATATTGCCGGGACCGCCTGGTCAAACGACGAGAAGCCCTGGCTGGCCAAAGGTCCCACCGGAGTCCCCGTGCGCACGCTGGTCTACCTGCTGACCCACATGGCCGTTTAGCGCCACCGGCATCTTAGGAGGGCCTTATGACTGGCGCAGAGGCAGGAAAAATGCCGATTGAGGTCCTGCTCACCAGAATTTAGGGAACCGGGAGTGGGTTACCGGATTGCAAGGTGGTTTCAGCTCTCGGACTAACTCGGCTTCGCGCTTGTCGGGATGGAGGGTTACTTCAAAACGGAAACTGGTGGGAGCATGGTCCCAGATCGCGGCGTCGCTAGGATTTTCCCGGTTCCAGTGGCTCAGCAGGCGCTCGCGGACGTTGCCTTTGCCGACGAAAATCACTCCGCCTTCCTTATCTCGAAGGCTGTAGACGCCCTGCGAGTTAGGAGCTCGATACTCAATCCACGGCTTGCTCCAGGTAAAGTCCTGGCCCTTGAGTTCTGACATGGCAGATCCTCCAATGAGGACTTTGACTGTCCCGTGCCGGCAGCCGTCCAGTCGAGACATGGGCGACCAAGCTCCGGCGCCCACATGCCGATAGACTCCTGCTCTCACAAGAGCCCTGCATCGTCAATTTTCCACCCCGCAGCTACTCTTTTTTCTACCGGATTACCCCGCTCACTTGCAAGCCGGTTTGTTACGTAATTGGTACTACGTAGCAATACTGGGAAGAGCGGGGGAGTCGTTTGGATAAAGCTCAGCATCTGAACAGAGTGTGAGTTCCGCATCGGTGCCAACTCGGATTCGGCTTCGTCCCAGACGGGACACCCTACATGTCAGCCGCGGCCGAACGGTCTTCGCGTGCGGCAGCGACGGGTCCATCAGGCCGGACCGTGCCCGCGAGGGGCTGTTTGTCTATCAAACCCGAACGCTCTCGAGATACCGCTGGTGTATCGACGGCGAACAGCCCCAACTCAGCGAGCAGTCTGCTGTCGAGCAACATAGCTGGCTTGGCTACTACTTTCAGGCGCCGCCGGAGTGCAAGAGCGCTAATCCCCTGCAGGAAACAATTGAACTCAGAATCTCGCGCGTGGTCGGCGAGGGAATGCACGAAGACGTTGACGTGACCAACCACACCCAGAAATCCACTTCGTTTACGCTAACTCTGGAAGCAGATGCTGACTTCGCAGCGCGCGACGAGGTCGAGAACGGGCGCCGGCAAAAAGGCGAATTGCGCAAGGAGTGGCACAGGATCGGAGATGGTGAATGGCAATGGAGTTTTGATTACCACGCCCAGCATCAGTATGATCAGCAGGGCGACCGAGGCATCGCTCGTCTGCACCGCGGGCTGGTTCTGCGGCTGCGCTGCGATTCGGAGCCCGCGAAGTCCGATGACAGCCTCTCTTTCCGCATCCAGTTGAATCCGCACCAAACCTGGAAGGCGTGCCTCGTCTGGCAGCCTTACGTGGAAGGGAAACCTCTCCCCGTCGAACCCTGTTGTAATGCGCTGGTGTGTTCCGAAAGTGAGTGGAACCGTAAGACCAAGACATTTCTCGCCGGTGCAACCCACATCCGCACTACGGAGGCCGGGGATTTTGGTGCGGATGTGGGACGGGTTCTGGAACGCTCGCGCCTGGATTTGGCAGCTCTCCGCTTGTTCGATCTCGACGAAGGTTCCGACAATTGGAAGCTTGCAGCAGGCATTCCCACCTATCTGGCGCTATTTGGGCGGGACATGCTGGGCGCTGCCTGGCAGGCATCCATGCTGAGCCTCGACATGAGCCGCGGGGCATTAAGCCTGCTGGCCAAGACGCAAACGAATGAAACCAATGACTGGCGTGATGCTCAGCCAGGTCGCATGCTGCATCAATCCGATACGGACCCGCTTTCCGAGCTTAACTTCCGGCCCCGCAGTCTTTACTTCGGGAACTTCACGTCGCCCGTGCTGTTTCCGATTGTGGCCAGCCAACTGTGGCACTGGTGCGGTGATAAAGCCATGGTTCAGCCGTACATCAAACCCGCGCTGAATGCGCTCGCCTGGGCCGACAAATACTGTCTGGACGACACAGGCTTTTACCGCTACACCACGCGCTCGATCCAGGGGGTCAAGAATCAGGCTTGGAAAGACTCCTCCGACGCGATTGTCTATCCCGATGGCTCACAGGTCGAGAACCCGCTCGGCACATGCGAGATGCAGGCTTTTGCCTATGCGGCCAAGCTGCATTTCTCTGAGCTTTTATGGTGGTTCGGCCATGCCGGAGAAGCACGCCGGCTTCACCGCGAAGCGAAGGAGCTTAAAGAGCGGTTCAACAGTTTCTTCTGGATGGAAGACGTGGGCTACCTGGCAATGGCTATTGATAACCACGGGCAGCCGGTCAAGAGCATTTCTTCCGATCCGGGCCACTGCACCCTTTCGGGCATTGTAGAAGCAGAGTTCGTCCCGCGGATCGTGAGTCGCATGATGCGGCCGGATCTATTTTCCGGCTGGGGCGTACGCACGCTCTCCAGCGAGCATCCCGCCTTCAACCCGTTTGCTTATCATCGAGGCACCGTCTGGCCGGTGGAGAACGGCAGTTTTGTGCTCGCCATGGCGCGCTATGGCTTGCATCCTGAAATGTGGCGCTTGGCGCGAGCCCTGTTCGAGGCTGCCACTCTGTTCGAATACGACCGGCTGCCGGAGGTGTTCGGGGGCCACTCGCGCGACCAGTCACACCCCTTTCCCGGCATCTACGACCGAGCCGATTCTCCGCAGGCATGGTCGGCCTCGGCGCCCTTTCTGGTGTTGCAGGCCCTTCTCGGCATTTACGCCTACGCGCCGATGAACGTTCTGTTTCTGGACCCCTGGTTGCCCGACTGGCTGCCGCAAGTCACCATCGAAGGCTTGCGCGTGGGGCAGGCTTGTGTCGACCTCATGTTCCGGCGCTCCGAGGATGGCCGCACCCATTACGAAGTTTCGGAGCTGCGGGGGGACCTGCACATTCTGCGCCAGCCCAGTCCGTGGTCGATCACGGCGGACTGGGGAGAGCGCGTCAAAGATGCTGTCGCCAGCCTGCTCGGTACCGCTGGGTAGCCTAGACCTCTGGGTCTGAGGTCTGCGGCTTTTTTGTTCGTGAATCTGGAATTTTGAATCTTGAATTTTCTGGGGGGCTGGCCTCCTGCTCATTAAGCCCTGGCTTTTTCATCCTTCATCTTGCCTTCTGCCTCATTGCTCCTGACTCCTGGCTTCTTGCTCCTTGCTCCTGTCTTCTGACTCCTCATCTTGAATCTGAAATTTTGACTCTTGAATCCCAGTTGCCGGGGACGCGCCCAGCGGCTCGTCACTCGTCACTTATCACTGATCACCGACGTCTTAGCCGCTAAGACGCGCAACAAACCACGTACGTACACTTACGCGTCCCTCCGCTCGGTAGTTCTACGACTTGCTTCTCCCCATGTCGCTTCGGAGAATGAGGGATGACGTCCGGGCCGAGGATTTTGCGGCACAAAGCAGAAGCTCTCAGCCAGGGCAACCACACTTCTGCATTCAATTCGGTGCATTCGGCCCTGACTTCTGATTGGAGGACTTATGGAAAGCAAGATCAAGGTTGCAGGTCACGCGTTTCACCCCATGCTGATCGTTTTCCCACTCGGGCTCTTGGCGACAGCGGTGGCATTTGACATCGTCGGCCTCGTTTCGAGCGACGCATCGTGGTTCAACATCTCATTCTGGATGATCGCCGCCGGCGTTATCGGCGGCCTGTTAGCTGCTCTGCCTGGATCGATCGATTGGTGGGCAATTCCTCGCAATACGCGCGCTAAGGCCATCGGGTTATGGCACGGCGGAGGCAACGTGCTGGTCCTCGTGCTGTTCATCATCAGTTGGTTTATGCGGCGCGGGAACGGCAATGTGCCTAGCAACGGTGCGCTTGTCTTGTCGTTTGTTGCTGTCGTTCTCGCCCTGTGTACCGGCTGGCTCGGTGGAGAGTTGGTCGATCGTTTAGGAGTGGGCGTGGACAGCGGAGCGCACCTTGATGCTCCCAGCTCACTTTCGGGTAGACCAGCATCGGAGAGCGAAGGCCGGCCAGCCATGCGGCGAGCGGGCTAGCAAGCCAAGGAACCGGGCAGGTCCGATACGCGGGTGGCGCAGACGTGGCGTATTCTGCCATGTCTGCGGCTTTCACGCCGGGCTGGCGCAGGCGCTCGTCTTCTAGTGTCTGCGGTCTCGCCAAGCGAGAGGTTCTTATTTCGCTTCAGGGAATCCGGTTAATCGCGGCCTGCGGTCGCGCGAATCGGTTTGCCGATGTCGAGCAACTAAATCAGACAAATAAGATCGCACGGTTCGAGGAGTCCGTTGCCCCCGTTTCATATACTGCCTGGTAAATATATTATCTTGCAACCTACGTCGAATTATGATAAAACTCTCATGGCGTTGATGGGGAACTGACCTCACCGGGAAGTCAACGGGTCCACGAGGTCGAATAGTTTGGGAGCAAGTCTGGCGATTCGTTCGCCTCTGGACCAGGAAGAATTTGCCCGCCTTTGCGTGACGGTTCTGTGGATTCCACAGGCTTGGTCCACATCATTCACATTATCTTTCAACCTGCCCATTATTAGAAGAGGTGCGAAATCATGAAGGCGCTAAGGCATGTCTCGCTGGCGGCTTTATTGGCGGTCCTGACGGGAATTATACCGTTATCTGCACAGGAACGGCCGCAGCAATCGAGCATGGTCACCCAGGTGCTCGAAAAGATCGTCAAGCAGGAAAAGGATCTGGTCGCGACATTTGGGAAGTATAGTCCGCGGGTCGAAACCTATATTCAAGAGGTTCATACTCAAAAAGACGATTCGGCACAGATTGTCGGCGACGACTATTTCCTGGGCCTGCTTGGCGGCAACGGTGGAGTCATCGAACGTACCCTTCTGCCCCCCACGGGCTTTACATTGACCGGTGCAATGGACAAGGTGCCGCTCTTTGGGTCCTTGCTTCATGCCTTCAATTACCAGCTCCAGCCGGGATCTTTCGCTACTCCAATCTTTGTTGATCCCCAGAATTTTGACCTGGCGCACTACGATTTCGAATTCGTGGGACGCGAATTCCTGGGGCAGGTTCGCTGCCTGGTATTTGATGTGAGGCCGCTTCCCCGCGTCACGAAGAACTTATTCAAAGGTCGTATTTGGGTGGAGGATCAGGGCTACCACATCGTCCGCTTCAACGGCGACTATGGCCCGGATAGCAACTTTCCCTTCCACTTTGACACCTGGAGAGAAAACCTTCAACCGGGCATCTGGCTGCCGGTCTATGTCTACAGCGAGGAAAGGGAACTTGGCAGGCACGGTCTTTCGCACCTGGGCTTCCGTTCACAGACGCGCTTGTGGGGTTACAACCTGAAGATGACAACGGGGAACCAGGCGCTGACCCAGATCCTTATAGATTCCAAGATGCCCATCGAGGATGCCAGCACTGCCTCTCATGATGTTTTTCCTCTTGAGAGAGCCCGCGATTGGCGGCTCGAGTCGGAAACCAATGCAGTGAATCGCCTCCAGAAGGGTGGCCTGCTGGCGCCTCCCGGACCGGTGGATAATGTGTTGGAAACGGTGGTGAATAACCTGATCGTGACGAACCACCTCGACAATCTGCCTCCAGTCCATTGCCGTGTTCTGATGAGCTACCCGCTGGAATCTTTTACCATCGGTGACACTATCGTTGTGAGCCGCGGCCTGATTGACGTGCTGCCGGACGAAGCCAGCCTGGCGATGGTTTTGGCCCACGAACTGGCCCACATCGTTCGGGGCGACGCGGTTGACACCAGCTATGCTTACTACGACCGCATGATGATCCCGGATGATCAACTCCTGAAGACGTTCGATTTCGCCCGCACACAGCAGAACGAGGAAGCCGCGGATGAAGAGGCTGTCAAGCTGCTGGCAAACTCCCCCTACAAGGACAAAATGGGCAAGGCGGGTTTATTCCTGCAAGCGCTGGAACAGATCGCCCCGCAGATGCCCAATCTGTTTGGCGCACACGTGGGCAATCGCCTGATTGATAGTCATCACGAGCTCAGGATGGCCCAGTTGCTGCAAGGCGCTCCCAAGCTCGAGCCCAATTCAATTGATCAGATCGCCGCTCTGCCGCTCGGCGCACGCATCAACGTGGACGCCTGGAATGACAGCATTCGCCTGATGAAGTCCCAGCCGGTCACCCTTCTCACGGCCAGGGATAAAATGCCCTTTGAGGTAACACCGCTGATGCCTTACCTCACCCGGTATAATCAAAGGCCGGAACAACAGCAGGCACAACGATAGCTTCCATATTTTTGTCCGCCACCGGCGCTCCACCAGCTACCTTGAACTGTGGCCGCCGCCCCGCCGGTGGAGCTTGCCTTAGCTCGTCATTCCGAGCAGAGCGAGGAATCTGTTTTTGACTTGGTACGGCAACGCTTGCCTTGTAGCACCCGCGATCTCTTGAAGCGTGCCTCATCCTGCAATGTGAAATTTTGAATCTCAAGCCCCCTCGGGTCGGCGCGAACCCGCGCGGGTGCATTACGGGGCAGCATCCACTACAATCTTAGGCAACGCCCAAAAATCGTATGGTGGGCTGCGTGCTGAGCGCCAGGGCGGCTGCTATGAAGTTTGGCTTAGAACGATTCGTCGAGGCTCAAAACCCTGTTTACGGGCAGGTGTGCCGTGAGTTGCGGCAAGGCCGCAAACAAGGGCACTGGATCTGGTACATCTTCCCTCAGCTTAAAGGTCTGGGTCAAAGCTCTATGGCAAACAAGTTCGGAATCGCTTCGGCTGACGAAGCCAGAGCTTACCTGGGCATCCTATTCTCGCACCCAGGCTGGCCGAGTGTACCTCGCTCGTGAACAGCATCGAGGGCATGTCCATTGACGAAATTTTCGGCTACCCCGACAACTTGAAATTTCGGTCTTCGATGACTCTGTTCGCCCACGTTTCGTCCGGCAGCAGCGTCTTTGCCGACGCCCTGCAAAAGTATTATGCCGGCCAGCCCGACCCCTTCACCCTCGGCATGCTGAGCGGGTAGCGGGTATATGCGCCACCCGCGTGCAATACTACAACACTGCAATACCGCATACATTCCAAACTGCGGAAAATATGCTCCACCCGCGAGCCCAGAACTCATGCTTCGAGAGCGGTGGACCGTGGTCAGTTGGTTTCGCGAGGCCGCGCCAGGATAAACAGGGGTGGGATTCGGACTGCTTCAGAGGGACCGGTCCATTTCCTGAACACGATACGCCCCCCAGCCTCAACGACCATGCGGTCCACGTTATGGACAAAACCCAGGTCCTCCGGGCGAACATAGCTGCGTGGCAACTCGGCATTATCTGCCAAAGGATGGGCTAACGTAATCATCCCAAGTAAACCCGACGTGTGCGCCAGCATCGTTCGGACGGCCCTCGTTCCGGCATCCTCGTCCAGGTACATCAACACGCCACAACACAAAACGACATCGTATTTCCGCTGTCCCATGGCTGCATCCAAGTCATTCGCATCGCCGGTAACAAGCTCAATCCTGGACCCCAGGCTGTGCAAGTAGGCGTTCCCTGTCTCAACTGCATAACGGTCCACATCTGTGCCACGCAGGCACGTCGCCGTCGTAAACACCTCCGTCTCAAGGAAGCGAAGGAGGTATCCCAGGGAGCAGCCAACATCGAAAACAGACTCCACGTCCCTTTTGGGTTCCATGCCGTGGTCTTTCAAGCAGGCTTGAAGAAATCCGATAAGTTCGCTCCGGGAAGTTCGAAGGTTTTCATTGCCGAAACGCTTCAGGATTTCGTAGGTTTTGCCGTAGGAGTTTCCGCGCACATGGTTTGCCCAAAGGAATCGATGGAACTCCATCGGGTCGCTTTCCGATAAGTCTTTAAGAAGTTCCGTGCAGAGGAATGACCGGGCCAGGAGGTTATTGCCGGCAATCCGTGCAACTATCCTCATGCGCGCAGGCAATGGAAGAGTCGGTCGGACGCCCTTCGCAATCAGAAAGCGTGCCGGTTTCTGGAAAGCAGCCTTCAGCCATTCTCTCGATGCCTCCGCCCGTATTGTTCTTGCCTTTGCGCCCATATCGCTCCCCGAATGCTGCGATTGATCCATACGGTCCGGTCCGTACTCAAGGATACAGTAACCTCGCGCTTTGTGTCCTCGAATCATGCAGCGAGCCTGGCGCAGACGGTCGCCTTATAGCATCTGCGGCTTCCCGATGGTTTTTATCGTTTTGGAATCTGAGATTTTGAATCAGCACTGTCCCATCATAAGTTGAACAGATCGAGTTGGATAGGGTGATCGGGTTCTTGAATTTGGTAGTTGTCGTGCGAGAAAGCCCATGAAATGGGGTTTTTCTCGAAGATCGTAACGCTGAGAATTTGCAGGATTTTGTACAGGCTGAGGCCCAGTTGGAGTTGTTTTTTCAGGATGGCCACCAGGACGTAGACGGTGATGGCCACCCAGACCTGAGTCTTGACGGCGTTGAGCGAAGTACCGTAGAAAGCGCGGATGCGCAGATGCTGTTTGATCCAGCGAAAGAACAATTCGACCTGCCAGCGGGCGCGATACAGTTGCGCGATGGTCAGAGGGTGGAGTTGAAAGTTGTTAGTGAGAAAGACGAGGCGCAGATCTTTCTGGGCGTCGAAGTAGTGGATGCGCCGCAGAGGCGCGGGATAGCGGAGAGAACTCTTGGGACCGGTCAGGCGAATGGTCTGATCGGAACGGACCCCGGTGGTGCGGTCCACCGGTCGCCATCCGCAGCGGCGGTAACGCGTGTCCCGTTGGGCGCGGGTGACGAAGAAAGCCAGGGCTTGGGTGAACTGGTAAAGGCGACGGTAGTCGATGTAGCCGCGGTCGAGAAGGTAAAACGCCCCGGCCTCCAGCGCCAGTTCGTCCAGCAGATTCACGTCGTGCACCTGCCCGCCGGTCACATAAACAGCGGTCGGAATGTTGCCGCGCAGGTCGAGCAGGGCGTGGAGTTTCACGGCACTCTTGCGCCGCCGAAACTGTGCCCAGGGGAAAAGCGACAGGCAGAGATCGACGGTGGTGGAATCGAAAACGTAAACCGTCTGGTCCAGTTCCACGGCAAACGGATCGTGCTGATAAAGGGTCCGGGCTTGGGCGATCAGCAGACGGGCGAAGTCGGCGTAGATGCGCCAGTCGCGCTGCTGGTTGGCGTGAGCCAGGGTGTTGCGCGAGATGCCGCCCCGAAAGCCCATGTGATAAAGCTGCGAGGGGTGCGCGCGCAGGCAGGTCTCGATGTCGCGCAGACTCTCGCGGTAGGTGAGCTGGGCAAAGGCCAGGCACAAAAATTGGTCGAGACAGGAGAAACTCTGCACTTTGTAGTCGCCCCGGTAGCGCTCGACACAACGGCGAAATTCGGCGAGCGGAAGCAGGTCCATCAGTTGAGCAAAAATCGTTCGTCCACGGTTCATGCACCATCCCCCGGAAATTCTCGGAATGGCTTAAGCGTATCTCCGAATTCAAATCGATTTTACTCATTTTCGCGACCAACTCGCCGCTCCCCTTGCACTTACACGGCTTCTCAAAACCAACATTGGGACAGTACTGATTTTGAATGTTGAATCCCCTGCGGTGAGCGCGCCACCCAGGGGGGCTCGTCACTCCTGGCTCGCCGGTGCTCTTTCATCCTTCAAAAATTCTCTTTCCCCGCCATTCTAGTCCCACTCAGCTTTACTAAACGCATAGACAGAAAACGCCTCTGCGCCAGCCCCGGAGTTGTGGGCAGTGGGTCTGACTTCCTGGGGAAAAATATGATCGCTCCCACCCAGGTGGCTGTATACTTTCGGTCGTCGGAGGGATAAAAGGTTCAATCCGGTTCACACCCAGGTTCCCAAGCACTACATGGGCGGCAGCAGCCTAAAACGAAGGCGATCAATGGTGGACCAGTCTTCAGCGCGGATCCTTAGAGGCCCCGAATGGTACACCACTCATTGCCCCCGGAGTACACTTACCGCGCGAAGAAGGTTTGCGACCCTGCATCTGGCCACCGCTCTTTGTTGCCTTGGGTGCGCTGCTCTCCACGCGCAAAGCGACCAGGTTCTGACGCAAGTGCTGGTCACCCCTCCTCATTCTCTGGCAGTGGGCAGACTTACGCGGTCCGACATCGAAATTCAGCAGGGCAAGCACAAGGCTGAGCAGGTTACCGCGTTGGTCCGGGAGGCCCCGCCGCTTGAAGTAGGTATTCTGTTAGACGAGAGCGGCTCAGCACGCCACTCGGCTCTCGAACCTTTTCTTGCGGCCAGTGCACTGGCTTGGGCAACGGCGGCGTTGAGAAGGTGCGGGGGCAATGCATTTCTACTGGCGTTTAACGATCAGGTCATCGTGTCGACGGGACTCACCAGCGATGTTTCTCAGCTCAAGCAGACGCTGAACCAATTGCGGCCAATCGGAGGTTCGGCAGTCTGGGACGCTCTGATCAGCGCGGCCGAGAAATTCGATTCGCTCAGCCCCATCGGAAGATCAGCCGCCAGAGTGGTGGTTCTAATCACGGACGGATCTGACAACGCCTCGCGCGCGAACGAACGAGAATGCTTGAAATATTTGCAGATGAGTGGAGTTCGTGTTTACGCCGTTGCTTTCTCATCCGGGGCAGTGCCGGCGGGCAGGGAATTGCTAGGCGATGTCCCTGACCAGACGGGAGGCAAGGCGTTCTTTCCGCGCGGAGAATCAGAGGTGGACGCTGTGTTCACTGAGTTGGACCAGGACCTTTCAAGCAGTTTTCTGGTGGGCTTTGCCCCTCAGGGCAAGGATGGCAGGATTCACCCCTTGAGGATTTCGCTGAAGAACAGCCCGAATGCTGCCCTGCGCAGTCAGTCTGGATACTTTGCTCCTCTCGAACCTCGCTGAATTTCCTCCACCCAATTGCAGGGCTGCATAACCTCCCATTGGATTTGAAGTTGTTTTCTGGATACGCTTTCGGACCCGGACTTTTATATTCGCTCGGGTGGCGCACACGTGCCGCAGTGGGCATGTGTGCGGTCAGGGGATCAGGCTGATGGGTGGTGGCCACATCGCTCGTGGCACGGGCGTCCCGCCCGTGGAAAAACATGGCCAGGATGGCCATGCCACTTGCCAGCCGCCGATGCCTTAGCCTTCGACCGGGGCGGGCGGGGTACCGCCCCATCGCTCGGAAACAACCATCCCTGCAAGAATGAGGGCGAAACCAAGAAACTCTTTTCCGCCAAAATGTTCACCGGTAACGATGATCGAAGTCAGCAGAGCGAAGACGGGTTCCAGCGCAAAAATCAGAGCCGTGTGGGCTGGCGGGGTGTATTGCTGCGCCCAGACCTGGGCGCTGAAGGCAAAAGCGGTGGCGAAGATAGCGGTCACGACAACGGCGAACAACAGCCGGCCAGTCCAATGCAGGGGCGCGGCCGGCGCAAACGGCGCCGCCAGTAGGGCGATGGTCCCAACCACCAGAATCTGGCCCGGCGCAAGTTGCCTGAACGAGATGCGGCGCGACCAGGTGCCCAGCAGCACGATATGAATGGCGAATGAAATCGCCGCGAACAGGGTCAGCAAATCGCCGCGATTCACCACTCCAACCCCGGAAGGCAGAACAAGGAAATAAAGCCCCGCCAGGCCCAGGCACGCTGCCGCCGCGTTTCCCCGACCCAGTCGGTATCCGGAAAAATGTGAAATCAGGGGCACCAGGATGACGCTGAATCCCGTGACGAAGGCGCTCTTGGACGGGGTCGTGTAAAGCAGTCCCCAGGTTTGAAAGGCGAACCCGGCAAAGAGCAGTGTTCCAAGCAGCAGACATGGGAACACAGCCTTGCGCTCGATGCGTCCCCGTGCCATTAGCCACCACATCAGCAGCCCCGCCAGGAGGAATCGCAGAGCGACAAACATAAGCGGCGAGGCATCCGCCAGAGCGTTCTTGACCACCACAAAGGTTGCGCCCCAGAAGAAGGTCGCGATCACCAGCAGGAGTTCCGCTTTCGCGCGTTTACTCAAGTCCGATAACCCTTATCATGGGTAACATGCGCTCTTCATATGGCGCGCCAAACTGCGAAGATGATAACGACCCGCCCAGCAATGCACCTTCCTACCTTTTTATCGATCTTTGAAGTGTTTCAGCGACCGCCGCACGCGCTCTGCCACGAAGGAAGAGAACGGTCTGATGTCCATCCCGATGCTGGCGCGGTCGAGCGCGGTGAGGTAGGCGTCGCGGTCGTCAACGCGGATGACCGTCCAGGGATAGCCGCCCGAGGCCAGCATCACGTTCATCAGGAAGCGCGCCATCCGTCCGTTGCCGTCGGGGTAAGGGTGGATATAGCCGAACAGCCAGTGGCCGAGCACGGCCCGCACGCCTGGTTCATGTTCTTTTTCCAGAAGGTCGAAGAGCACCGGCATGGCCTCGCGGGCTGCTTCCCAGCGCGGAGGGACATAGCGCGATGTGCGCAAGTACACGGGGATGTTGCGGTATCCGGCAAGCGCACCCGGCCCGATGATGCCCGCCGTGACGCAGGGCTGGAACAGTTCCCGGTACCACTCCTTGTGCGCCGCGCGCGCAAGCGTGCCGGGATTTTCGCCCGCGATCACCTTCTGGACTGTCGCTTTCACAAGCTGGAAGGCTTGCCAATAGCCGCGTGCCGCCAGCGCGTCCCGGCTCTGGCGGTCGTGATCGTCATGCTCGGGACTCCAGCCCCCTTGCCCCACTTTCTCGATCACCTCCGGCGTGACCGAGTAGCCTTCGATAGACAATGAGTGATAGGCGTCGCTTGGATAGATCTCATCGACATGGCGGAGATAGGCGCTTTTATTTTTCGGCAATCCCGGTGGGCGCGGGCAGTTTTTGATGACGGCCTCGCGAGTGGATTGCCACAGCATTTCGATTCGCCCGACGATGGGGGCCGCAGCCCGGCGCGCTATGCCGGACACCTGCCCAGCGTCGAAGGGATTGCTTTCCCGGACATCGTAGTCCGCGCTCTTCATCGTGCTGATGATTTCGTCCGCAAGGGCAGGCCGGCCGGTCTGGCGAAAGGCTCCGGCCAGATAGCCCGCTTTCGCGGAGTGCCCGCCGTTAAGCAGGAGCCGTAACAGGTCCGAGGCGTCGCCGAGGCTTGCCAGCACCACTTGCGCTTCGACCGGATTGCGGGCGAAGAAGGATTCCGCCACCCTCACCAGCGCTGCCGCCGGCGAGAATAGCCTCAAGCCGTCCCTAGTCATCAGATCGCTTGCCCGAGGCATCTCCGGGACCTTCAGGTCATAAAGTGAGGTGCCAAAGGGAAACCCGATCGTATTGTTTGTGCCCTTTGGACTGTTAACTACGACTTGCTCCGGGATGGCCGTCTTCTCGCCATGCAGCCAGAGCGACTGCTCCGCCGAAAGGTGCCATTCATCACCGAAACGCTCATTGCAGTAGCGCGCGCAGAATTCCCAGAAAGACGCGTACCAGGGTGTGCTGTCGCCGGGGCGGGCGCTCGGGCCGGAAGAAATCAGCCAGCCCTTCATCACGTCTTGCAGAAAACCGTTTGCCACCAGCCGTTCGCGGTGGACCCGGCTCAGTTCATCCGACTTGAATACACGTCTTCCCCCTTCCTGAAGCGCTTTCAGCACATCGAGGGATTCTGCGAGTTTTTCATGCGGCATCGCCATATTTGTCTTCCCGGCTTGAGGCCCTCGGTCGGGCGATAACAAGTCTAATCCGTTGTGTAACTGCAAGTATATTATGGTGTGCATATACAAGTCAATCGTGTCGTGCTATTGCAAGTACATTATGCATAGATTCAAATTACGCCATTAGATACAACAGCTTATAAGTCCAGCCTCATGGCCGTATGAAACCAGAAGTGCATTCCTTACTTCCTGCCGCTCCTTTTATAGGCGCCTCCCGTGAGAGCCAAAAATAACCCGCTCGGCGCAGGGTGGAGTAAAGTAATATAACTTCTTTTCTGGCCAGATTTGCTGAAAGCACATCCTTCCACTCAAATCTGTGACGGAGCGGGCAAGGCATCATGAAGATTATTGTGATTGGTTACGGGCGGGTCGGGTCGCAGTTCATCAGAAAAGTGGACACCACTGCGCACCAGGTCGTAATAGTCGACAAGGAGCGCTCGGCGCTGGAGCGAGGCAAGCCGCCCGAAGGCGTCCGGTTCCTTTACGGCAACGCGATTGACGAAGACCTGCTGCGCGATGCGGGCGCCGAAAGCGCGGACCTCCTGCTGGCGCTGACTCGCGATGAAAATACCAACCTGATGCTGGCGCAGATTGCGCGCGTGATCTTTAACGTGCCGCGCGTGGTGGCCATTGTTTACGATCCTGACCGCGAATCGTATTTCCACGAAGCCGGCATTGAAACTCTGGCGATCACGGCGGCCGGCGCCGAGTTGCTGAGCGCGGGGCTTACAGGCGCAGCGGTGAAGTCTTCCGTCCCCGCGAGGGCGCTGCGTCCCGTGCCGGTCACCAATCCGCGCGTGGCGCAGCGTCCGCTGGAAGCGCACGATGGATCATTCTACGTTCTGGTAGTTGGCGGCGGGCTGACGGGTTATTACCTTTCGCGTTCGCTGCTGAAAAACGGGCACGAGGTGACCATCATTGAGAGGAACCGCGCCACCTATAATTTGATATCCCAGCAGGTCGATTGCCCGGTGGTGCTGGGCGAAGGTTCGTCGGCAGAGGTGCTGGAACATGCCGGGGCAGCCCGGGCCGATCTCCTGTGCTCCGTCACCAACCACGATGACGATAACCTGATCTCCTGCCAGGTGGCCAAGTACCGCTTTGGCGTTCCCAGAACGATTGCGCGGGTGAAGAATCCAAAAAACGAGCCGCTGATGAGACGGCTGGGAGTGGACGTCACTGTCAGCGCCACGGCTGGCGTCTTCAATGCCATCAGGAACATGGCGCCGAAATCGCCGGTGATTTCGGTGGGTAACCTGATATCGTGCTCGGCGGGCATCGTGGAATTCCGGCTCACGGGGCCTACAAAGCTGGCGGGGAAGAAAATGAAGGCGATCAGCCTGCCCTCCGGGTGCAAAATCATCGGCATCGTTCGGGGAGGTGAAGCTCTGACGCCGACCGATTCCACCGTTCTGCAATCCGGAGATACGCTGGTGGGATTCGTTCCCCACGCCCAGGAGGAGGCCGTCCGGCAGATCCTGTTGAAGAGCTGATCGCTGGACTCGTTGATGGCGATTGCGCCGGCGCACTGCATTGACTGCCTGAGCAGTCCCAAGGAAGAAGCGATGAGCCCGCCTCCCGACAAGCCGGACCACCGCCATGGCGCGCGCCAGCCACAACGCTTTAATCCTGAGCGCGCATCGCGCCTCGATGATCCGGCGCGGTTCGAATATCTTCCTCCGCGGGAGGTCCAGAAAATGCTTGACCTTCCCGCCGGAGGCAAGTTGCTGGATTTCGGGACCGGCACCGGGACGTACGCCGTCGAACTTGCCCGGCGGCGTCCGGATGTGGAAGTGATTGCTTTTGACGAGCAGCCCGAAATGTTGGACCTGCTGCGGGCCAAACCAGCCGCCAGGGAGCTCGCCAATCTCAAGGCCGTGGGTCCCGAAGCGATAGCCACATACAACGCGAAGACCGATCGCGTGCTGGCGCTGAACGTCCTGCACGAGATGGGTGACGACGCGCTGCGAAGGGTGAAAAGCTTGCTGAGGCCCGACGGGCTGGCGCTCTTCATTGACTGGAATGCCGAAGTGGAGCGCCCGTCAGGGCCACCGGCCGAGCACGTGTATTCACCCGCCGAAGGACGCCAAAGAGTGGAACAGGTGGGCTTCAAAATTCAGGACGAGAGATTGTTTCCGTTTCATTATTCTATCATTGCCGGCTGAACAAGCAGCCGGAGACGATCCGCGACGCCTCTTTGGAAATCGCGAAATGCCTGATTACATACGCTCAGGCACCTCGATGCCCATGAGATCGAGTGTCTGGGTCAGAGTTCGCTCAACCACCTGGACCAGGAAAAGTAAGAACGTCTGCCGGCCGGGGTCTGCCTCGCGAAGAATGTGGAAGCGATGATAAAAATTGTTGAATGCCTGCGCCAGCCGGAAAGCATACTTGGCAACCACAGCTGGTTCGGCGGAGGAGATCGCTTGCTCCGCCACCATCTCAAGGTGGGCTGCGAGAATGGCCAATTCCCAGAACGCGGTTCCATCCTCGCCCTCAAAGTGCCTGGTCAGTTCAGGCGCCGATAGCTTGTCCTCCAGTGCTTCTGGCGTGAAGGCCTGATGATCTTCCGCATATTTGCGGAAGATGTTCCGCGCCCGCACCACGGTGTATTGCAGGTATGGACCGGTTTCGCCTTCAAACGCCAGCGCTTCCTTAAAATCAAAAGTGATGATCACGTGACGGGAAAATTTCAGCAGAAAATAACGCAGCGCACTGACGGCAATCATTCGGCCGTAGGCGGACTGTTCGGCGGCGTCGCGCGTCATTTCACGAGAGCGAACCTCGTCTGAGGCTTTCTCCACCAGCATGTCGATCAGATCATCGGCCTTCAGTCCGAGACCCTTGCGGCCGGAAACCTCAACATAACTCCTCTCCAGGTCTTCCGGGCGAAGCTCATAGCCCATCTCCTGCGCGCAGGCGGGTGAAAGGGCCACCACTTCGTAAGCAAAGTGGTGCAGGTGTTGCGCCTCGTCATGGAAACCCAGTGCTCTGAACGCAGCGGCCACAATGTTCTGCAAATACGCCTGGCGGGTATCGATCACGGCGTAAGCTTCGGACGCGCGCCCAAACTCCGGTGCGCCCGTTTCCGGCTCTTTGCCCGTGTGCCATACCGTCTTGCCGTCCGCATAACGGTAGAAGGGTGCGTAAGTAAAATCCCGTCCCAGCAGGCCAAACTTCCACATGTGATACGCAATATCTTTTCCCACATAGGTCACAGTTCCGTTTGAACGCACAATGATCTTCACGTCTTCCGCTGCGGGTTCTTCCTCAGTCTCTTGCGGCTGGGCAGTGCCCAGGTCCATCACCCAGCAGCCGGCGTTCTTTCCTTCGGTTTCAAAGCGAATGGCGCCGATTTGCTTCATGCGCTCGAAGGCGCTTTTCCAGAAATCAAGCCGCAGAATTTCGCTTTCCTCCACCAGCAAATCATAGCGGACGTTGATGCGCTGCATGGTTTTGAGATGCAGTTTGACGATGGCGGGTGAAATCAGGCGAGCCATGTCGGCCGCTTCGCCTTCGCCTTCTTCGATGGCTTTCAGGGTTCGCGCGCGGAGTTCTTTATTGCCGATCTCCGCATAGAAATTCGAGACGTGCGCGTAAAGGTCCCAGCAGTAGTAATCGAAACGGACCTGTTTATCCTCAATAATTTTTTGGACTTCTCCAACCGACTTCCGCTCGAGTTGCTGGAATCCGACAACGACGTCCGCCACTTGCACGCCCGTGTTGTCAATGTAGTTCTGGATTTCAACGCTATGCCGGCGGAAGCGCAGCATGCGGACGAAGGCATCGCCCAGCACCGCATTCCGCAGATGCCCGATGTGCGCCGCCTTGTTGGGATTGATGCTGGTATGTTCGACGAGCACCTTGCCGGGATGAACAGGCTCAGGAGGGGCAGGGAAGCTGCGCAGACGGAACAGCGCTGATGCAAGAGCCCCGCGGTCGAGATGAAAATTCAAGTAGCCTGCCCCGGCAACGCTGACGCGACCTATTCCCTCGATTGGGAGCAATTGTCCGGCAAGTTGATCGGCGATCTTGCGCGGCGGCTGCCGCAACTTTTTCGCCAGCTCGAAGCATGCGGCGATCGAAAGGTCTCCCAGTTCGGGCCGAGGCGGAAAATCGAATACCGGGTCGCCGGCTTCCAGATTGAAGAGGTCCCTGACTTTTTCCAGATACCGCTGTCGAATTCTGCGCTGAATTTCCAGATACAAATTAGTTTCCCCGTTGGCGAGACTACAGGTCGGTCCGCAGACCGCTGCACCATGACGAGAAACCGCCTGATATGCAAACAACAGATTATAGCAAATGCGCTCCGAGGCGCCGTTTCGGTCTCCTGCTGCTTTGGATGGCTCGATCGCTCTTTAGAAGAGGACACTGCGATTTAGCCATAATGCTCGCACATTCTGCATACTTTTTTTCTGCGGCGGCAATCATTGTGCTCTGGGCCGATACGAGCCGGTCTCGAACCTCTAAGGGTGGGAAGCAAATATTACACGCATGGGGTGACAATTGCTCGCCCAGGGAGGACCGACACATGCTTCAGGAGAGAAAAAACGACATATTGATCTGCATTCTTAACGAATTGGAAAGAAAGTCTGAAGGGATGGATACCTGTTTGCTCGATCTAGGTTGCTGGGCTCCTGATCTGTCTGAGACCACTTGCGACGCATGGATCCGTGGACTGTTCAAGCTCACCCGAAAATCCTGCCCAGTCACAAATCCCAGAGTTAACAGGGCAGCAGCCTTCCTGGTGCCTGCGTCTGTGGGTTCAATGCGATGTGCTCTGAGCGGCTGGCGGCGCGCACCGAAGGATTATGCCTGAGGAGGAAAAACATATGAGACGAGCAATGTTGTTCGGTACCGCATTGGCGGTCTGGTTTTGCCTTAGCGGGCTCCCCCTGATGGCCCAGAGCCGGACTGGCGGCGGGATGGGCTCAGGTGGCGGAATGGGTCAATCCGGCGGGCAAGGTCAGGGCGGCGGGCAGGGGCAACCCGGTGGACCGGGTATGGGCCAAGGCCCTTCAGAGAACGGGCCCATGGGTCCGCAGGCAGGCGGGAATAACCGAACCAGCGGACCGACTATGACCCAGAAGACGCCCTCACAGATGCTGGCACAAAATCCGACATTGACCAGCAAGGTGCAGGATCTGCTGCCCTCGGGTACCAACCCTCAGGACGCAGCCTCCGGCTTCAAGGACCTCGACAAATTCGTCGCGGCCGTTCACCTCTCTCACAATCTCAACATTCCGTTTGACCAGCTCAAAGGCAAGGTAACGACTGGAGCCAGTCTTGACAAGGCCGTCCAGACTCTGAATCCGAACCTGAGCCACCAACAAATCAAGACCGAGGTAAAGAAGGGCAAACATCAGGCAAAAGCTGATATAAAGGCCTCACGTAAATCTTGATGGTTCGATCGCGTCCCAGACCGCCGCGGGCGGCGTCCAGACGACAGTCGGGACTCGATCTGCGCACCGTTTAATGCAATGCCCTGGTCGGGCTTGGCAGCCGGCGCGTCCAGCGCCCAGCAGGTTCCTGCCAGGGCATTTTTTCTTTTTACTCCCGCAAATTTGCAGAAGGTACGGTTACGCGGCTCCAGGTTCGGCTCTTGGAAATTCGGTGTATAATTTCTACAGGCCTGACGTTAATTAACACTTAGGCCGCAAGCTGTAGAGCGCGAGGAACAAGGATGCCGAATGTGGTGAGCCGGCACTTGACTGTGCTGGCAATTGTCGTAACCCTGGGTGTCGGGATTGCGATCGGCGCTCTCATTTCTCATGGCATCCGTACGTCAAATCCGGCAGGCGATTCGGGTGAAACCCAACCTGTGTCGCTACCCTCGCCTGTCGAGCTCTCAAACAGCTTTGCGCGCATCGCGGAGCAAATAGAGCCCGCCGTCGTCAACATCAACACCGAAACCACCGTGCGGGTATCTGAGCATGGTTTCGGGTCGCGTGAGGGCGATGACTCTTTGGACGATTTCTTCAACCGATTTTTTCGTTTCGGTAAGCCGGGAGATGCTCCGGAAAATTACCAGCGGCGTAACCTCGGCTCCGGTGTTATCCTCGATCCGCGCGGCTACGTGCTGACCAACTATCACGTTGTCATGCAGCGTGACCCCGACAAAGAGGTGGACCGCATTGAGGTGTACCTTCACGGCGGAGATGGAACCCACTTCCGGGCCAGGCTTGTGGGGGCCGACAAGTGGACGGACCTCGCCGTCATCAAGATCGACGCCGGCAGGAATCTTCCGGCTGCGCGGTTTGGGAACTCGTCATCGGTGAAGGTTGGCGACTGGGTGTTGGCCATCGGAAGCCCCTTTGGCCTGGAATCAACAGTGACGGCCGGCATCATCAGCGCCAAAGGGCGCGAAATCGGCCCCGGCAGGGAAGAACAGTTCAAGCGCTACATTCAGACCGATGCCGCGATCAATCCCGGAAACAGCGGAGGTCCGCTGGTCAGCATGGGGGGCCAAGTGATTGGAATCAACACCGCCATCGCCACCAGTCGCGGAGCGAATGACGGCGTAGGTTTTGCAATACCATCGGACACGGCCCGCGCCATCTATAATTCTCTGATTGCATCTGGAAAGGTGCAGCGGGGCGCCATCGGCGTGACGTTTCTTGACCAAAGCAATCCCGCGCTGCTGCGAAGCTTTGGGGCCGACCACGGTGTCGTTGTCAACAACGTCGAGCCTGGCAGCCCAGCCGCTACCGCGGGCTTGAGAATGGGTGACGTGCTCATTTCGATCAATGGCCAGCCGATCAGTTCAGGAGACGATCTGGTCGAAATTATTTCGCGCAGCAAGGTCGGCAGCAGGGTGCAGGTGGATCTACTCCGAGAAGGGAAACAACAGAGGGCCTCGGTTGAAGTCGCAGACCGTAACAGGATTCTTGCCCAGCAGCAGGCAAGCCCGCCCCCTAACGACAATCGGAGCGCGCCGGAAGAATCCGGAGGTGTGCTGGGCGCTGGCGTCCGCAATCTTACGCCGGATCAGGCCACCCAGTTGGCAAAGGCGCTGCACCTTCCAAAGCCGCAGGGCGTCTTGGTGACACGGATTGTTGCCGAGGGCTTTGCTGCCGAGCTCAACTTGCAAGCCGGGGACATCATCCTCAGTATCAACCATCATCCGGTTTCCTCTCTGGAGGATTTTGTGCGCGTTCAGAGTACTCTGCGGTCGGGGCAGGACGTCCTGCTGCTCGTTGCGCGGCATGCGGGAGGTTCCTTTACAACGATGTTCCTGGCCGATACTTTGCATTGAACGGAATGATCCGAATCTCCGCCAACTCGCGTATACCGATTCGATGGGCGCTCTCTACCCTTGCGGCGCTATTGCTCATCCCTGGTCTGCCGCTGACCGCAAAACAGAAGCACACTGCTCATGTGGCCCACCGGCGAAGCCGACGCCCGAAGGTAACTCGCCGGTACAAGCAGGTCCGCATCCAGCCCGAAAGGGTCCGGGAAATTCAGCAAGCTCTGGCCAAAGCCGGTGTCTACCATAACGAGCCGAGCGGCCAATGGGATACCGCAACCCGCGACGCCATGCGTGAGTTCCAGACGCGGAACGGATTTACTCCAACCGGCCTGCCGGAAGCAAAACCTCTATTGCTGCTTGGATTGGGCCCGCACCCCTTGCCCCCGGCACTCGGACCTTTGCCTGCGTCGGAGCCTGAAGCCAAGGCTGGAACTCCTCCCAGCCCCGCAGAAACCGATGAAGATGCTGCGCCCACGTCCAACCAGCCGGCGGCCTCCTCAAAGTGAAAATCTGCATCTAAGGCAAGCGTAGGAATCCACGCTGCGGAGAGGCTGTGAACGGCGTTCTCTCCGCTGGACCGTGGGGCCGACAATTCAGGAATCGTGAAGGCGGCTCCGAGATTCAAGACCTGCCCCGCTGTGACGCAGAGCGCAGTTGGCGGTCCGGCGGTTGCTGTTCATCGGACGAGCCGCACTTCAGGATAGGTTCAACTTGGAGGACATTGCATGAAGATACGTATCGCTGCCGTTGCCTTGCTTCTGGCTGCCAGTGTGTTACCAATTTTCGCCGCCTCCGGCCGCCAGCAGGACGTTGATCGCATCCGCAGGTCCAGATTCGCCTTTGAAGACATCATGAATGCACCCGACAACTCTATCCCGCAGGAATTGCTCGGGTCTGCCAAATGTATTGCGATTATTCCGGGAGAAAAGCGCGCAGCTTTCGTGTTCGGCGGCAGCTACGGAAGGGGCCTGGTGACGTGCCTTGCGGGCGAACACTGGAGCGCTCCAGCGTTCCTGCTGGTGAGCGGTGGCAGTTTCGGGTTCCAGATCGGCGGGTCATCCACCGATATCGTCATGATCTTCAGAAACCGCGGCGGCATGGACCGGCTGCTGAGCGACAAGTTCACCGTGGGCGCTGATGCCAGCGCTGCGGCGGGTCCGGTGGGACGGCATGCCGCGGCAGCCACGGACGTCGAGCTGCACGCGCAAATTCTGACATACTCGCGCAGCCGTGGCGCCTTTGCCGGCGTCAGTCTGAACGGCGCGGTGGTCAAGCCAGACAAGGATGCCGATGTTGCCATGTACGGCGCCAACGTTGAGCCCGCTTCTATACTGGGCGGGCATGTCAAAGCCCCTTCAGAAGCGCAGGGCCTCGTCCAGGTAATATCCCGCGATGTTCATGAGGCCGGAGGGAAATAGACGCGCTTCGTCACACATCGATCTGTGCTCGTTGCAGCTTGTCGCTGTAGTCGATGTAGATCGACTTCCACTCTGAGTAGAAATCCAGTGCTGCGGTGGCCGCCTCACGGTGGCCGTTCCCCGTCTGCTTGGTTCCCCCGAACGGCAGGTGAGTTTCCGCCCCGATTGTGGGCGCGTTGACGTAAAACACTCCCGTCTGCATTTCGTTCATTGCTTTAAAGGCATTGCTGACGTTTTTTGTATAGATGGATGAAGATAGTCCATACACGACGCTGTTCCCAATCTCGATTGCCTGCTCCAGGCTCGAGCAGGGCATCAGAGAGACGACTGGGCCAAATATCTCTTCCTGGCTTATTCGCATCGCGGGCGTACAGTCGGAAAAGACGGTAGGCGCAAAAAAACACCCGCGTTCATATTCTCCGCCGGTCAGTCGCTTGCCGCCGCAAACAAGCCGCGCGCTTTCCTCGAGACCGATCTCCACGTAACGTTCCACCGTCCTGAGTTGGGCCTCATTGATCAATGGTCCCATTTGGGTTTCGGGATCAGACCCATTACCCACTTTCAATTTCCCAGCGCGCTCGACAAGCCTGCGCTCGAATTCTGTGTAGACGTTCTGATGGACCACGATACGGCTGGAGGCCGTGCAGCGCTGGCCGGTGGTGCCAAAGCCGCCCCAGACGGCGCCGTCGATTGCCAGGTCAAGATTGGCGTCGTCCATCACCAGAATCACATTCTTGCCGCCCATCTCCAGGCAGACGTGCTTGAACCCCTCGGCCCCCGCGTGCGCCACCTGACGGCCGATTTCCGTAGAGCCGGTGAACGACAGGACGGGAACATCCGGATGTTGGGTGAGCGGCGCGCCTGCTTCCGGGCCAAATCCGCTGACGCAATTCACCACGCCCGGCGGCACGCCGGCTTCTTCCAGCACCTTCACCAGATTTAACGCCGACAGAGGTGTGTCTTCAGCGGGTTTGATCACCAGGGTATTCCCGCAGATCAGCGCCGGCATCGTTTTCCACGCTGGAATTGCCATCGGAAAATTCCAGGGTGTAATCAGCCCGCAAACGCCAATCGGACTGCGGATTGTCATGCAGAATTTGCTGGGCAATTCCGACGTGGTGGTATGGCCAAACAGGCGGCGACCTTCACCGGCCATATAAAAGGTCATGTCAATCGCTTCCTGCACGTCCCCACGCGCCTCTTCCAGCGGTTTGCCCATCTCGCGCGTCATGTCGCGCGCCAGGGCTTCTTTCCGCTCGGTGAGCAGGTATCCGGCACGGAACAGGATTTCCGCGCGCTTGGGAGGCGGAGTCCGTCTCCAGCCAGGGTAGGCTGCTTTCGCTGCTGCTACTGCCGCCGCAATATCGTCGGCGTTGGACCGCTGAAACGACCCAAGGCAGTCATTGGAATCGGCGGGATTAGTATTCTCGAAAGTTTCGCGGCCGGCGGAGTCAACCCACCGGCCATCGATGAAGTTTCTATAGATCTGTTCGTCCGTCATGTTCTTCAGATTCCTGCCGGCAAAGTCAAACCAGTCTGAGCTATTCTGCTTCATCTCATTGGACCACGGAGCGAGAGACAGCACAACCGGCTAAGTGCCGGACCGAGTTCCGCCGCGAATTTCCTTTAGGGGGGCGGAGCCTTGGCTCCGGCATTCGACGCCTCCTCGACCCGCCGGGCTTTCAGTCGCTGAGGCGTTTCTCGGCCGATTTTGGCCGATTTCGCTTGACTTCTGTGGGCTACCGTGGTAGCCTCATGACAGCCCGTTCGAAGGACCGCTTTCGCTGCGCGACAGCAAAGCTGCCAAGGGTACTGATTGCCAATGCGGGAAACCAGCAGCAAGCGATGGGGATTTGATTTCAAGTTCAAGGCCTGTTCTATGGTCGTGGCGATTTGAGCTTCA
>DASUJZ010000100.1:0-106688 GCA_036278995.1 Terriglobia bacterium | reverse complement strand
TGCGCTTGAAAAGCTACGGCTGAACGATTCATCGCTCTTTTACGAACCGGAAAATTCCGCTGCGCTGGGCTTTGGCTTCCGGTGCGGTTTTCTGGGCCTGCTCCACATGGAGATTGTCCAGGAACGCTTGGAGCGGGAATTCAAGCTGAACCTGATCACGACGGCGCCGGGCGTCCGTTATCGCGTAACTACAAAAGACGGGAAAGTGCATGAAATCGACAATCCTACGCGGATTCCGGAACCCAACGAGATCAGCAAAATTGAGGAGCCGGTGATTACGGTGATGATCCTGACCCAGGACGATTACCTGGGCGGCATTCTGGCGCTGGCGGAGGAGAAGCGCGGCATCCAGAAAGGCTTTGAGTATGTCGCCCCTAAGCGCGTGCTGCTGACTTATGAGCTGCCCTTGAACGAGGTTGTCCTGGACTTCTATGACCGGCTCAAGTCCGTCTCGCGAGGCTATGCTTCGCTCGATTATCATTTCTCAGGGTATTGGGATTCCGACCTGGTTAAAGTTGACCTGCTGGTGGCAGGCGAGGCGGTGGATGCGCTCTCGTTTGTTTGCCATCGCGACCACGCGCAGCCGAGGGCGAGGGCCCTCTGCGAGAGGATGCGAAAGCTGATTCCTCGCCAGCTTTTTGAAGTAGCCATACAGGCTTCCATCGGCTCGAAGATTATCGCCCGCGAAAATGTTGCCGCTATGCGGAAGAACGTGCTGGCCAAGTGCTACGGCGGCGACATCACACGAAAACGCAAGCTCCTCGAAAAGCAGAAGGAAGGAAAGCGCCGCATGAAGCGCGTCGGCAAAGTGGACATTCCCCAGGAAGCTTTCCTTGCAGTCCTTCGCGTCAATGAATAGAATCTTCCTGCTCATCCTCATGCGAGGCCCCGATGCTGACAAGTATCTTTAGAGGCCCCGGCGGCGTTCGGTCGGGCTGGCGGCTGCTGATCTTTATTACCCTTGCCGCAATTCCTTTTGTCACTATCCAGGTGCTGCTGGCTGCCGCCGGCTTCCGGCCAGATCTTGCACACGAGTTGCCGCCCACCGTGATTCTGGTGGGGGAAAGCCTGGAGTTTCTTTGCCCGCTTTTTGCGGCCTGGGTGATGAGCCACCTGGAGGACAATCGCTTCCCCGATTATGGATTGCCCGGTCGCGGAGCATTTGGACGCAACTTCTGGGTCGGCTCAGGTATAGGACTGATCGCTTTGTCAGTCCTCATGGTCGGGATTTGGCTGGGCCACGGTTTTTATTTCGGTAGAATGTCTCTCGGCGCCGGCGAAGTCCTTTACTTCGGCGCTATATGGGCCGTTGCATTTCTTGTGGTTGGATTTGCGGAAGAATTTCTGTTTCGCGGTTATGCGCTCGCGACGCTTTCCGACGGAATCGGGTTCTGGCCTGCCGCAATCGTGCTCTCGGCGGTATTTGGCGCCGTCCATCTTTCAAACCTTCGAGAGAATCCGATGGGAGCTCTATCGGCTGGGATGGTGGGACTGCTGCTCTGCTTCAGCCTTCGACGAACGGGAAGCCTCTGGTTTGCGATTGGCTTGCACGCCGCCTGGGATTATGGCGAGAGCTTTATCTATTCCGTTCCGAACAGCGGTGTGCTGGCCCAGGGACACCTGCTGAATTCTCACTTTAATTCTGGGGCTCCCGCCTGGCTCACGGGCGGGGCGGTGGGGCCTGAAGGCAGCGTGTTCGTGTTCATTGTGCTGGCGATTATCTTTGTTCTGATCAACCGAATGTATCCTGAAGCCAGGTTTCCTTCACGTGTTGCCGCGGCTGAGTTGAATCCGCCAGGGGCAGGCATGGTTTCAAGCGTATCCGAGGCTGCTCCGAGGAGGGACTGAATGGAACTGAAAATCGTAAAGATCGACAAGCCTGCTGACCTGAACCTGATCCTCGGGCAGTCCCACTTTATCAAGACGGTCGAAGATCTCCATGAGGCGCTGGTCCAGGCTGTCCCTGAGATTAAGTTTGGCATTGGATTCTGCGAGTCGTCCGGCCCGGCGCTGGTGCGCTGGACGGGCAACGACCTGAACCTGATTCGGTTGGCCCAGGAGAACGCCCTCGCCCTTTCCTGCGGACATTCATTCATCATCTTCATGGAAAAGGCCTACCCCATCAACATCCTCAATCTGGTGAAAAACGTCCCCGAAGTTTGCCGGGTTTTCTGTGCCACCGCGAATCCCGTCGAGGTTGTTGTCGCTGAAACCGAGCAGGGCCGCGGCATCCTTGGCGTAATCGACGGCGTCAAAACCCAGGGTATCGAAACTGAAGCCGACATCAAGGCCCGGAAAGAGCTTCTGCGAAAGATTGGCTATAAGTTATAGTTCAGTGTGCTGGTGCGAAATACCAGCTTCCTGCCCGATTGACCGTTTTCTGCCCTATTTTCTTCTCTCGTTTACCGTCGCTCCAAGCTCGCCTTGGGCCAAACGAATTGAAAGACCATCGCCAATTCCCACCTGGCCGGCGTTGCGGACGATCCGATTCTCCTGGTCGCGCGTGATCGAGTAGCCGCGGTTCAGAATGGTGAGCGGACTGCGTTCTTCGAGAAGGGATTGGTAATGCTTAACACGGTGACGGTGCTCAGTGATGACGCGGCCTATGCTACCATGAAGTTCAATGTCGCGCGCATGAACAGAAGCAAGGCGCAGCCGCAGAGTTCCGCGAAGGTTGTAACTCATAACGCCGGAGGAGGCACGGGTCCAGACCACGCGGCTGGCGTGCAACCGCTCGCCCATCAGCATGCTCAATTCGGATTGCACCCTGCCCAACTGAGTTTTCCGATATTGGATTTGAGCCCATCGTAGTTCCAGAAGCCGTTTGGGTTCGAATCGAAGCAGTCGAGTTGTGAGTTCGAGGTGCTGCCGCCGGGCGCCCTCCAGCCGACCGCGTAGAGACCGCTCCATTTCGCCGAGGGACTCATCGACTCGCTGGCTGCGTTCCTGGACGCGCGCTGGGAATTGTTGAATCGCACGGTGCATACGAAGCTCGGTCAATTCGGCCCGAGCCTCGGACATACGGAGCCGGATGTTCTGGGACATCTGTCGAACGCGGTTTGCAACCTCAAGCAGGAAATCTTCCCGGCGGTGGACCACCATTTCGGCAGCGGCAGACGGTGTGGGCGCGCGGAGATCTGCGACGAAGTCAGAGATGGTGAAGTCAGTTTCATGCCCGACAGCGGAAATGACCGGAATCGTTGAGGCGGCGATGGCGCGTGCGACGCTCTCCTCATTGAAGGGCCACAGGTCTTCCATCGAGCCACCGCCGCGTCCGACAATGAGCACGTCAACCAAGGCATACTGGTTGAAGTATTTGATGCCCTCGACGATCTCCCCCGCTGCAACGGCGCCCTGAACCGCGGCCGGATAAAGGAGAACGCTCATATTGGGAAAACGTCGCTTGAGCACCCGCAGGATGTCGCGAATTGCTGCGCCGCTGGGCGAGGTGACGATGCCAATGGCCCGGGGGAGCACGGGTAAAGGCTTTTTTCGGGCTTGATCGAATAGTCCCTCGGTGGCCAGCCGCTTCCTCAGTTGCTCAAAGGCGAGCTGAAGGGCTCCCACGCCCGCCGGTTCAAGATAGTCGACGCAGAGCTGATATTCGCCGCGGGCTTCATAGACGCTCAGCTGTCCCCGGGCAATCACGGCAAGGCCGTCCTGCGGCTTAAACTTGAGGCAACGAGCCTGGTTGCGAAAACACACCGCTCTGAGCTGCGCGGATGCATCTTTCAGCGTAAAATAACAGTGGCCTGAGGCGGCTGCGCGGAAATTCGATACTTCACCCGTCACCCAGACGTCCGGAAAGCTCGTCTCGATCAGCTCTTTGACGGCAAGGCTCAGCTCGGCAACCGTGTAGAGCTTTCTTTCTGGGACCAGGTTCAGCGGAATTTGGCTCATCTTTGTCCTCGGGCGGGTTGTATGGCTACGTTAACGACGCATGAAATGTGAAATCAACCACAAGATAAGAGTGACCACCGCGCTGAGAAGAATGCAAGTGGTCAATGGAAAGTAATAGCTTGTGTGTTTGCCTTTGTAGCGTATGTCACCTGGAAGGTGCCCCAGTCCAAGCCCGGAAAACTTCGGGCCCACCATGAATAACACGCCCACCACAACCAGCACGCCGCCAAGGATCACCAGCGCTTTTCCAATGTCGCCCTGGAAACCAGTGTTCATCAGCGCTCCTGCCAGGAAGGGCTAAGCTGTCTCGGCTTCTTCACCTTCCTGCAAGAAGAGGCTGGCGGCGCCGAAGACGCCTACATCCTTTTGGAGCTTGGCGGGTAGCACAGGCGTATTCTTTGCCTGGCGATTAACGGTGTAACGTGGAATCGTTTTGCGGATCATGTCAAAGAGAGGTTTGCCGATTCTGGAAACTCCTCCTCCGATGATGATGGCCTCGGGATCCAGCAGGGTTATCATAGACGCTAGCCAGACTCCGAGAAAGTAGCCGGTCTCCTCGATGATTGCCTTGGCCACACCGTCGCCTGAAGCGGCGGCCTCCTGAATCATTTCCGGGGTAAGTCTGCGGAGATCGTTCCGCGTCCGTTCGCGAAGGAGGCTTTGAGCCGTATGCTCCTGTAGGAGTCTCACGGAGGCTCGGCGTACGATGCCGGGACCGGCCGCGAGCGATTCGATGTCACCTGGAGTGCCGCAACCGCAGATGTATGGGCTGTGATAGTCAATCGTGACGTGACCTCCCTCCGCAGCAAAGCCATTCTTGCCGTGATAGATTTTCTTGTTGATGATGATTCCAGTGCCCACGCCGGTTGAAACGGTGACGTAGAAGACATCGCAAAACCCAACCGCAGCCCCGAACAACACTTCTGCCAACCCTGCGGCATTAGCGTCATTTTCAAGGCGGGTGGGAATCTGGAATTTCTTTTCCACTCGCTCAACTACAGGGATGTCAACCCAGCCAGCGAGGTTGGGCGGGTTGATCACGATTCCAGTGCGTGGATTCAACGGGCCGGGGCAGCACATGCCAATGCCTTTGATGTGGTCAGGGCCGCCTGCCTGGTTGATTAGCCGCTTGATGAGGGTTAGCACCTGGCCGAAGCTGACCTCGAACCCTTCGTTGGCCTTGGTCGGGAGAGTAACCGTTTTTTCAAGACGGCCCTTCCTGTCAACCAAACCTCCGGCAACCTTTGTACCGCCAATATCAATTCCAATGATCATTTTGTCCATAGCTGAGGGCCCAGTGAGTGGCGGTTCAAAGAAACACGCCCTACTCATTGCTGCACCATTTTACATCATCCCAAATTGGCGGTGTATTAAGGGTTGGGTGGTTGACTGCCGGGCTAAGCCCCCTGATCCCGTTCCTGGAGTTCACTCCGAGGGGCGCTGCCGACTTACGCTGGCTCACCTGTTTCCACCACAAACACCAGCCGGCCATTGTGATTTGCGATATTTCAGTGGGTAAGGACAGCACCCGAAAGGCTGGGAGGAAGGGTTCCTGGAGGCCTGAAAGCGTGAAGCGGCGTCTGATGGGTGCAGGGTCATGAGGCCCTTTCCAGATTGGTTTCTCAGTAATTGACTGGGAAAAAATAGGGAAGATAACCTATTGTGCAGCTTCTGAACCTCCGGTAAGATGCAGGGCATCCGACTGACTTACGGCTGCGCGTGGGCCGAGGGTAACGTTTTTCTGCGGGTCGACGCGGACAAATCAATGCTCTGGGATGCTGGGGGGGATTCCAAGGGACCCGTCTACCAATCTACATAGCGACGGATTGCGCACTGCTACACCGAAAAAGTGTGGCGGCACGAGCAGGCAACTCCACTCCCCAATATCTGCACACCTTTCGCAATGGAGGGAATACCGGGATGATATTTAAACAGGCGTCGGACATTAAAGAGGTTGACCGCCCCTGGCAGGCGGATATTGACCGGTTGCAGCAAACTCTTCAGGAAGTACTGTCAAACGTATCGAACGTCCCGGGCGCGGAATTCTCAGGAGGAACGCCGGATTCGCGGACCCCGGAAAATGTCCATCAGCTGCCGAATTGCACAAACTATAAGGATCGTATCCGCACTGATCTCGAGGCGTTTGCCACTGCGACCGTGTCTGAAGTGACCCGCTTGGCGGAACGGCAGACGCGCCTTGCCCTGGCTGCACTCCAAACCGAGGCGAGCGGGCAAGTGGACCAAGTGGCGAGGGAGCTTCGGGAGAAACTGCAGGGGCAATTCGAGCCGGGTCATTTCGACATCGGCATCACCCAGCAAACGCAGGACCGGGTTGCCGAACTCGTCCAGAGACGGACCGACGAGTTTGCCCGCTGGGTGTGGCTGATGTGCAAGGGGACGGGGACTTCTATTCCGATCCAGATCGAAAAATTGATGGAGCCTTACGTCGACGAAGCGACAGGCCGATTTTTGCAATCCTTCCGCCAGCGATTTGACGATCAACTGGCAGAACAGGAGCAGACGGCGCAGGGGCGGCTTCAGGGTGCGTTAAGCCTGCTGGAACAGCGGATGAATGAGCTGGAACAGGCCGCCAAAAGAATCTGCGAGCAAAGCGCGGAATCAATTGCGGGGGCGGCGGCCGGCCGCGTGAGTAGTGTGGCTGACGAAGCCGCCAGGAATTTTGAAAAGAGAGTAGCGGAACAGTTCGAAAGCGATCTGCTCCTCTTCCGGAGCAGGCTGGAAAAAACGGCGGAGTCGTTGCAGCAAACTATGCAACAGAGAGAGGAGCAGAAGGCAAACGATCTTAATGGCAGGATTGCCATCCTCGAATCCGAGATTGAAGACAAGGTTTTATTTCAAATCGGTGGGCGCATCGAACAGACTGCAGCCAACGCGATTGAATCCTCGATTCAGCACTTGCACCATCAGGCAGATGACACCCTCGACCATTCCAAAGCGGAGCTTAAAGGATTCCTGGAACTGCAGATGGAGGAGGCGCGGGTGCGGATCAATCAACTGGCCAAATCGGTCAACGAAAATCTGTCGCAGGAAGCCGAGCGGCGGGCCGACCTTCTCAAGAAATTGGACCAGGAAATCACCGGCCTCAGGGACACGAGCATCGCGGTGTCCAAGGACCAGCTCGCTGCGTTGGTTCAGGGCACGCTGGAAATCATGAAAGACCGCATTACCCAGATTTCCACTGCGCAACTCGAGGAGATTGACAAATTACTCCGCGGAAGCCGAGAGAAAGAAACCTCACAGTATCAGTTGCAATTACGCGAGATCAACGGCGCCTGGCAAAGCAATCTGCTGCAACGCGTTCAGGCGGAGGCCCAGGATGCGGCCGCTAAAATTGCGTCTGAGGTCAAGGTTAATGCCGACTCAGTGATGCAGGAATTCTCGGATAAAGTTGATGCCTCGGCGGTGCTGCTTAGAAATGAGACGGCCCAGGCAACAGCGCGGATCGAATCGACGGTCAAGAATTCACTCGATGCTTATGAGAAGCAACTCAGCCAAATTGCCGGCAGCCGGCTGGAAGAACACCGTCGGGTCATCCGCAAGAGCCTCGCCGATTTGCAGACTCGCCTGGAACAGAGTGCCCAAATCCTGCGGCAGGAAATTGCCGGTCCGCTGGGAGCTGATAACAGAGAGCCATTCTCGTCTGAACGGACGGAACCGCCGAAGGCGCAGTCTAGCTTCTGACAGGATGGTTTGGAAGATGGACTTCAATCCTGGTCGATTGCTTCGGCGACACGTCGGGCTGAGCGTGTTCCGGCTTCCTGGCCCCAGTTCAGATTGTCTGCGTAAGCACCGGCGAAGTGGACTCGACCAACTGGTTCGATGACGCTGGGCCAAATCTTCGTAAGCTGACCGGGAGAGTACGAAACCGTTTCGCAGGCCATGGCCCAGGGGTCTTTGGCCCAGTTGTGAACGATCAGCCTCTCGACATCTCTTGATTTTCCCGGGTAAAACTTGTTGAGGGCGGTAAGCGCGTCCTCTCGCGAAGTGCTGGCTTCAGCCCAGCCCATGAGGGCTGTGCGCCTGGTATGGACTTCTTCTGCTATCCGCCAAAGCAGTTCCAGGCTCGCATCTGGAGTTTCCCAGTTGATGCTGCGGCCTTCCTCTTCCCAGAACGGAGTTTTCGTCTGGAACACCAGGCGCGCTACGGAATAATACGGCATATTATTGATCGCGAAGGTCTTCGACTCAGGCCACGCTGGCTTGACCGGAATAATCCGGAGCATCACTGCCGACATGCAGCAGACCAGGTAATCGCCGTCCATCTGTTTCTCCTGGCCGGACTCTCGAAACTTCACGCGAACTCCTTTGTCGCTGTGCTCGATTCCCGTGAGCGGGCAATTGAGCCGGACGCGACCGCCAAGCTTGGAGGCCAGCGTATCGGGCATTACCTGGTTGCCGCCTTTCAGACGATAGACGTCGGAAGGGAACAGAGGCACGCCGCGTAAATTCAAGATTGCGGCATGCCAGATGACATGCAGAGCCGAAGCGTCCGTGTCGCCGATGGTGCGGATTGCCCGATCCGAGGCGCCATTTTCCCGAAGCAGATCTCCCAGCTTCGTCTGGTCCAGGTGATTCAGTCCCGCTTCATAGGGCTTGTACTCATCTTTGAATTTTTCAATATAGGGCCGAAGGTACAGCGTTGGCAGGTTCCACCATGCGTTCTGTGCAAGGAAATCAATTTCTCGCTGATTAAATCCCATTTTGCTGAGAAAGGTGCGGCCGTGGAGGTCCTCTTCGGTACGAAATTTTCCGTCAATGAAACGAACCAGGCCCATGCGCCGAGGGTAGTAAAGATAGGGCAGGTTAAATTCTTTCACGTAGCCCCAGTAAAGGTCGTAACCCGGCTTCGTGAATTGCTCCGCGCCAAGATCAGCATAGAGGCCATCTGCAAGTCCCTCATGAAGTGTGCGGACATGGCCGCCGGCGCGGGCGGCCGCTTCAAGTACAACGACATCATGACCTCGTTTCATCAGCTCGTAGCCGCACGACAGGCCCGTGATTCCACCGCCGGCAATGATGACTTTTTTGGGGCGAGCCGTTTGCGGACGCGCGGCACTGAGCGGCGCCGCCAAACCTCCCGCAAGAATTGATGCGCCTATCTTGAGCACGTCACGGCGGTTAACGGCAAGCGCTGGATGTTCCTCCCCGCCAGGGGGGCGGGATTCCTTCAATCGGCTTTTGAGATGTGGTTCCATATTCGCCTGATGCTTTTCGATTGCCATAGAGCTTGCTCCTTACGACTTTCGCACTCGATTGATGCCGATCCGTACGAATGAGCCATTTTCGGAATTCGCGTCTGTACACAAAGGCTTCTTCTTTATATCTAAATTCCGTGTTCGTCAAGGTAAGAAATGGTTTCTCCGACGTCGAAGCGTGCGGCAAGCCTTCTTGAAGAGGGCTCTCATGCAATTCGCGTAGAATGGGCATCATAACCGGAGCTAAGCAAGACTTCCAATATCTGTTTGGGTTGGGTTCGGAGGCTTGAAAGTCGCCCCTACTGGTCGGCGAGGGTCAGGGCGGTTTGGAGGAACTGCTGCCGGGCCTGAGGTGACAGCTGAGTTGGTGCGTGCTCGGCTGGATTTTGAACGGGCGCCGCTGCCAGCGCCCGCTCAATACGTGACACGTTCAGCGCCCCTCGTGGACCGTGTTGGAGAAAGTCGTTGAGCGTCTGACGCACCTTGTCCATCTGGCCTGTTTGATAGTACAGCACCCCGAGTGCTGAATATCCGGCCGGCCACTCAGGAAGCAGTTCAACTGACCTTCTCATGTAGCCTTCAGCCTGGTCAACTTGTCCTTCCACGGCCGCGAGGACGCCCATGCCCCAGAAGAGTTCACCCGAATCGGGAATGCGGGCTAGTCCCTGTTCAAGCGTGTGGCGGGCTTGCTGCACGTTGCCTGAGCGGAGACAGGTCAAGGCGAGTGAAAGATAGTTCTGATCCTTATCTGGATTTTCCATTGTCAATTGCTGAAAGACCTTGATGGCTTGCTGCGTGTTCCCCATGTGAGCGTCAACGTCGCCCAGCAGGGCTCGATAACTTGAGTCCTGCTGTCCCTGAGAACTTACATGCTGAAGGGCAGATAAAGCGCTGGGATAATCGCGTTTCGCGAGGTAAGCGTCGGCAAGGTCGTACCATGCGTCGTCTGAATTGGGATTAGATTTTAGCGCCTGGTCAAAATGGCTGATCGCTTCGGTGTAGAGGCGATAGCGCGCCAGCATCACGCCTACTCCAATGGCGGTGCGGAAATCGCCCTGGCTCAATTCGTCAAGCTTGGCAACTGTCTGCCGAGCGGTATCGACTTGACCCAGTTTCAAATACGCCTCTGCCAGAAGATACAGGTTGCGCGGCTGCCCGGGATGCAGTTTGGCATCTTCTTTCAATTGCTCCAGGTCAAGTTGGGACCGTTCCTGAGAAGGCATCCCGGAGCGCCGATCGAGATAATCAAAAAGCTGTCCAAGTGGATAGCGATCCGGCGCCAGATTTTTCGACATGGTCTGAAAGATCTTTAAATCCCGATCAGCGGCTTCCGTCTGGTGAAGAATCCGTTCCGCCGTCGCCAGCTTATAGTAGATAGCTGTTGAATGGGGGTTCAAGCGGGTGCACTTCCGCAGCAGCGGGACGGCGTCGCTATATTTCTTCTCGCTCATTTTGACTCTTGCCAGTTCAAAGACAGCGTCACCATTATTCGGATCGGATTCAATCGCCCGCTGGAGCCATGTTTCGGCTTCGCGGTAGTTGCCCTGGCGGTTCAAAATGTAGCCCATGTTAAAGAGGCAGGCAGAGTTACCGGGGTCGGCACTCAGGCCGAGCTGCAGGTATTTCTTTGCTTCGTCATAGCGTCCCAGATGGCGGTAGTAGAGGGCCATGTAGGCGTAGGAGCGCGCCGAAGGATCGATATTGATGAGCGTTTGGAATTCCTGAAGTGCCTGAGGAACTTTGGCGGTATTGAAATAGCATTCACCGAGTGCCGCATGGAAATCCGGGCGGCGCGGATCAATTTTTATGCCTTGTTTCAGGAGCGGGATCGCATCTTCAAAGAAAGATTGCCGCATGCTCAGGCGCGCCATCAGGAAAATCACGTCGGTGTTTCCTGGTGCGGTCTGATGGGCCCGAGTGAGCAAATCGAGAGCCTTTTCATCCTGCCGCTGGTCTGAATAGGCCTGCGCAAGGAAGTAGAGCACCTCTATTGAATCGGGACGCAGCCTCAGCGCGCGGTTAAGGACCTCTTCGGCGCGATCGCTGTTTCCACTTTGCAGATACGCCTGACCGAGATTGTAAAGGATCTCGAAGGTTCCAGGTTTGAGCGCGTCCGCAATCTCCAGTTCCCTCGCACCCGCGGCGTACTGGTTGTTGGCGGCGAGCAAGACGCCGAGGGTAAAGTGAAGCTGTAGATCCTTCTTGTCCGCAGCAGACACGCGGTTCGCCAGCCGAAGACCTTCCTCTGTTTCCCCTGCCAGCAAGTAGGCCTGGATCAGATTGAATTGCGTGCTGAGATCGGGAGGCTGAACACGTTGAAAATACTGGGTTGCCTCCTCAGCGCGGTGCTGTGCGAGCAGCGCGGCTCCCAAATTGTAGTTAGCGTCGCGATCCGACGGGCTGAGCCGCAATGTGTTGCGAAACTCTTTTTCTGCGTCCTCGAACTTGTGCTCCAGCATGTAAGTGTTGCCGAGATTGTTGTGGATTTCCGCCGAACGCGGCGCAAATTGCAGCGCGTTTTTGAAAGAATCGGCAGAAAGCTCGTACTTCTTTTCGTTTCCGTAAATTAAGCCGAGCAGGTTGAGCCCCTCTGCGCTTTGCGGCTGGAGTTTCAACCCCGCGACCACCTTCTCACGCGCCTGCTCAAGTGCACCGGCCTTCAGCAATCCCCCTGCCTGTTTGAATAAGGCACTTGCCTGCGCGACCGAATCCGAGGGGTCTGTAGCCTGGCCTGACGCGAACAGGCCAAGGCTGGAAGAAGCCGCGAGTACCAACCCTAGAGTCAGCACCGTAAATTGATTGTGCGAGGACCGCATCAGGCACAGTGTAACCCAAAAAGGAACACCAGACGACTTGGCGAGGTGTCGCCGAGCACCCGCATGTCAAATCGGACGGCCGCGAGGGCGACAATAGCTTTCAACTAGCAGTAAGCTTTTTTTGCTGTCGGAAAGGAGCTTAAAAGAAAGGAAGAGAAATCAAACAAAATCCTTGACAAGCCTCAGTTAGCGTGATACTTATGCTTTCGTAATCCTGGTAGTTCATTGTACTTCTTAATTGTTATGCGTCGAAGGGTGGAAGGGCCGTCAGAAGCGGTGGTGCTGGCCCTTGTGAGCGCCTTTGAGTAAGGATTGCTTCCCGCTCTGGTCTTGGGAACTGGGGCTGGAAAGTGTTTAGGGGAGTCAATTGGGGCGGTTGATGGTACCGGGCTTTCGCGTTCCAACGTTCTGCTACTCTTTGTGATAGGAAGTCGTTGGTTCTTGCCTCAAGATTCTTTCCCGGACGGCACTTTCAGCGCGTTTTAATAGCCTTGGGTCTAATCTCTAACAACATACTGGGTCAATGCTCAGGAATCCAGTGGCTTCGTGGCGATTCAAAGATTAACTGGCAGTCGCTGCTTCAAGCGGTACGCTGCCTGCCGGGTTTTCTTGGCTACCGTTGTAGTACTGCCCGGCATCTTTGGACCACAAGAGTTTAGGAGGGAGGAAATGAAAGGACGATCAGGTATTTTTCGTAGCGTTCTTTTTACAGTTTCCGTTGTTCTCGGCGTGCTCATCAGCTCGCCTCTGCTCGCCCAGGTGGACATGGGCTCAATTCAAGGGACAGTCCTGGACCAGTCGGGAGCAGTGATCCCAAACGCCAAGGTGAGCCTAACGAATGAAGCGACAAACCTCACTGTCGAGACCCAATCAAATGCTTCGGGCGCATATATCTTCACTCCTATCAGGATCGGCACTTACACCGTGACAGCGGAAGCACCTGGATTTGCCAAAGTCGTTCAGACACACGCGACGTTAAACGTGCAACAGCAGCTCGTCGTCAACCTCACGCTCAAGCCGGGCGCCGTGACGCAAACGATCGAGGTGACGGGTGCTCCGCCGGCGCTGCAAACCCAGAATGCCTCCGTCGGCCAGGTGGTTGATAGCCGGAGCGTGAATAACCTGCCGCTGAACGGACGCAATTTCACCTTCCTTGCTCAGATCGTCGCGGGAGTCAATACTCCTCAGGCTGACACGCGCGGAAACGCCGCCTCGGGCGCATTTTCGGCGAATGGTGAGCGCCCTGCCCAGAATGACTATCTTCTAGATGGTATTGACAACAATTCGAATACGATTGACTTTCTGAATGGCACCAATTTTGTCGTCCTTCCTCCCATTGACGCGGTCCAGGAATTCAAGGTACAGACCAGCAACTACAGCGCTGAAATTGGCCGGGCAGGCGGCGCGGTGCTCAACGCAACGATCAAATCCGGGACCAACCAGCTCCACGGTGACGTGTGGGAGTTCCTCCGGA
Source organism: Terriglobia bacterium (assembly GCA_036278995.1). GTDB lineage: Bacteria > Acidobacteriota > Terriglobia > UBA7540 > UBA7540 > SCRD01. The sequence goes on along the minus strand of DASUJZ010000100.1, from coordinate 93,282 downwards.
ACGACAAGCTTGATGCAGCCGACTTCTTTGAAAATGCCGGGGGCGTCAAAAAGGGCGAGTACCGGCAGAACCAGTTTGGATTCACCGTTGGCGGGCCCATTGTGATCCCGCACGTCGTCAATGGCCGGGACAAGCTCTTCTTCTTCGGTGACTACGAAGCCTTGCGAAGAATCCAGGGCAGCGTCTTCACCAATTCGGTTCCTACGGACCTTCAACGGAGCAGTGGATATTCGAACCTTGCCGAGTTGATCACAGAAGAGAAGGACAGCGAAGCGTCCACGGACACGCTGGGGCGGACTTTTCCCTTCGGGACGGTGATGGATCCAGCTACCACACGCCCTGTGACTGCAGGGCAGGTAGACCCGGTGACAGGACTCACAGCACAGGACGACGGTTTCGTCAGTGATCCATTTTTCACTGGCGGAAGCGTCGGGAGCAGGACCAATTTCACTGGACTCTGCCCCAACGTGCAGAACTGCCAGCTCAACCAGATTCCCGCCGGCCGTATTGATCCGAATGCGGTTAAAATTCTCAATCTATTTCCCGCAGCGCAGTTGCCCGGCATAGTCAGAAACAATACAACGAATCCACCCTTGAGGGAAAACCGCAATGCCTTCGATGGTCGGATTGACTGGAGCCTGAGCAACAAGGACCAGATATTTGCCCGTGCCAGCTTCGTAGATGACCCGGAGTTCATTCCCGCGCCATTTCAAGGTGTTGCGGATGGCGGCGCATTCCAGCAGGGGCCTCAAACCGCGATGTCCATCCAGGTAGCTCTGGGCTGGACCAAAACACTGACGCCTACGATGGTGAACGAGGCGCGCGTGGGAGAAACCTACCTCCATACGACCCGCTTTGGACCCGTCGCCAACCAATTGGGGATTCCTGAGCAGTTCGGTATTCTAGATGTGCCGCAGGTTCCGGAGAACGGCGGGTTGCCGGCCATCGTCATTGACGGCCTCAGCTCCCTGGGCAGCAATGCCTTCCTGCCCTCCGATGAAGTGAGCCAGACCACCCAGGTGGCCGATAACTTTACAAAGGTTTACGGGAAGCACACCTACAAGATGGGCTTTGAGTTTCAACACATTAAATTCTCCACGCTTCAGCCGTCCTGGTCGCACGGTGAATTTGATTACAACGGTGATTTTACGAACAGCGGAATTTCGCAATTCCTGCTGACTCCTACCACGACATCCGTTCCCAACGGGGTTGACTATCTTGGCGGCGTCAGCGAGGCTTTGACCTCGAATATCGCCCTGGTAGATGACCTCCACAACTACTATGCCGCCTACTTCAATGACGACTGGAAACTGACCAAGAAGTTGACGTTGAATCTTGGTGTGCGTTGGGAGCATTTCGGCCTGCCCCTGGAAAATCACGGACGCCAGGCTAACTTCGTTCCCGGCACTCCGGGCAGTGGAGCGGAGTACCTGATTCCCGACAGTGAAATCAATAGAAATTTTAAGCTGTCTCCAAGCGTCTACAGCTTGTTTGCGCAGGACGGTATCGCGATCAAGTTCGACAAGAATTGGGCCCTTGGCGACGTCCAGGATCTCAACTTTGCTCCGCGATTTGGCTTTGCCTATCAGGTTACTCCCAAGCTGGTGACGCGGGGTGGATTTGGTGTCTTTTTTGGAGGGTTTGAAAACCAGAACGGGAACAATCAGGGCAACAGTTATCCTTACCAGTTCAACTTCGATTACAGTCCGGTCAACTCGCACACGCCCACGCGTGTCACGAATGTAAACGCGCCGGGTTGTGCGAACGCGTATACCTTCGAACTGGGCTTCAGTTGCACGCCCCTCGATCCCGCGCTGGTTGACGCTGGCGGCATTGGATGGACAGGCCTGCAGCACAACTTCCAGACACCTTACACTGAAGGCTGGAACTTGGCACTCGAGTATGCCTTTACACCCAGTCTCACTGTGACTGCGGCTTACGTGGGCAACACAACTCGCCATCTGGAGATCTTCAAGGGTGCTAATAACGTGACCCAAATCCTCTCGCCGGACGCTGACACCAGCGGACCTGGCGCTCCGGTTCTCTTCCCGGACCTCCCTGGCGGCATTACCTATCAGACCACCGACGGGAACAGCTATTACAATGGTCTGCAGACCACACTCGAGAAGCGTTTCGCGGGTGGATTAAACTTCCTTACCACCTACACGTGGTCTCGCTGTCGGAGTGATGGAGGAGATCTTCTTAACGGCGGCTCCATCGGGTCGTACCGGGCTGTGGATATACCCGGCGCTGGAATTCAGGCTGACTATGGCGACTGCGATTTCGACATCAGGCACGTATTTCACTTCAGCGGTGGGTACGAGCTTCCTTTCGGCAAAGGGCGGCATTTTATGAACAATGCCAACCGTGGAGTGGATTTACTGCTGGGGGGCTGGAGCACACAGTGGTTAACCGCCATTGAAGGCGGCCAACCGATCACGCTCGGTTGCTCGAGCCAGGGTGACTCTCCCGCGGGCGGCGTCGGCTGCTACGACTTCACCATTCCAGGAGTGGACCGGCATGGCTCAGGGGCGCCCGACCATTTCTTGAATCCCGACGCGTTCACACAACCCTGTCCGCCTCCGGGTTTTCAGAACCCCGGCAGGTGTATAGAAGGCTTAAGTGGTCTCGCCTTGTTGGGCGGAACCGCTTCACAGGTGTCCGGACCAGGAATTATCACTTGGGATTTATCCATGTTCAAGAATATCCCCTTGACGGAGCGGTTCCATCTGCAATTCCGGGGCGAGTTCTTCAACATCCTTAACCACCCCACGTTTAATGCGCCGGGTTTTGGCGGCAATGGAGTCCGCAGAGTGCCCGGCTCCACGGATTTTCTGAATACCAACTTCGGCAAGATTGGATCGACGCGATTTCCCTTCAAGGATCCGCGGCAGATTCAGTTTGCCCTGAAGCTCTACTTCTAAACCTTGCGTGGCGCGCCGAGCCTTCGGCGCGCCACCATTTCACCTGGTTCTTGAGTTGCACTTCGCAGCGGTTTGGGAAGTCTGGCATTGCTCCCAGGTCCTCAATTTGCCGCCTCAAAGCCGCACTGCGGCTGGGTCCCACGGCACCGACCGGTGTTAGAATCCTTAAATGATCTTCAGGAAGAGTTGGATTGCTGTTGCAGTCAGCCTGGCTACAGCTCTGCCCCTGCCGTTGCTGGGGAGCAAGACAGATTCGCCCCACAGCAGAGGCCCTGACTCTCAGCTCCAGCTTGCAGCTTCCTATTATAATTCGGGTCGATTCCAAGAGGCAGCCCAAGTGCTCGAAGCGGTAATCAAGCAGATCCCGGCGAGCTTCGAAGCTGAGGAGCTTTTAGGGCTTGTTTATTCCGCCGAGTCGCGGGACCGCGACGCCTACCCTCATTTTGCGAAGGCAGTCAGATTAAAGCCCGAATCCGCGGCCGCCCGTGCCAATCTCGCCGTCAGCCTCGCTCGCCTGGGAAAGAACGACCTTGCAGAGGCGGAGTTCAAGCGAGCCATCCAGGCCGAGCCTGGAAATTTCAGCGCCAATCACGACTTTGGCGAGTTTTACGCCCGCGCCGGGAAGGCAAAGGAGGCCATTCCGTATTTGAGCAAGGCACAAATGGCGCAGCCTTCCTCCTACGGAAATGGTTATGACCTGGCGCTGGCTTATGTGGAGGCGGGCATGTGGGCCGAGGCGCGCCAGCAGCTACAGGGCCTGCTGAAGGTTCGGGACACGGCGGAACTGCACGATCTGATGGGCGAGGTTGAGGAGCGGAGCGGAAATTACGTGGCAGCGGCAAACGAGTACCAGCGAGCCGCACATATGGATCCCAGCGAATCAAATATTTTCGACTGGGGCAGTGAATTGCTGCTGCACCAGACCCTGAATCCGGCGGTCGAAGTGTTTTCGGAGGGCGTCAAACGGTATCCAGATTCTTCGCGGCTTGCAGTCGGGATGGGCCTCTCGCTTTACTGGAGCGGTCAATACGACGACGCGGTCAAAGCTCTCGTGAAGGCGACCGATCTCTCGCCCTCGGATCCGCGCCCGTACTATTTTCTCAGCAAGGCCTACCAACATTCGCACGGCCAGGTGAATGAGGTGATTGACCGGTTTCGACGACTTGCGCAGCTCCGGCCCCAGGATGGTCGGGCAGCTTACTATTACGCGATGAGCCTGTGGAAAGGGAAGCAAGATGTGCCTTCCGGTCCCTTCCTGGATCAGGCAGAGTCGCTGCTGAAAAAGGCAATCCAGCTTGAACCGTCATTCGCCCCGGCTCACCTTGAACTTGCCAATCTTTATTCCCAGCAGCACAAGTACACAGAGTCGGCACCGGAATACAAACGGGCAATTGCGCTCGATCCCAAACTCGTTGATGCTTACTATCGACTGGGGCAGGCGTATGTTCACCTAGGCGAGGCAGAGCTGGCGAAGAAAGAGTTCCAGATTCACAAGGAGCTTTATCAGCAGCATTTGGCCGAATGGGATAATGAGCAACAGGAAATCCAGCACTTTGTCTTTAGCAAACGTGCGGATACCGGCGGCTCCCGCAGATAACAAGGTTCGACGGCCTGCAGTCGCAGAGTCCAGAGCTTATAGCATTCCCGATGTTCCAGGGGTACCACGCGATTTGAGCAGCTTACTGGATTTGTCACGGTGGTGCACCTGACGAAAATTGAGTGCTACGGGTTCAGCGCTGATCTTCTTGAAAGGACTGATGATGACCGAACCAATAGACCGTCGCACCTTTTTGAGCAATTCAAGTGTTCTTCTGGGAGGCGCGGTGTTGGCAGCTTCTTCCTCGGCTAGCTCGGCAGCGATTTCGACAGATCCCCACGACTATATCGTCACCGAAGGTCATCGGGACATTTGGGAGCTAACGGCCCGTCTCAAGCTGCGGGTCGAGTCGCAAAACTCCCCTCTTGCAGATTTTCTTGTTCCGCGCCTCATCGAGGGGGGAGTCAGTGTTTGCATCATGCCTTCGGGTGGTGATTCACTGCCGGAGAGAAGCTATCTTCAGCCGACACTTGAGGGCGACCTGAGGACCCTCGATATGCTCCTTGTGGGAATTGGAAGAACGAACGGCAAGGCTTCCATCATCAAGACCAAGTCTGACATTCCCACCACGCCGAATAAGGAGCGGGTCCAGTTCATCCTTGATTTGGAAGGCGGCGAAGGTCTCGGAACTATTTGTGGCCCCGAACCTGAATTTCTTGCTGGTTACCAGCTAGCTTTGCTGCGCCAATTCTTCCGGCTTGGCGTCCGCGGTGTGCAACTCACCCATAACGGCCGGAACCAACTCGGAGACGGGGTCGCGGGTGGTACGATGGGCGGCAGACTGTCTCCGTTTGGCGTCGAGGTGATCAAAGAAATGAACCGGCTGGGGATGATGATTGGCGTGTCTCACCTATCCGTCAACGGAGTTCTCCACGTCGCGGAGATTACGAAGCATCCCATCGTCTCCACCCACCAAAACCTCGCTCAATACGCAAGCTCGCAACCCCCGGTGGAACTGGTTCGTGAAGAAGTAAAGGCGATCGCGTCGACCGGGGGTGTGGTCGGAATGCGTTACGACGTTGGAGAAGTGTCGTACGCGCTCATGGCGGACGAAATTGAATTCCTGGCGAAAAATATTGGGGTGGAACATATCGGTGTCGCTTGGCTCGGGCACGACGTTGGCAACCCCGATCCCTATTATGTACCTGGGTACACCAAGCCTCAACGCGCGTTTACCGGCCATGAGGCTGAAACTATGCGGCAGCACTGGACCTCCTTCATAGGAATTCTTGCACAGCGTGGATTCACTGATCAGCAGATTGGCCTGATATTGGGTGGCAACTATTTGCGCATATGGAGAGAGGTGCTTCCCGACTGATCACAAAGCTGCCGCGGTTATTCGCCTGGTAGGAGGAAGGTATACTCGTGAGGTCAGATCTCCCAAACTTAAATTACCAATTCTGGCAAGCCCAAGGAGTTCACAACGATGTCTTCAAATGAAAAGAAGCCCGCACCGGGCAAATCGCTGGGCATGGACCAACCGATCTGTCGGCGCGATTTTTTGAATTCGACGCTGTTGGCGTCTGGCAGTCTGCTGTTGAGTTCCCTGAGCCCCTCCCAACTCCTTGCCCGTGATGAATGGACTGGCTATGGCGGCACAGGCGATTACGCCAGCTCAAACGGCAATACGTATGAGGTGATGACCGCCGGCCACCAAATCCGCGACCAGCACTTGGAGTCATTGCCCACGAACGCGATCGACACCGGTGAAGTTATCGATTGTGTCGTGGTGGGAGGAGGACTCAGCGGATTGGCGGCAGCGCTATTCATCAAGAAATACGGAGCCTCCAAGCTGACGTGCCTGGTCCTGGAAAATCACCCTATTTTTGGTGGCGAGGCGAAGCGGAACGAGTTCGTCGTGGACGGGCAGCGCATCATGGGTCCCCAGGGATCAGATCACTTCCAGGTCCCTTATCCTCATAGCTTCATCGCCAGGTTCTACGACCTGGTCGGGCTGGACTGGCGCAGCTTCAAATATCAGGAGTGGACCAAATCTTGTCCTGAGCTTCCTCTGGGCACGAGCTTTGAGGATGCGAAACCTCCGTCGGCATTCTACTTCGGAGCAAAATTCGGCAAGAAGCCCGGAGTGTGGTTGATTGATCCCTGGAAGAAGCAGCTTGAAGGCGCGCCAATTCCGGCAAGCATGCGGGCAGAGCTCCTTCGTTACAACGGAGCACACACAGGCGGGCTACCCTTCGATTTTCCCGGCGATGAAAAATCGCGACGACTGGACAGCGTGACCATCAAACAGCACCTGATGGACACGTATGGCCTGAGCGACAAGACTATCGAAACGTTCATGGCAGAGGAAGGGGGCGGCTTCGGGGGAGGGCCCGACGTGCTCTCAGCCTATTGCCTGTATGCCTTCACGGAATTGCACCCATTGAATAAGATTGATCAAAACCACTCGTTCCCGGGAGGAAACGCCGGGATTGCGCGCCAGATGGTAAAGACGCTGATCCCGCAGTCGATTTCCGGTCCTCGCACGCTTGAAGCGGTGTGCCGCAACAAGATCAATTTCGCAGCGCTTGACCAACCGGGACAGCCGGCGAGGATTCGTTTGGACAGCACGGTCGTGTGGGTAAAACACGACGGAGAGGCCGCCGACTCGAATTCCGTCACGGTCGCCTACACGCGAGGCGGCAAGCTGTACCGCCTGAAGGCGCGCTCGGTAGTGATGGCCGGAGGGTGTTGGACCACGAAACATATTGTGCGTGATCTCCCCACTCTGCAGCGCCAGGCCTACGATCACTTTTATCGTTCGCCTTGTATGATGGCAAACGTAGCGGTACGCAACTGGCAATTTCTATACAAGATGGGGATCTCGGGTTGCCAATGGTTCGAAGGCCTGGGCAGTTTTATGGCGGTGCGCAAGGTTCCCATATTCTCCACGGACTCAAAAACCATTGGGCCGGACTCCCCGGTTGTCCTTACCTTAAAGGTCCTCTACCCACACCCCGGCCACTCGCTTGAGGAGCAAGGCAATCTCGGCCGGGCCGAGCTTCTCTCAACCTCGTTCCGGGAATATGAGCAGAGGATTCGCGAACAGTTGACGGAAATGTTTTCGCAGACCGGCTTTAATCCGCAAAAGGATATTGCCGGAATCGTTCTCAACCGCTGGGGGCATGCTTATGTAAGCCCTCAGCCGGGATTCTTTTTCGGGAAAGATGGTAATCCTGCGCCGCGGGAGATTCTCCGGGCGGCTCCTTTTGGCAGGATTGCCTTCGCCAACACTGAGCTGTCCGGGGCGCCCGATCACCGCACAGCCATCGGCGAAGCCCATCGAGCGGTCAGCCAGTTGCTCGATCAAGTTCTCACCGACTGAGTGGCGAGCGGGGACGTTGAGAATTCGCACAATGGCGCCGATCGCTGCTGGCCTCTGAACCGTGAGAACTGGCCATGTCGAGAGAGAACCGGCAGAACGCTGGAGCAATCAGTCACTACGATTCCACTAGACATAGTCGCGTTGACGATAAGGAGCGACTCGTTTAGCATCATAACGGAAGTGCATGTGGGCTGGTGTCCGCCCGGGACTTCAAATCCTGTGGATCTGCCTCTGGTGGATCGGTCGGTTCGATTCCGACACACTTCCGCCAAGCTGGTCTACACGCGCACCGTGTCGGCCGGAGACCGAGTACTCCAACCGGCTGGATTGAGTTCGTCCCGATGAGCCCCAGCAAGCCACCAAAAGAGGAAGAATATCACGGGTGGAAGGAAGCGAAGCGCAGGGCGCGGGAGCGAGTGGGCACTCCCCCTCCTACCCGGAGAGAAGAGAGTCAGCGCAAGAAACCTCCTAAACATCGAAAACGTCTGATCGAGGAAGAGTCCGAGACCAAGTGAGGCCTCGCTGGGACGATATCCTCAAGTTCCTAGTCTACAGAAGCCTGTTGAAGGGAAGGTCGGAACTTGAGGTTAATGGATATGCTTGGTTTTCTTCTTCATGTAATCCATTAACAAATACTGCCCAAGTGTGTAAGGGGTGGTGAAATAGGCCTTGCCACGGCAGATCTCGGTGATCTTCTGAACGAAGTTCACCAAGCCGTAATCGGAAGCCAGCATGAAAGTGTTGATGAGAATTCCGTTCTGCCGGCAGCGAACGACTTCGTGGAGAGTTTCTGAGACAACCAGGGGATCGAGGCCGAAGGCGTTCTTGTAAATCCGCCCGTCCTCCAGGGTCAGCGCGGAAGGCTTTCCGTCGGTAATCATCACGATCTGGCGCATGTCTTTTCGCTGACGTGACAGGATTCGTTGTGCGAGCCTCAGCCCTTCACGGGTATTCGTGTAGTATGGGCCGACCTTCACACGTGCTAATTGCTGCAGGGGAATTTCCTCTGCTGAATCGTGGAAGAGGACCATGTGAAGAGTATCGCCTGGAAACTGCGTCCGAATCAGGTGGGTCAGTGCCATGGCTACTTTTTTGGCAGGAGTAAAGCGGTCTTCACCGTAAAGGATCATGCTGTGGCTGCAATCCAGCATCAGAACCGTCGCGCAGGAGCTTTGATATTCGCACTGCCGAACCTGCAGATCCTGATACTCCAATTCAAGCGGCATGGTGAGGCCGTTACGACCGATGGCTGAGAGGAGCGTGGCGTTCACGTCCAGGTTGAGCGTGTCGCCGAATTCATAGCGGCGACTCGAGCCGTCAGACTCAACCCCTGTAGCCATCTCTCGAGTATCATGGCGGCCAAAACTTGATTTCCCGAGCGATCCCAGCAGGTCTTTGAGTGTTTTAAAGCCCAGAAAATCCAGCGCCTTGTCTGTGATTTCAAATCTGGTTTGTCCTTCGCCGTGTCCCATCCGTCCGGGGCGGGGCTCGGTGACCGCGCCTTGCTGCGGTTGCTCAATTGAAACGTACCCCTCATCCGCCAGTTGCTGGAGCAGACGGTCGAGTGCCTGCGCAACGGCTGAGTCTTGCGGATTTTCAAGCATTTCCTCGAGGAGTTCATCCGAAATCATGCCCTTCTGCTCCAGCGCCTCAAGCAGCGCCTGGCGTAATTGCTCCATCGTCTTTTCGGAATCCATGTCATACGCGCCGTAATACTGATTGTAAAAGCCGCTGTCGAGGAGGAAGTCCTGAAGCATCTGCATCAGGTCCTCGGCACTCAAGCCTTCGAAGGGATCCGGTATATGTTTGCCGTATTTGATGTATTTCATCGAGATCTGCCCAATTCATCCTACTGCCGGTCGCATCCAGTGGCTAGTTCAAGGAACGATGGCGGCGCCCGAATCTTTCATCCGGTTCGCGCACGGGCTCTGCGGTTCGATGTTCCACGTGAAAACCAAGTTCCTCATTACGACTAATTTTCTTGAGGGCGTACAGCCCTTCAAGAATAAACTCAGCCGCCGAAACAAGCACGGCTGGATCGTCCTTGGGCTTCACGCCGAGCGCCTGCGTGGTTTCCAGGAGTCCCTGAATCTTCTTGAATTGCGCACACAGGTCCGCCGTGGATGCATCTTCCTGGTATTTAAGTGTTCCACCGAGTTCAAACCATTGGACCAAGGGCTGTAGAGGTGTGTCGTCGAAGTACTTCTTGAAAACGCGAGCGTTGGACTGGCGGATGACGTCTCGAGCAATGTTTTCCGCGCCTCTCAGTTCGCCTTCGTATTCGAGCTCGAACTTCCCGGTCAAGGAAGTCAGGCCCGCATAGATATCAGAAGGACGGGGCACGGCTACTTTCTCACCTCGGGTCAGGGCTCGGCGTTCGGCGTTCGAGATGACATTCTCGAGACAAGTAATGGGCATGCGCTGGCTAACGCCGCTGCGCTTGTCGATTTTTTTCTCTTCCCGAGCCTCGAACGCGATGGTCTCAATCAGCTCGCGAATAAATCGGGGCACAATCAACCGGAGTGCTCCGTCACGTTCGCTCCATGCCTCCTGCGCCGTGATGGCGATGCCGTTTTCGAGCGTTGTGGGATAATGAGTGCGGATTTCCGAACCGATCCGGTCCTTCAGCGGGGTGATAATTTTGCCGCGTGCCGTGTAGTCTTCCGGGTTGGCAGTAAAGACCAGGACCACGTCCAGGGGCAGGCGGACGGGATAGCCCTTAATCTGCACATCTCCCTCCTGCATGATATTGAACAATCCAACCTGGATTTTTCCGGCCAGGTCAGGCAGTTCGTTGATGGCGAAAATGCCGCGGTTGGCCCGTGGCAGCAGCCCGTAATGGATGGTCAATTCGCTCGAGAGAGCGTGCCCGCCGCGCGCTGCCTTGATGGGATCAAGATCTCCGATGATGTCCGCAATGGTGACATCAGGGGTGGCCAGTTTCTCGACGTAGCGCTGGTCGCGTGGCAAGTAGTCGATCGGGGTTGCATCACCTGCGCTTGCAATTAGTTCATGGCAGGCACGGCAGATAGGATTCAGAGGGTCATCGTTGATCTCGCAACCCGCGATGAAGGGGACTTCGCGATCCAGCAGGGAAGCCAGCGATCGCAGAATCCTGCTCTTGGCCTGGCCGCGCAGCCCAAGCAGGATGAAATTGTGGCGCGAAAGAATGGCGTTTGAAATCTGCGGGACCACCGTGTCTTCGAAACCCACAATGCCCGGAAAAATAGCCTCTCCGGCGCGAAGCCTGCGGATCATGTTGGAGCGCATCTCGTTCTTCACGCTCTGACCGCGATAGCCCGACTTTCTCAGCTCACCTAAGGTTTTTACTTTTTCCATGGCCCTCTCTCTAATAGAGATTATAAGCACGCCGTCCAAACGAACTCAATGAACTATTCATCGGCTCCTATTGATCTGCCTACGCGCCCGCCCTGTTTTAAGCACGAACCTTACATCCAGTGGATGTTCCGGGAACCATTTCCGTTGCCACGCGATCGAACAGGATGCTCCGGCTGGCCAACGGATTTGCCCGGGCCGTAATGTATAATGTGACATGCCACAGCATCGAGGCGCGTGGCGCGGAACTATCGGGCTGCTTACCACCAGAGAGCATACGGGGCACGGATGTCCACCCTCACAACACGATCATCGGAAACCCTGGCAAAGTACGAACCGGTAATTGGGCTGGAAGTCCATGTCCAGCTTCTTACTCGTTCGAAGATCTTTTGTAAGTGCTCAACCCACTTCGGAGATCCGCCGAACCAGAATACCTGCCCGGTCTGCCTGGGCTTGCCGGGCGCGCTGCCGGTGTTGAATCGTGAAGCGGTAGTGATGGCTACAAAGGCCGCGCTGGCGCTCAACTGTCGCGTCAATCCGCGTTCCCGCTTCGCTCGCAAGAATTACTTTTACCCGGACCTGCCCAAGGGGTACCAGATTTCGCAATATGACGAGCCGCTGTCGGAGGATGGATGGATCGAAATAGAAGTGGAGGATGTGAAGAAGAGGGTCGGGATCACACGAGTGCACATGGAGGAAGACGCGGGGAAATCTCTCCACGAGGGCTTTTCAGACTCGCGTGAAAAGACCTATATCGACCTAAACCGTTCCGGCGTGCCGTTGATCGAAATCGTTAGCGAGCCGGACCTCCGCTCGCCGGAAGAGGCATACGATTATCTCACTCGCCTGAAGATCTTGATGCTCTATCTGGAGGTTTCTGACTGCAACATGGAAGAGGGAAGTCTTCGGGTGGATGCAAACGTCAGTGTGCGCAAAAAGGGCGCCGCATCCTTCGGGGTCAAGACGGAAGTAAAGAACCTGAACTCTTTCAGATTCCTGCAGAAGGCGCTGGCATATGAGGTCGAGCGGCAGGTTGAGGTTCTCGAAAACGGCGGTGAAGTCGCCCAGGAAACCCGCCTGTTCGACAGCCGCGAACAGCGCACCTACGGCATGCGATCAAAGGAATTTGCGCACGACTACCGATATTTTCCAGAGCCTGATTTGCTGCCACTGGTGGTTGCGGAAGAATGGAAGGAGGAGATCAGGCGATCTCTGCCGGAACTTCCGCAAGCTCGAGAAAACCGCTTTCAGTCGGAATACGCCTTACCGCGGCAGGACGCAGCGCTGCTGACTTCATCAAGGGCTATGGCGGACTACTTTGAGCGGACCGCAAAGGTCTGCGGGGAAACCAAAGCGGCTGCCAACTGGGTTTTGAATGACATGAGTTACCTGCTGCAGCAGAATGGGCAATCCATTGTGGAAAGCCCGGTCGCGGCGGAAGACCTCGCCGGATTGATCAAACTGGTGGCCAAGAGTACCATTTCCGGGAAGATGGCCAAGGACGTCCTTGTCGAGATGTTCAAGACCGGTAAAACCGCGGAACAGATCGTGAGCGACAAGGGACTCGAGCAAATTACCGATCCGGACAAACTTGCTGAAGCAGCCCGAGCAATTATCGCGGCCAATCCCAAACAGGCTGAACTGTACCGGCAAGGCAAGACGGCCACAATTGGATGGTTTGTGGGCCAGATGATGAAAGCCACGCGGGGGCAGGCGCAACCGCAACTGGTGCAGGACGTCCTGAAGAAGGAACTTTCTCGACAATGAAATGGAACACCTTGGCGCGCGAAACAAAACTTCGCTGACGGCCGGCAGTTCTGTGGGCTGCGCTCCCATGTTCTCAACGTCATTTCAAATTTGGGCGATTGCGGTGACGATCGTGGCCCTGTCCGCTCCTGCTTTGAGCCGCGCTGCCGCGTCGCAATCCGGTAAACCGCGTAGTGCGGCGAGCCACCATCATCTCGACACCCAGAAAGCACACAGGGCTGCTGTGGAAGGCCGAAAAGCAACCGCTCGACCTTCAACTGTTCAGTGGAGCGCGGCGGCTCGAGAGCAGTATGCGGCCGGACAAAAGCTGGAGAAAAGCGGCTCGCTGAGCGAAGCCGTCGTTCACTACCGGAAGGCGATCAGCCTCGAGCCGAATTGGCCGGAGGCGCACGATGCGCTGGCAAATGCATACAGCCAGGAACACAAGCCAAGCTATGCCATGCTGGAGTATCTCCGCGCCATTCGTCTTGACCCCGGCTTCGCCGAGGCTCACTACAATCTTGGAACGCTGTATCGAGGGCAGGGAAACCTCAGCGGCGCAGTGCAGCAATTTGAAAAGGCGCTCGAGGTTGATCCCGACAACGCAGCCGCGCATAACGATCTCGGGCTAACTTACGCACAACAAGGGAAGCTGGGACCGGCGACTAAGGAGTTCCGATCGGCAGTGGGTATTAAGGCGGGCTGGGCCGTCGCGCACGACAATCTGGGCAACGCTCTCGCCATGGCAGGTGATCTGGATGGGGCGATGAACTCCTATCGGAACACCATTGCCCTCAAGCCGGACTGGGCCCAGCCTTACAACAATCTTGGAAACGCCCTGAGACAGGCCGGAGACCTGAAGGCCGCAGTCGAACAGTATCAAAAGGCGCTGGAGCTGAACCCGAAGTACGCTGCGGCCTGCAACAATCTTGGCCTGGCGCTTCAGCAGGAGGGAGACCTGGATGAAGCAGTCAAGCAGTACCAGCGGGCCATCCATTTGAATCTCGATTATTCGACTGCGCACAATAACCTCGCCGCCGCTTACTACGACAAGAAGAACTGGAGTGGAGCGATTTCCGAGTACGGACAGGTTTTGCGCCTCAAGCCAAATGATGCGGCTGGGCACTACAACCTGGCGTTGGCCCTAAGGTCTGCGGGAGACCGGAAGGCGGCGCTAACGCATTTCCAGCGTGCTCAAACGATTGATCCTGGCAATCAGCAATACCGGGCGGCTTATGAATCCCTGCTGAACGCCGCGGCCAAACCGAAGGCAACAGTGGCGGAATCCGGTGATAAAACAGGCTCGAAGACCAGCGCAGCCGGGCACAAGTGATTTCGGTAACCTCGCCCATCAGAGGAGTTGACTATGCTGAAAATTGGTGACAAGGCTCCGGCCTTTTCACTCCCATCCGATTCCGGCAAGGCAGTCAAACTGAGCGATTACAAAGGCAACACCCTGGTCCTCTATTTCTTCCCGAAAGCCGACACGCCGGGTTGAACGCGGGAAGCTCACGAGTTTCGTGACGCCAAAAAAGACCTGGACAAACTTGGCGCGAAGGTTCTTGGCATGAGCGCCGATTCGCCGGAAAAGCTGGCCAGATTCCGAGACAAGCATGGGCTGAATTTTCCCCTCGCGTGCGACGCGGATCACAAGACCCTTGAGGCTTATGGCGTCTGGCAGGAAAAAACACTTTACGGTAAGAAGAGCATGGGCATCGTCCGATCGACCTACATCGTTGATCAGCAGGGCAAAGTGAAGGCCGTGTTCCCGCGCGTGCAGGTTGACGGGCACCTTGAGCAGGTGCTCGCCGCCTTGAGGTTATGACCCTCGGCCAAAGGTTACCGTACGAGCGCGGAAGCCAACGATGGGCTCCGTTCGTAGCCTAGAGAAAGATGATGGCAGTAATAAATCTTGAGCGGCCGGCGGTCCAGGCCCGGGATCTCGGCCTGCTCCTCGGCCCACCCTTGTGATCCCACGAAATTGGCGAAGGACTGAATCTCCCGCGGGTCGCGCTCCAGCAGAAACCGTTGCACTCCGATATAAGCGTCCTCACCCAACACCACCAGAGTCTCCAGGTTTGGAAAAAGGGAAAGCTCATTGCGCAGATGCCTGGAGCAGTTCCGCATGGCTTTTTCGGGAATGCGCGGGCCTGAAGCATGGCAGCGGATAATATCAGTGAGGATAAATCGCGCCTTGAATTCCGCGAAATCGTTTACTCCCAGCAGGTCGAAGAGGGCTGTCACAAAGCGATTGGGTTCGCCACTGTTGCGGTAAAACGAATTATCAGGTCTGGCCGTCGAATGGCGTCCAATCACCGCAGTCCGAATTGTGCTGAGGTCGGGGTAGTCCCGCTTGATGTAGCCGGCCATGAATTCACGTGGTGGAAGAAGAATCGTGGAAATGGCGGCGCAATCCCGGCAACCCGCGATCTTGTGAATGACAGCCTCGGCATCGATGCCTGGAGCTCTGGCCTCCAGGGAGGTGACAGCGGGGGCCGCGAGGGCCATTTGCAGGCGGTCTTCCTCAGACGTTCGAATGGGTCCCAGGATCGTGTTGTCGATCAGCCTGACGCGGCCTACAAAGGCTGCGACCAAGGCAATCGTGCCGGCGGTGACGCGGGACACGGGCTCAAGCGATACGGGATTGACGATCTCGATATAATCAATTTTTATCCGGGGGTCCTCTTGCAACACGCGGCGCATTTGCTCGAGGATTTCGCTCGCCTCGGACTCCCCAGAATGAACCAGCTTCTCAGCTCTTCTGAGACTTCTGGAAAGGGCCAGCGCTGATGTCCGCTCGCCCGGTTTGAAATAAGCATTCCGTGAGCTCACGGCCAGCCCGTCATCGTCCCTCACAATGGGACAAGCCACCAGCCTGGCGTTCAGGTTGAGGTCCTCCACCAGGCGACGGACCACAAGCGCCTGCTGGAAATCCTTCTGGCCGAAATAGGCCATGTCCGGCTGCACAATGTTGAATAGCTTCACGACGACAGTCGCGACTCCACGAAAATGCCCCGGGCGCGAGGCGCCTTCAAACACCCCCGCCAAAGGGCCCGGCTCCACAAACGTCTGGAAACCTTCGGGGTACATTTCTTCCACGGACGGAGCAAAGGCGGTATCGATGTTGTAGGCGCTGAGCAACTGGAAGTCCTGATCGAGATCGCGCGGATATCGTCCCAGGTCCTCTCCTGGTCCAAACTGCGTCGGGTTCAAAAAGACCGAAACAACTACCACATCGCACTGCTGCTTTGCCTGGCGCACCAGACTCATGTGGCCCTTGTGCAAAGCACCCATGGTTGGAACCAGTCCCACCGATTTTCCGCGGGAACGGGTTTCGCGCGCCAGCGACTTCATTTCGCTGACCGAAGTAATCAGGCGCATAAGCGTTGAGCATCCCGCCTTCGGTGGGTGACTGACGCCGTCACTATTCGCACCGATGGCGAATTTCTATATAGGACGCGGCGATACGGGCGTCGAATGTTGAGCTCTATATCAGGCGCGCGGCCAGCCGGAAAACTCCTTCTCAAACTGATCCAGGATGGCCATTGGGCAGTGATAAGACTCTCCGTCGCTCGGGTACCGCCCTTCCACAACATCTTCCCTGAACCTCGAAACAGCCTCGTGCAAGGTCTGGCGAAGGTCCGCATAAGGCCGGACAAACTTCGCCGGAGGCTGAAAGGTGAGCCCGGCAAGGTCATGGAACACCAGCACCTGGCCATCACAATCGGGACCAGCGCCGATGCCGACGGTCGGAATCCGAAGCCGGCGTGTGACCATCGCCGCCAGTTCACGAGGAACCGCCTCCAGCACCAGGGCGAATACGCCGGCATCTTCGAGCGCCTGCGCATCAGCGAACAGCTCGTTGGCCGACTCTAAGGTGCGGCCCTGGACGGCATAGCCGCCCAACCGATTTACCGACTGGGGCGTCAAGCCGATGTGGCCCATCACGGGAATTTCTGCATTCACCATGCGGCGGACCAAACGCGCGCGCTTTCTGCCGCCTTCAATCTTGATG
Organism: Terriglobia bacterium; assembly: GCA_036278995.1. GTDB lineage: Bacteria > Acidobacteriota > Terriglobia > UBA7540 > UBA7540 > SCRD01. Next base: position 76,339 of record DASUJZ010000100.1, on the reverse strand, counting down.
GCTTCGGCGCCGCCTTGCTTGATGAAGCGCAGGCTCGCCCGCAGCGCGTCCCTCTCTCCCAGATGGTATGAACCGTAAGGCAGATCGGCAACCAGCAGAGCGCGACGGACCCCCCTGCGCACGGCCCGCAAGTGATGAAGCATTTCGTCGCTTGATACGGGCACGGTTGAGTCGTAGCCCAACACCACCTGGGCCAGCGAGTCACCAACCAGAAGCACATCAATCCCTGCTTCGTCCACCAGCCGCGCGGTCGGATAATCATACGCGGTGAGGCAGGTGATTTTTTCGCCGTGAAGCTTTCGCTCAAGAATGACAGGTACGGTAATCTTGCTCACAGCCTCTGATTTCGGGTCCATGGCAGTACCTCCTTATCAGAATATCGATGCGCTGTACGGGCGATGTACATGCGCATAGAAAACAAAAAACCTCTCGGTCGCAGCCGGGTTCTTCCCGCGCAAGCGATCAAGCGCGCGAAAAAATCCGCACCCGGGCTTCATTGGACTGAGAGGGTCGAAGTTCCTGATTCCGTCCGCGGCGCCGACCTGCGTAGGGCAGGTGCGGCCTGCAGCACAGCGCGCGACCGTCTCAGTCCGCAGAAGCGGATCCAAGCGGCAAAAAATACTGCGTACCCCGAACCGGCTGTGTCAGCCGATGGAGTAACTGCTTCAAGTCTTCGTTCCGGTCGACAAAGTCGATCTCGGACGTTTCAATCACCAGGAGGTTGCTCGATCGGTAGCGGAAGAAGAAGTGCTCATAGGCGTTTACCACCGCCTCGAGATACTCTTCTGAGATGCGGCTCTCGAAGGGAATTTTCTTCTTCTCGATCCGCTTCTTGAGCATCTCCGGTTTCGCTTGTAAGTATATCACCAGATCGGGAATCGGCACCTGCTCGGCGAACATCTGGTAATAGTGTTCATAAAGCTGCAACTCCGCGTCGCTCAGGTTGAGATAGGCAAAGATTTTGTCCTTCTCAAAGATGTAATCGCTCACCACAACGTGGTTGGCTGAAGCCGAAATGTCGAGCGCGCGAAACTGGCGAAAACGCTCCAGCAGAAAATACATCTGGCTGCCAAAGGCTGCGCCGGGCTTCTCGCTGTAAAAGGCCTCGAGGAACGGGTTGTCATCAACATCGCGCATGCGGTCCGCCCTCAAGCGGTCGGCGAGGATATCCGCCAGGCTGGTTTTCCCAACGCGCACCGGGCCCTCAACGGCGATGAAGCGCGGCCTTTCGTATGCCGGCGATTTAACCACGTGCTATCCCTCGATGAGCTCAGGCGGTTTGATACTAATCACCTGGCTCGAGTCTACCGTTTCATTCAGCATTTCCACCACCGTTCGGTCGGTCACCGGATGCCGAAGGCCGGCTTCGAGTTCCCGCAACGGCACCAGTACGAATTTTCTGGCGGCCATTCTCTCATGGGGAATAGTCAGCGCCGCCGAACGAACCACCACATTCTCATAGAGCAGGATGTCGATGTCAATCTTGCGCGGCCCCTTGTTGATGCTCCGGCGCCGCCCCAGGTCGCGCTCCACCTTCTGAGTGGCTTTCAGGAGTTGCAGCGGAAGAAGTTCGGTTTCGACTTCCGCTACACAGTTGATAAACCACGGCTGCTGCCGAAAATCCACCGGCTCCGTGCGGTAGAACGACGAAACACGCCGCACCCTGATACCTGCCGCGCCAAGCGCATCGAGCGCCCTTCCGATGTTTGCCGAGCGGTCGCCGAGATTGGACCCCAGAGAAAGAAACACTCGCTTCATGCGTTGGAATCGGGCTGCGGGCTGCGCTACTCTAGCTTTCAAACAGACCCGGCGACCGCCCCGGCATCGACATCTTCAAATGCCGGTACGCCGGCTCATTGGCCATACGCCCGCTGCGCGTCCGGCTGACGAAACCGAGCTGGAGCAGGTAAGGCTCAACCATGTCAACCAGTGTGTCGACTTCTTCATTCAAAGTTGCGGCCATCGCCTCCACGCCCACCGGCCCTCCCTTGTAGATCCGGATGATGGTGGAGAGAAAGTTCCGGTCGAGTTCATCGAGGCCCTGTTCATCCACGCCTTCCAGCAGCAGCGCCTGGCGCGCCAGGTCCGGCGTGATCTTGCCGTCCGACTTGACGTCGGCATAGTCACGAACACGCCGCAGCAGGCGGTTGGCGATGCGCGGCGTGCCCCGCGACCGGCGGGCGATCTCCGTGGCTCCCGCGGCATCAATCGGCACTTCCAGAATCTGTGCCGAGCGCAGGATAATTGTCTTGAGATCTTCAACTGGGTAGAACTCGAGATGGAAGAAGAGGCCGAAGCGGTTTCGCAGAGGTGCCGACAAGTTTCCGGCGCGGGTGGTTGCTCCCACCAGGGTGAATCGCTTGAGCGGAACGTTGATGGTCTTGGCGAACATTCCCTTGTCCACCACGAAATCGACCTTGAAATCCTCCATTGCCGGGTAGAGGAACTCTTCGATGTTTGCCGGCAGCCGGTGGATTTCATCTATAAACAGAATGTCGCCTTCGCCCAGGTTGGTAAGAATGCCCATCAGGTCGCCGGTACGCTCAAGGGCGGGGCCGGACGTGGTGACGATCTTGGCCCCCATGGAATTGGCAATGATGTGCGCCAGCGTCGTCTTGCCGAGCCCAGGCGGGCCGTACAGGAGGGTGTGTTCGGCAGACTCCGAGCGCTGCCTGGCCGCCTGCAAGGCGATGGAGAGCTTTTCAACGATCTTGCGCTGCCCCACGTACTGCTCAAGCGAGGGCGGGCGCAGCGTCTGGTTGAAACGCTCTTCGTCCTGCGAAATCAAGTCCGGCGATACGAGTCGAACTCTGGACATGGCTTATGAGTTTTGCTGATCCCCCGGCTGGTTTCAACTCTTTATAGTTTCCTGCTTCTGCTCGAATACCTTGCGCAGGAATTCATCGATGGACTTCAGGTTCTTGTGGCGCGCCAGAATTTCGGAGGCCATCCGCTGCGCCTCAGACCGCGAATACTCCAACTGCTCGAGCACCTGAATGGCCTCCAGCTTCAGTTCGGAGGCGGTGTCGGTCTCGACGGAGAGCGGCTGATTGCCGGGGGCCAGGGCGAACTTCGCCATTTTGCCGCGCAGGTCGGTTACGATGCGCTCGGCAGTCTTGGCCCCGACGTAGGGCAGTTTTTTGAGCAACTCAATGTCGCCGCGCTCAATCGCCAGGGCAATTTCATTGAGAGGGCGAATCAGGCACTTGAGCGCGCGCATAAAGCCGACGCCCGGCACCTTGGTGAAGGTCTCAAAAAATTCACGGTCCAGCGGATCGAGAAATCCCACCAGCTTGGGAGTGAGATGTCCGCCCGCCATTCCACCGTCGATGTAGTAGATGGTGTAGAGCGTCAGGGGATTCTTCCGCTCGTGCTCGGGCGCCTGGCGCAGCCGGGCCGCGATGCCCGACGGCACAAAGATTTCATAACAGAGCGAGTTGACGCGCACCAGCAGGGAATTGCGCGCGATGCGATCATAAAGAACTTCGCCGGTGACCTCTGAGATCAGTGACGTGCTCCTGACATGTATTCGCCGATTCCGGGAAGATACCCGAGCAATCAAAAAGTCTTACCGCAGCCGTCCGCCCTTGAGCCGCAACCCATTTGTCGGAACGCGAAGCGTATTCATATAGCATAACGCCACGGCAAGCGCGTCGGCCACGTCCGGCGGCCGCGGCGTGGCGTGCAGCGAGAAGTGCTGCTGCACGGCCCGTTGTACCTGAAGCTTGGAGGCGTTCCCGTTTCCTGTGACGGACTGCTTGATTCGCTTGGCGGGCATGGGAAACACCGGCACTCGAGCCAGGCGCACCGCCAGGCAGATCACTCCGCGCGCGTGGCCCATCAGTACGGCAGTCTGGGGGTAGTCGGCGTGGCTGTAAACCTCTTCCAGACAGACGACCTCCGGGCGAAACTCTTCCATGACCTCCTGGATGCCCTTGAACAGCGTCTCCAGGCGCAGGGGCAGATTGTTGCCCTCGGCGCGCGGCAGGCGAATGACCCCAGCTTCCACCAGCGCCGTTCCCTGGCGGTGGCGCTCGATGATGCCGTAACCGGTGATGTTAAGGCCCGGGTCAATGCCCATCACGCGGATTGAGGCTGTTCCGTTTCCCGGCATGCGCTGAATTGTAGCACGTTGACCCGCTGCAGAAGGCCGAATGTCTTAGCCACCGCCTCGAAGGTTGGCGGTGTAGCCTTGTGGAAACCAGGACATGCCGCTCGAACTGATCTTAGGAAGGGAATGAATTAGTGCGGGCCAGCCGCGATTCGATGCGGGGTGAGGGCCGCTCCGTTTACCGCTCTCACATGGCCGCGCTCGTTTTCCGGTTTGTTTTTCAGCCCCGTTCTTTATTTTCAACGACTTCTCCGGTTTGTTTTCTAAAATAACATCTTTTTTGTCCCAGCCTGCCAGCACCGCAAGATGTAGATTGGGTAAAACATGGGGCCAGCGGCTTGCAAACTGCCCCTCTTGCGTCATCAGAAGGGCTACCACGCTAGGCCAGCCAAGTCAAAATCGCCCCATGAATCGACCCAAAAGCGGCTTCAGGGGCTGAAGCTCTTTGGGTGCATGGACTGCCGAATGTCGGAGCTGAAGCTCCCGACCCCTAACGAGTAAGACCGCACCAGGCCATCCGGACCTTGGGGTTGTATTCCAGTTCCGAGGTATCTGAGGAACAACCGAAGCCATGCTATTCGCAGTTCTTGCCTGCGAACGAAAAGATTCTTGACAGGAGAAGGGGACGGACATAATCTTGACTGTTTAGTAGAGATTGCTTTGTCGTCTTAGATGCGAGAAGTTCGCATCTTCCAGAACGATCTTCCGGGTCGTTCATTAGAGGTAAGCGGACTACTGGCGAGAAGAATTTGAAGCAGTAAGACGGGGGCTCCCGGCGGCATCACTTTTGGCAAAGGGCCGCGCGGAAGCCCGTGATCGACAACCTGCAGGCTGGCGACCGCCTCTATTTTAGGGCCGCCAGCCAGGGTTTACAAGGAGGAGTATCGATGGCTGGCAGTCCCGATGAATTTCACAGGATCGCTTGCGGCGTGTGGTGCAAACGCTGGCTGCGGAACCTACTGATAGTTTTGTCGGTGTGTGGCGGCAATGTGACGATTGCGCGGGCGCAGGAGTCCCACTACTTCGTTACCTACGATCATCACATGGAAGAGCACGGCAGCCTGGAGATCGAGTTTGAGCCCACCACAGCGCGGCCGAGCGGCGGCAACCGTTTCCTGAGCGGCCTCACCGAATTCGAATATGGCACAACCGGCTGGTGGACTACGGAAGTTTACCTGGAAGGGCAGAGCACGCTGCACGACAGCACGGTTTTCAGCGGCTATCGCGTGGAAAATCGTTTCCACGTGTTGGCCGGGGACCATCGGATCAACCCGGTGCTGTATGTGGAGTATGAGCGCCTTTCCGCCGGCAAGGCACTCAAGGAAGTGGTGGGATTTGATGGCGAGGCGGACGAGCTCGCCCCCAATGCCGTTGCGCGCCGCGAAATTGAGCACGAAGTCGAAACCCGGCTGATCCTGAGCAGCGATTATAAAGGCTGGAACATCTCAGAGAATTTCATTGGCGAAAAGAACCTGGGCCACGAACCGTGGGAGTTTGGATACGCAGTTGGACTCAGCCGGCCGCTGGGTCTGGCCGCGTCGCCATTCCATTGCAACCTTTGCCCGGAGAATTTCCGGGCCGGGGTGGAACTCTATGGCGGACTTGGAACAGCGGACCGCTTCACGTTCCATGACACCTCGCATTACGTCGCGCCGGTGATGGCGTGGTCTTTGCCTGCCGGGCCCACGTTCCGCATTTCTCCGTCTTTCGGCATTACCGACCCGGCTTACGGCTTCATCCTGCGCCTGGGAGTTTCGTATGAGTTTTCGGGATTTGGCCGCGCCGTGCGGGGCCTTTTTACGGGGAGGGCACAATGACCAGGAGGTTTGCCCTGCGCCGTTTATTGTGTGGAATGCTACTTATGGCAACTTGGGGTCCTGTCGCCGCTAACTCCTTTGGCGGGAAGAAACAAGTGCCCGACGCTTCGGAAACGCATTCCATGTTGGACCGCGCGCCTGCATCTGCATACAAGCTGGCGAACCCTTATCATGGCCGGCCAAACGCGGCAGCGGCTGGCAGAAAGCTATTCCTGCGGCAATGTGCGCAGTGCCACGGCGAAAACGCAGACGGCGGCAGGAACGCACCGCCCCTGCGTTCCGGCCGCGTTATGCAGGCGCCCGATGGTGTGCTGTTCTGGTTTCTGAAGAACGGGAATCCGCGGGCGGGCATGCCATCGTGGTCAAGCCTGCCACCCGCGCAGCGCTGGCAGATTGTCAGTTTCCTGAAGAGCCTGCAATAAGCCGGGCGGTTTGCTGAGCCAGGAGACGTCTGTTTGCCTGGCAAGCCCCCCGGTGCCGGTCTGATGAAGGGCACAGGCCATGCGTGACTTCACCGGGCGGCGCGTGGGAGCTTACACTTCCAGGCCGATGGAGCGCATCAGGTTGAGCGCGTTGCTGGTCTGGACGACGCCGGGGTTCAGCTTGTAATCAAACCGGAGATGCCCGTTTTCCAGATGGTCCTCAAAGTGGAAGTTGGCGGCGCGCGATCCCAGCTCGTCAACCATTTTGGCCAGCGCGAGGTCATGCGTGGTGACAAGGCCGATTCCGCCGTGCTCGACGAGGCTCCGCACCAGGCCCTCGGCGCCGATGCGGCGGTCGTGGGAATTGGTGCCATTCAGCAACTCGTCGAGCAAAAACAGCACGGGCATGGAACCTTTGGTCAGTTCGGTAATCAGCTTGAGGCGCATGATTTCCGCATAAAAGCGCGAGATGCCGCCCTGGAGCGAGTCGAGAACACAGATGGAAGCCGCAACGGCCAGCGGCGACATGCGCAGGCGCGTAGCTCGCACGGGCGCGCCGCACTGGGCCAACACGGCATTGATGCCTATGGCGCGGATCAGAGTGCTTTTGCCGGCCATGTTGGGACCGCTGATGATCATCAGGCGCAGGCCATTGCCAAGGGTCAAGTCGTTCCGTATAGCCTTGGCTTCAGGAAGCAAGGGGTGGGCAAGCCCTTCGGCATTGAACAAGCCCTGCTCGGACGGAGCAAATTCCGGAAAGGCGTCTGCCGGGTGCTCGTAGGCGTAACCCGCCAGCGCGCAGAGCGCCTCGATTTCGCCGACGGCGGCGAGCCAGACGCGGATGGAAGGTCCGAAAGTCGCGCGCCATGACTCGATGATGAAAGCGAGCTGAAGGCTCCAGAATACGAATGGATTGATGGCTCCGACCACGGGGTTCCTTCGCGATTCCATGTATTCCACGACGCGGCCCAGCCGGGCGATGGCACGAGAGGGGCGCACCCCTTCCACTTTCAAGGCCGATTGCAGGTTGACGAGCTTTGCCGACGAGAATTCTTCGCGCTCGAGACGCTCCAAAACCACGGCGAGCACCGCCAGGTCTTTTGAGACCTCTTCGGTAGACGGCAGCTTGCTTACGGCGGGACTGAGGGCTCCCAGGTCCGGCACGACCTGCTGGACGCGTTCACTGAAGCGGGAGTTGAAGATCAGATTGACAACGCTCGACGCCAGGACCAGCGGCCACCAGCTCCAACTCCAACCAAACCATAGCGCCAGGCTGATCAGCCAGACTGCGGCCAGCACGAAGGCCACCGCGCGGGCCGGCCCGAGCTTCAGAACACGATCGGCTTCAGCCCAGGACGCGAGCAGATCAGGATGCAGTGTGGAGCGAACGTCTTCACCCAGGACGGCCATATCTTCCCGAAGCGCCAGCCTCTCACGTAGATCGGCAACGGCAGCGTGTCGCGCGTGGATTTCATCCACGGAGGCGGGGGCAAGCAGCCAACGGGCCAGGACGGCTTCGCCCGTCCGCGTGCGCGTGGTGCAGAGCAGCTCGAAAAGCGATCCCTGGCCAAACAGATCGAGGTCGCGCGCATAGGGATGGGACGGGTCGAGAAAACGCTCTCCGGATTCTCCTGTTCCCATCCAGCGGTTTTCGAGGCGAGCCAGGCCGCGCTCGTAGAAGCCAATGGCACGCTTGCATTGCCGCAAAGCGCTCAGCGCGCGTGCGTGGACAACTTCAGAGAACACCAGCGCCCCGCCAGGAACGAGCACCCACAAAATGGATATCGAACTCAAGCCGAGCGCCACCACAATGACGCCGAGAGCTGCCAGCGCAATCGCCACATTCACGCGGCCCAGCGACTTGTGCCGTCGGTCAAGGCGCGACTCTGAAGCGTGCAGGGCTTCCAGACGGGCGGCATATTCGGACTTGGGATCTTGTGGCATTCCGAAAACCAAGTGTCTGATTGTACCGCATGCGCGCTGCTGCGACGGGTGCTATCCTCGGGAAAGGGAACTAATGGCGCCGGGACTGCGTATCTTGTGGTGATGAGGCTATGAAAAGAGGGTAGCGAAATGTTTTGCAGCAATTGCGGTGCGAACCTGGTTCCCGGGCAGAATTTTTGCAGCAAGTGCGGCACACAAGTTGGGGCGGCGGGCCCTGCTCCTCCCGAGCCGCCGGTCCAGACGGCCACGGCGCCAGTTGCGTCATATCAAAGCCGAATTGAAAAACACACCAGGGTTCTGGGCATCCTGTGGCTAGTGGTTTCATTGCTGCGGCTGGTTCCAGCGTTCGGGCTGTGGTTTGGCAGCGGGATCGCGACGCACTTTATTCCGTTCCCATTTCACGCTTTTGTCTGGCCGATTGCGGGCTTTATTGGCACCCTGTTGTTCGCGACGTCGATAGCAGGCTTTCTGGCTGGATGGGGACTGCTCAACTACCGTTCGTGGGCCCGCGTGCTCGCCCTGGTGCTGGGGATCATCGCGCTGATCCATTTCCCGTTCGGCACGGCGCTTGGAATTTATACGCTCTGGGTGCTGCTGCCACGTGAATCCGAAAGGGAGTATCGCCGGCTGGCTCGGACGGCGTGAGAGGAGAGTGCCGTCTGCGCGCTCGCTCAGTTCAACAACTTTGTAAATTCTTCAGGCGAAATGCCCGCAAAGCGGAGAATCGAACGGAGGGTACCTCGGTCAAGTTCCTGGTGGTCTGGTACGACAACCTGCGCATAAGGGATCTCGCGGCGCAAGATGATGTGGCTGCCTTCCTGTCGCTTGAAACGGAATCCGGCGCGTTCGAGAGCCTTTCTGCACTGCCGTCCCGACACGCGGGGAAGCTTGCTCATACCGCCATCACAAGCACTTCGAACCGTTCTTCAGGCACGGGCAAGCCGTCGCTTTCGAGCGCGGCTACATAGGCCCGGATTGCTTCCCGGATGTTCTGAGTAACTTCCTCTTTCGTCCTACCCTGGCTCACGCATCCAGGCAGACTCGGACATTCAGCCAGCCAATAGCCATCCTCGCCAGGGTAAATCACAACTTGTCTCATGCCTCAGTCTCCTGCTGTTACAGCCATCTATAATCCGGGTCTGCTGTTCATGCGTAGATGCCGCGCAGTTTGAGCGTCGTGGCGACGCGGTCGATGGCCAGCATATAAGCGGCAATCCGGTTGTTGACGTTGTGCTTCTCTCCGTAATGCACCACGTCGTTGAACGCGGCGACCTGGATGTGCTTCAGCCTCTCGTTCACCATGCCTTCGGGCCAGAAATATCCCTGCCGATCCTGCACCCATTCGAAATAGGAAACGGTGACGCCTCCGGCATTGGCCAGAATGTCCGGCACGACGAACACGCCGCGGTCGAACAGAATATCGTCGGCGGGAGGAGTAGTGGGACTGTTGGCGCCCTCGACGAGAATGCGCGCGCGGATGCGGCTGGCATTGTTGCTGGTGATGACGTTTTCGGTGGCTGCGGGAAGCAGGATGTCGCAATCCTGCTCCAGGATCTCCTGGCTGCCGATGTGCTCGGAATCGGGGAAGCCTTCGAGCGTCTTGTTTTCTTTTGAGTATTCGAGCAGTTGCGGAACATCAAGCCCGTTGGTGTTGAGGACGCCTCCGTGGATATCTGCGACCCCGATGATTTTGTAGCCAGCCTCGTACATTAGCCGCGAGGCCTGCGATCCCACATTGCCAAACCCCTGGACGACCACGCGGGTCTGCTCACGCAGCCGGCCGAAGCGTTTGAGCGCCTGGTCTGTTACGATCATGCAGCCTCTGCCGGTTGCGGAGGGGCGGCCTCGCGAGCCCCCCAGCCCGAATGGCTTGCCGGTCACCGAGGCTGTAACGGTGTGGCGCACGTGCATGGAATAGGTGTCCATGATCCAGGCCATGGTCTGCTCATTGGTGTTCATGTCGGGAGCAGGGACGTCGCGTTCGGGGCCGATGTAGTCCAGGATCTCAGCCGTGTAGCGGCGGGTGATCCTTTCCAGTTCGCTGGTGCTGAGATGTTCCGGGTCGCAAATAATGCCGCCCTTGGCCCCGCCAAAGGGAATGTTTACTACGGCGCATTTCCAGGTCATCTCGGCTGCCAGACCTCGGATTTCATCCAGGCTGACGTTCGGACCATATCGCACGCCGCCTTTGCACGGCCCTCGCGCAATGCTGTGCTGGACGCGGAAGCCATCAAACACCTCCAGCCTGCCGTCGTCCATGGTGACGGGGATGTGGACAATGATCTCGCGGTTGGGTGTCCGAAGATACTTCAAAATCCCTTCATCCAGGGCGAGCTTATGGGCGGCTACGTCGAAGCGGGCAGCCATTGAATCGAAAACGCTGAATTCCTTATCGGTATCTACGGTGGACATGGGAGCTCTCGTAATGGGCAGGTCACCTCAAGGCGAGTATATCAGATGGGCATAAGAGCGGCCAGATCGTCACAGGCGCACACTTGGCCGCTATTGGCGCGGAAATTCGAGCTGCGCAAGCGCCTTGCCGGGTTTTTTACAGCGAGGGTTATGGGCGCGCGTGTTTGCCGGAAATAGAGCGCTTGTGCCTGGCGTCAAGCACACCGCGTGCCTGTCGGCAGCGAAACGCTATTTCGAATTTGAGGAAGGCCGTTAAATCGGCCGATGCTCGCTTCAGGGGCTGAAAGCCCGCGCGGCTGAAGGAGCTTGGCGAATGTCGGAGCTGAAGCTCCGACCTCCTAAATAAAAAATCGCGGGCACGCCGGGGTATAATCCTGGCTGTCTGAGTGGCGTTATTGCACGTGCCACTCAGGGCTGTGGTGGGAAGAGCCGCACGTTGGCCAGAGGTGAATTGATGAAATTCTTTACTCTGCTCTGGGTATTTTTCAGTTGCGGAATGGTGGTGGCGCAGACTGCTCCTGCTACGCCGAAACGAATGGGCAGTGTGGAGGTCCTGGCGCGATTGATGGGCACGTCAATCGAGGTGACGGAGAGCTATCGCGTTGAACGGCTGGTACGACAGCGAGGGCTGAGTTTCAACCCGACAGACGATTATCTCCGGACTGTGAGGTCCGCCGGAGGACGTGAGCCACTCCTGGCTGCCTTGCGGGCAGCGGGGCAATCAGCGCTGCAGGAGAATGGTCGCACTCAGCAACCGGCCGCCCTAACGGACAGCGAGACAGCGACTCTTTCGCACCTTGTGCGCGGGACCGAAATGTGGGACCGGCGCTCATTCAACGACGCAGCGAAGGGGCTGCGCGCCGCTCTGAAGCTCGAGCCTGATAATGTTTATCTGCATCTCTCACTGGCAACGGTTCTGTTATTCAAGCATGACAAGAAGGCAGCTGTTGAGGAGTGTCGCAGGGCGATTCAGTTGCAGCCGGATTGTGCCGATGCGCACGCGGAGCTTGCACGCCTATTGGACGACCCGAAAGACCCGAAGAAGGCCATGCCCGAGTATCAGGAGGCCCTGCGGTTGGAACCTGATTACGCCAGCGTGCGCTTCCAAATTGGCTATGTAATGCTGCAGCAGGGAAATGTTGATGAGGCGATCGCTCTCTACCGGGACGGTTTGCAACTGGATCCAAAAAATGCGGGGATGCATCGCGAGCTGGGTGAGGCATTGGCGAAGAAGGGCGACACAGTCGCGGCTGCGGAGCAGTTTAGGCTGGCGGCGGTTTTGCCTGCCGATAGCACTGTCCCAAAACGAATCCGCATCGGTGGGAAAATCGAAGGGAAAAAGCCCATTTATAGCGAACCGCCGGTTTATCCCGCTGATGCGAGAGTAAGTCACGTCACGGGCACGGTTAGGTTGGAAGTGGTCGTTGGTACGGACGGGTCGGTGGCGGAAGTAAAGGTGCTGTCCGGTGACCCGCTACTCGTGAAGGCAGCCGTTAATGCAGTTCGGAAATGGCGGTATGAACCAATTTTGATCAACGGCAGCCCGGTGGAGGTGGATACGGAGGTCGATATCAATTTCGAGCTGGAGAGGCGCTGAATTTGCGAGCGGCTCGCAGGCAGCGCAAAGCTGTCTTGCGGTTCTTATCCTCGGGGGCAGAACTTTAGCCTAATTCTTCACGGAGGCCAGAAGCAGATTCCTCGTCGCGCTTCGGCTCCTCGGAATGACCGAGCGGGCACCTGGCGACCTAAAACCGCCGCTACGTTTGCAGACATCGCCGTGGGCCACACGACAGGCTCATCGAGGCCGGTTGGTATCGGGAGGCGGGAGCAACCGTCGCGCGAGGATGAGCGCACCCTCGACAGGCTCGCGTTCGAGCAACGAAACGGGGACGCGGGGGGCCACCTGATGGACGCGGCGCGCGAAAGCCCGGCGAATCAGGTCGCTCGAGCGAAACACGCCGCCCGAGCACACGACGGGAACGGCGCGGCGCTGCCAGCGAAATCGACTAATGAGGGTCATGGCCAGCTCGGCGAGATCATCCGCCGCCTCGCGGCAAAGGCGCCGGGCCGCCGGATCTCCTGCCTGCGCTACCTGCTGCACGGCGGGAAAAAGCGCTGCAACGTTCTGCGGGGTCAATTGCAGGGGCACGGCTTCGGTGATTTTTCTGAGACCAAGCTGCCGGCACAGCGCCGGCGCCAGGCTCGTACGCTTGCCCCTGCCGTCGTGCGCGCGAAGGGCGGCGGCGATGGCTTTTCGCCCCAGGTCGTAGCCGGAGCCGGAGTCGTCAAACTGATTGCCCCAACCTCCTGCCCGTAGGATGCGGCCCCGGCGGTCGCGGCCGAAGGCAATCGAGCCGGTCCCCGCAATGACGATAATGCCCGGCGATTCGCCAAGTGCTGCGGCAAGCGTGATGACAGCGTCGGTGGTTATCAGGTGTGCGCGAGCGGGAAGAGATTTGCGCATCCAGCGAAGCATGCGCCGCTGAACGGAAGCGCCGTCGCCACCGGCTAGCCCCGCGCACACGCCTTCGAGACGGGCAGGGGGCACGCTCGCCTCGCGAAACGCTCTGCGGTAAGCGCGCGCGATCTCGCGCTGGGCGCTGGGGAGTCCAACCTTGATGGGATTCGAAGGGCCGGCCTGGACGCGTGCGAGGACAGATAAATTTTCATCGGCCAGCCATGCCGTGGTGTGGGTGCCGCCGCCGTCGATGCCAAGAAAATATCCCATGGCAGAGTAAGCCATGATGGCTTGCGGAAGAATCGCAGTCAAGAGCGGGGAGCCTGGCAGGGATAGGGGAACCGGATGGCGGTGAGGCGAATTAGGGCGAAGCCTTTGGAGTGCGACGGCTTGCCGCCGCTTTTGTGATGGCTACCCTGCTGGCTGTTGAATATTGAATACGTAGCCCGCGCCGCAAGATGCGCGGGTGCAAAGCGAGAGCGAGCTCTCGCACTCCAAATGTTAATTCCGGCCCAGCAGGCGCACCTGGCCGGTGAGAGAACGGCCGCCCGTGCTGCCGAAGGTCAGGTAAGTGGGGGAGTCGATGTTGTTATCGACGGCGTAGGGATTGTGACGGTCCGTGATGTCGTCAAAGCCGGCTCGCACCTGCCATCGAAAGCCAAACAGAGAAACCCGCCGTTCGAGCGCCATGTTGAGAGAGAAATAGGCGGGAAAACGCATACGGTTGGGGGCGTCAACCAGTTCCTGGTCCTCATTCACCACGCTGAATGGAAAGCCCTGGCGCCAGTCGAGCGTGTAGGCGAGATTGAAGTGCTTCACGAGCGGAAGGATTGCCCAGGAGACGATCCTGTTTGGGGTGTCCCAGGGCAGTGGGCCGGAGCCCTGCGGGCTGAAGTACGGATTGAGAAGGTTGAAATCCAGCACCGCGTTGGACCGTGAATTCGAGTGCGTGTAGGCGGCATAGATAACGTGCCCGCTCCTGAAGCGCCGCCGCAGCGCGATGTCCACAGCATCGTAACGGTCGCGTTGCGCGCTCTCCAGTACAAAGCGTCCCGAAAAGCAGCCTTGCGCACCTGCGCAGGGATTCACGTAAGTCCAGCCGTTGTACCCGCGCTTCTGGATGTACTCCGTTCGCAAAAAGAACTCGGCAGGAAGCCTGCGCTCGATGCCGGCGCTCCAGTTCAAAACCCACGGTTTGTCAAGTTTGTCATGGTCGATCAGAAATACGCTTTCCACGGGCGACCGGATTAGCGTCGTGCCCGTAGCGTCATAAAAAGAGTCGATGCGCGCTCCGGCGAGCGGTTCTGTGTACAAATCGATATTGGATTGGTCGTAGTAGATGCCCGCTCCGGCCACGAACTTGATGCTGTCTTCTGCCGACGGAGTATAGCTGAAGGCCACGCGGGGCGAAACTCGCGCGCCACGAGCAATGCGGTCCCACTCGACCCGCAGGCCGGGGTCCACAACCAGGCGCGGTGAGAGCGACCAGTGGTCCTCAGCGTAGATGCCGTACTCAAAGTTTGCCTGCTCGAACCGCGGGTTGCCGGGAAAGGTTACGGCGCGCGAGAGCGTCCCATCCTCTCGCACGATTGACATATCATGTCGATTGAACGATTCGACGTCCGACACGCGATCAAAGTCAACGCCGGCCCTCCACTCGTGGGTTCCCCATTTAGAGAAGGTGGGGGCGATGAGATTTAAAATGAATTCCAGACGCTCCGAGCGTGCTTCGGACTGCTGGAAGAAATTTCCGCTGGAGCTCTCCGGCGCCACCACGTAAGTGGCGTTTCCCAGCGGCAGCGCGGCAACGTGAAAGCGGCTGAATCCCACCCCGTATTCCATCAGCATTCCGTTCGCAAGTGTGAACTGGTCAATCGCCGAAAAGTGGTAGATGGACTGGTTCTGCCGGGTTGTGGTCTCCACCGGGTTAAATCGGGAAAGCCCCGCATGTTCGCTGCGAAACTCATTGAACAGGAAGTTGGTGGTCAGGATGTTCGACCGGGTCAAATTGATCTGCGATTTTGCCAGGTCGCCCCACCGCCAGCGGCTGTTGGAGTCAGCGCCGGGCGGGAGTTCGTTGACCAGGTCAAGGTCATACTCGCTTTCAGGCGCCAGCAGAAACCAGGCTCTGCCCTTCTTGATAGGCCCGGAGAAACTGCCATGGGGAGTCCAGCCATCTAGATGAATACCTTTGTGGGTGTTAAACGAAGGTACCAGATCGGTGCCGGAGAACCTGTAGCGGTCGTCGCCCATGCCGGATTCCAGATCGAGGACGCCGCCGGACGCTTTGCCGTACTGGACCGGGTAGCGAGTATCGTAAACTGTAACCGTGCGCAGTGCGTCCACGGCCACACGGGCGTCAAAAAAGCCGCTGGCGGGGTCGGTGATATTGAATTCATCAAGCACATCAAGGACCTGCCGCGTGGGAGCGCCATTGATATGGATCTGGCCGGTGGCGTCCTGCACAATGCCGGAAATCATCGGCAAAGCGTAACGGATGTCGCGAGGAACACTGTAAGGCAGGTTCATGATCTCGGTGTCGGTTAGGCTGCGGGTCGATGCCGTTTTGGCTGGATCAATGGCCGCTGGCGATGCCGCTACGTCGACGCGCTGATGAACTTCACGCACATGATTGAGAATGACTTCCGTGCTCTCCAGCGTGCCAATTGCGATGCCGCGGGAACGGACGGCGTAGAATCCCTCTTTCTGCACAATCAGCCCGTAGTTGCCGGGCGCCAGATCTTTGAAGACATACCTCCCTGAGTAATTGGTTTCCCCCTTCTCGACAGCATTGCTATTTGCGTCGACCAGGTCAACGTGGGCGAGCGGGACTGGCACGCCGGTGTCGTCCGTTACGATAACGAGCAGTGTGTCCGTTTGGTTCTGCGAGCCGTCGGTGTGGTTCTGAGTTGATGCGTCCGGCTGGGCCTGCGATTGCGGTCCGGCCGCGCCCGACTGTTGCGCGGCTGCCGGCGGCATCTGTGCCTGCGGACGCGCGGCCAGGGCATTGAGACCAGCAAGGCTGGTGAAAACACTCAGGAAAAGCGGTGCTGCGCCGTAGGCAGTACGCGCTTTCAGGCGACTCCCGCGTTGAGGAAAATGCAGTCGCATCGATTGTGACTTCCATTGTCGCTCAGTTCGCCACAAATAGCGGAACTTTAACCAGAGTAGCGCCGAGCTGACTCGTCAGGTGTCCGCCTGTAGACCGGCGCTAGGGCAGCACGTGCCCACCTGAAGCTGGGCGCTACGTCTGCCAATAATCGGGCGCACTACTGCCAGTGTGCGCGGCCGGCATCATCCTATCCTGCTATATAATTGATACTTGGTAAAAGCACGCACAATCCTCGCTCAAACCGCCTGCTGCTTGGTACTGGCGGTGTTTGGGGTTGCCCCTGCTCAAGCACAGCACGAGCGGGGAGAAATTCGCCTGAAGGTCCAGGACCAGAAAGGCGGACCAGTCGTTGCTTCGGTCGAGCTGGCGAGTGAGGCAAACCATGTAGACCGCAGCTTCGTGACGAGTGACGGGGGAAATTACGTTGCGCGTGAACTTCCATTTGGCCTCTATCGCCTGAAGGTGACCTACCCCGGATTCCTTCCTTTCAGCAAGCTGGTTACGGTTCAGTCTGAAGTGCCTGTCAGCATTTCCGTAATTCTGGGCCTGGCGCCCGTAAGAAGCAGCATCAATGTAACCGACTCGGCCACCCTGATCGATCCTCAAAGCCCCAGGACCGTATACTCGGCGGGGCGCCAAACGCTCAACCAGCAACTTCCGACGCAGTTGGGCCGTGGTGTAACGGATGTGGTGAATTCTCAGCCAGGCTGGCTCTATGAAGCGAACGGAGTCCTGCATCCACGCGGCTCAGAATACGAGGTGCAATTCGTCGTGAATGGACTGCCGCTCACGGAAAACCGCTCTCCGGCATTTGCGCCTCCGCTTGCCCAAGATGACGTCGAGTCGATGCGGGTGATGACAGCGGGCTTTCCGGCCGAGTATGGCCGCAAACTCGGCGGAGTGGTGGAAGTGAATACCGTCAGGGATCTTCCGACCGGCTTCCACATGAGCGCCCAGGCCCAAGGCGGCAGTTTCGCCACGGCGGCCGGCGGGGTTGAGATGGGATTCACCCAGGGCGCCAACCAGTTCCTGGTTTCCGGCGACGCTGGTGTTTCAGACCGCTATCTTGATCCGCCCGTAATTGCCAACTACACGAATCGCGGATCGAGCGGCGCAGCCGGCGCTACGTGGTCGCGCGACCTAACACCGCGCGATCATCTGCGAGTATCAATCCGCCACGCGGAGACCCGCTACACGGTGCCCAACGAGCTTGTGCAGCAGGAGGCCGGCCAGCGACAGGACACCGCGGACAGCGAAACCAACTTCCAGGCCGACTACAGCCGTGTGCTGTCACCAACCCTTTTGTTCGGCGCTGAGGGAAGCTTCAGGGATGAATCATTCCAGTTGTGGTCGAACAGCTTCTCGACTCCGGTCGACATCAGCCAGCAGCGCGGGTTCCGGCAGGGCTACGGCCGGGTTACGCTGGCGGGCTCCAAGGGAATTCATAGTTGGAAAATTGGTGTTGATGCGATTTCTAGTCCTGTGCGCGAAGACCTGCAGTACGCCATTACCAACCCATCGCTGTTTGATCCTGAAACGGCGCAGCGATTTGCATTTGCCGATCGGAAGACAGACCTGGAGCCGGCGGCGTTTGCGGAGGATACGCTGCGGCTGAACAACTGGACTGTCAGCCTTGGCCTGCGCTTTGACCATTACGGCTTTGTGGTAAACGAGTCAGCATGGAGTCCACGGATTGCAGTCTCTCGATATTTTGCCAGGCTCGGTTTGCTGGTTCACGCCGACTATGACCGCGTATTTCAGACGCCGGCCACGGAAAACCTGCTGCTTGCGAGTTCTCCCGAGATTGACCAGATCAATCCGCTGGTGGTGCGATTACCCGTCAAGCCGGCGCGAGCCAATTATTACGAGGTTGGCGTGACCAAGGGTTTCAAGGGGCGGATTCGGCTGGATGTGAACGCTTTTCGCCGAACCTTCCGCAACTTTGCCGATGATGACACGCTGCTGAACACCGGTGTCAGTTTTCCCATTGCCACCGCCCGCGCCACCATCGACGGCATTGAGAGCAAATTGACGTTGCCGCGATGGGGCCGCTTTTCGAGCTCCATCAGCTACTCAAACCAGGTGGCAAGGGGGCAGGGGCCGATCACCGGAGGGCTGTTCATCGGGGCAGAAGCTACTGATGAGATCGCGGACAACAGCACTTTCCCGGTATCCCAGGACCAGCGCAACACTGCGTGGGCAAGTTTGCGCTACCAGGCCTCCAGGCGCTTCTGGCTGGCCACTGAGACTTCCTATGGCAGCGGCCTTCCGGTTGAACTCGATACCGGAAGCAGCGATTACAACTTCCTGCTGGCCCAGTACGGCCCCGACATTTTGAGTCGCGTTGACTTTGCACGGGGAAGGGTGCGGCCGACATACTCGATCGACGCGGGCGCGGGTTTCGATTTGTACCAAAAGGAAAGCAGAACCGTCAGCCTGCAACTCCAGGCTTCGAACCTCACTAACCACCTGAATGTGATCAATTTTGCCAGCTTATTTTCCGGGACCGCGGTCGCCACGCCGCGCAGTTACGGCCTGCGGCTTCAGGCAAGCTTCTAAAACTACCAATCAGGCACATCCGCACCGCGTTGGCACGCCGCGTGGCTGGACATCGGTCGAAGTCCTTTTCTATAATCAAGAATTTATCCGCAGAAGGGGGACCGATGCGAAAGGCGCTCGACCTCAAACAGACGCTGAATCTTCCTCAAACCAAGTTCTCGATGAAGGCCAACCTGCCGCAGAACGAGCCGCGCTGGCTCACCCGCTGGGCAGAAGAGGACCTTTACGGCCGGATTCGGGAGGCGCGGAAGGATGCGCCGCTGTTCACGCTGCACGACGGTCCGCCGTACGCCAACGGCCGCATCCACCTGGGCACTGCGCTCAACAAAATCCTCAAGGACTTCATCATCAAGTGGAGAACGCTGGCGGGATTCAACGCTCCTTACGTTCCGGGTTGGGACTGCCATGGATTGCCAATCGAGATCAACGTTGACAAGGAACTCGGCGCGAAGAAACGGCAGATGAGCACGGTGGAAATCCGCCGGGCGTGCCGCCGCTATGCCGAAAAATACATCGACCTTCAGCGGGAAGACTTCATGCGGCTGGGAGTGTTTGGCGAGTGGGCCAGGTCGTATCTCACCATGGACCCTTCCTACCAGGCGCTAATCGCGGAAAACTTTCTGACGTTTCTTGAGAAGGGCTACGTCTACCGCGGACTCAAGCCGGTCTACTGGTGCATTCACGACAAAACTGCGCTGGCCGAGGCGGAAGTGGAATACGAGGAGCACACCAGCCCCTCGATTTATGTGCGCTACCGGGTGCTGTCGGATTTGAGCGCCGTGGCTCCGGAACTGAAGGGCCGTGAGGTCTACGTCATCATCTGGACTACCACGCCTTGGACGCTTCCGGCCAGCATGGCGGTGGCTTTCCATCCGGAATTTGAATATGTCGCGGCCAGCGATGGCAGCAAAGGCGGACCCGTTTACATCCTGGAAGCCCGGCGGCACGGCCCGACTATGGCGGAGACGGGGTTGAATGCCCCAGAAGTGCTGGCACGTTTTCCGGGCAAGAAACTCGACCGTATTGATATCCGGCATCCGTTCCTGGAACGCAAACTCCTGGGAGTGCTGGCGGATTATGTCACGGCTGAAGACGGCACAGGGTGCGTCCACACGGCGCCGGGGCACGGCCGTGAAGACTACGACACTGGCATGCGATACGGCATCGAAATCTATAGCCCTGTTGGCGACGCGGGTGAGTTCACCGAAGGCTTGCCTGAATACAAGGGGAAGAAGGTTTTTGAGGCCAATGAAATCATCATCAATCTGCTGAAATCCCACGGGAATCTGCTGGGGCCGGCGGGCCGCTTGACACACGCCTACCCGCATTGCTGGCGCTGCCACAATCCGGTCATCTTCCGGGCCAACGAACAGTGGTTTGTGAGCATTGACCATGACCGTCTGCGTGAACGTTCGCTCGAAGAGATCCGGAAGGTCCGGTGGTCGCCGGAATGGGGTGAAGAACGTATCTCCAACATGATCGCCACGCGGCCGGACTGGTGCATTTCCCGTCAGCGCGCGTGGGGCGTGCCCATTACGATCTTTCATTGCGTTGATTGCAACAAGCCCTTGCTTGACGCCAGCCTTGCCCGCCGGGCGATTGAGCTTTTCAAGAAGGAAAGCGCGGACGCCTGGTATAAGCACGACGTCCAGGACCTGCTTCCGCCGGGAACCACGTGCCCTGATTGCGGCGGCAGCAATGTGCGCAAAGAAACCGACATTCTTGATGTCTGGTTCGATTCCGGGTCGAGCCACACCGCCGTGCTGGGCCACCGGCCAGACTTGCCCTGGCCTGCCGACGTTTATCTGGAGGGCGGCGACCAGTATCGCGGATGGTTCCATAGTTCTCTGCTGGTGGGGATGGTCACTCGCGGTGCGGCGCCCTACCGCGCGGTGCTCACCAACGGCTGGGCGCTCGACGCGCAGGGTCGCGCCATGTCCAAGTCGCTGGGCAACGTCATCGATCCGAATGAAGTCATCAAAACGCACGGGGCGGAAATCTTGCGCCTCTGGGTCGGTTCCATCGACTTCCGTGAAGACGTTGTGATTTCGCCCGACATCCTCACGAGATTGTCGGAGGCCTACCGAAAGCTGCGCAACACCTTCCGCTACTGCCTGTCGAATCTGTACGATTTCGACCCCGCCAGCAACACCGTGCGCGGCGACCAGCTTGAAGAGATCGACTGCTGGGCGCATGTCGAGACCGCAAACCTGCTGGAGCGGGTGTACGCAGCCTACCGTGAGGATGCTTTCCACAAGGTCTATCGGGCCATTTACGATTTTGCGACCATCGAACTGAGTTCCTTCTACTTCGATATTCTGAAGGACCGGCTCTACACGGCCCCGGCCCGGTCGGTGCGGCGGCGGGCCGCGCAAACCACGCTCTACCGCATTGCCGACGCGCTGGTTCGGGCAGTCGCTCCGCTGATGTGTTTTACCGCTGAAGAAGTCTGGGCGCATTTGCCGGCTGACGCTTCGCGCGAGTCCAGCGTACACCTGGCGCAATTTACTCCGGCAGCCAGCGTGCGCGATGAGGTTCCGGCAGACTGCCAGCAGAGGCTAGACAACTGGCCGAGGCTGATTGCGGTGCGCAGCGCCGCGCTGAAGGCGCTGGAGTCGGCGCGGCGCGAAGACGTAATTCACAGCCCACTTGAGGCCAGGCTCATCCTGAGCGGCGACGAAAACTTGGGCCCTCTTCTTGAACAATATCGCGCAGAATGGCCCACACTCCTGATCGTCTCGCAGGTGCAGCTTGAGCCATATTCCTCGAGCGCTGATGAAAGCTCTCTGCCGGGGCTGAAAATCCGAATCGAGCGTGCCTCTGGAGGTAAATGCGCCCGTTGCTGGAACTACTCGGAGCAGGTCGGGAAGGATGATGTTTATCCCGAAGTCTGCGAGCGTTGCCTGTCCGCCCTGCGCGAGATCGAGGCAGACGAAGCAGATTAGCATCGGCGGGATGGTAGAAGAGATGTGACGTCGTCGTTTGCCGATCTCTTGCCCGAGGTGCGCAGCACTTATCCGTCCCACTGTAATCTCGGATAGACTAATAGATATGGCGGATCAATCGTCCCATGCCGTGGGCACTCCTGCGACGCCAGGATGGCTGGCCAAACGTGCGGCTGGCATTCAGCAGATTATTTACTTGCTGATCGTAATCGTGATATTTGCAGGCGATCAGATCACCAAAAACGTCGTGGAGCATACCATTCCGCACGGCGCCGCGATTCCGGTGATACCCGGATTCTTCGATCTGATTCGCACGGAGAACAGCGGCATCGCCTTCAGCCTGTTCGCCGGCGCGTCCCATTCCTGGAAAATGGTTCTGATGATCGGCGTCTCAATTGCTTTGCTGGTCGCCGTCGTGATCGTGGCCCTGAAGAGTAGAGAAATGAACTGGGGGACCGGCGTGGGCCTGGGCCTTGTGGTGGGCGGCGCCTGCTCCAACCTCCTTGACCGGATGCGCTTCGGCCAAGTGGTTGACTTTCTCGACTTCTACCATCGGAGCTATCACTGGGCTACTTTCAACGTCGCGGACAGCGCCATCGTGGCGGGAGCGATCCTCCTGCTTTTGCAAATTCTCTTTACAAAATAAGAACTGATGCCGGATAACGAGCCTCAAGGTGAGGACTTGCGGGAATTTGTGGCGGCCGATGAAGACGCCGGGCGCAGGCTGGATGTTTTCCTTGCCGAGCGCATGGCAGACTGGAGCCGCAGCCAATTGCAGCAGTTGATCCGGTCAGGCCTGGTGAAGATTGACGGCCAACCCGCCTCAAAAGCGGGCGAAAAGCTGGAGGCTGGTGGCTGCATCAGCATCCTGGCAAAGCACGAGCCAATCCGCGCATTTCCTGAAGATCTGCCCCTTTCCATTCTGTATGAAGACGAAGATCTCGCGGTGGTGGACAAGGATGCGGGCATGGCGGTCCACATCGGCGTGGGAACCCGGTCCGGCACCCTGGTGAATGCCTTGCTTTTCCATCTGGGCAACGGCCTCTCAGCCGTCGCCGGCGAGATGCGGCCGGGGATTGTTCATCGGCTGGACAAGATGACCTCCGGCCTGATCGTTGTGGCCAAGAATGACGCGGCACATCGCGCGCTGGCAGACCAATTTCGAGCGCGGACCGTACACAAGCACTACCACACGCTGGTTCACGGGCGCGTCGAGGCGGAAGCGGGAAAGATCGATGCTGCCATCGGACGGGATCCAGCCAAACGGGCGAGAATGAAGGTGGACGGCCTCGCGGCTCGAGACGCTATTACGCTCTACCAGGTGGCGCGGCGCTATCATCACTTCACTTTGCTCGATGCCGAGCCACAGACTGGCAGGACCCACCAGATCCGCGTCCACTTTGCTTCCATTCGTCATCCGGTGGTTGGCGATCACGTATACGGGGCGCCGGCCAAGGTGCGCATCGGGTCGCAGGAACGGGCAACATTGGACAGAAACTTCCTGCACGCAGCGCAAATTGAGTTTGTGCATCCCCGTACCGGCGCGCCCGTAAGCTTTACCTCCCCGCTGCCGCCAAGGCTGGCAGCCTTTCTGGAACTTCTGGAGCAACAGGACCGTTGACCCGAACTGCTGCGATGATATTTATTCTCGTGGTGGTGAAAGCGCGGTAGGATAGTGAAATCGACACTTCTGGGGTAATGGGTACGCGACATTGAGGAGGAAATGATGAAACGGTTAGTGACGATGACCTTCGGGTTGGCTGTGGCACTGGCCTTGGCGCTGCCTTCGTGTGCGGCGAATGGGCGGGGCAAAACTGAGATTCAGTTGAACGGGAAGACGGTTTCCATTGACTACGGGCGTCCTTCGCTTCACGGCAGATCAGTCGAGGAAATGCTTTCCCAACTGAAGGAGGGAGGATTCTGGCGGCTTGGCGCAGACTCTTCCACCACTTTTGAAAGCGGCACGGATCTCGCATTTGGCGACCAGACTGTCCCGGCGGGCACCTACAGCTTGTGGGCCGAAAAGATGCCAGGCAACAAATGGGACCTGGTCTTTAACAAGCAACACGGCCAGTGGGGAACCGACCACGATCCCTCACAGGACTTTGTGAAGGTGCCCTTGCAGGAATCCAAAGGGAGTGACCCGGCCGACCTGGTCACGATCAAACTGAGCAAGATGGGCGATGGCGGTCACTTTTCCGTTCAGTGGGGCGATCTGATACTGGCAACGCATTTCAAAGCCAAGTAGGCTGACTCGTCCTGGGTCGAAAGTCCAGTAGCGCCGCTTTGCTGACGGCACACTGCCCAGCAGGCGGCGCTACGGCAAAGCATTTGTTCTGGTTTTTTCCCACGCCCGCCAGTTTGCTGTTCCCGCCAAATTGATTCAATAGGTCTCGTGTTCCAGCAGATAAATGCGCTGCGGCACTCCTCCAGAAGCACAAGTCGGGATTATGGTGAGCTTATTGCTGGCGGCTGGCTGAAACGGCCGGCGATCCTTCGCCTTTCGGGGCATAGTAGCCGGGGCGTGTTCTTACGGTGTAATGCTTGCTCTCGCGATGGTCGGTGAGCTCGATCTGGACGCGGCGGAAGGTGCCGTCTTTTTTGGCATTCGTCGGGTAGTAGCCCAGGGTGTACTGGTTGCGGATGTCGCGGGCAATGCTGACGCAAATGGGCCCAACCTGGTCGAGCGATTTGGGGAAATAGGCTTTGCCGCCTGTGGCCTCGGCCAGTTCCTTCAATACTTTCTCGGCCCTCTTGTCACCGCCGCCGTGGACCTTGAACAGCCCTCCGGGGTGCTCCTCGCCAAGCAGCCCGATACAGTAAATCACGGCGTTTGACTGTTGGGCCTGCCGCAGAAGGTCCGGGAAAGAATAGCGGCTGGCATTGTCTTCGCCGTCGGAGATGATCAGGATGGCCTTCTTGTCGCGATTCCCAAGTTTCAGGTGGTCCAGTGACGCAGAAGCAGCGTCGTAAAGGGCCGTGCCACCGCGGGAGTCAATCTTTCCCAGCGCCGCCTTCAATTCCTCCATGTTGCTGGCAAAATTGCCAGGCGTGTCCAGGTAGTATTCGTCGTTGAAATTCACTACGAACACCTGGTCATCCGGGTTGGAGGTTTTCACAAAAGTCACCGCCGCCTCGTTTACGGCGGCCCGCTTTTCGCGCATACTGCCGCTGTCATCGATGTCAATACCCAGGGTCACGGGAATGTCGGCGTGGCTGAAAACTGACAGCTTCTGCTGGACGCCATCCTCAACCACGCTAAAGTCGTTTTGCGTGAGATTGTCTACCATGCGCCCCTGTTTATCGACTACCGTCGCGTGGAGGACCACCAGGTTCACGTTGACATTAATCTTGTATTGATCGCCCTTCTTCTGGGATTCGGGGGCAGGCGGTTTCGGGGCCGCGGGATCCTGTGCAGTCAAGCTTGTGCAGACAAGTGCGGCGGCAAGTACGCTAAGGAAGATCTGTCTGAAAGACTGCAAAGACGAGGCTGATCTCCTATTGGGTTGGGGCATAGTATCCAGTCCGCGAATAAACCTGGAGTGGTGGAAGCCCGCGCGGCGGATTGAGCTTAACCTTGATTCGTCGCCAGTGCCCGTCCCGCACGAGATTTGAGGGTTTGTATCCGATGACATATTGGTTCCGTAATTGAATTGAGATTTTTTCTGCGATATCGGGCAGCTCACCGGCGTCTTCAACCGAAAACATCCTTCCGCCTGAGAGGTTGGCCAACTCGGAAAGGAGAGACGGTCCCGCAGCCTCTTCCGGACTTCGATCGCGGTCAGCCAGTGGCTCAAAAATCCCAATCGCGTAAATCTGGACATCCGCCTCCTTGACGGCGCGCTTAATGTCTCTTTCAGTATATCTGCTATGGTTGTCACCGCCATCGGAAATTACCAGCAACGCCTTCCGGCTGGTATCCGTTTTTTTCATGCGGCTCAGGCCAAGGTATATGGCGTCCAGCAGGGAAGTTCGGCCGCCAGCCTTTACAAATAGCATTCTGTCGAGAATGTTCTCATAGTTATCCGTAAACGACGACACCATATACGGACGGTTGCTGAAACTAATCAGCATAAACACGTCTTCAGGGTTGGATGTCTTGAAGAACTCCAGGGCTGCCTCTTTGGACTTCTGGATTTTGTCCGACATCGAACCGCTGGTATCAAACACCATGCCTACAGAGATGGGTGCATCTTCGGTGGCGAACGTCAAAATCTTCTGCTCTACCTTATCATCGTAGATTTCAAAATTGTCCTGCCCAAGGCCCGTGACAATTCGATCGAAAGGGTCAGTGACGGTAACCGGAACGACCACCCGGTCAACGTTCATCTGGATGGGCGTCGTGTTGATGGGAGGGCGCCGGACTTCAACATCCGGGGGCTCGTTCTTAATGTCGGGATGATCTGTTGATTTGTTGCCCGAAGCAAGGCAGGGTAGCGTTATCACCGCAAGGGCCCAAAAGGCCAAACCAGGAACCAAACCGACCCGGAATGCGCGCGTGCTGACGTGTCTCGGCATCCAGGCTCCTTCCCATTGGCGCAGCCGGCTCAGCCCCTCCGGTTGCTCTTCTGTAGATTCGGCATGACCTGGTTGTATTGTAGCACAATCCTTGGGACGCAATCACCCGCACCCTGGGCCCAGCCGCAGCCCGCGCTGCAGCAGCGGCGCCGATTTGCCGTTGACAAGGTTATCTCGCTGAATCAATAATGGGCAGTACACCGACCTGCCAGTCAGCGAGAATGCGTACGAACTGACATTGAACAAATTTCTGTCGTCCGGGCATTAAATATTCCATGTATTTCAGTCGATACTAAAAGGAGAATCATGGGCGTCAAGTATATATTTGTGACCGGGGGAGTGGTGAGTTCGCTGGGCAAGGGGCTTGCCGCGGCTTCGATCGGTTGCCTGCTGGAAGCTCGGGGGCTGAAGGTGAATCTTCTGAAGTTTGATCCCTACCTCAATGTCGATCCGGGGACCATGAGCCCTTTTCAGCACGGGGAAGTTTACGTGACTGACGACGGCGCTGAGACGGACCTCGACCTGGGCCATTACGAACGTTTTACCCATGCTCGAATGCGGCGCGAAAACAACTCTACAGCGGGGCGGATCTACGAGACCATCATCACCAAGGAGCGGCGTGGCGATTACCTCGGAAAGACAGTACAGGTGATTCCGCACGTTACCGACGAAATCAAGGCCGCCATCCGGAAGGTGGGCTCCGAAGTGGACGTAGCCATCGTGGAGGTCGGCGGCACGGTGGGTGACATTGAGTCGCTGCCGTTTCTCGAGGCTATCCGCCAGATGCGGCAGGAGCAAGGGCGTGAAAACGTTGTGTTTATTCACGTCACCCTGGTCCCCTACATCAACGCCTCCGGTGAGCTGAAGACCAAACCGACACAGCATTCGGTGAAGGACCTTAGGGAGATCGGCATTCAGCCGGACATCCTGCTTTGCCGCACGGACCGCTTTCTGCCGGCGGACATCAAGTCGAAGATTGCGCTCTTCTGCAGCGTCCAGAAAGACTCCGTGATTACGGCCAAGGACGTGAACAACATTTACGAGGTGCCGCTGGTGCTGGCGGGCGAAGGTCTGGATACGCAGATTGCGAAGTGCTGGGGTATCCAGCCCGGTGAGTGCAACCTCAAGCCGTGGTCCGGCTTGGTCGAGCGGCTGCGCGGCCTCCGGGACGAGGTTTCAATCGCGATTGTGGGCAAATACGTTGAATATCAGGAGTCATACAAGAGTCTGAACGAGGCGCTCGTACACGGTGGACTCGCCAACAATGTGCGCGTCAACCCGGTGTGGCTCGAGGCGGAGGGCCTGGAGGGAGAAGACTGGGAGCGCCAACTCGACGGATTTGATGGCGTGCTGGTACCGGGCGGATTCGGCAAGCGCGGCATTCCCGGTATGCTGCGCGGTATCACCTTCGCGCGCACGCGAAAGGTACCCTTCCTGGGCATCTGTCTCGGAATGCAGTGTGCGGTGATTGAGTACGCGCGTAATGTCTCCGGGCTGCAGGGGGCGGACAGTTCCGAGTTTGATCCTGCCACGCCGCACCGGGTGATCTACAAATTGCGCGAGCTGCGCGGCATTGACGAACTGGGCGGCACCATGCGGCTGGGGGCCTGGACAGCGCGGCTGAAGCCAGGCTCATTTGCTCAGGAAGCCTACGGCCAGGTTGAAATTTCAGAGCGCCACCGGCACCGGTATGAGTTCAACCGTGAATATGAGGCAACGCTCGTGGCCAACGGCCTCGAAATCACCGGAGAGACCCCGGACGGCACCTACGTGGAAATTGTCGAGATTCGCGATCATCCGTGGTTCCTTGGCTGCCAGTTCCATCCGGAGTTCAAGTCGCGCCCGCTGGAACCGCATCCATTATTCAAAGCCTTTATCGGAGCGGCGCTGGCCCACCGTGGAAAACCGCAGACGGCGGGAGTTGAAGCCAGATTCCCTGCGGACCAGTTTATCGAGGAGGGCGCCGAGTCTTCGGGCTAGTTGTTTGTCAGCGTCCATTAACCCAGGGCCAGACCTCTTATGAAACGCGCGGTTCGCATTGGCAGGCTCACAATCGGGCAGGCACATCCCCTTTTTCTGATCGCCGGTCCCTGCGTGATTGAAAGCGAATCGCACGCTTTGATGATGGCGCGGCGACTCGGCGCCGTTGCGCGCCGGCTGGGCATTCCGTACATTTTCAAAGCATCCTTTGACAAGGCCAACCGGACCTCCGCGTCATCTTACCGCGGGCCTGGCCTCGCCCACGGGCTTGAGATTCTGGCAACCATTCGGAAGAAGGTTGGTGTTCCCGTCCTCACCGACATTCATGACGTGAGCCAGGTCGCGCCGGCGGCGAGAGTCTGCGATGTGCTGCAGATTCCCGCCTTCCTGTGCCGGCAGACGGACCTTCTGGAGGCGGCCGGGAACTCCGGCGCGGCCATCAACATCAAGAAGGGCCAATTCGTTTCACCCTGGGACATGCGCAACGCCGTAGAAAAAATCGGGCGAACCGGAAACCATCGGATTCTGATCACCGAGCGGGGAACGACTTTTGGGTATAACAATCTGGTGGTCGATATGCGCGGGCTGGCTGTGATGCGCGAGTGGGGCTATCCCGTGGTGCTCGATTGCACGCATGCGCTTCAGTTGCCGGGAGGCCAGGGGCGGCAGAGCGGAGGGCAGCCTCAGTTCATCGAGACTCTGGCCAGAGCAGGCGTGGCAGCCGACGCCGACGGCGTCTTCATGGAAGTGCATGACCACCCGGACAAGGCGCTGTCGGACGGGCCGTCGGCATTGAAACTTCAGAGCTTTGCGCCGCTTGCCAGAAGGCTTCGGGACCTTGGAAAATTTGTGCGTGGTTTGCGGTGAGGACGCTCGAGCGAGGCAGAACACGCTAGCGAGTGTAACCGCCAGAACCTGAGACAATCCATGGCTATCTCAATCCGAGGGCTGAAGATACAGGACCAGATGATTATTCTGGTTCTGCCCCTGCTACTGGCGCTGCTTGCCATCCTCGCATTGTTTTTTTACAACTACTGGCAGTTCGGTCGCATCACGGTCTCCGCCCAGAACAGTGAGCTGGCCGCGATGAGGGCTGACTCTTTATTGCAGGGCACGAGCCAGATGTCAGAGGGCGTGCGGGGTTATGTCCTTACCGGCCGTCAATTGTTTCTGGACGATTATGATTCGGCCTCGGCATCCGTTCTTCAGGATTTTGCGGTTCTCCGGGAGATCGAGTCAGGTGCCATGCCAATGGCTTCCCGTCTGGAGGCCATGCGCAAGCGTGTCGAAGAGTGGCAGAAGATGTGGGCCGATCCACTCATCGAAAAGGTGAAGGCCGGACACTCCTCCGAGGCCACCGCGGCAATGCTCCAGGGCAGTGATGAATTTGCGGGCATCCAGACCGACATCAAGCGATTCCGAAGCGACAATCAGGCGGCTGCCGTAAACCGTAGAGACCAGGGCGAGCGGATCGTTCATTCGGGCCTTATTTCGGGCGCTGTGCTGGCCGGGGCCATCGTACTGCTTCTGGCCGTGCTGGTCCACGTGGTCAGCCGCGGCATTTCGAGTCCTGTCGTTCAGCTCACCCAGGCCTCAGAACAGCTCCGCCAGGGGGATTTCAATCTCACCTTGCCTCCCGATACGGATAATGAATTCGGCGTCCTTACCCGCAGCTTCCTCCAAATGTCTCAAGCTCTGCGCCGGGATCGGGAGGAACTCGCCGCCATCAAGCGCTTCTCGGAAGCGGTCACCGAGTGTACATCGGAAAGCGAAGTCTATGACCACATCCTCCACGCCCTTCGCGACCGCTTTCACCCCACGCAGGTGATCATCTTCAAATTGCGCCAGGAAGAGGACTTCTTGGAGGTCGTTGCCTCACTGCATCCCTTGCCGAACGATGTACACGACTGGCCGGTAATTGAAGGCAAAAACGGCTGCAAGGCCGTCCGCATGGGCCGCCCATTCCGCGTGAACGATGTCAGCGTGGAACCGCTCTGCCCCGGCAAGTTCGTGCTGCCGGACGAGGGCAGCTATTATTGCGGCCCGCTGATTGCCGGCGGCATCATCATCGGCGCGGTTCGCCTTCAGGGAATAAAAGGGTTCTGGACGCCGGAACGGGAAAGCCTGCTGGAAAGCTATCTCAGCACGACTGCTTCGGTGCTCTCCAACCTCCAATTGCTTCAGACCATGCGCGAGCAGGCCAATATCGATCCGCTCACCGGGCTTTACAATCGGCGCTTCTGCAAAGATTACGCGCGCAAGCTGATGGCCATGGCCCGGCGCAAGGACACTCCTCTGGGCTTCCTCATCCTTGACCTCGACCACTTCAAAAACATTAACGATGTCTACGGGCACGAGGTGGGCGATCGCATCCTGAA
The DNA here is from genome assembly GCA_036278995.1 of Terriglobia bacterium. Taxonomy (GTDB): domain Bacteria; phylum Acidobacteriota; class Terriglobia; order UBA7540; family UBA7540; genus SCRD01. The sequence goes on along the minus strand of DASUJZ010000100.1, from coordinate 45,683 downwards.
GCAATTTGCCAAGACCATCACCCAGTCGATGCGAGAGACCAATTTGACGGCGCGCCTGGGCGGGGAAGAGTTTGTTGTGATTCTTCCCGATACGGGCGCCAGAGCCTGCCAGGTGGTGGCCGAGCGCATCCGAAACGCCGTGGCTCTTATGAATATGCCTCAGGTAAATGAAAAGCCGCTGCCCAACATTACCGTCAGCCTCGGCATCGCCGTCTATCCCGAACACGGCGCCACTCTGGAAGAGATGTTGCAGGCCAGCGACCGGGCCCTTTATGAATCGAAACGCGCGGGTCGCAATCGCGCCACACTTTTTGTTGCCGAAATTGAAAAACGCGGTCAGCCCGTTGATTGAGATTGTCGCGCTCGCCACATTGCTGATAGATGCTGACCTGAGCAAGAACCTGCCTTCAGCAACCCACCTGTGCCTCAGCCGCCGCTTTCCGGATCAGTGCCCACGCTTGGCTGCCACGGCCCCTCCACCAGCATAGCCTCATCTTCGCCGGGCCAGGGAGGCATAGTGACGCCGATGGCCTCCAGCGCGTCGTGTCCCGTGCAGCGGAGCTGGAAGCGTGTTCCCAGCGGAATGGTAATGCAAACGCTCGGAAAGACGTCCACAGTCTCAGCCACTCCCTCGTTTTCGCGCCACATTTCGCCCTGGCCGGCGATGAAGTACCAGATTTCCTCCACCGTGCGGTGCGTAACAGCACGTGCGGTTTGGCCCGGCTGCAGCTCAAAGTGCGCCATCCCGCCTCCCTTCAGTCCCAGCAGGATTCTTACATCAGAGCCGTCCGGGGCCACCACGTCGGGATCATCGGGAAGCTGTTTCGTCTCAAACTTTGCCATAGTCGTCGCTGCTCCTGGGCGCCTGGGTTTCGCGTTTCCTACAGGCCGAAGATTTGCACTGGACCCGCAGAATTGTCAAGGGCCGACGGCTCCGGGCGCCAGGCAGGTATTTGAGCACCTGTGATATCATCCGTGCTTTGCGCGGACACCTGTATGAGCCTTGAAACCGGCAGGAGAGTGCTCGAGATTGAGGCGCGCGCCATCACCGAACTGATCGGGCGACTGGACCAGCATTTCGAGCGAGCGGTGGAAAATATTCTGGCCTGTCGCGGGCGCCTGGTGGTGGCGGGCATGGGCAAGTCCGGGCTGATCGGACAGAAAATTTCTGCCACTTTTTCGAGCACCGGAACGCCCTCATTTTTCCTGCATCCTGCCGAAGCGCTCCACGGTGATTTGGGCCGCCTGGTTCCAAATGACGTGCTCATAGCGCTCTCTTACAGCGGTGAGACGGAAGAACTGCTGCGCCTGCTCGATACGGTCAAGCGCCTCGCAATTCCCTTGATTGTGCTGACCGGCAAGCCGGGTTCCACGCTCGGGCAGTCAAGCGACGTGGTGATCGACGTGAGCATCAGCGAGGAAGCCTGCCCGCTGGGACTGGCTCCCACGGCCTCGACGACGGCCATGCTGGCCGTTGGCGATGCGCTGGCCATGGCGCTGCTCGAAAAGCGCGGATTTAAGGAAGAGGACTACGCGGCGCTCCACCCGGGCGGACGCTTGGGAGTGCGGCTGCGGCGGGTCGAGAACGTGATGCACACGGGCCAAGAGATTCCGCGCGTGCAGCCGGAGACGGCACTGCCAGACCTGATTTACGAGATCAGTAAGAAAAAACTGGGCCACGCCGCCGTGGTGGACGCCGAAGGGCGGCTGGCCGGCGTGATTTCTGACGGCGACCTGCGGCGCTTCTTCCAGCGCGAGGGCGGCCGCGCGCTCCAGTGTTCGGCGGCGGACCTGATGACCCGAACGCCGGCGACCATCGGACGCAAGGAGCTGGCCACGCGCGCCTTGAACCTGATGGAAACTCGCCGCATCACTTCGCTGATGGTGGTTGACGCAGAAGGGCGGCTCGAAGGCGTTGTCCACATTCACGACCTGTGGCGAACCGAAATGTTTTAAACACCCGTTCTCCGGTTGCAGAGTGGATTGGGAATACATCGAGGAGAGATATGCCGTTGTCCAGGGAGCAGGTCCGCAGTCGCGCGCGCAAAGTTAAACTCTTGCTTCTGGACGTTGACGGCGTGCTGACCGATGGCCGCATCTATTACGTGCCTCGCCCTGGCGGCGGAATGTTTGAGATCAAGACGTTCCATTCCCGAGACGGCATCGGCATACGTTACGCGCGTGAAGCCGGACTCAAGATCGGCATCATCAGCGGTCGCAGCTCGGATACAGTGCGTTACCGGGCGGCAGAGCTGAAGCTGGATTTTATTGAGGAGCACCATCTCAAGAAGATTCCGCCTTATGAGCGGATTCTGCGGGCGGCTGGCGCGAAGGATGATGAAGTGTGCTACGTGGGCGATGACCTGGTGGACCTTCCCATCCTGAAGCGCGTGGGGTTTGCGGTGTGCGTCCAGGACGGCCATTCGCTGCTTCATCGGCACGTCGATTATGTGACAAAAGCTCCCGGTGGGCTGGGGGCCGTGCGCGAGACAATTGAAATTATTCTGGATGCACAGGGCCGGTGGAAGGCCGTGGTGGACGGTTATTTGAATCCTGCGGAAGATTAGCGCACGAGAAAACTTGGCTGCTTTTTAAACCAGCGCCACGGCCCGGATGGGCGAGCCGGACCCCTGCCGGATTTTGAGCGGCAGCGCCAGAAAGAGAAAGAAATCGGGAAGCTCGTCAAGGCGCGCCAGGTTCTCGATAATCAGCACGTCTTTTTCGAGCAGCACGGGATGGACCGGACGATGGTCAAGCGCCGCCGGCGGGTCGGGCGAAAGGCAATCGACTCCCACCGCCGCCACGGATTTGCTGACCAGATACTCGGCGGCTTCCATGTTGATGCCCGGCCAATCGTTCAGATATCGTCGATGGTCCGGAGCCAATCCCCAGTGTTCTGACCATCCAAAATTAAATACGACAATGTCGCCGCCCTCGAGATCTCCGTGCTGGCCCTCCCAATCTTCAATGAACTGTGCTGAGACGTAATCGCCTTCCTTCAGCCTGCGGCAATCGAGTCGCACGCCGCGCCCAATCAGATGGCCGGGCTCAATCTGATCGATGGTTTTGTGAGCATCAGCATTTTTATCAGCCACGAAATGCACGGGAGCGTCAACGTGCGTCCCGTTGTGCTCGTGCATCAGCACCTGGTAGCTGAGCGACCTTCCTCCATGCTGGTAAGAGCCCCAGAGATTATGGAAGAATTTTGAGTGGGTGGGGAAGTTCGGCATGCGCTCTTCGAGTGTCTGGCTCAGGTCAATCACGCGCCCGTGGCGCAGGCTGGAGATCAAGGATGCCATTTCCATAATTGAAAATCCTTTCGGCAAAGGCGACGGCCGTTGCCGTCTAACGCTTCAGTGCGGATTCCGAAGGTCCCGGGGACGAAAGAGCCTGGCGGTAAACTTTGCCACCGTTTCGCGCGAGCAAAAACGCTGGACGAAAAGCATGGATTTGTTCAGCAGCCGCGGGACCACTAGCCCGCCGCCGTGGTCGAGCGCCCGGAGCGCTTCCTCCACCACTTCCTTCGGGTCCTGCATGCCGCCGGGCATATCGCGGACTCCATAATTCCCGGCTTCAAAAAAATTGGTTCGCGTGCTTCCGGGGCAGAGCGTCACGACCCGGATGCCGTGCGGGCGCACTTCTTCCGCCAACCCCATCGAGAAACTTGTCACGAAAGCTTTAGTGGCGGCGTAGGTGGTGGTATAGGCCGCAGCCTGGAAGCTTATCGTCGAGGACACGTTGATGATCCCGCCCTCACCGCGCGCCACCATGGCCGGCAGCAGCAGATAGGTCAGCTCGGAAAGTGCGTTGACGTTCAGCCGCACCATCGCCATCTGCCGGTCGAGCGGCAGCTTCCAGAACTCTCCTCGCGCTCCGAACGCGGCGTTGTTCACCAGCAGGTCGATTTCGAGGTTTTTTGCCTTCAGCGTCGAGGCAAGCTGCGGCGCCGCATCTCGCGAGCTGAGGTCCGCAGAAATCACCTCGACTTGAATCGAGTGGCGGCGAACCAGGCCGGCGGCCAGTTGGCTCAGTTTGCCTTCCGAGCGCGCTGTCAGAACCAGATTGTGACCGCGTCCGGCGAGAGCGCTGGCGAAGCATTCGCCAATGCCGCTCGATGCCCCTGTAATGAGCGCATAGCTACTGGTTGCCATGGATTCTCAATCGCGCTGCGCGCTTCTTGCCCCGCGTGGAAGCTAGCCTTTTGCCGCCAGCCCGTGGCAGGTTTGCGTAATCAGGGTTGCGGTGGCGAGCGCCGGTGGCCATCAGCTTTTCGGCGTCAGCGCGGGTCGCGATGCCGCCGCGCGCTCCCACTCGCGTACAGTTCAGCCCGGCCATGGCGTTCGAAAAGTCGAGAGTCCGCTCGAAGTCCCAGCCTTCGAGCAGCCCATATGCAAATGCCCCGTGGAAAATGTCGCCCGCCCCGGTAGTGTCCACAGTCTCCACTACGAAGCCCGGCGAATAATGGAACTTGCCGTCGCTGTACACCAGAGCGCCATCGCGGCCCAGCGTCATTCCCGGAGCCCGGATCTTGTATTCCCGCGCCATGTACTCCAGTACGAGAAACGGATCATTGCGTCCGGTGACGGCCGGCAGAAAATTCGCGGACGCAATCAGATAATCGATTAGAGGAAAAATCCGCTCGACATCTTTGTAAACCGTGTCGAGGTCGGCAACCACCGGCATCCCCGCCTTGCGCGCCCATCGCGCCGCCTGGGCGCACGCAGCGGAATCGCATCCGTCGATGTGCAGGATTCTGGCGGTCGTGATGGCCTCGGGCTTCAAATCGCGCGGCGCAATGGCCAGGCGCTTGTCGCGGTCCCAGAAAACTGTTCGTTCGCCGGTGGCCTGGTCAACGATGATCAATCCGAATTGGGTGGCCGCGCCCGGTGTAACATCTCCGAACTGGACGTCGATGCCCTCGTCGCGCAGGCTTTGCAGTTGGAAGCGCCCGGCTTCATCATCGCCAACCTTTCCGATGTACCGGGCTTGCAGGCCCAGGCGCCGGCAGGTGACGAGCGCCGTGGCCACCTGGCCCCCCGCCTGTCGGGATAGGGATACCACGCGTTCTTTTCCACCCAGTGGCGGAAATTCGCGGACCATCAGGACTGTGTCTGTGGCATTTAAGCCGAGGCCCACAACGTCGGTTGATTTTGGCGGCATCTGTTTTCTCTCGCAAGAACAGCGCATTGGATGCTATCGCCGATGGTCTCGCTCCTGCAATAGAATTTTGCCGAATGTTTTGTAGCGGAGCTGAAGGCGAGGAGGTTGGTTCTTCGGAATTCGGTTCCGGGACTTTACAAGGGGACGATTAGCGATTCGAGTTCAACCGGGCTTGTGGTATCTTGGTAGGTCGCCGGCAACAGCCAGAACGCGCTCAGCCTCCCACGCGGGACAGCAAGGCGCGCAATAAGCGGAATTCCTCGGAGGAGCGATCATGGACAAGGTGAGGGTGGGGATTATCGGGTCGGCTTTTGTTTCAAACCTCCATGCGGAGGCTTTCAAGGAGGTGAAAGAGGCCAAGTTGGTCGCTGCGTGCTCTTCCAACAAGAAGCGCGTCGAGGAATTTGCCAGCAGGTGGAAGATACCCGTGGCGTTGTCGGATTACCGAAAGCTTATGGACCAAAAAGACGTAGACGTGGTGGTGGTGGGAGTTCCCAACGATTTGCACCGCGAAATCGTGGTTGCTGCCGCCGAAGCCGGCAAGCACGTCATCCTCGAGAAGCCGATCGCCCACACCCTGGAAGATGCCGACGCAATGATTGCCGCCTGCAAGCAGCATAAGGTCAAGCTCATGTACGCGGAAACCATCTGCTTTTCGCCCAAGTATGCTCGCGCCAGGCAACTGGTGGAAGAGGGAGCCATCGGCCAGCTTTACATGGCCAAGCAAAGCGAAAAGCACTCCGGGCCGCATTCGGACTGGTTCTATGACGTGAGCCGCTCGGGCGGCGGAGCCCTGATGGACATGGGATGCCACGGCATTGAATGGACACGCTGGGTCTATGGCAAGCCCAAGGTCAAAAGCGTTACCGCCCACTGCCAGCTCGTTTATCACACGCGGAGGACGAAGGGTGACGACAATTCGATCGTGATTGTTGAATTTGAAAACGGCGGCATTGCTGTGATCGAAGATAGCTGGGCGCGCCAGGGGGGCATGGATGATCGTGCCGACCTCTACGGCACCGAGGGCGTTGTCCATTGCGACCTGCTTCGCGGCAGTTCCATGGAAACCTATAGCAAGAGCGGGTACGGCTATGCTGTGGAAAAGGCCGGCGAAACCAAAGGCTGGACTTTCACCGTGTTTGAAGAAGCTTTCCTGTACGGTTTCCCGCACGAGATGCGGCACTTCACGCGCGCTGTGCTGGGTGAAGAAGAACCCTTGGAAACCGGCGAGGACGGACGCGCGACCTTGGAGATTATCTATGCTGCCTACGAATCGGCAGCGACCGGCCAGCGCATCAACTGGCCGTACAAACCCAAAAATCCTGGTCAGGTGCCTGTAACTCCATGGCTTAACCGGGAACGCTGAAGGAGTCTCCAGCGTTGGATCACAGCCAGGGCCAGGGTCTCAATTCAGGTTCTTCCTTATTGTGGGGGACGGCTGCGGATTTACACTTGGGCGGAACCGGGGCGCGTAGGATGTGTCCAAAGCGCAAAAACGCTTTGACATTCGAAAGTAAAACTAGTAAAAAGAAACCTACCGAAATACGGGTAACTTGCAGCCGCTCGTTGCTGCACAGCTCCCAACCTAAATGTATTCCGTTCGGATTTGCACGTCTTTATCAGGCTTGAAGGAGGCAGTAGAGTGAGCGAAATCTTGGAGGGCCGAGGGCATCGAAGCTACGCAGAGATTATGTCGGAGCCCCGTGTCTGGGCGGCCACTTTGGAAGACCTCGAAGCCCACGGCCGGTATGAGGAAGCCCTGAAGCCGCTGGACAAGCCTGACGAGTGGATTTTTGTCGGCTGCGGATCAAGCTACTATGTAGCACAGGCTGCCGCGTGGAGCTGGAACGCCATTACAGGCCAGCGGTCGAAGGCAATACCGGCTTCTGAACTTCTGCTTTATCCCGACCAGGTGCTGGGCAATGGCAGGTGTCAGCCCGTCTTGATTTCGCGCTCCGGACACACTACGGAGATGCTGATGGCGGCCGATTATCTGGAGGGTGAACGTGACGTCCGGACCCTCGCGGTCAGTTGCGCCACCGGAAAGGAACTTGAAAAGCAAGTAACCTCTGCTTTGCTGCTGCCCGCGGCGGATGAACGCAGCACGGTGATGACGCGTTCGTTCAGCACTATGCTGCTGGGCCTGCAGGCGCTGGCTGGCTGGGCGGGCGGTCGCAAGGACTTTCTCGAGGCGCTCAAGCAGATGCCGGGGCAGGCGCAGCGGGCCCTGAAGCGCTTGCAGCCGTGCATGGAAAAGTTTGCCAGCGCAAACGAATTCGCGGATTACGTCTTTATGGGGCAGGGGCCGTTTTTCGGGATCGCATCGGAAGGGCAGTTGAAGGTGACAGAGATGTCCTGCTCTTATGCGCAGGTTTTTCATACATTGGAATTTCGCCACGGCCCGAAATCGATTGTCAGCCCGCAAACTCTTTTGACCTTCTTCCTGGCGGAAAGCACGGGAACCTCCGAGCAGGAAGTGCTGGAGGAGATGAAGGCACTTGGCGGCACCACGCTTGTAATTACCAACCGCGCCAATGACAAGATTCGCCGCGCAGCCGACGTGCTTATCGAACTGGAACTGGACGTTCCTGAAGTAGCGCGCCTGGCCCCGCACATTCTGCCCGCCCAGCTGATGGGTCTGTATCTGGGGCTGAAGCGAGGTTTTGATCCCGACGAGCCGCGCCATTTGAGCCGCGTAGTTGTACTGAAGGGCAAGGCGGGATAGGGATTTCAGGATGGCGCAATTCGACGTGACGGTTGCCGGGGAGCTGAACCTCGACCTCATTCTTTATGGTTTGCCGGATGAACTGGAGCCGGAAAAGGAACTTCTGGCGGACAATCTCGCCTTGACCCTGGGCAGTTCGTCGGCTATCTTTGCCCACAACCTGGCCGTTATCGGCAACAGCGTTGGTTTTATTTCGCGAATCGGCGCCGATGCGCTGGGCAAAATCGCTCTCGAACGGCTTGCCTTCGGCGGTGTGGATGTAAGCCGCGTGCGAAGCGTGCCCGGAGCAACCAAGACAGGGCTGACGGTCATCGCCACGGGAACAAGCAACCGGCGAATTCTGACGTATCCTGGCGCGATGTTTGAGATGGGATACGACGATCTTGATCTTGATTATCTCCGCTCCGGCAAGCACTTCCATCTTTCTTCGTTTTACCTTCACCGGGCGCTGCGGCCGCGCATCGCGGAACTGTTTCAACGGATGAAGCGGGCAGGGCTCAGCACCTCGCTCGACACCAACGACGATCCGGACGACCGCTGGGACGGCCTCGAGCAAGTTCTGCCGCAGGTGGACGTTCTGTTCGTGAATGAACGCGAGGCAGGGAAGATCACAGGCGAAGAGAATCTTGAAACCGCAGTGGAGAGGCTGGCCGGCCGGGTCCAGGTGGTGGCCATAAAGCTGGGATCAAAGGGCGCGCGCGTCCGCCGCGGCAGCGAGGAATGGACGCACGCCGGCTATGCCGTAAACGCCGTTGACCCTGTGGGCGCTGGCGACAGTTTTGATGCAGGCTTCCTGGACCAGTATGTTCGCGGTGCCGAGCTAGAGGACTGCCTGGCCGGCGGCAACCTTGCTGGCGCATTTTCAACCACGCAGCCGGGCGGCACGGAGGCATTCCGCGAACCGGCGAATTGGCGGCAATTTCTGCAAGAGCACAGGAACGAGGCGGCAGCATGAGAATCGATTTCCATACGCACCCGGTACTGATTCAGGAAATGGTTGACAAGTATTCCAATTACGCCCGGATGGCGCGGGACATTTTTCAGATTGGCAATAATTTCCAGCCGCTCGAGACCTTCCACTTACAGATGGACGTGGCCGGCATTGATCGCGCGGTGTTGCTGCCGATCGATTGCGCTAGGGCGCGGGGTGACGCCGTCAGCTCCAACGAGCAAGTGGCGGAACTCTGTTCCACGAGCCATCGCTTTATCGGCTTTGCCAGCGTGGACCCGCTGAAGACGGGCGCCGCAAAAGAATTGGAACACGCTGTTAAAAATATGGGCATGAAGGGGCTTAAACTCGACGCCGCGCTTCAGGATTTTGAACTGCGTGACAGCAAGGTTTACGAGCTGTACGAGGTGGCGGCGGGCCTGACTGTTCCCGTGCTGGTACATACCGGCATGAGCTGGGCTCCCTCGACGCTGATCGAGCGCGGGCATCCCATGCTGCTGGAAGAGGCCATTGCGCGCTTCAAGCAGCTCAATTTTGTCCTGGCGCACTGGGGCTGGCCATGGGTGTGGGAAGCCACCGCGTTGGCGCTGAAGTATCCCAATGTTTATCTGGACACCTCATGCCTCTACTACGACGGACCAAGAGAGTTCTACCAGTTTGTTTTCTCAAAACAGATCCCGACCACGGTGCTGGAGCGCAGCCTGCGCAACCGGATGGTGTTCGGCTCAAACTATCCTCGGGTTGAAATCAAAAATATGGTGCACGCTCTCGGAACACTGGCGTTGACCGAGGGCTGTCTAAAGAAGGTTTTCGAGGAGAACCCCAGCCGGCTGCTGGGTCTCAATTAAGAGCGGGAAACAAGGCGGGCAAAGGCCATGATTATCAAGCTTGAAAAGATTAAGGTGCAGTCGCGCAAGTCGGAAGAGGCCATCAACATCACGCCGAAAGTGGAGGAAGTCGTCCAGCAGAGCCGCGTCAAGCAGGGGCTGGTCAATGTGATGACCTCCCACACCTCTTCGGGGCTGCTGGTGACCGAAGGCATTCCGTGCCTGGAAGAAGATATTCTGACGCACTTCAGCCGTCTGTTTCCAGAGGACGAGAATTATCATCACCGGCGTTATCTCGATTACGATGGGCGGTTGGGTTTCAACGCCGAGACCCACCTGAAGAGCATTCTGGGCGGTATCAGTTGCTCTTTTCCCATCGAGGACGGCAGGATGGTGCGCGGCTCACGCCAGACCATCTATTTCATGGAATACGATGGGCCGCTGCTTCGGACTTATATGGTCCAAGTGTTGGGCGAGTGATGCTTCACGTGGACGATGTGTGATCGTCGCGATACACAGGAAACGATTGATGTTGCCTACGGTTTGTGATACTCATTCAGGTGTCGGTCGAAATTATTTGTAATCCAACGAAACCGGAGTCGGGACGAATTGAAAAAATCTATAGGCGATAACGAAATTCCGAAGGGCTGGAGTTTCGAGCAGGGGCTGGACCTGGTCAAGAAAGCCGGCTATGACGGCATCGAGCTCTGGCTCGGCGACGTTCCGTGGTTCCAGATGAGCACCAGCGATGCCGAAGTGCGCGAGCTTCGGCGCAAGATCGAAAACGCCGGGCTGGTGGTTTCCAACGTCTCAACCGGCCTCCACTGGAGGCACTCGCTTTCCGCGCGCGATCCGAAGCTTCGCGAAGAAGGTATTCGAATCGTCAGGCGCCAGATCGAGACCGCGCAGATCCTCGGCACCGACGCCATCCTTGTCGTGGCGGGACTGGTGACAGAAGAGATCCCCTACGACGAAGTCTACAACCGGTCGGTCGAGGCCATTAAGATGGTTGCGCCGGATGCAACTCGCGCCAAGGTCAAAATTGGCTGTGAGAATTGCAACTCCGAGCAGCGCTTCCTGATGGGACCGCGCGAGTTCCTCCTCTTCCTCAAGGACATCAATGAGTCTTCGGTAGGCATCCATCTGGACGTCGGAAACATCCATGACGATGGTTACGCGGAGCAGTGGATTGAAATGATGGGGCCGCGTATTACGCGCATCCATCTGAAAGACGTCATGAAGCAGCGCGGCCGTTGCGGCCACGACAGCGTTTATACCAACATTTTTCTTGGCGACAACAACTGGAAGGCCATCCGCGCCGCCATGAGCAAGGTGGGGTACGACGGCTGGCTGGTGGCTGAAATGGAACGGCGGTACCACTACGCCCAGGATCAGCAGTTTTATGACACCGCAGCCGCCATTGACCGCCTGATTGCCAACAAGGTTTAGCATGCCCATTTCGCGACGCGATTTTCTGGGATATGCGGCGGGCGCATCAGTCGCTGGAGTTGCCGGCGCCAGGGGACTGAGCAGCTTCCTCCCTGAAGTTGCGCGGCGGCCCTCCGGATGTCTTGTGGTTGATCCCGGGCCGGCTTGTCCGTTGCGTGAGTCGGCAGCCGGTTATGCCGCGGCGCTGTCCAGATTGCGTATTCCTTACCGCGCGATTTCCATTGATGCACTCGCGCATGCGCGCACCATGTTCGTGCCGGCTGCTGTTTCTACAGAGCCGGTCGTTGTAACGAAGCTGAAAAATTGCCTCGAGAGCGGGTCTGTCGTCCTTTATGAAACCGGGGCAGCATTCCTGGAACCTGAGGAGTTTGGTATCCACAAACGTGTCATAAGGTCAGTGTTCGGAGTGAGCCTTCATGATCCCGTCCGTTTATGGGATTCCGCTGACTCGTTCAAACAAGCACCCTACGTTGATTACTGCCGGCCCGTCATAACCAAGGTTCGTGATTTCAGCCGTGTTGTTCCCGTCAGCGGCGAAAATGCTGAGACCATCGCATGGTTCGGGGAATTATCGGTTGCCGTCCAACGCCGGATCGGGCGGGGGAAACTGGTTTTTCTGGGTTCGCCGCTGGGACCGCATCTTCTGTCGGATGACAGAGAGGCATTGGGCTGGCTAGGCGCGTTCTGCCGTTCCTGTTGAGCAGCAAGAGCGCTCATAAGGATTTTTGATCAGCAGTTAACAGACTCATACATATAGGGAGGCCTGAATGGCCAAAGTTTACGACGCTGTGGTTGTGGGGTCAGGCGCTGCCGGAGGCATGGCGGCCACCGAGTTGTGCCTGAAAGGGCTGAAGGTCCTCATGCTGGAGCGGGGACCGAAGTTCAACATCGCGACGGATTTCGAGCATCACCGAAAACCGTACAATTTTCCGTTTCGGGGCCGCCTACGACCGTCGCAGCGGAACATGTATAACTATACGGCTGACGAGTGGAACAAAAAGCACTTTGTGAATGAGCTTGAAAACCCCTACACCGGCAAGAAGTTTGTGTGGGTGCGCGCTCAGGCCGTCGGCGGCAAGACGCTCCACTGGGGGCTCGTTTCGCTGCGCTTCAGCCCGCGGGATTTCAAAGCCGCCAGTCACGATGGTGTCGGCACTGACTGGCCCATCTCCTACGAAGATGTTGAACCCTACTACAGCAAGGTTGAAGACTGGATCGGCGTTTGCGGCCATACGGACCGCCTCGAGAACAATCCGGACAGCCATTTCCTTCCGCCTATTCCGCTGACCTGCGCGGAAAATATTTTCAAGGGACAGACTGAGAGCAAGTTTGGGGGCCGGCCGGTAATTCAGGGCCGCTCGGCGACGGTGACCAAGCCGGGTTTCCACGGACGCGTTCCGTGCCATTGGTGCGGCCATTGCGGGCGGGTTTGCAACGTCTCTGCCTCGTTTAGTTCGGCGGGCGTGCTGCTCCCCATTGCCGAAAAGACGGGCAACCTGACCACGCGCACTAACGCCGTGGTCTGGAAAGTCACAACCGACAGTGAGAATCGCGCCAAGAGCGTGGTTTTTATCGACCGCATCACCCGCCAGGTGGAAGAGGTTTACGGCAAGGTGATCGTGATGGGCGCGGGAACGCTCGACACCACGCGCATCCTGCTGAACTCCCGCAGCAATGACCACCCGAACGGCCTGGGCAATTCCAGCGGTGTGCTGGGAAAATATTTCTGCGAGCAGATCATGGCCGGCAGCATCTCTGGAATCATCCCCAGGTTGAAAGGAAACACCAACCGCGGCGGCGATGCGCATCCGGAGGGTGGCGGCATCTACATCCCGCGCTTCCGCAACCTGAAAGAGAAGTCGAAGGACTTCGTGCGCGGGTACGGATATGAGGGCGGCGGTGGAAGCAGCGAGTTTCCCGGTTTTGCCAACAAGATTCCCGGTTTTGGCGCCGAGTTTAAAGACGAAGTCAAAAAACATTACGCCACCGTCATCAGCATCGGATCATTCGGCGAAGTCGTTCCGCGCGCCGAAAACCACGTCGAGATTGATCCCGAAATGCGCGACGCCTGGGGCATTCCTGTTCTCAAGTTCGACGTGGAATGGGGACCGAACGAATTGGCCATGGGCCGTGACGCTAACGACGCGCAGCGGGAGATGTTTGAAAAGGCAGGCATCGAGATCATCGGCGAGAGGACCAGGCCGCTGCCGCCTGGATGGAGCATCCATTCAGCCGGAACGGCCCGCATGGGAGATGATCCGAAAACATCGTACCTGACTAAATTCAACCAGTCGCATGACATCAAGAATCTTTTTGTGGCGGACGCTTCGTGCTTCCTGAATTCCACGGAGAAGAATCCGACGCTCACCATTCTTGCTCTCTCGATGCGGACTGCCGATTACATTGCCGAACAGATGCGCAGCGGGGCCCTTAGCAAATAGAACCCGAGCTAACCCACGGAAACGGAGAAGCACAGTCATGACAAAGCAAATCAAGGATGAAACCAATCAGGGACGTCGCGGTGTGCTGAAAACCCTGGTGATGGGCGCCGGAGGCTTGACCACGCTGCCCATTCTCGGGCAGGCGGAAACGGCTCGCAGCGCCATGGCTGGCATGTCCGCCATGGACATGGCAGCCGACGATGTGGATGCCATCGCACAGACCGGCGCGAACTGGAAGCCGCAGTTTTTCGACGCTCACCAGAATGAAACGCTGATCGCTCTCACCGACCTGATTATTCCGACGACCAATACGCCTGGCGCCAAGGCGGCGCTGGTGAACCGCTATCTGGATTTGAGGTACAACGAAGAGGGCAAGGAGGACCAGCAGGAAATTATTCAGGCGCTGGCGTGGTTTGACGGCCGCAGCCTGGCGCTCCACAACAAGCCCTTCGTCGGCCTCACTGAAGCCGAGCAGACGGAGCTTCTAAGGCCCCTCGCTGATCCCTCGAAAGCGCGCCCGGATGATGTGGCGGGAGTAAAGGCTTTCTCCTTCATCAAGCAATTGACCATCTTCGGATACTACACATCCAAGATCGGCCTTGACCAGGAATTGCAGTACCAGGGAGATACTTACAATACGTCGTTCCCGGGCGCATGCACTCATCCGGAACATCAGTCCTGAATCTGCGGTTCATCGCCGCCGCTTTCCATCTGGACGAAAACCGGCGTTGCGCGGCGCACGCTAGCCGCTAGCAAAACTGAAAGCGTCCAGGCAACCGCTCCGAGATCGTCAGGGCATCCTCTGTTGTAGTCGAAATCAGTTCCATTCCATCCCATAGTGGTTTAGCATTCCTGAAGGCCCGCAGATCGCGCCTTTACGTCCCCGGACGCGCAACGCAGCAAAGCGAACAATTCAGGTGGTGAGGTTGATGAGCACACACGAAAACAGCAATGCCCAACCCGCGAACGGTGCGATTGAGCAACCGCAGCTTCGACGCAGGCTCGGAATCCTGAATGCTACTTCCATCAACATGTCGAATATGATTGGCATCGGTCCATTCATTACCGTGCCGATCATTTTGTCCACCATGGGCGGGCCGCAGGCGCTACTGGCATGGTTCGCGGGCGCCGTTCTGGCCATTGCTGACGGCCTGGTAATTTCGGAGCTTGGCGCCGCGCTGCCGGGCTCCGGCGGCACTTACGTTTTCCTGCGTGACAGTTACAACCGCCAGACCTGGGGCAAGCTGATGGCGTGGCTCTTTGCCTGGGAATTTCTCTTCTTCGGCCCGCTCGAGATCGCTTCCGGCACGGTCGGCATGACGCAGTACATGAGCTACCTGTGGACCGGCCTGGCGGGCCATCCGTGGAAAATGAAGTTCGTAGCCGCCGCCATCGCCATCGTCGTCATGATCACCCTCTACCGGAAGATTCATGACGTTGCCAGATTGATGCTGGTACTCTGGATCACCACTCTGGTCACCACCGGGTGGGTCATCGTCACCGGGCTCATCCACATGAACTACCACATGGCGCTGGATTTTCCGCCGGGCGCATTCAACCTGAACTGGGCGTTCCTGATCGGCCTCGGCAACGGCACCATCGTGGTGATCTACAATTACCTCGGCTACTATCAGGTCTGCTACCTGGGCGATGAGGTCAAGCGGCCGGAGCGCACGATTCCCTACGCGGTCATCATTTCCATCCTCGCCGTCACCGTCATTGATTTCCTTCTCTCTTACAGCTTTGTTTCGGTTGTCCCCTGGCGCGAGATGGTCAAGCCCGGCTCGCCGGCAAACCTCGCGGTCGCCTCGGTATTTATGGAGAGAATTTACGGCCACTGGGCGGCGATTCTGCTGACGGCCATGATCCTATTCACAGCCTTTGCATCGGTTTTCGCGCTGATGCTGGGTTACTCCCGGATTCCCTATGCGGCGGCGCGCGATGGCTTGTTTTTCGGCGGCTTCGGGAAACTGCATGCCAAGGGTGAGTTCCCCAATCGCTCGCTGCTCCTTGTGGGAATCCTGGCGGCAATCGCCAGCATGTTCAGCCTGGGCGAGATCATCACCGGCCTGATGGTGGCGCGCATTCTCGTCCAGTTCGTCGGCCACACCATCGGCTTATTCGTATTCAGGGGAAGAAAGCCCCGGTTGCCTTTCAAAATGTGGCTCTATCCATTTCCCGCCATTCTGGCGCTGGTGGGCTGGCTCTACATCTTTGGAAGCTCGGCCTTCCAGCCCGGTGGATGGAAATTCATGGTGTACGCGTTCACGACCATCTCCGCAGGCATCTGCGGCTACTTTATCCTGGCGCACAAGAAGCGCATCTGGCCTATGGCCCCGCGCACATAGCGTGGTGTTCCACATAAAATTTTATGAGGCGGCGAGGCAGCCGTCATTCCGAAGGCCGATGTTCTTCCCGCCCGAGGAATCTGCTTCAACAAAGCAGATTCTTCGCGGAGTTTATCCTGAGCCCCTTCGCCCGCGTTCAGGGCCGTTCGCGAATGGAAGGCGAACGGGCTCAGAATGTCAGACGTTATAACCGTTTTCCGCAACCTGCCGCACGTAGGTTCCTCCTTTTCCGCCAACTCGCTTATAATAATCACTCAGCATCGCGACTGAACTCTCCATGGCTATTCACACGGTTTACACGCTTTCCAAAGACGATCCGGAGGCGCGCAACTGGGTCGCGTTTTTTCATCGCCACGGCCACACGCAGCTCAGTCGCATCACCATCGAGCGCGTTTTCTGGCTGGAAGGCGACGTCAACGTCAGCCGGCTGCACCCCCTTCTGATCAATCCGCTTTATCAGGTCGGCTCTGAGCGCTCGCAGCTTGATCCCGCGCAGGGCCCGGTGGTGGAGATTGCCTATCGCCCCGCCGTGACAGATCCCGAGACGCCTTCTATTCTCGAGGGTGCGCATGCGCTCGGGGAAACGGGCTTGCTGTTTGCGCGGCTTAGCCGCCGCTATCAGTTCACCGGCCTGGAAGAATCGGAAGCCCGCAAGCTTGCCTCGCGTTTCCTTTATAACAAGATTGTTGAGCGCGTCCGCGAGCCAGGCGAACTGGTTGAAACACTTCTCCCCAGCGGCCGGCCTGATCCCGTCACGGAAATTTCACTGCGCGGCCTCAGCGACCAGCAACTCCAGGCCCTTTCTATCGAGCGCTCCTGGTACGCGCCGCCCGCCCAGATGAAGGCCATCCAGGCGCACGAGCTTCGCCGCGGCAGACCGCACACCGACGCCGAAATCGAAATCCTGGCGCAAAGCTGGAGCGACCACTGCTACCACACCACCTGGAAAAGCCTGGGACTGCTGAAGCGCTTGAGCCACGCTACGGCCCAGATCAACCATCCCCTCGTCGTCTCGTCTTTCAAGGACAACGCCGGCGGAATGGAGTTCTACGACGGCTGGGTGATCACCATCAAAGGCGAGACGCACAATTTTCCCAGCTCCATTGCGCCCTTTGGCGGCATCGCAACCAAACATGGCGGCGTGATTCGTGACACGCTGGGTTTTGGCAAAGGTGCCTACCCGATTGGCGGCACCACCGTGATGGGCACCATGGACCCGCGCATGGCCGACGACGAACTTCCCGAGGGCGCATTGCACCCTCAGTTGATCGTCACGGAATCCATTCGCGCAACTTCTTACTACGTGAATCCGATGGGTATCCCCATGATGCACCCTGTCTACCGCATCCATCCGGGCTACGCCAAGTGCCTTGCGCTCGGACACTCCATCGGTTTGATTCCCGCCCGCCACGCCGTGAAGGACTCGTCACAACCCGGCGATATCGCGCTGCTGATTGGCGGCGAAACGGGGCGCGACGGCATTCACGGCGCAACGGCCAGTTCCACCGGCATGACCGGCGCCACGCTCGAGAAGGAGTTTGCCGCCGTCCAGATCGGCCATCCCATCACGGAGCGGCGCTTCACTTCCGCCCTTCCGGTATTGCGCGATGCCGGCTGCATTCGCGCCATCACCGACCTGGGCGCTGGCGGCATCTCTTCCGCAGCCGGAGAGATCGGCGCAGACACCGGAGTGGAACTTGATCTCGACCGGGTGCGCCTGAAAGACGCCAGCCTCACCGCGTGGGAGATTCTGCTCTCCGAATCGCAAGAGCGCATGCTCGTGGTGGTCCCTCTCGAAAAGCTCGACGAGGCGCGCGAAATTCTCGACCGCTACGAAGTCGCGCACGTCGAGTTCGGCCGCTTCACAGATACTCAGCGTCTGCAGGCCAGTTGGCATGGCGAGCGAGTCGTTGATCTCGACATGGCATTTCTCTGGAAGGGCTGCCCTATCGAACCGACTGCCGTCATCGAACACGAGCGGCCGTTGAAGCCGCTGTTGATTCCCGAGCCGCGCACGCAAGCCGAGTGGCGCAAGGCAGTGGAAAGCGTCGTCTCGCATTACCATAGTTGCGACCAGAGCGCTGCCGGGGTCCGCTTTGACACCACCGTGCAGGGCCGCACGGCCATCGGTCCCTACGGCGGCCGCAATCATCGCATGCCGACCAATTTGTATGTCTCCGCGCCGCTGCGCGGCAAGCCGTACGGCATGATCTCGACGCTGGCTTTCAATCCCTTCTACGGCGAAGTAGATCCCGCCGCCATGGCGCGCCTGATGATGATCGAAGCGGTCACCAAAGCCGTTGTGGCTGGAGCGAGCTACAAGGAAGCCGTTCTCTGCGATAATTTTTATACGCCGCGCATCAGTCCGCAAACCGCCTGGGAGCTCTCGCAGATGGTGGACGCCATCGCCGATTTTTCCGTGGAATTGGGAATCCCATTTATCTCCGGTAAGGATTCGAGCTCTGGAACTTTTGAATCTGCGGGACGCAAGATTGATGTTCCCATGACGCTGGCCGTCATGCTGATGGGGCGCGTGCCTGACGTGAAAAAGATTGTGACCAAGGAATTCAAGCGGGCGGGGAACAGGATAGTTCTCATTGGCCCGTCCGCAGGCGATGGACTTGGCGGCAGCGTTTATGCCGACACGCATGGCCAGCGCGGCGATCGGCTGTTCAATCCCGGTACATCTTCCGAAGTTCGCGCCGTCTGGAACGCTGTGCTTGCCCTGCACGGCGAAGGCCGCTACGTTTCCGGCTCTGCCATTGCCGAGGGCGGATTGCTGCTGCGCCTTTTTGAAGCGGCCTTTGGTTCAGGGCTGGGCGCGCGCATTGATCTGGACTCGCAGCAGGCGGCGCGCTCCGACGCGCTGCTATTTAGCGAATTTATCGGCGCCATGCTGCTGGAAGTTTCGCCTGAGGTTGAGAAGGGCCTCGCAAGTCTGGAGATTCCGCATCAGACGATTGGCGAAATACTCCCGGAGCCGCAATTGCTCGTGTGCCGAGAGGGCAATACGCTCTGGCAGCAGAGCGCGGCGGAACTCGAAGCCGTGTGGAGCAAACCTTTCCGTGAGGTGGTGGAATAACCGTGTCGCGGATCGCCATCCTTTACTCGCCCGGCACCAATTGCCACGAAGAGACGGCGGCCGCCGTGGAGCGCGCCGGCGGCAAGGCGGCTCTGGTCCACCTGCATGAGCTGCTGCTTGGCCATGACAAGCTGGAGAATTACGGCGCGGCAGTTTTTCCCGGCGGCTTTTCCTACGGAGACCATCTGGTCGCAGGCCGCATCTTCGCCACGCTGATGGTGGCTCGCCTGCGCGACCAGTTGACGGCTTTTCTTGAAGCGCAGCGGCCGGTGCTGGGCATTTGCAACGGTTTCCAGGTGCTCACCGAAGCGGGCATCCTTCCCGCGCGCCGGCCGGGAGTCCGCGGCATGGCGATGCTCGAGAATCAGTCGTCGCATTTTGAAGATCGCAAAGTGCGCCTGCTGGTTTCAGGCGAAAAAACGATGTGGACTGAAGGCCTGGCGGGCAAGCTGCTCGAAATGCCCTGTGCCCACGCCGAGGGCCGCGCCATGATTCCAGAAAGCGGTGCTGAGCGCCCGCGCGTCTCCTTCCAATACACCAACGCCGAGGGCAAACCCGCAGCGGATTATCCCGCCAACCCAAACGGCTCCCCCAACGCCATTGCAGGAGTCACCGACGATAGCGGCCTCGTCCTCGGCCTGATGCCGCACCCCGAACGCGCCTCGCTCCCTGCCCATTATTCCCAGGACGGCTTGCGCCTGTTCCAAAACCTCGTCCGCTGGCTCAAGCGATAACTACGAGGCCACGGGCCTCGGGGAAAGCGCACGACTTTAGTCGCGCCGTAAGAGCAGGCCCCCTTAAAGTATCAGCGGGCTTACGGCACGCGGCCTTCGAGAAAGGGCACGGCTTTAGTAGGGCGCGACTTTAGTCGTGCCGTACCAGGCCGCCCTTCATTATTTAAGAATGTCTGTCGGGCTGCTGACCGGAGCTGCGACTTCCGGCTGCAATGTGGCGCCGCAGTGTGGGCAGAAGCGGTCTCCGGCACGGGTCGCGCGCCGGCACTGGGGGCAGTTAGGGCGCAAATTGAATTGGCAGCTCGGGCAGAAGTTGAAATGAGGGTTCACGGTGCGGCCGCACTGTGGGCACTCCATGGGTAGTGGTTCCCGCACGATGAAATAGAGGATGGCGCCAATCCCATACGGCACCAGAAGCGCAACCAGCATCCAGAGCACGGGGCTCATGCCACGCCGTTTGGCATCCGCCCAAACGTAACTAATGACCAGAACGACGATACTAATCGCCACTGCGATTCCAGTCACAATGCCGAACATTGCTAGCAGCTTGATCGCAACGGGCTCTCCAAGCAGGTCATGAGGCAGCGCGTTCGGAGCGTAGGCTGTCACGCCGGCAACAATACCAAGAGCCAGAATATACAGGGACACCAGCACCCTGATGGGCCATCGTGGGATCACCCGCAGTTCAGCCCGGAATGTTGTGCATTCCCCGGCCCGTTGCCGCCAGTTTTCTTGAATCCGTCCTAGAACATTGCCCTGGTTCGACATTTTCATGCCCTCGCTTCCGGCCAGTCTCTCGCCGGTTTTGGGTAACTATGCTCACCAGCCGTTTGGCCGAGAACCCGTCCACAGTGTCCCGTTCATTTCCTCGCGCTCTGCCCTTGCGTTCACCCAAAAGATAATGAGCCCGGCCGCCGCCGCGGGCACAAGCCACCAGCAAAAAAAGCCCGTTTCCCACACGATTCGCGGCAGGGAAAGCGACGTGCCGGCCCACTCGCACACCCTCCACACCAGCGGCGCGCTGGCCACACCCGCCGCCCATGAAATGGCGCAGCCGGCGA
Organism: Terriglobia bacterium; assembly: GCA_036278995.1. Taxonomy (GTDB): domain Bacteria; phylum Acidobacteriota; class Terriglobia; order UBA7540; family UBA7540; genus SCRD01. Next base: position 24,907 of record DASUJZ010000100.1, on the reverse strand, counting down.
TCAATGCAATGTTTCTGGCGCGCTTGTTGCTGAGTCTCACTGCGTTTTCGCGCACGCGCAGGCTTGTTGAGGCCGCCAGGCCATGTGGCACCGGAATCGAAATCGACTTCAGCGCTGTCAACGCCGCTTCAGTCGATGCCCACCTCGCGGCGCAGGTTTCGCACGCCCCCAGGTGGTCCTCCAGCCAGCGGCGCTCTTCCATCTCGATCCCCTCGATGAGCTGCCGGTCAATCAGTTGCCGAGCCCGCTCGTGCGGATGATTACCTGCATCATGCGTCCTCATGGCTGCACTTCCTCCATCAACTCGCGCGCCGCGCTCAATCCGCGATAGAGTCGCGATTTCACCGTGGCCAGCGGCGTCTTGATGATCCCCGCAATCTCCTTCAGCGACAGGTCTTCCTGAAAGCGCAGTAACAGGACTTCGCGATAAACGGAGGGCAAGCGCGCCAGTATCGAACTGATCCGGGCGGCGAGTTCTGTGTTCTCATACTCGGCCAGCGGCGAGGCCCCTTCCGAAGACTGGGGTTCCTGCGCCGAGCCACCCTGGTTGGTGTCGAGGAGTTCGTCCAGGCTGTCCATTTTCCTGCGGCGGCTCGAATCGATCACCAGGTGGCGCGCGATCGAGAAGAGCCAGGAATCGAAGCGCGAGACGCCGTCATACTGATGCCCGCGCGCCAGCACCCGCAACCATGTCTCCTGGAACATGTCGCGGGCGGCCTCTTCGCTGCCCGTCAGATAAAGCAGGTAGCGGAAAAGGCGGTACTCATACTGGGCAATCAGGGCCGAAAGCAGGTCCGGATCGCGGCGCCGCAAACCGCGCGCCAGTGCTTTGGATTCGGGTTCCATCGCAAGTGCAAAGAGATGAATCGCGCTGTCCATTCTATCCTCTGCACTGATATACGGCGAACCCGGCGAAAAAGACCCCGGCCGCAGGACAAATATTGAAGGATGGTTGAATGGCGGTTCAATTGAGATCAGTTCGACTTTTACGGCGGTGGCTTGCAAAGGGGCGTACAATGGTTGGTGTTATCCGAAGGAGACTAATATGCAGGACGCTTACACGTTGCAGATTTCAAGCCAGCTCGGTCTGATCGTCGCCGAGCTTGCCGCCATTCGTTTAGCTCTCGAGAAGCTCATTGCACAGCAGGACCACCCGACCTACACCCAGACAAAACGATACTGATACTAACGAACCGGCAACTGGGACCAGCCGAGGACAGATTTCAGAACTCGCATCAGTGCGCTCTTAGCGAAACCCGCCCCATTGCAGGTAGGCGCGAAGCAGGGCGTCGCCGCCGATGCTGGCGTAAATTGCAGCAAGTCCCAGAAAAGTTCCGTAGGGCCACTGATAGTCGCGAAAATCCGACGTAAGGGCGGTGAGAGGAATAGCGATCAGGCAGCCCAGCAGCGATCCCAGCAGGATAGTCATCAGGGTGAGGGGCGGGCCGAGGAAGGTTCCCACTACGAGCATCAGCATGACGTCGCCGAATCCCAGCCCTTCCTTGTGGCGAAGTCGGTAGAAAATCTCGCCCACCACAAAAAAAAGGCCGCCGCCGATCAATGCGCCGGCCAGCGCTCCCAAAAGCGATAGAAGCAGAGCCGAAGGGAAGATATTCCCGCGCGCCAAAAGCCAGCCGAACGGACGATTGTCCACTGGCGTCAGGAAGCTGAATGCCAGGCCCAGCACGATGCCGGGGATGCTGATGCGGTGCGGAATGCGGCGCTCGCGCAGATCGGTGAAGCTCAGGACGGTCATCAGCGCGGCGAAAACCAGGCCCTTTGCGAATTCCACGGTGGGACCGTAGCGCCAATACTCCAGCAGGAAGGCGACGGCAGTCAGGATTTCCACCAGCGGGTAGAGCAGCGAGATTCGTTTGCCGCAATCTCGACAACGTCCGCGCAGGAGAACATAACTGATGATGGGAATGTTGTCGTACCAGCGAATGCTGTGGCCGCAGGCAGGGCAGTGCGATCCGGGAGTAACAACGGACTCGCGCCGCGGTACCCGCACGATGCACACGTTCAGGAAACTCCCGAAGATCAGGCCGAACACGGCCACAACCGTCTCGATCATCCGTTCGCTCGCAATTTCTTGGCGGTTACCGCGTCCTTCGGCGGCCCGCAACCCATCAGCCGCCGATAGAGCGCTTCCGTCCGCTCAACCATAATATCGGCTGAAAACTCCACTGAGCGCAGCCGCGCGTTGGCTCCAAGTTCTTTCAGCGTTGCCGGATTGTTGACCGCGTCGGCAATCGCCTGCGCCACGGAGTCGGGTGATTCCGGCGCAACCAGCCAGCCGGTCTTTCCATCGTCCACAATTTCCGGAAGGCCGCCAACTCGCGCGGCGATTACCGGCACGGCATGTGCCATCGCCATCAATGCGGCGGAGCCAAGCCCCTCTGAGCGCGAGGGCATGATATAGACATCGAGCCCGGCGAAAAACTCGAAAACATTTTCCTGATAGCCCGCCAATAAGACCTGCCCCCTGGCCACGCCCGCAGCCAGGCCTGAGGCTGCAAGTTCCTCGGCTGTGATTTCGCCCCCCAGCACCAGCTTTGCATTCGGCAGGCGATCAGCAAGCAGTTCGAGTGCCTTCAGCGCCAGGTCCAGGCCCTTTTCCGGACTGATGCCTGCCAGGCTTCCCACGGCGAATTCATTTTCGGTAATGCCCCATCGGGCGCGCGCTGCCTCTCGCGTTGGGGCGTCGGGAGCGCCCTCCGGGATCTCGATCCCGTCTGGAATCACATTGATCATAGCTGGCGGGATACCGGCCTCCTCGATCATGCGGCCGATGAAGTGCGACACCGCTACCACAGCGTGGCAGGTGTAACTATACTTCAGCCGATAATCGATGCGGCGTCTGGGAAGATAAGTGACCCGCCTGGTGGCAACGCGTCGCGCTCCTGTCCCCCATGAAGCGAGCCATGAGACCGTCTGGCCCACGCCATCATGCGCGTGCAAAAGCATCAGTGCGTCGTGATTCACCCGCCGCCGCAGTTGCCGGATGCCGCTGATGTGTTTGAAGTCATCCTGCGGGAGGGCGAGCACCGGAAACCCGTCAGCTTTTGCGCGGTCGCAAAGTTCGCCCGCCTCCGCGCACACCACCGCTTGCGAATGGCCGCGCTGGCGCAAGCCGTGGGCCAGCAGCAGCAATTGCCGCTGGCCGCCGCGAAGCTCAAGGCCGGTGTCGATATGCGCGATGCTGAGTGGAGCGTCCGGGCTCAATGCCTGCCTTTGCTGCTCCTTTGGAGTTCCGCAAGCTTGGCGTATTTGCGGCGGACGTAGCGAGCCGCCATCCACGCAATCAGAAAGCCGGGAGCGCCGTCCAGCACGCCCAGCCGGAAAAAGTAAGTGTGGAAAAATACCCAGGGCGGCGCGAGCGTCCGCCGCACCAGGCCCGCGCGTTCTCCCCGCGCGAACATTTCCTGTGCGGCCAGGCCGGTGTAAAACTCGATCCGCTTGCGATGATCTCCCAGTGAGTCGCAGGTATAGTGGAGAATTTCCCCGCTGAGCGTCTCCACGGCACCGTCGGCCACCACGGACTCGTGCACGTAGTTGCCTGCCCATCGGGCGTTGTCGCGGTTGAAAAGACGAATTTTCCAGTCTGGGTACCAGCCCGAATGCAGGATCCATCGCCCCAGATATCGGGCCCGGCGGGCGAATCGGTATGCTCCAGCCCGCGGCGTCGATTGCTTCCACTCGCGGATGGCGGCGCGAGCTTCATCGTTCAGTTCCTCGTCGGCGTCGAGACTGAGGATCCAATCATGTCTCGCTTCGCGCACGGCAAGGTTCTTTTGCCCGGCGAAGCCTTCCCATGGATGACTGATCGTTCGCGCGCCAAGTTCTGCAGCGATCTTCAGGGTTCCGTCCGTCGAGCCGGAATCGACCACCAGAATTTCATCGGCGCAATCGAGTGACCGTATGGCGCGGGCAACATTCGTTGCTTCGTTGCGCGTAATAATTGTGGCGGAAATGGATGGCATGGCAAGGCGCCACTCTGTCTTCAGACGCGTTGTCCTAGAGACCGATTTTGCCCCTCTGATCGTCTCCCATAGCGATTTTCGTCCAACCCCGACTGAACAACCAGCCCGAGACGACTAAATGGGTGCCCCAAACCGGCTTTTTTGGGGACTTCCCGTGCGGCTTCTTACCCCTCGCGGGCCTTGATTCCAGTCTCAAACAACTCACGGTACTTGTCGGGCAGGGCACATGGGCGGCCCTCCCGATTGACGATCACGTGCGTGGTCTCGCCCTCGGCCAGCAGAGCGTTGTCCGACTTCCGAGAAACCTCGTATCCAAAAATCAGCACACGGCGCCGCGCCGCTCGCAGGCAAGTTTTCACGACAACTTCGTCGTCATAGCGCGCGGAGGATTTATATCGGCAACTGGCTTCTGCCACGATAATGTAGAGACCGTCTTCGCGCTCCATGTCGCGGTATTCGAAGCCGTGCTTCCGGCAGAATTCGCTGCGGCCGATTTCAAACCACACCAGGTAATTGGCGTAATACACCACTCCCATCTGATCGGTCTCAGCGTATCGGACTCGAAAGGTTGTCGAAACCCATTCTGCGGGAAATTCCATCGTCATCGAGTGCCCTTGCCCCTGCTTGGGACGCTGTCAGTCCAGCTTAAATTGCAACTTTGCATCGGCATTAATAGATTAGATTCAGCTAGAAACTTATAATATCTCAAGTGCTACATCAGTGGATTTCCGGCGTCGTCAACCGGGTATTGTATGACGTGTTCGAGTGAACGGCAAAAACTTCTATAAACCGGCTCCACGTATTTCCGAAGCCCGAGGTCGCCTTCCAAGTTCATGGCGCCGCCGGGCGTGCGGCCTTCCTGGATGCTGGCAAAGAAATCCGCCGCTTCCGGCCATCTCAGGACCGCATCCGGCGCTCGCGATGCTCGCCGCTCAAACCTAATCCTGCCGCGGTCCATGACGACCGTCCATTCAAAATTCCAGTCTTCCAGCACCCAGAGAACTTCCAGGCGCGCTTCACGAATGTGCTGCCGTACGGTGCGGTCGCGACCAGTGAGGACAAACGCCTGCTGGATGAGGCGGCGCGCGGCTCGCTTTGAAATGGACGGTCGGTCAGGCACGTTTAAACTAGAGACTATACCAGAACCCGCAGGAAACGCGGAGTCTCGGCTCGCTTGGCCGGGCTCCAAAGCGTGGCAGTGCGCCCGCAGTCAACCCCCGTGACGTGAAGCTTCCGCCTTTCTGCGCCCCTTCAACATCTGCTATATTAGCCAAGGTGATGACTGAAAGTTCCTCCAGAGAATCTTCAAACACCTCAAAGAGTGACGGCCTCATGCGCGGCTTCTGGTATCCCGCCGCGCGAAGCAATCGTGTCCGGGGCAGGGAATTGCGCACCGCGATGCTGCTGGGAATTCCGCTGGTGCTCGGCCGCAATTCCAAAGGGGAAAGCTTCGCGCTGCGTGACGCCTGCCCGCACCGCGGCATGCCGCTCTCCGAAGGCCAATTCGATGGTGACGCCGTTGAATGCTCGTACCACGGCTGGGTTTTTGAAGGGAAGACCGGCCAGTGTCAGGCCATCCCGTCGCTGACGGCGCGCGACAAGTTGAAAGTGGATCGTATCTTTGCCGCCGCGTTTCCATGCGAGGAGCAGGACGGCTATCTCTGGGTCTTTGTTCCCGATCCCGAACTCCGCAACGAAGTGGCGCCGCCGGCTCCAACACTCCCCACCTTTAGCGACAACTATCGCCTGGAGCATCTCGAGGCCGATCTGCCCTGCCACGTCGACCACGGCATTATCGGCCTCATGGATCCCGCGCACGGCCCTTTCGTGCATCAGGCCTGGTGGTGGCGCAAACGCGGCAGCATCCATGAAAAGGAAAAAATCTTCGAGCCCATCCCCAACGGCTTTCGCATCAAGAGCCACGCGCCATCGGGCAACAGCGCGGCCTACAAGCTGCTGGGCGTCTATGGCGAGCCCATCACCACCGCCATCCGGTTCGTACTGCCCAACATGAGGTTTGAGGAAATTCACTGTGGCCAATACTGGTTCTCAAGCCGCACCACTGTTACTCCGATAACGGCGTCGCGCTGCCGGATCGACGTCTGCGCGGCATGGAACGCTTTCCGCCATGTGCCCTTAATGCCGTCAATTCTTCGCTTCTTCGGCAATAGGTTTGTCGAGCAGGATCGCCAAACCATGGTGAAACAGGCGGAGGGGCTGAAGCATAGTCCGCCGCTGATGCTCATCGATGACGCCGACAGGCCGGCCAAATGGTACTTTGCACTGAAAGCCGCCTACATCAACTCCAAACAAACCGGCCAGCCCATGGTCCACCCCATCGAAGGGCCTACTACGCTTCGCTGGCGGAGCTGAACAGCGTCGATCAATTTTCCGTTAATTTTTTGATAATAGGCTGTGATTTCCTGGTCTTCGGTTGGTGTACCAGTCGTGGCTCGCCCGATAGTTCCCGCCAGAATTCCACACCTCTGGGGTTGCCGGCATGCTAATGTTGCTCAGCTAATTGCAGTCGATCCTGCTCTCATTCTCCCCGCCACTTGGGTTTGCGCTTTTCGAGAAACGCCGACAATCCCTCTTGGAAGTCGGCGGTTTTGCGTACACGCGCGCTTGCCTCGATGCCCAAATCGGTCTCGCGGTTGAGCTCTGGTTCAGCAAATTGCATCAGAAGGCGCTTGGTGTGGGCGAGTGCCACTGGGCTCATCTCGGCAAGCTGCTGCGCCAGTTCGCGCGCCCGCGGCACCAGCTTTTCGGGTTCAAGTAATTCATTAACTATGCCCATCGACTGCGCTTCAGCGGCGCTGAAAACGCGGCCAGTCAATAACAGCTCGCGCGCCCGCTTCTCTCCCACCTGCCGGATGACGTAAGCGGAGACGAGGGCCGGAATAAAGCCGATGCGCACTTCGGTATATCCGAATTTCGCCTCAAGCACCGCCAGCGTAAAATCGCACAACGTTGCCAGGCCGCAGCCGCCGGCGATGGCGGGGCCATTCACTGCTGCGATGGTCGGCTTGGGGAAGCCGTATAACCGCCGGAACAGGGTCGCGATCCGCCGGGCGTCAGCAACAATCTCCGCATCGGATTGCGCGCGGAAATCTTTAAGCGCCTGCAAGTGCATCCCGGCACAGAAGGCATTGGCCGCTCCAGTCAGGATCAGCACCCGCACGGGGCCGGTCTCGACTTCTCCCAAAGCCTGAAATATTTCATCGATCATCAAATGCGACATCGCATTGCGCTTTTCAGGCCGGTTGAGCGTAAGAACCGCAACGGCGTCGACAATTTCCAGTTTTATAGTGTCGTAACCCATGCTCTTCCTCACGCTCACCTACACGGCGTACCGCTTGCGAATCTCGTTGGTCGCCTCGACAGCGGAAAGCAGCGCCCATGGCTCAATGCCGACCTGCGCGCCATTCTCGGCGAGGGTGGATACCACGATTTCAGTCGGGATATTGCCCACCAGTTCATCGCCCGCAAAGGGACAGCCGCCCAGTCCGGTGAGCGCGGAATCGAAGCGGCGGCACCCTGCTTCATAGGCGGCCAGCACCTTCTCCGCGGCTCCCTCGGCACGGGCGTGGAGATGTACGCCCAGTTCCATATGGTTCGCGAACGGTTTCAGGTGCTGGAAAAGCTCACCCGTTTCTTTAGCTGTCGACACGCCGACCGTGTCCGCCAGCGACACGCTTGTCACTCCGAGGCTCTTGAGCCATTCCAGCGCGTCCTCCACAATCTCAGGGCCCCACGGCTCGCCAAATGGATTGCCGAACGCCATGGAAATATAGACCACCAGGTCGCGCCCGGCCTTCTGAGTTTCGCACTGGATTTTTTCCACCAGATCTCGCGATTCGCGCAGCGACATGTTGGCGTTCTGTCGCCGGAAATTCGCCGAGATCGAGTAGGGATATCCCAGTGTGGTCACCTGTGGCGTGGCGAGGGCGCGCCGCAGCCCCTGTTCATTGACAACGATGCCGATAACTTCAGGCATGGTGCCGTTTGTGGTCGCCTGGAGTGTCTCCGCCAGGCGCGCCAGCACCTGCTCGCTGTCCGCCATCTGTGGAACCAGCTTGGGCGACACAAAGCTGACGGCATCGAGATGCCTGAACCCTGCCCGCAGCAGTTTTCCAAGGTACTCTGCCTTCGCTTCTGGTGGGATATTCTTTTCCAGCCCCTGCCACGCATCGCGCGGACACTCAATAATTTTAACTTTCTCCATGGTTCTTATCTTCTGTGCCTCTGAGGCGAAAGCGCTTTTAGTCTTTCAGGCTGCGTCGACAGTTCTGTGTCTGGCGTCAGTTTGCTCTCACGTTTGCAGCACGCCCGTCTTAAATTCTCCTATCTCGGGATTCATCGCCGCTGCCTCCAGCGCCCAGATCAGCGCTTCACGCGTTCGGGCCGGGTCGATGATGGCGTCCACCCACAGGCGCGCTGCTCCGTATCTCGGGTCCGATTGGCGCTCGTAGGTTTTCTGGATTGATTCGAGCATTTCGCGTTTTTCTTCTTCGCTCAACTTCTTGCCGCTGCGCTCCAGTTGTCGCACCTTTATTTCCACCAGCGTCTCGGCGGCGGCATCCCCGCTCATCACGGCATAGCGGGCGGTCGGCCAGGCAAAAATAAAGCACGGATCGTATGCCTTTCCACACATCGCGTAATGGCCCGCGCCAAAGCTTCCGCCGCAGATCACGGTGATTTTGGGCACCACGCTATTCGAGACGGCGTTCACCATCTTGGCACCGGCGCGGATAATGCCACTCCATTCGGCTTCTTTGCCCACCATGAATCCATTCACGTCGTGGAAGAAAATCAGCGGGACATGGTTCTGGTTGCAGTTCATGATGAAGCGGGCCGCCTTATCCGCCGCATCGGTGTAAATCACGCCGCCAAAATGGATTCGCTTTTCGCCGCTCTCGCGCGAGACCGCTGGCACGGTTTTCTTCTGGTTTGCCACGATGCCCACAGCCCAGCCGCCAGTCCGCGCATACCCGCACAGCACAGTTTGCCCGTACTCTGAACGGTACTCCGTGAATGAGCTCTCATCGACGATTCGAGCGAGAATCTCACGCATGTCGTACTGCGCTGTTGGCCCGGCCGCAAAAGCTCCGTAGATCTCATCTACCGGGTAGGCGGGCGGATTCGCATCTTGTTTGTCGAATAGAGCCATGGACTTGGCTCCAAATTTATCAACCAATTCTCGAAGTTTTGCCAGGCAGCTCTCGTCGTTTCGCTCGCGAAAATCGATGGTTCCGCTGATCTCCATGTGCATCCTGGCGCCGCCCAGTTCTTCAGCGGAGGGTTTTTGCCCAATAGCTGCCTGCACCAGCGCAGGACCGGCCAAAAACAGACCGCTGCTGTCGGTCATCAGAATGTGATCGCACATCACCGGCAGGTAAGCGCCGCCCGCCACGCACATGCCCATGATGGCCGTAATCTGCGGAATGCCCATGGCGCTCATCACCGCGTTGTTGCGAAAGACGCGACCAAAATCGTCGGTGTCGGGGAAAACATCCTCCTGCAAGGGCAGAAATATCCCCGCCGAATCCACCAGGTAAATGGTGGGAAGGTGAGTATCGATGGCAATCTGCTGCGCGCGCAGGACCTTCTTGGCCGTCATGGGAAAAAACGCTCCGGCCTTTACCGTCGCATCGTTTGCCACAATCATCACCATGCGCCCATGGATCCGCCCCAGCCCCGTGACGACGCCGGCCGCTGGCGCGCCGCCCCACTCTTCGTACATTTCGAACGCGGCGTAAATGCCAAGCTCAAAAAATTCGCTTCCGGGATCGATCAGAAGTGCAATACGCTCTCGCGCCGTCAGGCGTCCCTTTTTGTGCTGGTTTGCGCCAGCCTGTTCGCCGCCGCCCACGCGGATGGTTTCTTCCTGGTTCAGGATCTCGCCCATCAGATCTTTCATTCGGCGGGTGTTTGACTCGAATTCCCGGGACCTGGGGTCAATCTGACTTTTCAGGACGGAATTTGGCAATGTGGTTCGCCCCTCATACAGCGCCAGCGCGACAAGGCCGGCGGCTCGGATGGTTACGGCTGGTACTGTTGCAATTATCTTTGTGAAATCTCGCCTTTGGCCACCTTGGCGGTGAACTCTGCTGACTTCCCGCGAGGCACCGACACCGCCTTCCATTGATCACCGGCGAAATGCTTTGCCAGAAAAATAATCTGCCCGATGTGCGAGCAGTAATGGGCAATCTGGCGATTGATGGCCTGCATAACGGAGTGCGGCTCCGTGCGAATCAAAACGGTTCTAATTAGATCAGCGTCGGTGAGCGGCATCAGAGCGCCAAAAACGCACTCCCAGCCGGCCTCCCACAACTCCATCACTTCTGTCCGGGTTTTCGGCGGAGCTTCAAATTCCCCGTCGCGATTACGACCGGGCTTTTCGCCATCCGAGAACAGGAAATCGGTGAAACGCGAGCGCATGTTGCCCGCCAGATGCTTGACGATAGTGGCAATTGAATTCGATTCTGCGTCGAGTGACCTGTCGAAGGCCTCGTCGGGAATCTGTGCCATCGCGCGCTCCGCAAGCTGCTTATAGTGGCGGAGCAGGTCAATGGAATCTCTCAGATAGGATGTGGTGAGTTCGTGTGTCATGATGTGCCTTCCCGCGAATCCCGCGCTGCTGGCTGTTATGCCGCCTGTTTGACGTGGCTGCGGATGAAATCCACAATCTCCTGCGTGGCTGCCCCAGGCTGGAACACCGCCGACACTCCGGACTCCTTCAAGCTGGGGATATCTTCGTCAGGCACGATGCCGCCTACAATTACCAGCACGTCGTGCATGCCGGCTTCCCGCAGCAACTGGCAGATGCGCGGAACGATGGTGTTGTGCGCGCCAGACAATATCGAGATGCCGACCGCGTCCACGTCTTCCTGCAGGGCGGCGCTCGAAATCTGTTCCGGCGTCTGGCGCAGCCCGGTATAGATCACTTCCATACCGGCGTCACGCAAGGCGCGCGCCACAATCTTGGCGCCCCGGTCGTGGCCGTCCAGACCGGGCTTGGCAACTAAGACGCGAATTCTGCGATCGGGCACCTTCGCTTGGTTCATAATTCAACACACGCCTTCGGGTTCCGCCCTTCAAAGTCGCGCAGTTGAAGTTTATCAGGAGCCCGATCTTGCATCCAGAGAGTTGCGGAGGCGCAGAGCGCGCGGAGGTTCGGAGTCGTACCTCATCGTCCACCGCAGAGCTCAGAGCGCGCAGCGATTCGGGGTCGTAATTTATCCATTCACCGCAGAAGCACAGAGGGCGCGGAGAAGCTACCGGAATGCCGGTTCCTCATAAGTACCGAACACTTTGCGCAGCACGTCGCACATCTCGCCAAGCGTGGCATAGGCGCGCGCGCATTCCAAAATGCAGGGCATCAGGTTCTCGCTGGTTTCAGCGCGGCCGCCCAGCGCCTCAAGCGATTGCCGGACGCGGGCACTGTCACGTTTCTTTTTCAGCGCCGCCAGCCTTTCCCGCTGTCGATTGGCAATCGCTTCGTCGATCACCAGAATATCAACCGGCCGGTCTTCTTCAGTGACAAAATCGTTGACGCCCACGATAATCTTTTCTTTCTTCTCCACGGCCCGCTGGTAGGCGTAGGCTGCTTCATGGATCTCCTTTTGTGGGAAGCCCTTTTCGATGGCCGCCACCATGCCGCCCATGGCGTCGATCTTGTCAAAGTACTCGTAGCAGGCGCGCTCGGTATCGAGCGTCAGCTTTTCCAGGAAATATGACCCGCCGAATGGATCGGCCACGTCCGCCACGCCGCTTTCGTGCGCGATCACCTGCTGTGTGCGCAGGGCCAGCGTAGCCGCGTGCTCAGTAGGCAGCGCCCAGGCCTCGTCCAATGAATTCGTGTGGAGCGACTGAGTTCCTCCCAGCACGCCCGCCAGTGCCTGGATGGCTGTTCGCACCACGTTATTGTAAGGCTGCTGGGCCGTCAGCGAGCATCCTGCGGTCTGCGTGTGGAAGCGGCAGATCCAGGAGTGCGGGTTCTTCGCGCCGTAGCGCTCGCGCATCACGCTGGCCCAGACATTGCGCGCCGCTCGGAACTTGGCAATCTCCTCAAACAGGTCGTTGTGGGAGTTGAAGAAGAAGCTCAGCCGAGGCGCAAATTCGTCCACATCGAGCCCCGCGCGCCGCACCCACTCAACGTATTCCATGCCATCTCGCAAGGTAAACGCCAGTTCCTGCACGGCTGTGGACCCGGCCTCGCGAATGTGGTAGCCGCTGATCGAGATGGGGTTCCAGCGCGGCGTCTCCTTTGCGCTGAAAATGATGGAATCCACCACCAGGCGCATCGACGGCTCGGGAGGGAAGATGTATTCCTTCTGCGCAATATATTCCTTCAGGATATCGTTCTGGAGCGTGCCGGAAACGTTCTTCCAGTCGGCGCCGCTCTTCTTCGCAGCTACCAGGTACATGGCCCAGATCATGGCCGCCGGGGAATTGATGGTCATCGAGGCGGAGACGCGCTCGAGCGGAAGTCCGGCGAGCATCGTTTCCATATCTTCGAGCGAAGAAACCGCAACGCCGCACTTGCCCACCTCGCCTTCGGCCAGCGGATGGTCAGAGTCGTAGCCCATCAGAGTAGGCAAATCGAATGCAATGGAAAGGCCCGTCTGTCCCTGCTTCAGGAGGTAGTGGAGGCGCTGGTTGGTGTCTTCCGGGCTGCCAAAGCCGGAAAATTGCCGCATAGTCCACAGTTTGCCGCGGTACATGGTCCGGTGGATGCCGCGGGTGTAAGGATACTGGCCCGGGTCGCCCAGATCGCGTGAATAGCTGAAATCCTTGAGGTCGTCCTCGATATAAACCGGATCAACGGGAACGCCCGAAAGGGTGGTGAAGTGTTCCTGCCGTTCCTTGATCGCACCGGCTTTTGGCGCGCCAGGATGGATTGTTTTTGCCATTGCCGCCCGTCTCGATTTCTGGCCCTATCTTATTATTGCAATAGACGCGAAGTCAAACCGGCTCGTTCCACTGTCGGGCCCGGCGATTGCCCAGCACTCGCCGGGCGACTGCTCTTGCCGTAACCGATCGAAGGAGGCCACAGCACTCATTTGATTCCGCTTTTCCCAGAATCATCTGGACGACACTGGCGAAGCTTGGCAGAATAGAATTCGGTCTGTCGCGCGAGCCTTGCGATAAATATCGGCAGTTTCGCGAACCCATTTCAACCTGCCGGGGCGTGGCGCAGTCTGGTAGCGCGCTTGCCTTGGGCCCAGTCACTAGCAAGTCTAATTCCATCAATGAATATAACTGATTCTAAGGGTGTTACTAAATTACTGTCCAAAATGGCACCGAATTTGCGTGCCCCTAAATTCGGAGCAAGGTCCCCACAAAAGTCCCCACGGTCCCCAGCCCGACGCATACATCCTTCTGCCGTCGAAGCGTTACGTCTGCTGGAAAATGGGTGGGGCCCAGGAAGCCGAGGTCGAAGATGCTCTATCCGATATGCGGCAGCGACGGTGCGGGAAGGCAGCCCTCCACGTAAGGACCGATGGCCTTCGGCGCTCCGGAGAATCCTCGACAGCTTCCGGGTCGCCCATTCGGCCAGAATCATCAAGGGCGATGAACGTATGAACGACTCTTCGATGTGGCCGCCTGGAAGGATGGCGTTGGAAAGCAGCCCACTTGATCTGAGTTAACATCACTCGAAAAATCACTTTCTTCATTTCCGTCGCAGCTATCTGGCGGTCTCTTAAAGTCTCTTCAATCTACTGCTGATATGACGGGATGCTCAACCACTCGCCACCTCAGGTAGCCATGTCCATGTGCTAATTGAACGGGGCACTTGATCTGCAACGACAGGCAATGACTTTCTGCTTGATTAACGTGGTCGGTTCTCCTAGCATCAAGTGTAAATCTGCTCGTAGTTAGAAAATCGAATTTTCAGGAAACGAGCTATACGAGGGCACCACATGCTGCACATCCGAGCCGCAGGGGTCGCAACTCTAACGTTGAGCGTCCTTGTTGTGGTGTTGCCGGTATCCGCGGCGACTGATGAAGGTAAGGCGATGGTAGCGGGGCAAGTGACGACGTCGAATGGACAGACGATCCCTTTCGGCGTAAGCGTGCAGTTAGAGGCTCCTGGTGGGCAAATTGCAGGCCAGCAACCCGCGGACTCCTCAGGGCATTTCCGGTTTGATTATATCGAGCGGAAAGACTACACCTTGCTTGTCACAGCAGATGGATATCAGCCAGCCACGCAGGATGTGGACCTTCGATATGGCAACCAATCGTTTGTAACGATCCGGCTAGCTCCACTGGACCATAAATTGAAGGATGACCGCGGCGCAGCTATTTCCGTGGACGACCTCAAGGTGCCGGCCCACGCGAAGCAGCAATTCCTCAAAGGTGACCACGCCCTGAAAGCACAAGACTTTTCCGCCGCCAAACGGCATTTTGAGCAAGCCATTGATGAATATCCATGTTATGCGCAAGCCCAGCTTGGCCTGGCGACGGTGCTGATTGTGAAGAACCAGTCATCTCAGGCCGAGACCGCCCTTAAGCAGGCGATCCATTGCTCCCCCACGTTCCTGGATGCCTACGTTGAACTCAGCCAGCTCTTGAACGCGGAACGGCGTTACGAAGAGAGTTCAAAACTCCTTGAGCCTGCAATTGAGCGGTCCCCAGAAACCTGGCAGCTCTGGTATCAGATGGGAGTGGCGCATTATGCGATGAAGCAGTATGAAGAAGCCGAGAAAGACTTTCTCGGCGCGCTCTCGCTCAATCGAGTTCCCCCGCCGATTTTGCATATCAAGCTGGCCGATGTGTACCTGAAGAAAAGCGACTTTGGCAAAGCCTACCTGGAAATGGAGTCCTACTTGAAGGAGCAGCCGGACGGCCGTTTTGCTCCCAAAATCAAAACGGTCATCCAGCACATGAAGGCCGATGGACTTATAACCACAGATTCGTCTCCCACAACACCCTCTCGGATTTCAAAGCCGTAGAGCGCCTTCACTGAACGAAGTACCGGAACGTCGGACCTCAGACTCCGCATTGAGGAAAGCGCCATCGTACCGGAGTCATGGGCGCAGAAACGAGGGATACTCCGTTCGAGGCTGCGTATGCCTGGCAGCTGCGGGAGATTCCTGGGATGTTGTTACTGAGCCTGGAATCAGTAGCACTATTGACAACAGCACCCTGACCGCTCAGGGGTTTTGAGATGCAGGTGGCATTTCTTCGGGAAATGGTTCATTGGGCTTTACAATCCGGATGAGGTGATCGGTAAACAAAGTATGGGAGCCCGGCAGCTCACCCTGCGGCATGTGGCAGGTAACGCAGTTGCTTTTGCCCACTGGACAGGCCGCGCCCGGATGTGAAGGCGTCTGCTTAGTGGCTGGGCGCAGAAGGTGGCACGCAAGGCATTTGGAGTCGTAATACGAAACGTCGTACCGGATCTTCTGGTGTGGGTCATGGCAACTAATGCATGTGATTCGTGCGTCGTCCGGATTCCAGCAGCGGCTTAAGACCAGGCGGTAAGGTTGAAAACGGACGGTCAACACTCCCCGCATGCCCATGGCCCGCACGTTTTGCAGAGTTCGATGACAAGAACCGCAAAATTTAACGGAATCTGCTGGCGAAAGCCGTGCTGGATTGAAGATAAAGGTCTGTCGGAAATCGCCCGCTCTCATTGCCATTACATGGCGCTCTCCGGGACCGTGACAATACTCGCAAGTTACCCCCGGCATCATCTGCTGGACGCGAAGCTGGCCGTTAATGACGGGTCCTGTGAAATGGCAAGAAAAGCAGCGGCGCACTTCGGAAGGCTCCATCCTCCGGCCCAACGCATCCTCAATCGAGCCAGGAGTCGCGGGTGGATGCCCCATTGTGAGGTCCAACCCGTTGAGGGAGGTATAGAAGCTGACCCGCGCTTCGTAGTACGCTCCATCTCTCCGGAAAACAAATGTCTGGCCACTCATCCCGTCACCAAAGGCAAAGAGTAGCGGAACTGAAACCGTTTGAGCCCCTTGGCTGACCGAGTACATGGCATGGTCAACTTGCAGTTGGATCCGGTAGAGGTACGGGCCCATGCGGACAGCCATGTCCGGATGGGCTCGGAGGAACTCTGAATCAGCGGCCGCTGTCCCGGAATGCGCCATCCGTGTCTCCAACTGACTGCTACCCACTGAGTTATGGCATCCGGCGCAGACCCTTGAACCAACGAAGCCAGCCGCAGGGGGCAGGTGCTCTGCCGTCAGGGCAGAACCGGCCTGGCGGGCTGGCTGGGGAGTCGCCCACAGGCATACAGCGGTAACAAGTATCATGGCTTGCGCGAGGAAGACTCGCCGGATTGACCAGATTCGGTGAATGGAACAACGTTGCGATCTCGATACGCAGGGCCAGCTGTCCCTTCCCCCTCCTGCGGACATCGTTCCCTTATCGAACTTGCTCTTCACAAGCTTGGGTTGCTGTCCAAGAGTAACTGGAATTTCTGTTTTGGCTTCTCGTCTGACCGGGAGTTTAATCGTGCCAGCATCCGTGTACAATGCTCCGCTCCGGTTATCTGTGCCTTAGTGTCTTGAGCGATTGGTGGCAACTTCGATACCAAGAATTTTTCCACTTCCTCCGTAAACTGGATCGAGGAATGTCCTGAACGCCTGCACTCATCGCCTGCGTCCAGACTTTTCCCTCCAGCCCTGTGGAGTTGCTTTCGAGATCGTGTCCGGAGGGAGGCGACCAAGCTGACTGAGCCTTGGGGCGTCTGGCCCAAGCTGTTGAGCTAGAACTTCTTGAATCTGCCGAAGACCGTAATTAATGTGTCTTCTCATGGCTTTTTCTGCAATCTCAGGGTCTTTTCCGGCCAAGGCTTCCATGAGCTCTTCATGCCACCTTGCTGGCAACGACAGTTTGGTGCTGATGTCGTAAAGCCAGTTAAAAGTCAGTACGTGGGTTTTCTCGATGGCCTTGCTCAGAGCGGCGCTTCCGGTGGACTCGACGATTCTCATATGGAATGACATATGATAAGCCTGAGTCCGGAAAACGGTTTCGGCGCCAGAATCTTTGGCGCGCCCCGACAGCATTCGATCCACCCGCGTTGCCATTTTCTGCAATTCCAGCCGCTCATCCGAACTTGCTTTCTCGGCAAAAAGGCGGGCGGCCTGACATTCCAATGCCTCGCGAAGGATATAGTGTTCCCTGACGTCCTGAGGAGTTGGCATCCGGACCCTTGTTCCGACGCGAGGGCGGCTCTCCACCAATTCCTCGTATTCCAGTCGCTCAAGAGCCTGTGAGATGGGCAGGAAGCTCATTCCCAACTCCTTAGCGAGGCCTCGCCGGGATAGCGGAGCCCCAAGAGGAATTTTACCCATCAAAATCCTCTCCCGGATTAAGAAATAGGCCTGATCAGACAGATTACCTCCGAGATCGTGGCGTCTTCCATGGTTGTCGGAATGGATTCTCATTCGCTCGGCTGACCTAACAATAGACGCCCAAAAAACCTTCGAGCTGCAAAGTCATTGAAAGTTATTATAAAAAAGTCGTTGACATATTAGCGTGCGCTATGCTAAATGACAAGGCATTATTGATATGGCAGATAAAATCAGTCGAGGCGTGACACAACAGTCCGAAGCTTAGTTGCTCCTTGCCCTTTTCTTAGGGGTTACGCTGTTGCGTTGGGGTTTTTGGCGGACAAGCGCAGAAGGGAATTCCGCGTCGGGTATTTCACATTTGGCCCAGCCGTAGCGCTGGAATCGGAACTATCAAGCTGTCCGCGTGAGGTTGGTAGTGTATGCAGACGCGCCGCCGGCCTAACGGGCCGGACTCTGCAAATCATTGCCAGGCCGGAACAGTTGCGGAGAACTTGGCCGGCACTGTGGGGAGATAATCGCGGGCTCTGCTTGACCTTGTGGGTGATGGCCCCCGGAACCGGATTTACAGAAGCCTCATGACAGCAACGCCGTGAGCGGCCGTAGTACAGCCCCAAGGCTGGCGAATCTAGGGAAGGACGAAGGATCCGAGGCTTAAAATTTGGAAACACATTCAAGGGAAGCCTGTGGCGCGGGCGCATGGAAGGACGTCAAAATTTAAGGAGTGTCACGATGAGACAAAGTAATTGGTTTCCGGCAATGATTCTGGCGTGCGCGGCTCTCAGTGTGCTGGCATTTTCGCCGAATTGCTGGGCACAACAGTCTTCAGCCACGATTGTAGGCACTGTCACCGATCCCTCCGGTGCGGCAATTCCAAACGCTACGATTACCGTCGTAAACCCGGACACCGGGTTTAAGAGAGTCCTGGTCTCCAACTCTGTGGGCGCCTACACTATCGCTGGACTCGTTCCCGGTGCGTATAACGTGACTGCCGAGGCAAGCGGCTTTCAGCGGCTGGTACAAGCCGGTGTTACCCTGACGGTGGGCCAAACACAGCGAGTTGATATGCAACTGAAGGTTGGCCAGGCGACCCAGGAAGTAACCGTCCAGGCCAACGTCCCTCACGTGCAAACGGAGAGCGCCTCGGTCTCCACCGCAATTGTTGGGAAGCAAATCCAGGACTTGGAAGTTAACGGTCAGAATATTATGGGGCTCACGACGTTAGTTCCTGGAGCAGCTCCTGTAGGAGCCTTTGGCAACGGCGGGATTCGCCTTGGCCATTCCGGCGCCGTCGCGAACGTGTCGTACAACGGAACCCGGTCTGTATATTCCAACGTGGAACTCGATGGCGGAAACAATGCTGACGAGGGTTCGGGTGCCAACAGTAATGAGGCGACCCCTTCACTTGATATGATCCAGGAGTTCCGGATTTCAACATCGAACTACGGCGCGGACCAGGGGCAACATGCCGGGGCAATTATAGAATTCGTCACCAAATCAGGGACCAACCAATTTCATGGCGATCTTCATGAGTTCCTGCGGAACGACGCAGTTGATGCCAACGACTGGTTTCTCAACCGGCAAATCAACCCGCCGGGCGCCAATGCGCCCAAGACCCCGCTGAAGTGGAATACATTCGGCGGCACCTTCGGCGGTCCGTTCTACATTCCCGGTCTTTACAAGAAGGGCAAGACTTATTTCTTCTACTCGCAACAGTTTGCCCGGTACCGACAGGGATCGGTTATTTCCGGTTTTGTTCCATCCGTACGAATGCGCGGAGGAGACTTCAGTGAATGCGACGCGAGCTCTCCCAACGCGAATTCGACTATCATCTCCCAGGGGTGCACAGTCCCGACCGATCCAACCTCCGGGAATCACTTTGCCGGTGACATCGTGCCGGTGAATCCGAATGCCACGGCGCTTCTCGACGGCTTCGTTCCCTTGCCCAATAACGGGGTGGATGGTTATGTTTCCTCCCTCAGCGCGCCTGAGAATTATCATCAGGAATCTATCCGGGTCGATCAAAACATCAGCAGCAAGGCCAGCATGTTCGTTCGCTGGACCCACGATTATGACGATAATTCAGTGACCCCCGCCCTATGGTCAGGATCGGATTATGACACGACGGCGACTGACGAGCTTACAACGGCCACGAGCGCCGTTTTACATTTTACCTACTTGTTCAAGCCTACGCTGATGAGTGAATTCATCATGGGCTATTCAGATGATCCTCACGATTATGAGCCTCTTGCCGGCCCGGGGAGTCCCGCCCATTCGGTCATCAGGCCTTCGTCGTTCCAGATGAAATCAATCTTTCCGGGTAACCAAAATAATACCTTACTGCCGGGGATTTCTGTGGATGGCGGGCTGCCTTCTGGTTTCTTTGTGGATACGGCCAACTATCCTTACATCAACGCTAATCCCATTTATACCTGGAAGAACAACAACGTCTGGACACACGGAACGCACACCTACAAGTTCGGATTCTTTCTGGAAAGGTATCAGAAAAACGAAAGTTTTGGTTCTCCTGTCCAGGGCGAACTCTCGTTTAGCAGCGGGAGTGCTGTGACGTCAGGAAATGGTCTGGCAGACATGTATCTTGGCCGAATCGGACAGTACACCGAGGGCAGCGCTCAGTTCGGTGGTGTTGCTGTTGGCGGATACAACAAAGGACATTGGCGTGGCACCGTGTTTGAGCCTTACTTCCAGGATGACTGGAAGGTCGACCGGAAGTTGACCTTGAACATGGGGGTCCGTTACTACCTCTTTGTTCCCATCCATGATGTGAGTCGTCCCGATACTATTGACGCAGCCTTCGAACCCTCACTTTACAACCCGGCGCTCGAAGCTCTGCTCGATGCAAACGGGAACCTCGTAGTAGATCCCGCCACAGGTAACGTCGCAACCTTTCAGAACTATGGAAACGGATTGGTGCAATGTGGAAAAGGAAGAATCCCTTCCGGGTGCGTGGAGCCTTCGCATGGTACTATCGCTCCGCGCTTTGGCTTTGCCTGGGACCCGTGGGGTAATGGCAAGACGGTGCTCCGGGGCGGCTACGGGATTTACTATGAATATGGAAACGGCAATGAGGCCAACACTGAAGGCCTAGAGGGCAATCCTCCAGGAGCTCTCAGCCCGTCCGGCTTCAACATTATCGGATACGACAACATCGTGCCGGGTGCGATTGGACCACCAAGTATCTCGAACCTTCCGGCCCGTATCGAATATCCCCAGGTTCAGCAGTTCAACCTCACAATCGAGCATGAGTTATCCGGCCAGAACCTGCTTAGTGTGGGTTATGTCGGCAACCTGGGGCGGCACTTGTTCCGGGAGTGGAATATGAACCAGGTGCCTCTTGGTGCCACCACGATGAATGTGCCCGCGCTGGCAGGAACGACGGGGTGTGATGCCTCAGGCAATTGTGATGTGCAGAATATTCTGATTCAAGGAGTCGATCCGACGATATTCTTCAGCCCGTATCGCGGATACGATTCGATCACGATGCATGAAAACACCGCGGTTTCCAATTACAATGCTCTTCAGGTCAGCCTCCGCCATCCCTTCGGACACGGGCTCACGGCGCAGGTAGCCTATACATACTCACACGCATTGGATGACTCAAGCAACAGTAGCACGAACACAGGTATCGACGACACTAACCTGAGCCGGTTCTACGGTACATCGGATCTGAACCGGGCACAGGTCTTCGTGGCGAACTACGTTTACAACCTTCCTTTTTTCAAGAACGCGAGCAACCCATTCGTGAAACAGGTGCTCGGAGGCTGGACTATCAGCGGCATTACAACGTTCTTCACCGGCTCTCCGATCAATTTCAACTGCGGAGTAAGTGGATTCAGCACTGGCATTGGGCGCAGCTATCGCTGCAACACTGTTGGAAATCTCCAGGTTTTGAAAGGGAGCACCAACGATCCTGAATTCGGACCCACACCGACTTGGTTCAATCCAGCGGTAATTACGCAGCCTCTGATGAGCCAGCTCTATGCTAATGGAGAGCCGGGAATGTTCGGCTACATGGGTCGAAACGTCCTGACTGGGCCGGGCCGGAACAATACGGACTTTGGTTTGATCAAGGATTTTGAATTTCCCTGGTTTGGCGGCGAACACTCCACTCTTGAGTTCCATGGAGAGACGTTCAACACCTTCAACCATCCGCAATGGCGGAGTGTCAAGGCCGGATGCAGCAGCAGCATCGGGTTTGGGCAGCCTTGCACGCAGACGGGAAACGGCGAAGTGAGTGCTGCATACAACTCCCGGCTTGTGCAATTTGGACTGAAGTTTTCGTTCTAGTCCGCAGTTGATTCAGTTGGCGCATTTTGATTGAGGTAGTGGTGGCCTGACATCAATCCAGCAGTGTGCGCCAATTGAGCCAAGCAAGTGCTGGACGGGTTGGGGGGACTTCATGAGGCCCCGGTCACACCCTTGCTGTGATGACCGGGGTTCTTTTTTTATAGCAATAGGCCTGCTTTGTTTTTCCTGGGTTTCTTTGATGTATGGTCGCGCGGAATCTGCGGTGATGACCAGTCTGTGTGATGGTACACCAGGGCCAACTTCAATGACGACGCTTCCAATTTGCAGCTCAAGGAGAGATGGCATGGGATTCGACTTAAAGAAGCGAATTATCCCAATACTGGTATTAATTCTGCTCCTGTCCTCGACACTTCCGGCCTCCGCCCAGACTCGCAAAGGCAAGAAGATATTTATGGTTACGGACATGGAGGGGGTCGACGGCATCTTCAATTGGGAGGACCAATGCCGGCCCTTCGTAAGCCCGCGCTGGGCAGAGTCGCAAAAGCTTTTGACCGGCGAAGTCAACGCAGCCGTCGGTGGACTGTACGCGGGTGGCGCAACAGAGGTCGTTGTGGCTGACCTGCATAATGCTAGCAGATCCCTTTCCGCTTTGACGATCGATCCGCGGGCGAAGTTGCTGCAAGGGCAAGGGATACCTCCCACACTCGGCATTGACTCTTCCTACAGCGCTGTCATCTTTATTGGTCAGCACGCCATGGCTGGGGCGAAGGATGCCGTTATCAGTCATACGTACTCATTTACAATTCAGAATCTTTGGGTGAATGACATTCTGGTCGGAGAACTCGGCTCAAGAACCATGCTGGCCGGCTACTTTGGAGTTCCGGTGATCATGGTGGCTGGCGACACGGCGGTCTGTGAAGAGTTCCACAAGTTGGTTCCAAATGGCGAGTGCGCAGCGGTAAAAACGGGGTTCAGCAGGACAGGAGGTATTTCGCTGTCGCACAACGCGGCATGTGACTTGATCCGTCAAAAGGCGGAACTGGCCATGGAGCATCTGTCGGAATACAAGCCTTACAAGGTGTCTAATCCGGTCGAGATCAAAGTGGAGTACACGGTCCAATCGACACCCGTCTTTTGGCCTCAGTCGGAGGTTAAACGTTTAGACGAGCGGACATACCTTTACAGCGGCAAGGATTTTCTGGATGCATGGCTCAAACAGCCATTGAGGTGAAACGCAGGCAGTCAGCGGAGTCGCAAGTAGTAGTCAGCGGTTGCAAAGGCCACAGCGCAAGGTTTGTCGTGCCGGTTCATTCTTATTCCCATGTCGGCGGGAGGTCGTAATGAGAAACCGGAAGACGTTTATGCGTCAGGTTTTTGGAGGCAGCACGGCCACGGCAGTTTCAGGTTCAATCGCTTCAGGGCAAAGTCCGAGTGCAAAGAAAAGCCAAGACCTGCCTCCACTCGGTAAGCTATTCCGGAGCCAGGCGTGGACAGGCAGTTCTCGCGGTGGACCAATTCCTGCATAAAGCCAGAGATCTTGGCTACGGCGGTGTGGCGCTCAAGTGTAAGGGACCGCACCTGTCTCGTCTCGATTATGATGATGCGGCACGTCAACAGTTGCGTTCGGGAATTGACGGCCTTGGTCTCACCCTGGTGATTCTGGGCGCGTATACGGATTTTTCCGAATAGCATTGTCCCTCCTATTGTCCGGATGATTGGATGTGACGGGCACTCCAATCTGAAATGACCTCAGAACATCTCGTGGCAAAAGAACTCACTTCCGCTGTCCCGGTTGTGGTGGAAGGCGCGCTCTTTATCCCCCAAGAAACCAATGGACAGTGAGCGGTCGTCAATGATGAAATGCGGTAATGATGTGTGTGGGGTACGTCTTTTGTCTACTCGCCTTGTTCAATGCAGGTCCGCAGCGGCCCACGCACGATGCCGGAAGCCAGTCCGCGGATGTGCATGTGGTATTCATCCAAGCCCAGCGGGCTCTGGCAGCCAGGGACTATGCCGCGGCTGAGCGGGGCTTTCAGGAAGTGATCAAGCTGGACCCACAGTCGGCTGCAGCCTATGGCAATTTGGGTGTAGTTTACCTACGTACTAACAGAGTCGATTCCGCCATCCAGTCATTTAAGACTGCCAAAAGGCTAGCTCCCAGAGAAATCGGCCTTGATCTGAATCTGGGCCTGGCGTATTACCACTTGCGCGAGTTTGAACAAGCGATCCCTCACTTCATTCGCGTCCTTGCGGCGAATCCTGGGAACGGTCAGGCGCGTTATTTAGAAGGCCTGTGTTACTTCGCTGTTCGAGATTACAAGAAGACCGTCGAAACGCTTGCACCATTGTCAGCCCAGGAACAAGACAATCTGGATTTTCTTTTTGTGCAGGGAATATCGTACGGCAAACTCAATCAGAAGGCGGAATCCCAGAAGGCGTTTGACCGAATGGTGCAGATTGGGGGCCAGTCCGCGCAAATGCACTTGTTGATGGGCAAGCTCTACATCGACTTCTTTTACAACCAACAGGCCCTCGACGATCTTAAAAAAGCGGTTGCGGAGCGCCCCGACCTGCCGTTTGCCCACTACAATATGGGAGTCGTCTACCAGCGTCTGGGGTCGATGGACAAAGCCGCTGCAGAGTACAAAAAGGAAATTGCCATCAGTCCTCGTGAGCCATGGAGCTATGAAAATCTCGCAATACTCACGCTGGACAGTGGGAATCCTGATGGTGCCATTCCATTGTTTCGTCATGCCTTGTCACTCTATTCCAAATTGTCGACCTCCTGGTCGGGCCTGGGGAGAGCGTATTCAGCGAAAAAGCGGTTCGATCAGGCGATCATCTGTTACCAGCATTCTCTGGCCTTGGATCCTGATAATGCCACGTTTCATTACCAACTCGGCCAAGCCTACTTGAAGTCAGGCGAAAAGACAGCCGCTCAAAAAGAATTTGCCGAAACCCGAAGGCTTCAGCAAAATTCTCTTCAACGGCAGACGGAACAACTCTCTGGCAGGCTTCCCACAACCGAGGGTTCGGCACCATAAACCAAGCGCGGCTTGCGCCAGCCCCCTCTACGCTCCTATCCAACCTTTCTTCTGGTCGGCCAGCATTCGCCGCTACCGACCACGGGTCAAAGTTTTTCGATAATCTAGAATCTCCCGTCTTCCGTTGTTTCCAATAATCATTAAGAGGCCATCGGATCTACGCACTCCCGCTGCGCAGTCTACGCACTGCGGGTGCGCAGGTCTACGCAGGAAGGCGGTGACGGGCGAGCCCCGAAAAAAAAGACTTTCATGAAGTGTTTCTCTCGTGTAGGGTTTTTCTTCTTCCGCCGGTCTG
>DASUJZ010000099.1:0-3954 GCA_036278995.1 Terriglobia bacterium | reverse complement strand
AAAGGCATAGGCCCCCCCGTTGCTTCGCGAAGCGCTGCATTTCGGGAAGCGTGAGGCGAGCGTTATGCGCGCAATGCGGACACCAGGGTCCCGCGAGAATTGATGCGGGCGTGGTGGGCCATGTGTGCCCCTCTCGACAGCGCCACTGTAATGCGGCGCTAACACTCTGGCATTTGGTGGAAAGGCACTTGCCTTCCCGCCTTGCCGCGAGGTCTTGCATCAGCCCGATGGAGTGTGGTTGGCAGTTGGCGCACACCGGACGCCATTCCCCCTGTCTGACCTTGTCCGGGGCTGCGGGCCACACGTGCCTTACGTCGCAGAACCATTCAAGGTGCGGCTTGGCGTTCAGATAGGTTTCCGACCCTGGCATGCCTGTTTGGATAGCCTGCTCGCGAGCACCGTGGCTGCTGCGTTGGGTCGGCATGTTGATTGCGGCCTTGCCGATGCCGCGGCGATTGCGAGAAGGGTCACGACGAATTCTGATAGCCTACAAGGCGGCATGGCCGACTGATCCCAAACGAAAGGAGGAAAATTTTCATGCACGAGGTTCTCTTAATCACCGATGGAAGTTGCCCAATGGGTAATCCTGGGCCTGGCGGCTGGGCCGTAATTCTCCACTGGAACGAGCAGGAGCGGCTTATTACGGGGAGTCATCCGGCCACCACCAATAACCGAATGGAATTAACAGGCGCCATCGAAGGGCTGCGCGCGCTGAAGACGCCTTGCCTGGTAACGCTGGTGACTGATTCAATGTACGTCAAACAGGGAATCACAGAGTGGCTTCCCAAGTGGAAAGCCAATGGGTTTGTCGCATCGTCCGGCAAACCAGTCCTGAACCAGGACCTCTGGGAGCAGTTGGATCAGCTGGTCCGGCAGCACGAAGTGCGCTGGGAGTGGACGCGATCCCATTGCGATCATGCCCTGCAAAATCGTGCGGACGCGCTTGCGGCCCAAGCGGCTCGACAACAAGGGGCAGTGCTGGTGCACGGGTGAGGAGGGTTCTCTATAATAAGGATAAGCTCTCTCCTCGCCACAGGCGTCGCGGCGTGATCCTTATTATATATTTGCACGACGCCGTTACTGACTCCGGCTCTGTGCAACCATTGCTCTACGTCTGCTTGCTACAGCGAATTGTGGCGAGAATCGTCATAAACTCTCACAACCTGCATACTCGCGGTTTATTGAATCTCACCTAACTCTAACTCAGGAGGACATTTATGTTTGGAAAAATGACGATGACCGAATTACTGCAAACCGAAAAGGACGAACCATTAGAGTCGTCAGTGGGGAAGCTGGTGGCAATAACCGATGGGGCCGAAATTGCCCGGTGGGTACAGTTTCGCGCCGGCTTGTTGCTTTTCCTGGTGGTGCCGGGCGATCCGGAGTCTGGAGCATTTTATCTCCTCGACCGGAAAGCCGGCACATGGTACTGGGTGGACTTCGAGGATGAGAAGTACGGGGGCTACTCCGAAGCCGATTTCGAGTGCCTGATGAGCGCGTGCCGGTTCGCACGGCTGGTCGAAAGACCCCAATTACTCGCGACCTGCCTGTGGCGGCTGGCGCCGGGCGCGGGGCCTGAGCTACTTTCGACGCTGCCGCGAAAGTTCGAGCGGCGGGAACGCAACTTCAACGCGAAATTTAACTTGACAAATCCTGCCGTTCGCGCTTAAAAAGGGAATGGAGTTCCTGCTCCCTTTATCTACTGCGCTGGCGGTGTGTATCTAGCGCGGCAGCTCCTTTCCCTCTTAACAATCCCCCAACATCGCGTGTGATTCTTTGCCTCGTGGAGGTGTGTCATGAGGATCGAAGCGAGCGCCGCCGTAGTGTCAGACTACGCGCGGTTTTTCGTCAACAGAGCCGCCTATACGGTGCAGTCATCGAGGCCGCATCCAGAAAGCGGGCGGTATTACTACTACCGCCCAAGGGATAAGGCGACCGGCCAAGCGCTGCGCCTCACGGCCGACATTTTGCGGCAGCATTTGGAGGGCGAGATCACGATCGCCCTCTACGCCATTAATCCGGCGAATCAGTGTTCAAAATGGGTCGCCATTGACGCCGATTATAAGGACGCCATGGATGATCGGGTGAAAGTTCAGCGGAACCTTGAGCAGCAGAAGATCTACGCGGCGCTTGAGAAGAGCCGGCGCGGCGGCCACTTGTGGATGTTCTTCGCCGAGCCGCAGCCGGCGCGGGATGGCCGGATTCTTGTCCACGATGTGGCCTCAAGATTAAGCGTTCCGGTAAAAGGTAGCGGGTTGGTGGATGGGATTGAAGTTTTCCCAAAACAAGACCGCGTGCATCAAGGCCAATTTGGGAATGCCATTCGCGGTCCGCTCGGCATTCATCGCGGGGCGGGGCAGCGGTTCTGGTTCTATGGAGCAAATTACGATCTGGTGAGCCAGATGTCTTATCTGAAGCGCCTGCCGAAGGTGAGCGCGGAGCAGATGCGGCAATTGATTGCCGGGAAGGAAACGCCTGAAGCGGCAGGCGGAACGGAAACGAAGTCGCGGATTGCCGCTCCAGGGTTGAGTGGAGGACGCAAGGAGTTTCGGATTCTCGATCACCTCACCGGCAAGGTCCGGAAGGTGGGCCGGAACTACGTGACGCAGTGCCCATCGTGCGCGGCGGCAGGGCATGATCGGGCGGGCGACAACCTGGCCGTGCGGATTGATGATCCAAGGTTCTACCAGTGCTGGGCGGGCTGCACGAGGGAGATGATTCGGGAAGCTTTGGGGTGTCCAATCCGCTACCGGCAATCAGCATAAGGAGGATCGACCAATGACGCAGAGACGCATCGACATACATTTCGGGCTGGCGCTACCGGAAGCAGCGCGGGCGAAGCTGCGGCGGGCAGGAATCTTTGTGCAAACCGTGGTCACGGTCGAGCACCAAAACCTTGCGCGGCGTTACGTTGTGCGAGGCGTTGAGTCGGGCGGCGCGGTCGAGGACGTTGGCCACTATGTGACCTTTGCGGCTGATGACGGGAGCCCATTGCCCTATCTCTGCCCGGTTGAATCGCTGGCCGTGAACGGGCCGCATGCGGTGGTAGTGGGGCCGGTTTTGATACGCGCCGAGATGGTGCGGGCAGGCCACACGTATGAGTTACTCATTACCCGGCATCAGCCGGGAGCGAAGATGAACAGGAAAAAGCCGGCGATGCGAAGCACCCTTATATTCCGTGGAGAACACGGACATGCCAGAGTTGGCGGGTCCGGCTTGCCGGTATTCTTCACGCGGGCTGGGGAAACGCTCGGTGTACCGGAAAGGTTAGTGCGGCTCGTCGCGAGTTTAACGGCAGCGGCGTCTTGTACGGGATGCTCCCACTCCCACTACCTGGTTGCTCCGCCAATCGATGAAGGCGTGAGCGATAGGGGCAATGGCTCACGGGTAGCCGTAGCGAATCATTGAATGCGGAGTGTGAGGCATGAAGAGATTTGTGGTTGGAACGACGCTGTGGCTCGGGATTGTGGCGGCGGTTGCGGTGATTGGGCTACGTTGGCCGGTCGTGTTTTGGCTGCTGGTGCTGAGCGTCTGCCTCTATCTCGTCTTCGGCCGCAGAGCCAACATTGAGTTGCGCATGGGCCTGGGCCATTGCGAGCGCGAGAGGCGATTATACGCGGCGGTGGTTTGGAAACGGCCCGCGAAAGCGAAGAGTGAAAACGCCGTTGTGGATTCTGAGTTCGATGCTGTGAAAGTGGAGGAGCAAGTTTAGCGCCGGTGTCATTTAGTTCCAGAGCGTGCGTCGCGCGGGAGTTCATTGTGGCAGGGGCGCTTGTCTTTCTGCTGCTTGCGGGCTGCTTTCTCGTGGTCGAGGGACTGAGGCACGGCGGGTGGCTCTTTACGGCCGGCTGTTGCCTGATCGAAGCCGGGTATGCGGGCGCGCAATGGTTTATTGGAGGCAAGTCCGACATCGGGAGGTTGTTGTCAGCCACCCGGGGTTTGATCAGGGGCTGG
>DASUJZ010000098.1:0-7597 GCA_036278995.1 Terriglobia bacterium | reverse complement strand
ATCGGAATCCCGGAGGGTACCTACCCCCCGTACATTCACTCTTCCGGAAGGATCTATCGCCGAGTCTCTGACGAGTCGGATCCCAAACCTGAAACGGACAGGCACGTGTTGGACCTTCTATGGGAGAGAGGCGCAAAAACTCGCCAGCGTTTGGAGGATTTCCTCTCGGAACGGCCCCAACTGTCTCAGGCCGAGAGGACTGGACCGCTGCATGCCTACGTCTATTTCCTGGCCGACCCCCTGCACGTCGGCCATCACTTTTCCCTCGCCTATGATGAATTCACCGGCCTGATGAGAGCTTCTGCCGCGGACTCGCAATCCTCTATCGTCTTCCCCCTTCCTAATACGTATCCTACTTCCGACGGCTTCATCGCACGCCAGGTGGAAGGGAACGATCCAATGCTTGAAACTCTGACATTCCGGTGGTGGTCCGACGGTAACGTGCGGGTCAGCATACCCATCAATACGTACGACTTCAGGGCGTCAAGAGAAAGACTCGACCAACTGCAGCGCGAATTTCTACACGCCATTGAAAGTAGTGGGTACAAGTCTGGCAGGGTCGCTGAATTCTCGCTCCTCGTGGCCATCATCGTCGCTATGGCTGACAAGTATCTCCGCCTGCGGAAATGCTTGAGGATCACGGACGCGTTCTTTGGCAAAATTCGCATCTACGAGACATGGCGTGTCATCCCCTACATCAACATGAGATCCTATATAAGACGAATTGCGGCGCACGGGTTCCCGGTCGTGCAGGACGAAGTCCTAACCTGTCCGCCCGGGCTCAGCAGCAATAGCCTAGTCGAGATGAACGAATCTACCTTCTCAGAGAACGCAACCAGACCCTTTCTTACAGTTCTGCCGCTGGTGCTAAAGGTCCTGCCGGCTGTAGGACTTGAGTTCTGTGGCCTCGGGGAGGACAAGGCGTTCTTCGAGGAGCTGGTCAACGCAGTTGGAGCCTCTCTTGAGAGAAGACCAGTCCGGTAGAGGGCGGTAGAAGCGGGTAGGGCAGAGTTGTTCTTCAACTCTGCGGCCGTTGATCTTGAATAAAAGAGCCGCATCCCGCAACGCGGGACCGCACGGCGGGACAACGCCGCGCTACCGGCCCAGGAGGGAAGATGAAAAAGTACGGTCTGCTGTTCGTTACGCTGGTGTTTGTGCTTGCTTGTGGCCCGCTTCTGGCGCAGTCGCGGGTGGCGCGTACGTTCAGAAGTTTGGAATGTATGCGTCAGTGACACAGAATGCGCCATGGCCCCGCCAGAAGCGTCACCAGGGCGAGAACTAGCTGAACTTTCCGGCCCCCAGACAGTAAGGCCGGGCGCGGGCTGTTGGGCTGGAAAAAACTCGAGCGGCGGACCCTGTTTCGGCTGTTGAAGCCGTGCCCGCGCTGCGTCGGGCGCTACTGTATGCCGGGGTAGTGTTCTGCATCGAGGGCAAAATCCACCTCCACCATCACAGCCACGGTGACGGGAGTCCCATTGCGCCGCGCAGGTTCAAATTTCCACGACTTGACGGTATTCTGCGCGCTTTCGTCCAGACCATATCCCAGTCCTTTTGTGACCTTGGCATCGGTCACCTCACCCTTGTCGTTGATGACGATTCTCAAATACACCCTACCTGAGATATTGGCCTCGCGCGCCTCTTTTGTGTACCGTGGAGTCGGGTGGTAAACGAGGCTCGGTGGAGTGATTTTATCTCCCGCCACGTCCTGAATCGCGCCAGCTTGAAGTGGGCCGGCTGGAGCCTGTTTCAGCTTGCCATCCACCAGCGTTGCTGCAACTATTTTGGAATTCATCAAGGCCGCATCCAAGCGGTCTCCGGCCCCGAGTCCGCGCAATTGGTCGAGCTCATCGTCCGAGAATTTGAAGGCGAGACGGCGGCGTTCTACCAGCGCTGCCAATGCATCGTCCGGCATTCCGCTTTTCACAAGTACTATCAGTTGGTCCATGGTTAGGGGATCCGTTGCCGCAACGCATAGAGCGGCGAGGACGTTTTCCGCTACGCCTTGCAGCTTCAGCTTCTCGATGTATTCCCTCGTGACAACGAAACCGACGCCGCGCTGCTGAACGGTCTTTATGACCTGCTTGCTCTTGAGCTTGCTGGTGATCATCGTGTTAACCTCGTCCTGAGTAAGCGGCTTTTGCGCCAGCGCCGTGGATGATCCGGCAGCCAGAATCGGGATCAACAGCAGTCCCAGAAGGACTTTTCGCATGATGAAATCTCCAGGTACGCTTTATCCCGGGTCTCAAGGCTGGTGCCCCGGGTTAGAGCAGTATACTCCCGGGAGTGGAAAGAACTACATCAAAACGACGGTGGGGAAACGCTTGGAAAAATTGGCCCGGGTGGGGCATGCATCGCGGGGTTCGCGATGTGTGCGATTCATCCGATAAACAACGTGGCAAAATTCCGCGAATTAAGCTCGGCGAACGCGGCTGGCGCAGATGCTCGCCTTCGAGTATCTGCGTTCTCGCAAAGCGAGAGGCGTAGTCTAAAAATAAAACGTTCAGCACAAAACTCGCGCCCCGCCCAGCCCACGACACAGGCTCGCATATATTGCGCTGTGGGCCAGCCTAGTTGCCAGTGTCTTGTGTGGAATGAGGTTCCCCGAGTGATGCGCCAGCCGGTAGAGGACGGGTTGGCGCGTCTGGCCAGTAAACACGGCACCGGATTTGCGCCCAGCTTCTCTGCGCGGCGCAACACCCCTCACCCGGTCGCCATGCGCGACCACCCTCTCCCGAAGGGCGAGGGCTATTAATTTCGAATACGCGGGTGGCGCATACGTTCAGAAGTTTGGAATGTATGCGATCACAGTATGGGGTCCATGGGCAGCAGTGAAGCATCATCCAGAAAATAGAAACTCCAGCTTGGCCACTGCCCGTTTCCAGGCCGCTCCACCAGCTTGCGAGCCACCGGATTGTTGTGCATGTAATCGTTAATCTTCTTCGAGCTCCAGACGTTGAAGTCATAACCGCGCCGCTGCCAGACCCGCAAAAGAATCAAGACACGCGACACCGCTTCAGCGGCTAAAGCCACGTTGATATCCACCGGCTGGGATGACGCAGCTGAAGCTGCGCCCCCTAATGATAGGCTGCCGGTAGGCGCCCGCGGCATGGCTGCTTTCGCCCTTCCGAGGCTGGGCTGGAAGGCGCAGAGAGCTAAGGCCACCCGCGGGCCATTCTACATCAATAGCGTGCCGCATACATTCCAAAGTGCGGAACGTATGCGCCACCCGGCGAAATGGGGAAGAGTGGATAGTGGCAAGTGGATAGTGGTTAGAAAAAAATCGCAAATTGCAAATCACTCTCGGGCCATTCTACATTAATAGCGTGCCGCATACATTCCAAAGTGCGGAGCGTATGCGCCACCCGGCAAACTAGGACACTAGCCGAAATCCGGGGAGCTTGCTTGTTCCAATCGCTTGGGCAATAATGGTATCGGTAGCTACCTAATGCTATGTCAATTCCCCGCACTGCGCCGATTTCCGTTCCGGCATATGAGCAAGATTGCGACGAGCCCAGGAATATAGACAAGGGAAGGCAACATGGCTTTAAAGCGTCCCTCAGGAAAGAAAAGGCAAGCGTCGTCACCGAGCCGAGGCGCTGACACCCCAGCCACCGACAAAGTCCCCTTGATTGTGGGCGTGGGGGCATCGGCAGGCGGTCTGCAAGCTTTCACTGCGCTTCTGGAGCACCTGCCTCCCGATCCTGGAATGGCGCTGGTGCTGGTGCAGCATCTGGCGCCCAAACATGCCAGCGCGCTGACCGAGCTGCTGGGGCGGAACGCGAAGATGCCTGTCAGCGAAGTGACCAACCACACGCGAGTGGCGAGCAATCATGTTTATGTGATTCCACCTGACAGCGACCTGGAAGCGCGCGGCGGGGAGTTGCATCTGGTGCCCCGCTCCGGGACGCACCTCCACAGGCCCATTGATCGTTTCCTGGATTCCCTGGCCGCAGACCGCGGCCCCAAGGCGATTGGAGTGATTTTGTCAGGGACCGCCTCCGACGGCACACTGGGGCTGAAGGCCATCAAGGCAAGCGGAGGCACCACCTTCGCGCAGGACCCTAAGCAGGCCGATCATGGGGAGATGCCGCGCAATGCCATCGCCGCGGGATACGTGGACTTTGTTCTGTCCATCGAATCCATCGCCCAGGAGCTGCTGCGAATCGCGCATCATCCGTATGTTTCCGAGGCGCCGCCGGGGGAAGCCCGGGATGAAGCAGCGCCCAAGGGCGAAAACGACCGACAGAAAATCTATCGGACGCTGCGCGCGGCGACGGGCGTGGATTTTACGCACTACAAGTCGTCCACGATATTGCGGCGCATCCGGCGGCGCATGATGCTGTTGAAACTCGAGTCGCTGGAGGATTACACATCCCATCTGCAAAAGCACCGCGATGAAGTGGAGGCGCTGTTTCAGGACATGCTGATCCACGTGACGGGCTTTTTCCGGGACCCTGACGTGTTCGAGGCGCTGACGCGCGAGGTTTTGCCGAATCTGGTGAAAGACCGGCCCGCCGGGACGCCGATCCGAGTGTGGATTGCGGGCTGTTCAACGGGTGAGGAAGCCTACTCGGTAGCCATGGTCCTGCGCGAGTTCCTGTCCGAGCGTTCCGTTAGTCACGAAGTGCAGATTTTTGCGACAGACGTGAACGAAGCAGCGCTGGAGAAGGCCCGCCAGGGAGAATACCTCGAAACCAACGCAACTGATGTTTCGCCGGAACGCCTGAGGCGCTTCTTTATGAAAATGCCGCATGGCTATCGGATCAATAAGAGCGTTCGGGACCTCTGCATTTTCGCGCGGCACGACATCGGCAAAGATCCTCCCTTTTCACGCCTCGACCTGATCACCTGCCGAAATTTGCTGATCTACCTGGGCCCCGCGCTGCAAAAACGGATACTTCCCGTTTTCCATTACGCGCTGAAGTCCACCGGATATCTTTTGCTGGGCAGTTCGGAGACGATCGGGTCGTTTGCGGAATATTTTTCGCTGATTGACAAGAAGCACAAGCTCTACAGGGCCAGGCCGAGCGCGAGGGCCCACATCCTGGACCTTGGCGGACGGACTTCCGGGGACGTGGGGCCGGCCCGAGGGGAGGCCGAGCCTGAGCCGAACGACGGCTTTGATTTGCAGGGAGAGGCGAACCGGATTCTGCTGAACCGTTTCAGTCCGCCGGGCGCCATCATCGGTGATGATTTCAAGGTGGTCCACTTTCATGGAAGGACCGGGCGCTACCTGGAGCCGGCCCCCGGGGATGCAAGCTTGAACCTGGCGAGAATGGCGCGCGAGGGCCTGCACGTGGAACTGCGGGCGGCGGTGCAGGAGGCCAGGAGGAGCGGCCATTCCGTCAGGAAGCGGGGCGTGCTGATGAAACAGAACGCCCACATGGTTGCAGTGGACATCGACGTCATTCCGATCAAGGGCCCGGCAGCTTCGACGGGCTATTGTCTGGTATTGTTTCAGGACGCAGCGCCGGCCCCGCAGGCGGAATCAGACAAAGCCGCCAAAGGGCCCAAAGGCAAGCTTGTTCCTGCCAAGGCCGCGCGCCGGGAAATCAACCAGCTCACGGATGAACTGAGCCAGACCCGGCACATCCTGCAATCGACCATCGAGGAACTGGAAGCGACCAATGAGGAACTGAGGTCCGCGAACGAAGAGAGCCTGTCATCGAATGAGGAGCTGCAGAGCACCAACGAAGAACTGGAAACCGCCAAGGAAGAACTGCAATCCGCCAACGAAGAGTTGACCACCCTGAACGAGGAGCTGCAAAACCGCAACACGGCATTGAATGTGGTCAACGACGACCTGATGAATCTGCTGGGCAGCGTTGATATCCCCATTCTCATGCTGGGACAGGACCTGAGAATCCGGCGATTTACCCCCAGCATTCAAAAACTGACGAATATTGTGAACGCCGACACCGGGCGCCCCCTGGGCGACATCAAGCTGAAGTTTGAATCAGCGAACCTGGAGAAGCTGGTTGCCGAGGCGATTGACAATACCGCTGTCAGGCAGGCGGAGGTCCAGACGCTGGACGGCAACTGGTATTCCATGCGCATCCGCCCCTACAAGACGATGGACAAAAGAATCGATGGAGCGGTAATCAGTTGGCTGGAAGTGACGGGAATGAAACAAGCCCTCGACCGGTCCACCGAACGCTACAAGTTCATTTTCGAAAGGAACCTGGCTGGAGTTTTCTATGCTCAGGATGGCCATCTCCGGGATTGCAATGAGGCCTTTGCGCGAATCCTCGGCTATTCGTCGCGTGAAGAAGCCTTGCAAATGAAGAATTTGAATGCCAACATCGCTCAAAAGGAGCAGGCTGAGCTTCACGACCGCCTGGTGAAAGAAAAGAACCTGAATAATGAGCTGATCGCCATCAAGCGGAAAGATGGGAGTGAGGCGTGGATTGTGGCCAGCGCCACTTTAACGGACGACGGCGGGACCGCAGGACTGGCCGTTGACATCACAGAACAGGTGCAGATGGAAAGGCAGCTTGGCAAACTCACGCGATACCTGATGAACGAATCCGATGACCGGCGGAGGCAACTGGCGCGCGAACTGCACGACCAGTTGGGATCATCGCTGGGAGCGTTGCTGGCCTCGGTGGCAGCCGTTGGGCGTAAACGTGAGCTCGATAAAGATATGCGGCACAGCCTGTCGCGATTCCAAAAGCAGCTTCAGAACTGCATCAAGGACGTGCAGACCGTCTCCTATCTGCAGCACCCGCTGATCCTGGAACAAATGGGACTCAGCGCTGCCGTCCGCTGGTACGCCGAAGATTTCTCCAAGCGAACTAAAATAAGAACGGAAGTGTCGGTCTCAAATTCAATGGGCCGGATGGACGAAAAGACTGAGATTGCTTTATATCGCATCATCCAGGAATGCCTTACCAACGTTCAGCGGCATTCAGGCTCCAAGGTCGCGCGGGTCACCCTCGAGTCAAGGAATCGGCGGGTCACCGCCGAGGTGCGGGATTCCGGAAAAGGCATTGCCCACAGCAAGGAGAGCATGGGCATCATGGGAATGCGCGAGCGCATGAAAGAACTGGGCGGCGACCTGGAAGTGGAATCAGGCAGGGATGGAACGACGGTAAGGGCAACGCTGGACTTGGACGGCGCAGGGAATTGACCAGAAGGCGGAAGGCAGGAGGCAGGACAGGAGGAAAGTAGCGGGTAGCCACAGTCAGTGCCTTTGTGACTGTGGGCCCTTGGTGCAGGACGAACCCACGGTCAACCGAAAACGTGATTGACCGTGGCTACCAGCTTGCGGGATGGGAACAAGGAATGTCCCCACTCCTTTTATTCCCCCGGGTCGGGGGAGGGGACAGGGGAAGGGGCAGGCATCGTAACCCACGGCTCACGCGCGTGGGCTAAAATCTTTCGGCCCTCCGGGCCTTCGGCGACCCGTGGCTTGCCGCGCAGTTTGCAATCGTCGAGCGCTACCTGCTGAAACTTTCGCTACCGTGGGGGGACAAATGAGCGAGATGAACACAACCCGGATTCTCCTGGCGGACGACCACCCGATGGTCCGCCGTGGCGTGCGGTCGCTGCTCGAAACCCGCGACGGCTGGGAAATTTGCGGTGAAGCCTGCTCGGG
>DASUJZ010000097.1:0-4932 GCA_036278995.1 Terriglobia bacterium | reverse complement strand
ACTCTTAATCAGTAGGTTGGGGGTTCGATTCCCTCACGGCTCACCATTTAATTGTTAGGCCTCCTCACGCTGGTTCAAATGCACTCGAATCGTGCAGGTCAGGCAAAAAGGGAATATGCGATCGCTACGTGAAGCAATGCGGAGCATGTGAATCGCTTTCAAGCGATCCATCTCACGATTCGATCTTTTCAGGCTGGGGAGCCGGGTATCAGGAGTAACGTTTTCGAAAAAGCTGAGAGAAATTCAGTCGTTTTGTGGTCAAGGGCTTGCTTCCCCTTCGAAAACAAATGTGGCATAATTGCGCCGCTAGCCAAGTACGGGATCGCATGAACAGAGCCTGCAAATTCTTTGCACTCATACCATTACTGTTTGTCGTGCTTTTTGGGGGATGCGCCGATAGCGAGGCGCCGGCACAAGGGTCAGCAACCAGCGGAGAGATTGCGCGACCGCAAGACAATGCCGCTGTTCCCGTAATTGTGGCCCAGGCCGGACGGCAAACCGTTCCAATCCAATTGACCGCTATCGGCACAGGCAAAGCCTTCCAGACGGTCTCCGTGCAGTCGCAGGTTGCGGGTATCGTACAGGAGGTCCATTATCGGCAGGGCCAGTTTGTCAGCAAGGGAGACCTGCTGGTGACTCTGGATAAGGATCCCTTCCTTGCCGCCCTTGCGCAGGCTGAGGCAGCACTGGCAAGGGATAAGGCGCAGGAGCAGCTCAGCCAGGCAGAACTTCAGCGTACCCAGCAACTCTATAAAGAAGGGATTGTTTCTCCCCAGCAGAACGACCAGTCACTGGCCACTTCGGCGGCGGCCGCGGCAACAGTCCAGGCGGACGAGGCTGCTATACGCACGGCCAAAATCCAACTCTCTTATTGCTCGATTTACGCTCCCATCAGCGGCGTTACGGGGGAACAACTCGTCTCGCCCGGATCAGCAGTAAAGGCCAACGACCTCCCAACCCTGGTGGTCATCAATCAGATTGAGCCCATCTACGTTATTTTTTCTGTTCCGCAGCAGTATCTGCAAGCTATTAAAGATTCCATGGCGCGGTCCCGTCTGCGGGTCGGCGCTACGCCGCCGGGCGCCTCGACCGCTGAAACGGGTGTTCTGACCTTTGTGAATAACACTGTCGACACCACAACCGGCACCATTCAGTTGATGGCGACTTTCCCCAATGCTGACCACCACCTTTGGCCCGGGCAGTTTTCAAACGTCCTGCTGAATCTCGGCAGCCAGCAGGATGTGCTGGTTGTGCCCTCACAAGCCGTCCAGGCAGGACAGCAGGGCGATTATGTGTTCGTCGTAAAGCAGGACAAGACGGTTGACGTCCGCCAGGTGAAGGTGGGACAAACCGTCAACAACAACACGGAAGTTTTGCAGGGCCTCACCGGCGGAGAAACGGTGGTAACTGACGGCCAGGTGAGGCTGGTTCCAGGCAGCAAGGTCTACTTCACCAAGACCCTGTAGCGAAGCGGGAACGTCATGAATTTTTGCGAACCTTTCATTCGCCGGCCCGTCATGACCACTCTCCTGATGCTGGCGATTCTCCTGTTCGGCATTATCGGTTACCGTTACCTGGCTGTCAGCGACCTGCCCAACGTGGATTTCCCAACTATCGAGGTCTCTGCCGGGCTGCCCGGCGCCAACCCTGACACCATGGCTTCTTCCGTGGCGACACCGCTGGAAAAGCAATTCACCACCATTGCCGGGCTGGATTCGATGACCTCGACGAGTTCGCTGGGCAACACCTCGATTACGCTGCAATTCGATCTCAGCAGGAACATCGATTCGGCCGCACTCGATGTGCAGTCAGCTATCGCCGCAGCCGCCAGCCAACTCCCGTCCAATTTGCCCTTTCCGCCCACATTGAAAAAGGTGAATCCGGCCGACCAGGCAATCTTTATGCTGGCGGTGACTTCACCGACTCTTCCACTTTACAAAGTGGACCAGTATGCAGAAGACCTGGTCGCGGAGCAGATTTCGATGATTCCCGGCGTTGCCCAGGTCGGGGTCAACGGAGCGGCAAAATACGCCGTGCGCGTCCAGTTGAACCCCAAGGCGCTGGCCAGTCGTCAGATTGGCATCGACCAGGTTGAGCAGGCCATCCAAAACGCGAATGTCAATATGCCGATGGGGACGCTCTACGGCGCCCACAAGGCCTATAATCTCGAATCCAACGGACAGCTTTCTGACGCTTCGGTCTATAGGCCGCTTATCGTCGCTTACCGGAACGGGGCGCCAGTGCGACTGGAGCAGGTGGCCACGGTGGTTAATGGGATCCAGGATAATTACGTAGCAAACTGGATAAACGGCGTGCCCGGCATTTTGCTGGCCGTGCAGCGGCAGCCCGGCACCAACACCATCGAGATCGTCAGGAACATCAGAAAACTGCTGCCGCGCTTTTACTCGATTCTGCCTCCGTCCATCCATCTCTCGATCGAGTACGACCGCTCCGTGTCCATCGAGCAGTCCGTCAATGACGTCAAGTTTACCCTTTTGTTGGCAGTGTTTCTGGTTGTGCTGGTCATCTTCCTTTTTCTGCGCAACGCTTCCGCCACGGTCATCCCGAGCATGGCCCTGCCCATGGCGATTATGGGCACGTTCGCGGTGATGTATCTCCTTGGCTATACCGTCGACAATCTGTCCTTGCTGGCCCTAACTCTGTCGGTAGGCTTCGTGGTGGATGATGCCATTGTGATGCTGGAAAACATCGTGCGCCACCTGGAGATGGGAAAGACGCCGCTCCAGGCCTCCCTCGACGGCTCGAAAGAGGTCAATTTCACAATACTTTCCATGACCATCTCGCTGGCCGTCGTCTTTCTCCCTGTCTTTTTTATGCCCGGGGTTTTCGGCCGCCTGCTGCACGAATTTGCCGTGGTCATCATTTCCGCCGTACTGGTGTCGGGCGTGGTTTCCGTCACGCTCAGCCCGATGCTCGCCCGGCATTATCTGCGTCCACAGCACGAGAGACAGCAGCAAAGATGGCTGTATCGCAAACTGGAAAACATCCTGGATGTCGCGCTCCGCTCGTATGGCTGGACGCTTCGATGGGCCCTGAGTCACCGCGTACCGGTGATGATGTTCGGTGTACTTGTACTGATCGGCACGGCCTGGGAGTTTTGGAAAATTCCTAAAGGCTTTCTGCCAAATGGCGACTCCGGACGAATTGCGGTCTCCATCGAGGCAAACCAGGGAATCTCCTTTGATTCGATGAAGGAACATCAACTGGCGGTCAATCGCATCCTGGCGGCTGACGCGAGCGTCGTTCAATTTTTCTCGGGTATCGGCGGGTCGTTCAACAACGGCATGAACAATGGCCGCGCCTTCCTGCATCTGAAAGACCGGCCCGATCGTCCCTGGAGCCACAGTGCGGCATACGATCATCTGGTATCCTGCTACGGGCACGTGGCTGTCCTTGGTTCTGTGGTCAAGTGGATTCGGCCGCTCTACGAACATCACATGACCATCGACGACGTCATTCACGGGTTGCAACCAAAGCTGGACAAGATTCCAGGAGTTCGCGTTTTTCTCACCAATCCGCCCTCCATCCGGATCGGCGGTCACATGACCAAGAGCCTCTACCAGTACACGCTCTCCAGCCCGCAAACGGACGACCTCTATAAATACGCGCAGAAGTTTGAAGCTCAAATGAGAACTTTGCCCGGGCTCGAGGACGTCACCAGCGACCTCCAGATCAAGAACCCTCAGGCCAACGTCGTGGTGGATCGGGACAAAGCCGCTGCGCTGGGAGTGACGCCACAGCAGGTGGAGGATGCGCTCTACAGCGCGTACGGGCAGCGCCTTGTGTCCCCGATTTACACGTCGAGCGATGAATACTGGGTGGTGCTTCAGGTGCAGGATCGGTTCCAGAGCGATCCCAACATGCTTTCGGAGCTTTACATCAGCTCATCCTCCGGCCAACTGGTGCCGCTGAGCGCGGTATCAAAATTTACGACCAGCGTCGGCCCGCTCACGGTGAATCACAGCGGCCAACTTCCGTCGGTGACCATGTCCTTTGACCTTGCGCCGGGTGTGGCGCTCGGCCAGGCGGTGAGTGAAGTGGAGGGGCTTGCCAAATCCATGCTGCCCGTTTCCGTGACTACAGACTTCCAGGGCGCCGCCCATGCCTTCAAGGAGTCACTGACAGGACTTGGCATCCTTCTGATCATGACGGTGCTGGTTATTTACATTGTGCTGGGTATTCTTTATGAGAGTTACGCGCATCCCATCACGATTCTGACCGGATTGCCCGCAGCGGCGTTCGGCGGCCTGCTCACTCTTTCTCTGTTTCATCTGGAACTCGATCTCTACGGCTTTGTGGGTCTGATTATGCTGATCGGCATTGTCAAAAAGAATGCCATTATGATGGTCGATTTTGCCCTGGAATTGGAGCGGAAAGGCAATTACTCAGCCAGGGAATCGGCCTATCAGGGCTCGATGATTCGATTCCGCCCGATCTTGATGACCACCGCATGCGCCATCATCGGTACGCTGCCTATCGCCATCGGGATTGGCGCCGATGCCGACTCGCGGCGCCCACTGGGCCTCTGCGTGGTTGGCGGTCTGTTGTTTGCCCAGCTTGTAACGCTCTATGTCACGCCCGTTTTCTATACTTACATGGATGCGTTCCTGAAGTGGCGCCAGCGCAGCAAGCGCCAACTCGAAGCTGAAACTGCCACCGCACCGCTTCTTGCCCCCGACGCCGAACACATCGCACAGCATTAACCTGTGCTGGGTACCAGGATCCGAGGTTATTGGGGCAGCCAGGATCTATGGCGGTCCCGGCAGACGATGCACCCTTATGGAAACAGGCTGCCCCAAAAGAGTCAAACCGCACCTGGAGACCCAGTCCTATGGCACCGAGATTCGTTCGGTCGATGTTTAATCTGTTCGGAATGGAAGTTGTGAGAAAAAACGCCCTCCCAGCCGAGGC
>DASUJZ010000096.1:0-28223 GCA_036278995.1 Terriglobia bacterium | reverse complement strand
AATCGCCAATCACCAATCGCCAATGGCGAGGTAAACTCGCCGCTACACGAGCCAGCAATAAACCACGATGAAAGCTTTTCTACTGGCCGCGGGTCTCGGGACCCGGCTGCGTCCCCTGACGGACACGACTCCCAAATGCCTTTTGCCCATTCGGGGAGCGCCGATGCTCTCGATCTGGCTGGACCTTTGCCATCGCCACGGGATTAACGAGGTCCTGATCAATGCGCACTCGCACGGCGAGCAGGTGCGAGATTACCTGCTGGCGCACCGGAACGGAGTGAAGACGAGGGTGGTTGACGAGCCGGTGCTGCTGGGAAGCGCGGGCACCATCCGCGCCAACCGCAAGTGGGTGGACGGGGAACGCTGCTTCTGGATCATCTATGCCGACGTGCTGACCAACGCCGACCTGGGACGCATGCTGCAATTCCACCGCGAGCACCAGGGCCTGGCGACACTCGGCGGGTATGAAGTGCGGGACCCGGAGCGGTGCGGAATTATGCAAGTGGATGGCGAGGGCTGCATCCAGGGATTTGTTGAGAAGCCGAAAACGCCGGTGGGGCGCCTGGCCTTTTCGGGGCTGATGATCGCCGATGCGGCTGTGCTCGACAGGATTCCAGCCAGCCCGCCTGCCGATCTCGGGTTCGACGTGCTGCCGCAACTGGCCGGGAAAATGTACGCCTGGCCGATTTCCAATTACTTGCTGGACATTGGGACGATCG
Source organism: Terriglobia bacterium (assembly GCA_036278995.1). Lineage (GTDB taxonomy): Bacteria > Acidobacteriota > Terriglobia > UBA7540 > UBA7540 > SCRD01. The sequence goes on along the minus strand of DASUJZ010000096.1, from coordinate 27,504 downwards.
AGAACTTCGAACTCGCGCAGAAAACCTGGCCGGGCCTGGACTGAAAAGAGATAATGAAGGAACGCGCGTGCAAGGGAGTGATTTTTGACATGGATGGAGTGCTGATTGACAGCCACCCCGTTCACAAGAAGGTGTGGGCGCAGTTTCTGGCCTCGCTGGACAGGCCGGTGACGGAAAAAGAACTCGATTTCGTACTGGACGGCAGGAAACGCGAAGAAATCCTGCGGCACTTTCTGGGAGATCTTTCCGCGCAACGGATCAGGGATTACGGGCAGCGGAAGGACAGGATTTATGAAAAGATCACGCGGGAGCTGAAAACGATCTCCGGCGTGGAGCAGTTCCTCGGCCTGCTGGAATCAGCGGGCATTCCCATGGCGGTCGCGACCAGTGCCAGTTTCGAGCGAGCCCGTGACACCCTGGAGGCTCTCGGCATCCTGCCACGATTCCGCGCGCTCGTGACGGGAAACGACGTGCTGAAGGGCAAGCCCGACCCGGAAGTGTTTGTGCGAGCTGCCGAGCGGTTGAACCGGCACCCCCACGATTTGCTGGTGGTGGAAGACGCGGTTTCCGGAGTGAGGGCGGCAAAATCCACGGGCATGAAGTGCCTGGGGATTGCGGCTGACGGCCGGAGTGGGATGCTGCGGGCGGCCGGCGCTGACCACGTGGTGGCGGACTATCAGAACATCAGCCTGAATGAAGTTCACCGACTGTTCTGATTTAACGATTGGCCAATGTTGAGTGATTTGGGTTAGGTTGCTTTTACTCAGATCATTTTGCGATCATCGCAGATTAAGGGGCTGGATGCAGATATCGGTAATTGGCTGTGGATATGTTGGCCTGGTAACAGGCGCCTGCCTTGCGGAGGCAGGACACGAAGTGGTGTGTACGGACAAGGATTCCGCCCGAATCGCCGTGCTGAACGACGGTGGGATTCCAATTTATGAGTTGCACCTCGACGAACTGGTTGCCCAAAATCGCCGGGAAAGCCGCCTGAAGTTTACTGCGGACGCGGCAGAGGCAGTGCGCGCAAGCGAGGTGGTATTTATCTGCGTGGGAACGCCACCGCTGGAGACCGGCGACGCCGACCTTTCCGCCATTGACTCGGTGGCACGGCTGATCGCCACCGCCGCCAAACGGCCAAAATTGGTGGTTGAGAAGAGCACGGTGCCGGTGCGGACGGGGCGGCAATTGAAGCAGGCGCTGAGCGTTTACGGCCGGAAGAGCGGCGTGACGTTCCGCGTGGCGTCCAATCCGGAATTCCTTCGCGAGGGGACAGCGGTCAAGGATTTTCTGCACCCGGAACGGATTGTGGTGGGCGTGGACGATGAGGCGTCTGAAAAGCAGCTTCAGGAAATTTACCAGCCGATCATCGAAGGGAAATTCAACTGCCCGGTGCACAATGCCGCCTGTCCCACGCTGACGCCGCCGCAGTTTCTGGTGACCGACATCAACAGCGCTGAGCTGATCAAGCATGCTTGCAATTCCTTTCTGGCTTTGAAGATTACCTACGCCAACGCCCTCTCTGACTTATGCGAATTGCTGGGCGCCAACGTTGAAGAGGTGACGCGCGCGATGGGGCTGGATGCGCGGATTGGGCCGCAATTTCTGGCCGCGGGCCTGGGCTTTGGCGGGTCGTGCCTGCCCAAGGACGTTCAGGCATTTATTCGTCTGGCGGAGCAGGCTGGGATGGACTTTGCCCTGCTGAAAGAAGTGGAGCGGCTGAACCGGCAGCGCGTCCAGCATTTTGTCGAGAAGGTGCGCAAGGCGCTCTGGGTGATCAAAGACAAGAAGATCGGCGTGCTGGGACTGGCCTTCAAACCCAACACGGACGATATTCGCTCCTCCCCGCCAGTGAGCCTGGTGAAGCAGTTGCTCGCCGAGGGAGCGCACGTGAGCGCATACGATCCTGCAGCCATGGAGCGAACGCAGGAACTGATGCCGGAGATTTGTTACAGCAAGGATGCCTATGAGGCCGCAAGGGGCGCGGATGCGCTGCTGATCGCAACCGAATGGCAGGAATTTGGCGCGCTTGACTGGGACCGAATCTACAGCTCGATGGCCCGGCCACTGGTTGTGGACGGCCGAAACCTGCTGGACCCCGACCAGATGGCGAAGCGGGGCTTCGAGTATCACTCTTTCGGCAGGCCGGAGTAACCGCGGCTCTGGAGGTGTTCGGGTTGGCACGGCCGCAATGGACAACGATCAGCCGGGCAGCCGTGGTGAAGTCCAGTTTCAAGACTGAAAATCGGCTGAATCCGAAATAGCTCTTCTTCCGCCCTCCCCGCCCTCGTCTACCCGAGAGTGCTCCCGCTCGATTTCCTTCCTTAAAAATCCCTCCTCGCAACATTTTTCCCTGAAAAAAAAGATAATAAAATTGGCCCGCGCGCGTCTCGATCGCGCTGATGGCGGCGCCTGTCAAAACGCGGGGGCTGTCAATTCAGCTTGCCTGATTGGGCAAGAAGCCTGACAATAACGGCGCATGAAATTGCTGAAGCTCTATTGGTCTTTTGCCCGCCCGTTCACCCTGATTCCTCCCATGGTCGGGATCTTTTCGGGCTCCCTGATTGGTTACGGGGCGACGCACGTCCACTTGGTCCCTTATCACATTGTGCTGGCGGTGTTGGCGGCGGGCGTTCTGAATGCAGCGTCAAACGGCATCAACCAGATCTGCGATTTTGAAAACGATCGCATCAACAAGCCGCACCGGCCGCTGCCTTCCGGGCGGATGACCTGGCGGCAGGCGTGGGTGTTTGTGGTGGTCACCTATGCTGCGGCGTTGGCGATGGTGGCCGCGATCAACTGGCAAATTTTTGGCATCTACGTGGTGGCTGCCCTCGCGACGCTTGCCTATTCGGTGCCGCCGGTAAGGCTGAAACGAAGCACGTGGGGATCGAACATCATCATCGCGCTCGTCCGCGGCGGGTTGCTCAAGGTGGCGGGCTGGGCGGCGGTGGCTACCGTGCTCCATTCGGTTGAGCCGTGGTACATTGGCTCGATCTACGTTGTGTTTCTGCTGGGCGCCACCACCACCAAGGACTTTGCCGACATCGAGGGCGACCGCAAGGCGGGGTGCATTACGCTGCCCGTACGCTACGGCGCAACCTTCAGCGCGCGGGCCATCAGTCCCTCGTTTATTCTTCCGTGGCTGATGCTGCCCCTCGGGCTTTGGCTGAACATCCTGAGTGGAAATCCCACGGCGATTGTGGTTCTGAGTATCATCATGCTGGCGTGGGGAGCGTATGTGATCTGCCTGATTAATGATGATCCCTGGCGGCTGGTGACGGAGGGAGAAAATCATCCGGGGTGGCACCATATGTACTGGATGATGATGGTGGGGCACCTGGGACTCGCAGCCGCTTACCTGATCAGCTAAAGTGAGTGATGCGGCCGGCGGCGGTTGGCGGGGGTGGACGCGGACAGGCAATGATTCTTTTGACAGGCTCAAGCGGATATCTCGGGTCGCGCATCGCGCACGCGCTGGTGGCTCGCGGCGAGGCGTTCCGCGTGCTGGTGCGCAATCCGGCAAAACTGGGCCTGGTGCCTGCGGAGGCCCGTTGCGAAATCATGACCGGCGACTTGTGCGACCGCGACGCCGTGGCCAGGGCGCTGCGCGGCGTGACGCAGGTGATCCATTCAGCGGCGCTGGTGAAGATGTGGGTGAGGGACCGGCAGGAATTCTGGCGGGTGAACGTTGAGGCGCTGAAGGCGCTGCTGGAAGCTGCGGACCGCGCCGGCGTTGAACGCGTAGTCTACACGTCTTCGTTTATGGCCGCGGGGCCGTCATCCGATGGTAAGGCGGGCGAAGGGCTCAAGAACCACGGGCCCTACTCGAACGAATACGAGGAGACGAAAGCGCAGGCGCTCGAATGGCTGCGTGCCGAGGGCTTTGCGCGATTTCCGGTGGTGGCGCTGCTGCCGGGAGTTGTTTACGGTCCGGGTCCGCCAACCGATGGCAACCTGGTGGGCGGCATGATGCAACAGTACCTGAGCGGAAAATTTCCCGGGCTGCTCGGTTCGGGTGAACAGCGCTGGAGCTTCGCTTACATCTCCGAAGTTGTCGAGGCGCATCTCGAAGCTCTCGAAAAGGGCAGGCCGGGGGAAGAATATTTCCTGGCCGGCGATAATCGAAGCCTGAACGATCTTTTCAGAGTTATCGGGCGGCTGACCGGCGTCAATCGTCCGGTGCGGCACCTGCCATTTGCCGTCGGGAAAGCGGTTGGGGCGCTGGAATTGGCGCGCGCGCGGCTCTTTGATCATCGGCCGCAGTTGACGCCGGGTGTGGTGGAAATCTTTAAGCATGACTGGGCGTATTCAAGCGAGAAGGCCGGGCGCGAGCTTGGCTATCGCGTGGTGCCGCTCGAGGAAGGAATTCAGAAAACTTTGGAGGCGGGTATTGGGTGATGCTTCGGTCTACAACGGCGTGGGGCGGCGGCCGCTGATCTCGGCGCGGAAGATGGTCCACATCTCGATGCTGTCGTTTGCGCTGCTGCTGCCTTTCTTGAGTTGGCTGGAGGCGGCAGGGGCGGCGCTGGTGGCGCTCGCGTTCAACCTCTTCATGCTGCCGCGGCTGGAACTTGATCTGGGCAAGCAGGCGGCTGGCGCGGCGGGCGAATCCCGGCCCGTGCAGTGGACCGGCATCGTCGCCTATCCCGTTTCCGTGCTGGTGCTGATTTTGCTGTACGGCAGGCGCATGGAAGTGGTGGGCGCGGTGTGGGCCATCATGGCGCTGGGCGACGGGTTCGCCAGCGTGGCCGGCGAATCGCTGCGAGGACCTGCGATCCCCTGGAACCGCGGCAAGACATGGTCAGGCTTTGCCGCCTTTATTGCCGTGGGCACGCTGGGAAGCTTTGCGCTGGCGCGATGGATCAATCCGTCGCTGCCTGAACTGAAACTGCTGATCGTCTGCGCCGCTACGGCAACCGTGGGAGCGGTGGTTGAAAGTCTGCCCATCGCGCTCGATGATAACGTCTCAGTACCGCTCGTGTGCGGCGGGTTCATGTACTGCGCGATGCTGATCGAGTGGTCGGCGCTCCAGAGCAATCTGCCTTATCTCGGCGTGCGCGTGCTGCTGGCGATTGGAATCAATGCCGCGTTCGCCCTGGCTGCGCTGGCGCTCGGCATGGTGAACCGGTCCGGCGCGATGATGGGTTTCCTGATGGGAGCCCTCATCTACATGGGCTACGGCTACAAAACCTTTCTGGTGCTGCTGGCGTTTTTTGTGATCGGCTCAGTGGCAACTCGACTGGGCTACGCGCGAAAGGCGGCGCGAGGCGTGGCGGAAGCGCGCCGGGGAGCACGAAGCTGGCGGGAAGCTTCGGCCAACACGCTGGCGGCGGCGTTTTTTTCTGTTCTGGTGATTACTACGCACTACGAGGCGGCATTCCTGGCGGCCTTTGTTGCGGCGATGGCGGAAGCCGCAGGCGATACGATCTCGAGCGAAATCGGGCAGTGGGTTTCCGGGCGCGCCTACATGATTACCAGCTTCAAGCCCGTGCCCGCGGGCCTCGACGGCGGCGTATCGCTCGCGGGAACTCTGGCGGGAATGGGAGCAAGCGCCGTGATTGTTGCCGCGGCCTACGCGCTGGGGTTGTGCCGGCCCGGAACGGCCGTTGTGGCGTTTGTCGCCGCCGTGATCGGGAACCTGTTTGACAGCTACCTCGGCGCCACCATCGAGCGCCGCGGCCTGGTCGGCAACGCCATCGTCAACTTTGCCGGCACCAGCTTCGCCGGCGGCCTGGCTTTGGGTATTCTGCTGGCGCTGCATTTGGTCTGAGAGATGCCCACTTTAGTCCCGACGTTGAGTTGCCGCGATTATTTTCTGGCCGTCGTTATCTAGAGCTTCCTGAACGTACTGCCATTCGCAGTTTTCGCGCTGCCAGCTTCTCCGCAATCGCCAATGCATCCGCGGCGCGGACCTTCACATCTGGTTCAACGCCTGTACCTTGCCAGTCCAACGTCCCGTAAGGGCTAGGTTTCCGAACTTCAGGGACCACCATCCAGAAGTGGTCGTCAATGTGATAAACAGCTCCCGGATGACCACCCCGAGTGGTTTCACCAATGACGGTTGCGCGCTTGAGCATTTTCAGATCGTAGGTAAAGTGTTCAGCACCAGAAAAAGTACGTGTCGAAGTTAGGATGTAAACCGGCTTATTGGCCAGCTTGCTACCGTGGGCCGAAGGAAGCATGCTTGCGTTGGGGGTTGCACGAGGGTTGTACCACAAGACCGGCTTGTCGAATAGCTCTGCGGCTACATCCGCCACCATGTCAGGGATTCCCCCCGTGTTGTCACGCAAATCGAAGATGATGGCATCGGATTGGTTCAGACGTCTCACGGAAGCGTGAAAGATTGGGCTGCAGACGATTGGGTCGGGAAAGAAATTAAACTTAATGTAGCCGATGTTGTTGGGAAGCACTTGAACCTTGCCGATCGTACAGTTTTGCCGCAGCATAGCTGCACGATACTCCTCGCGCTGTGCAGCCGAGGGTACGGGTGGTGAATTCGGTATCGCGTGCCTATTGTATTGAACGAGTACGCGCGAATCCTTAGTCGAAGCCCGGATATCTTTTGTCAATCGCCCCGCGAGCGTGGGCCCGTCGACAATTGCACCATATTCTCCACGTTTTTCACGGGTAAGAAGCAAATCGGAAGCCTCATGAGCTTTTTGAGGGTCAACATAGTGCGCGACAAGAATGCTTGCAACAGCTCGAATAACACGGCCTCGTTCCGCATCGTCAAGCCTGACCCCGGAATCGACCGGAATGGTCGAGGCGTTACCCGTCGGGGATTGCCGTTGCGGCGCGCCCGCTGCACCCGACCCGTTTGCAGTTGCCGCGTGATCGTCATTCACCGCAGGCGCGGCATGGTTCAGTCGCTTGGTGACAGATTTGATCGGAGACGGCCGGCTCGAAATCGAGTATGAACGAGACGGGCTCGGAAGACGCATCATCAAACCGAATGCTGAAAGGGCAGCGAACGAGAATGTGCTCCCGATAAGGATTGGCACCGGGCGCAGCGGTTGTTTGTCCAACAGGCGAAAGGATGGGATATTCTGGGCGGTCGCCACAAGAGGAGCCGCATTTGAGACAGCGGAGGTATTGCCCCATGCCTGCGGTAAAGCCACCAGCGCATCGAGGAGCAAGTCGAAATAGAGTCGGCATCTTTGGAACATGCCAGTTTCGTCCCGAAGCCGGTCACGGTAGAGTTGAAGCGCTTCCTCCTCATACCTGGCTCTGAAGGCGGAAGGATAAAGGCGAAGCAGGCAGGCGCATATCTTTTCAAACATATTCACCCCTCAGGATTTTTTTAGCTCTCGCGACACGCAGCAAGTCGGCGAGCCTTTCAGCTTCTGCGCGCGCCAGTTTGCGCCCGGAGGAGGTCAACCGGTAATACCGGCGCCGCTCATGGCCTAGTTTTGGATCCTCGCACAGATCAACCTCTTCGATAAGTTTCTCCTGGAGTAGGGCCTGAATTGAGCTATAGAGCGTTCCGGGCCCCAGGCGCATCCGGCCGCCGGTCTGGCTTGCCACTTGGCGCATGATTCCGTAACCGTGCAAATCTTCGCCAACCAGTGACAGCAGAATCTGGAACGCCGCCGAAGGCAATGGATTGAGTTTCCTTTTTGGCATATATGCTCGATAATCGATATATCGATAAACAAGTATATGCGGGTGCGACTCATTCTGCAAGACTCTTCTCACAGCACATCGATTGGCGGCTGGCGGCGATTTTCTCGCGTTGTCGTTCTATAATTGCCTGCCGAAGCTTTCTTTGGAGGCATTGCAATGCTTACATCCTACCTTAGCCTCTTAGTTGCGTTGGCCTTGGGGCCGGTTCAAAATGCCGGCGCGCCGAAGCTGCCTTTTACCGATGCGGGGGCGTGTCCGTTCGAGTGCTGCCAGTATGGCGAGTGGAGCGCAAGCGCCAGCCAGCGGGCGTATAAATCCACGAGCAGAGATTCGGGCCTGGCGTTCACGATTCGGCCGGGAGAAAAGGTAAGTGCGCTGACGGGTCTGGTGATCACGCGAAGGGCCGGCCTCGCAATTATGCGGAAACAGACATCCTTCGAGGACATAACTGTTCCGGTGGGAGCGAAGCTCTTCCTGCTCCATCGCGTGGGCGAGGGCGTCGACCTCTTCTGGTATAAGGGAGCAACGCATTCAGCAGAGCTCTACATCGATCAGGTCCGTAAAGCCAACGATCAATACCCGTGGGACGTGATCTCAGTGCCGAAGACCGAATGGTGGGTGAAGGTCCGGAATCAGCGCGGCGCAACGGGCTGGCTGCTCGAGCCGCGGGGCTTCCAAGGCATGGACGCCTGCGGCTGATTGGCTGGGTCATGGCCGCTGCCGAGCGGAAAAACTTACTGAAACTCCGGACCGGGCCCGCTACAATCGCGCTTCGGCACTGGCCACTTGGAGAGACCCGCGATGGTTCGGACAGTTCCATTTTGTGCTCTAGCGATAGCAATGGCCGTCATATCGGCCGCGGCGGGGCAGCAGCCAAATCGGGCGGAGATGCTTGCCCATCTCAAGAACGTCACGACGTGGTCAGAACTGGCCAAAAGAGATGTGCCACCCGTGGAATTCGAGATTCACTTCAAGGCAGCTGCACCCGATGGCGGATGGCTCGAGGGTACATACCGGAAACTGTGGTACGGTCCAAAGCGGTATCGCGAAGAAATCCAATCGTCAGTATATTCATCTACCCTGGTGTCCACTGAGGCCGGAGTCTGGGAGAAAAGCAGCCCAGATGAGGAGCCGTTCGGCGTCGACCAGGCTGCCAGAGTTTTGCTGGGATACGGTTCGCAGATAAACCAGGGCGACAAGCTCGGCAATCCCAAGGACCTGAACCTCAACGGGAAACGGCTCGTTTGTTCCACCGTCAAGCGCCCTGGCCGCATCTCGGTTGATTTTTGCCTTGATGCCGATTCTCTTATCCCAGCCTCGATTGCATGGAAGTCAGGAGGCCAAGTTGTTGATCACACCAACTTCACCTCGTGGAGCGGTTGGCTTGCGCCGAAAGATGTTCAGTCGCGCCTGAACGGGAAGCCCGAAGTGATCGCGGAATTGACTAAGCTAGGCCCGCCCAGTGAGGGCCTGGAGGCTGCTTTGGCGCCGCTGAGCGGGCCGGATGTCCTTCAACACCCAGAGTGCGAGGATTCAAACTATGTGGGTCCGATTGGCATCTCACGAAGGACAATCCCTTTCTCGCCCTTTTTGAGCCAAATTGGCGAGGGAGGCATCATGCGCGTCTGGGCAGTAGTAGGGAGAGAGGGACGCCTGCACAACATCACTGTCGTTCAGTCGGTTGGCTCTAACCTTGACAAAGCGGCCGTCTTGGCCATGAAAGAGTGGCGGTTCAAGCCCGCAACCTGTGGCGGCGTTCCCGTAAGTGTGCCGGTGGATTATGATTTTCACTTCGGCCAGTAGGAAACGAGTGGCAACTCCAGAGGCGTGTCCTCAGATTTTCACTGCTGAGACATTGACCGCCATCTACGCCGCCCTGGATACGCCAGGACGAAAGTAGCGGCTGGCGGCGGAGCGGAAGAGGAAAAAAGCCACGACGGCGCAAAAGAACGCGTGAATGGCCAGCTCCGGCAGGTTGTGGGAGATGCTCAGGACTACGTGGAAGGCGATCCAGGCGAGCGCCAGCCATCGCGCCCAATTGTGGCCGCGCAGCATACAAGCGCCGCTCAGAATCGCCGCCAGAAAGATGAGTTCCACCCAGAGAAGGTCATACGGGAAGGGATGAAGTGAGTTCTGCATGACGAGGTGGTAAACGAATCCAACCACGCCCATGATTAAATAGATCCAGGCGATGATGGTCACAGAAAAGGGACGTTGGTTCAAGCTCAAAGGGGTTTTCCGATCTCCCAATGGTGGCCGTAAGGATCGAGGAGGCGGCCCACCCTCCAGCCGTAAGGCTGATCCTCGACAGGGTAGACGACCCTGGCTCCGGCTTCGACGGCCCGCTGGAACGCAGCGTCCGGGCTGTCGGTGGTCACCACCATTCGCACGGAACTGCCGGCAAGGGTTTCCGGGCTGAAATTCGAATTTTCCGGAGACTCATCCGCGAGCCAGAATTCCGACTCGCCAACCGAGAGCCGTGCGACGACTGCTCCGCCTTCATCCTCGATGCGCAACAATTCCCGAGCGCCGAAGGCTGCTTTATAGAATTCGATGGCCTGCGCTCCGCGTCGAACGGAAAGCAGCGGGACCACCGTGGTCCCCTGCCCAGGAGAAATTTGCGGTGTCATGGTCACAAGCTTCGAGACCTTGGCGCCCCATTCGCTGGGATTCACATCGCGCGCATGCCGGGAAAAGAGCCAGCGGTGTCCGGCAAAGTCCACAGCACCATACTGGCGTTCGCCATAGGCGGTTTCATTCAGCTCCTCGACAATCCGGGCGCCGGCTGATTTGGCTCGTTCAAAGTGAGCATCAACGTCGTCGATAAACACGGTAAGGCTCTGAGTTCCGCCGCCCAACTCGGCGGGAGTGCTCTGGCCAGGCCGCGCCTGCCTGAGCATGATCCAGGCATTGCCGAGGTGCATCTGGGCGCCACTGGGAGCGTTGGGATCGCCGTAGCGGTAGTGCTCGATGAACCCAAACGTTTTCGTCAGCCAGTCGATGGCTTCATCAACACCCGTGTAGACCACGTGCGGCAGCACCGTGTCAGCAGGTACGGAGTGGTTCCGAATCATCAGCGTTCTCCCTGAGGTGGATCACTAAAAGCCTGGTTGATTTCGGTTCCATTGTTACACGATACCGAAGCGAGTGCGAGATCATGTGGAGTCGTTGAGGATTGCAAAAAATCCTCACGCTTTGGCGTAGCGCCGGTCCCGCACATCGGGACCGGCCTCGAAAAATGCCGTCGAGACGGCGGCGCTACAACAACAACGTCTGGGAGGGACATAGGGCTGCGCGGCGGACGCAGCCCGTGCCCGTTAAGGAGCCCCGTGAGTCACGCGGCGATTTGTTCAGCGGGCGACCGCGCTGCTCTCCATCACTTTTTTTGCCTGAACCGACTTGGCCCACTCGCCTGCCACCTGCCGGGTGGCGACATTCAGCCGGTTCCACACGTTGGTGACGGCAATCCACAGAACCAGGGTTGCCAGTTCCGATTCATTATAGAAACGCGCAGCCGCGTTCCAGATGTCATCTGGCACCGGGTCTGGGCGGTCGCTCAAGCGAGTGACAGCCTCGGTGAGCGACAGTGCGGCTCGCTCGGCGTCGCTGAACCACGGCGCCTCACGCCAGGCGGCCACGGCGAAGAGGCGCTCGTTTGAGTCGCCGGCTTTATTAAAGCGCAGCGAGAGATCCACACAGACGCTGCAGCCGTTGATCTGGCTGGCGCGCAGGTGGACAAGGGCGAGCGTCTTGGGCGGAATGGTACTCCGTTCGACGGTTTTCACAAGGGTCTGCATGGCCTGCATGGCCTCCGCATCGAACATAACCGGGTTCTTTATCCGTGCTTGGATCATCTAATTCCTCCATGTCACAAAGTTTGGGTTTTGTACGTCACAACTATGACGGATGAAAACGAGGAGATGTGACCGATGGATGAACGGAAATGGCTGGCGGAACGATTTGAAGAAAACCGCGGACACTTGAGGGCGGTGGCCTACCGGATGCTGGGCTCGATCAATGAGGCGGACGACGCCGTTCAGGAAGCCTGGCTGCGGCTCAGCCGGTCCGACGAAAGCAGCATTGAAAACCTTGGCGGCTGGCTGACCACCGTGGTGGCGCGGGTCTGCCTGGACATGCTGCGCTCACGCAATTCGCGGAAGGAAGAGGCCATCGACACGCAGGTGACAGAGCCGGTTGCGCGCGGCGGGCAGGGGAGCAATCCCGAACAGGAAGCGCTTCTGGCGGACTCCGTTGGGCTTGCGCTGCTGGTTGTGCTTGGGCGGCTAACGCCTGCGGAACGTGTTGCGTTCGTTCTGCACGACACGTTTGCGCTGCCATTTGAGGAAATCGCTCCGATTATCGGGCGCACGCCAGTGGCGGCACGGCAACTCGCCAGCCGGGCGCGCCGTCGCGTGCAGGGCGCCGCCTCGGTTCCGTCCGCCAATCTTACCGAGCAGCGGGAAACGGCCAGCGCGTTTCTCTCGGCTTTGCGCGCCGGCGACATCGAAGGGCTGATTGCTGTGCTCGATCCCGACGTGATTGTCCACTTGGACGAGGCGGCAGTGCGGCCGGGCGGGCCAAGAGAAATCCGCGGCGCACGAAAATGGGCCAGCGGAGCGGTCGCATTCGCCGCTGTGGCCAAATCGGTGCAGCCGGTTTTGGTGAACGGAGCGGTGGGGCTGGTGTGGGCCCCGCGTGGACGGTTGATGCGGGTGGTTACCTTCGGGCTGAAGCGCGGCAAGATCGCCGAGGTGGAAATCATCGCCGATCCTGCGCGCCTTGGCGAGCTCGACCTGGCAATGCTCAGTCCTTAACCGCTCCCGGCGTTGGCACTAACGGGTTTGTCATTTGCTGGTTACCGAGCGGTTCGATAATGAAGCGCCCGCTGGCGTGGATGCAGACCATATCGAGCCGTTCGTCGCCGATAGCGGTAAAGCGGTGTGGCGTTGCCGATCCGATGATGACGATGTCACCGGCGCCCACCACGACGTTCTGACCGTCCACGATCATGGCAGCCTGGCCGGACAGGACGATACAGGTTTCGGAATAAGGATGCTGATGCAGCCCTGGGCCTTGGCCTGGCTTGAGGTTACCAAGGAAGAAGGAAACGCCTGCGCCGTAAGCATTGCCTTCGAACTCGACGGTGGCGATTTTGCCTTTTCGCTGGTCGCGGCGTTGCAGGATCTGGAACATTCATGTCCTTTCGATGCCAGTCGCGGATGCGCCATCACGGCTGAGGTGAAATCGGAGGCGGAGCGGGCGTAAGGCCGTATCGAAGCATGATTTCAATCATCTTCGCTTTGTCGGGCGGCCCGCCCGCTGCGGCGTTGACCATTTCAGCGACCTCGCGGAAAAACTCCGGGCCGATGGCCGCCGGGGTAATCACACAGAGAGCCTTCACGTCGACGGCTCCATTGTTGTCAAAACGGTGGACGGCGCCGCGCGGAATGCAGAGCGCCTGCCCCGGCCCCACATCAATCGGCTTGCCATTGACCGTCCAGGTGAGCACTCCCTCAATGCCGTAGATTGTCTCCTCGTAATGATTGTGGCTGTGCGCAGGCCCCGCGAGGCGCTGCGCTGCCGGGACAAAGAGCTCGAATGCTGCGAGGCTGCCGCTGGAATTCTCTCGCGTGACCAGAAACCGCACCATGAGCGGGCCCAGGCGAATCGTCTCGTCGGCGGGGTTGGTCTTGACGTCCATCTTGATGGTTTGTTGCGACATAGCGTCGTCTCCCGATCTTCCGTTCATTTCAGAGTCTACCGACTGTTTCAACCGTCCAACAGCATCGTGCGTGTCCATATCTGCGGACATGATTCTACACCCTGGCGCTCTGATAGATTCATTGATTTCCGGGATGGAACCCGTGCTGAAACGGGGCTTTCCATAACTGCGCCCGGTTCGACGATGTGTGTTACTTTGTTAAGGCCAAAGCTGATCGGTGATTCCATTCCAGGCGGAGGGAAGGTTCGATGGCCATCGACAGGCGTGACTTTCTCCAGGCGCTCGCGGGCGGTGTGCTGATCTCGAGCGGCGTTGCCCGTGATTCGGTCGCAGCCGCTCTGCCGTCTCAAAACTCGGGATGGTACGATCGGCCCATGCGCTGGGCGCAGCTCGCCTTTGTCGAAGATGATCCCGGCAATTACGACCGAGCGTTCTGGCTTGACTACTTCCGGCGCATACATGCAGACGCGGCGTGTCTGAGCGCCGGAGGATGCGTAGCCTTTTATCCAACTGAAATTCCGCTCCACTATCGAAGCAAATGGCTGGGCGATCGAGATACGTTTGGCGGAATCGTCAAGGGCTGCCGTGATCTTGGCATGAACGTGATTGCGCGGACTGACGCTCACGCCTGCCATCAAGACATGTACGACGCCCATCCGGACTGGATCATGGTCGACGACAAGGGGGAAAAGGTGCGCCACTGGTCTGACCGGGACTTCTGGGTGACCTGCGCTTTGGGCCCCTACAATTTCGATTTCATGACCTCAGTTCACAAGGAAATCATGACGCTCTATCGCGTTGATGGAATCTTCACCAACCGATGGGCCGGCTCCGGCATGTGCTACTGCGCGCATTGCCAGGAAAACTTCCGCGCGTTCAGCGGAATGGAACTGCCGCGCACGAATGATCCCCAGAACTCCGCGCGGCGAGAATACATCATTTGGCGCCAGAAGCGGCTCTTTGATCTGTGGGGCGTGTGGGACGCGGCCATCAAAAACATCAATCCGGAGGCCAGCTTTATCCCGAACGCGGGCGGCGGGGCGCTGAGCGGACTCAATATGAAAACCATCGGCGAAAGGGCGCCGACGTTGTTCGCAGACCGGCAAGGGCGCACCGGGCTGATGCCGCCCTGGGCGAACGGCAAGAACGCGAAGGAATATGGCGCGGCGCTCGGACGCAAGGCGATTGTGGGGATCTTCAGCGTGGGTCTGGAAGATAAATACCGCTGGAAAGACTCCGTGCAGAGTGGCGACGAGATCCGGACGTGGGTCGCGGACGGCATCGCGCACAATTTCCGACCGTGGTTCACCAAGTTCAATGCCAAGCCAATTGATAAGCGATGGCTTCCGGTGGTGGAAGGGCTTTACAACTGGCATTTCCAAAATGAGCGGTACCTTCGGAACGAGTCTTCACTGGCGCGGGTCGCCATGGTCTACTCCCAGCAGACGGCGGCATTTTACGGCGGCGAGCAGGCGCGAGCGAAAGTCGAAGATCCTTCGCTCGGTTTCTATCAGGCGCTGGTTGAAGCGCGCATTCCGTTCGAGATGGCCCACGACGAACTGCTCGACTCCGAGCACCTGGAGCCCTTCCGCACGCTGGTCCTGCCGAACATTGCGGCGCTGTCAGAGAAGCAGTGCGACCAGATTCGGCAATTTGTAAACGGCGGCGGCAATCTCGTGGCCACCTGGGAAACATCGCTCTACGACGAATGGGGCGTACGCAGAAAAGATTTCGGCCTCGCCTCGCTGTTCGGAACTTCTTTTGCCGGGCGCACGGAAGGGCCGATGCAAAATTCCTATTTGACGCTCGAGAAGCATCCGGCCACCGGCCGTTTTCATCCGTTGCTGGCAGGACTTGAAGACGCGGCTCGAATTATTAATGGCGCAAACCGGGTGATTGTGAAACCGCCGATGGCCGGTTCGTACTCTCCACTGACTGTGGTTCCGTCGTATCCGGACCTTCCCATGGAAGAGGTGTTCGCCCGGCCGGAGGAAACAAAGGAGTCGGGCGTGTTTATTCGCGATGCCGGGCGTGGCCGCGTGGTGTATTTTCCCTGGGATGTGGACCGCACCTTCTGGGAAGTTCTGAGCCCGGACCACGGCAAGCTGCTGCGAAACGCGGTGGTGTGGGCCACGAATGAGACGCCGCCGGTGACTGTGGAAGGGGCGGGGGTGATTGATCTTTCCGTCTGGACCCAGAAGAACTCGATGACAGTCCATCTGGTGAACCTGACCAATCCCATGATGATGAAAGGGCCGGTGCGGGAGATTATTCCTATTCCGCGCCAGCAGGTGCGGGTGCGCATACCGGGTGGCCGGCGGATCGCGAAGGTCCACTTGCTGGTCGCGAAAACCGATGTTGCTTTCCGCCAGGATGGCGGCGCGATTGAACTGGAAGTGCCGTCGGTTGGATTGCACGAGGTAATCGCTGTTGATTTTCAGACTTAATCCGCTTGACGCAAAGTTCACTTCAGGGTGAAATGGCACGGTTTGATTTTACGTACAGTATCCCGCATTGAGGAGGAGGCGTTGATGAACAGAAGAGAGGTGCTGCGTTCGGCGGCGGTGCTGCCGGCCTTTGGGGTGGCGCTGTCTGCAGCGGCTGAACAGCGGAAAGAACTGAAGATTACCGGCCTCGAGACGGACCTGCTGAAGCCACCGCCCGGCCAGCCCGAGTATGATGCGCTTCAAACGCTGAACGTCGACAAGGGCGCGGTGGTCCTGCGAATCCACACCAACGCGGGCATCACGGGCTGGGCCGACTGTTCGTTTGGCAATCGGGGTGAAGGCGCGCACGTAGTGCAGTCGATCCTTGAAAACGAAGTGAAACCCGTGATCATGGGAAAGGACCCGGCGTTTCCGCGCGGCATTCGCGCTGACTTGTGGAAAGCCATGAACTACCATGGCGTGACCGGAGTCGCGCAGTTTGCCCTGGCGGCTACAGACATTGCGATCTGGGACATTCTGGGCAAGAACGCGGGCCTGCCCGTCTATAAGATGCTGGGCGCCTATAGGGACCGGATTCCGGTTTACTCGATGTGCGGCTGGTATTACGACAACGACGAAGACCTTTCGCATTTCAAACGGCAAATCTCCGCGGCGATGGAACAGGGCTACAAAGCGGTAAAGATCAAGGTGGGGAAGTATACTCTGGACGATGACGTCCGGCGCATCCGCACGGCGCTTGACACGATGGGGAAGGGCAAGCGATTGATGGTGGATGCCAATCAGGTGTTCGACCGCTCTGAGGCCATGTTGCGGGGCAAAGTATATCAGGAAATGGGCTGTTTCTGGCTGGAAGAGCCGTTCCCGCCAGAAGATATGGAAGGCTTCGCCATGCTCGCCCAGGCACTCGATATGCGGATCGCGACCGGAGAGGATCTGAACACGAAGTACCAGTTTGCCGACCTGATTGCGAGGCACGGCGCCGATATCGTGCAGCCGGATGACCGCCGCGCCGGCGGAGTGTGCGAGTGGATGGAGATTGCCGCCATCGCTGACGGCTACCACGTGGAGGTGGCAAGCCACGGTGGCGGGCAAACGAACCTGAACATGCTGCTGGCCATGCCGAACGCGATCTATATGGAATCTGGCGGTCCGCAGAAGAAGATGATTGAAGGCGAAGTGCTGGGGCCCGAGGCGCCCGGCATGAGCAGCGAAGTGAGCGCCGAGGAAATTCGGAAGTACAAAGTGGGATAGTCCCGGCGGCTTGAGTATTGTACAGTGCCGGCATTGTCCGGGTAAATACGAGAAGCGCCGAGGAGGCCCTATTATGATCACCCGCCGCAGCATGCTAAAAGGGGTCGTGGCTGCCGCAGGAGTTGCGTCCACACGAAGGCTGCTTGCGAGCCCTGCCGACGTTTCGGGCGAGCCGCCGGCGGGCTATCGGTTGGTTTGGCAGGATGAATTTAATGCGAGCGGGCGGCCTGATCCAGCGAACTGGACTTACGAACGCGGCTTTGTGCGCAACGAGGAGTTCCAGTGGTATCAGCCGGAGAACGCCTCCTGCGCGGATGGAAAATTGATCATTGAAGGCCGGCGGGAGAAAAAAGCGAATCCCGGTTATCGCGAGGGCAGCAGCGACTGGCGCAGAAAGCGCCCCGAGGCGGATTACACTTCCGCAAGCCTTACCACGCGCGGCATCCATAGCTGGAAGTATGGATACTTCACCATGCGCGGCCGAATTGATACGCGGCCGGGCATCTGGCCTGCCTGGTGGACGCTGGGGATTTCCAGGCGCTGGCCTGCCAGTGGCGAAATTGACATCATGGAATATTATGCCGGACACGTCCTCGCCAACGTTGCATGGGAAAAAGCCGACGGTTCTGCCAATTGGGCGACGATTTCCAAGCCGATCGCCGAATTTGACGATCCGAGCTGGTCTGACAGATTTCACCTTTGGGCGATGGAATGGACGCGCGAGTTTATTCATCTATACCTCGATGGAGCGCTGATGAATTCCGTGGACCTTCGCCGTACCCACAACGCACGCGGGAACGGCTTCAATCCCTTTCACCAGCCCGTCTATATGATCCTGAATGAGGCCATCGGTGGACACAGCGGCGGCAACCCGGAACACACGCAGTTTCCGTCTCGATTTGAAGTGGACTACGTGCGCGCTTATCAGCGGCCAGAGTAACTCTTCCAGTCCCTCAGCCATGCGCGCCTGAGCGGCCAACGAGCAACAACATGCGTGGACCGTCGCCACCGGGGAATCCGGGCCCTGACGCTTCATAGAATCTGGTTTACAACATTTGAGCACAACCGCTAGAATGCTCTATTAGTGCATGGGCGCTGCTGCTGCACCCGTGTTTCGCAATATGTCAAAAATTCTCGCGATTTATCCAGGGTCCTTCGATCCGATAACCAACGGCCACTTTGATCTGATCCAGCGAAGCAGCCGGATTTTTGACCATTTGATCGTCGCCCTGCTGACGAATGCGGAAAAGCAGCCTCTCTTCAGCGTTGGGGAGCGCGTCGAGATGTTGGAGGAAGTGACGCGGGAGATGAAAAACGTCTCCGTGGACACTTTCAGCGGCTTGCTGGTGGAGTACGCGGTAAAGAAGAAAGCCCGGGCAATCGTTCGCGGTATCCGGGCATTTTCCGATTACGAGTACGAAATCCAGATGGCCCTGACGAATCGAAAGCTTCAGCCGAAGCTCGAGACGCTTTTCCTGATGCCGGCGGAAGAGTATGGCTATATCAGCTCGAGGCTGGTGAAGGAAATCTGCAGGCACGGGGGCTCCATGAAGGGACTGGTGCCAGCATTGGTGGAAAGGCGTTTGAGGAAAAAAACAGTTTCAAAGTTAGACGAGGTTTGACGCCATGCAACTTTCAGAGCGTATTTCGCGCATTTCAGTTTCGTCCACTCTGGCCGTTGTGCAGAAGGCCGCTCAGCTTCGGGCGAGCGGCGTGAGCCTGGTGGATTTCGGCGCGGGTGAACCCGATTTTCCGACGCCCGACAATATTAAAAAGGCAGCCATCGAGGCGATCAACCAGAATTTTACGAAGTATACCCCCACCAGCGGCACCAAGGAATTGAAGGAAGCCATTGTCGGGCGGCACGCCAAAGACTTTGGATCCAACTACAAGATCGAAGAGTGCCTGGTGACCGTTGGGGGCAAGCAGGCCATCTTCGAGGCTGCCGCCGCCATCATCAACCACGGCGACGAGGTGATTCTGCCGGTGCCTTACTGGGTGTCGTACCTCGACATCGTCAACTATGCCGGCGGCAAAGTGGTGCCGCTTGCGACGCGCGAGGCTGACGACTTCCAGGTGCGCGCCTCGGACGTTGAAAAACTGATTACGCCAAAAACAAGACTGATTATCGTGAACTCGCCAAACAACCCGACGGGCGCGGTGATTCCGGATGAGGAGATGGAAAAGCTGCTGGCGCTGGCAAAGCGCCGCAACGTCCTCCTGATGACGGACGAATGCTATTGCCAGTTCCTTTACGACGGTCGGAAGCCGTTTTCGCTGGGGCATTCGGGCGACCGCGACCATCTTATTATCACAGGATCGCTCTCAAAAACTTACGCCATGACGGGATGGCGCGTGGGGTTTGCGCTGGGTGCAAAAAACCTGCTGAGCAACATGCTGAACCTGCAGAGCCATTCAACTTCAAACCCGACATCGATATCGCAGAAGGCGGCTGTGGAGGCACTGCGCGGGCCGCAGGATTCCGTTCGTACGATGCTGACCGAATATCAGCGGCGGCGGGACAAGATTGTCGCGGGGCTGCGGGCCATTCCCGGTATTACCTGCGCCAACCCTGCCGGGGCGTTTTATGTCTACCCGAACGTGGGCGCTTACCTGAAGAAGAATGGTACGGCGAACTGCCAGGCACTGGTAGACCGGTTGCTGGAAGAGGCTCACGTGGCCGTCGTGCCCGGGCCCGGGTTCGGTACTGAGGAACACGTCCGGCTCTCCTATGCGACCTCCATGGAAAACATTGAAGAGGGCCTGCAGCGGATGAAGAGGTTTTTCAGCGGATTATAGGCTGCAAAAGCCAAACATCTCGCTGCGGCAGCGCGCCTTTGCGCGGAAACGGCGCTCGAGTTGAAAGTGCCGGGGGTATGCTCAGGGCGAGCCTCCCACTCAGCCGACGCAGGACGCTGCGATCCAGTTGCCATGGGATTTAAGCCAAAACTTGACACTCCGCTCAAGCTCTCACCCATCTTCAAGCCAAAAATTTGGGGACTAAATAGCCTGACACCGCTGTTCGACTGGCCCGAGCCTGCCAAGATTTCGAGCGATCGCGGGGCTTCTGGCCGGCCAGGCGAGGAAACCCTGATTGGCGAGGTATGGATTACGGACGAGAGTTCCGAGATTCTCAACGGTCCTGCCGCAGGGCTCACCTTGGGAGAAGCTTCCGCGAAGTACCGGGGCGAATTGAACGGCGCGAACTGGAAGGACCGGCGCTTCCCGATTCTCTCGAAATACATCTTCACCGGCGACTGGCTTTCGCTCCAGGTGCATCCGGACGACCGCTACGCTCGCAAGCATGATCCGGGGAACCTGGGGAAATGCGAGATGTGGTACATCCTGCACGCCGAGCCTGGGGCGGAAATGCTTTTGGCCATGAAACCTGGGACGACTCTCGAAATGCTGAGGGATGCCTGCGAGTGTGGCAAGAGCAAGGACCTGCTTTACCGGTTTCACCCGAAACGCGGTGAGGCAATTTTTGTGCCTCCGGGGACAGTGCATGCGCTGGGGCCGGGACTGGTCCTCTTCGAGGCCGAGGAACACTCCGACATGACTTACCGGCTGGATGATTTTGGGCGGGTAGGCCTAGACGGAAAGGCGCGGCCACTTCACCTGGACAAAGGGTTCGAGGTGATCAGGCCCGACGCGGAGCCGCTCAGAAGTCTGCCGCGTGCGGTGGTCAGTGAGCCGTTTGGCAGCCGAAGGTATGTCATTGCCTCCCGGTACTTTGCGGTGGAAGAATTAAAGTTACAGATGATGGCGCATTTTAAGTCCTCGGCGGACCGTGTGGAAGTACTTTCGATTGTTGCGGGCAGAGGCCGAATAGAAACCGCGGCAGGATGGCTGGGCTACGACACGGGTGACACCTGGATAATGCCCCCGGGAGCGGGGCAGTACCGCGTTGCTCCCGTGGAGAAAACGCGCGCTCTGAAGTTTTACGTACCGGACGTGGAGAAGGATTTCCGGCGGTCGCTATCGCGCCGTGGATTCAAGGCCGCGCAAATCAACAAGCTTGTCTTCGACTGACACAACGATGGCCAAAACAGGGAAATCGCGGGGCTCACTTTACGATCACGTTTACGTGGTCATCATGGCAGGCGGCAGCGGAACTCGATTTTGGCCACTGAGCCGCCGCAAGACGCCCAAGCAGTTGCTGAACCTGTTTGGGGGCACAACACTTCTTGAGCAGACCGTCGAGCGCGTGAGGGGAATTGTGCCGCCGGAGCGCATCTATATTTTTGCCAATAGCGTGGTCCGCCCCGAGATGGTGCGCCTGTTGCCGCAAATTCCGGAACGCCAGATCGTCGCAGAACCCGCCCAGCGGAACACAGCGCCCACCATCGGTCTGGCCGCCCATGAGATTCTGCGCCGCGATCCCGAAGGCATCATGGTAATACTGCCCGCCGACCACGTGATTCGCAAGCCGGGAGCGTTCCGGGCAGCGGTGAAAGCCGGCTGTCGCTGGGCTGCGACGGAGGGGCGCTCGGTGATCCTGGGAATTCAACCGACGCGCCCTGAAACGGGATACGGATACATCCGGCTGGGTAGCTCGGCGAAGTATGCGGGGCGGGAAAAGGTCTTTCGCGTAGAAGGATTCACGGAAAAGCCAGGGCTCCCCGTTGCGCGGCGGTACGTAGCTTCCGGTCGCTATTTGTGGAATGCCGGGATGTTTATTTGGCGGGCCTCCACAGTTCTCGCCAACTTGCGAAGATTCCAGCCTGCGATGGTGACGGGCCTGGACCGGATAGCCGCGAGCGGAGGAATGGACAACTCGCGCGCGCTGAAGCGACTGTTTCCACAACTTGAAAAGATCTCGATTGATTATGCCCTGATGGAAAAGATCGACAACGTATTTGCTGTGGCGGCCGAAATGGGCTGGAGCGACGTGGGAAGCTGGGCAGTGGCCTACGAGCTGCAGTCAAAGGACAGTGATGGGAACGTGCTGCCGGAAGATTCGCTTTCCGTGGATTCCACAGGAAACATGCTGGTGAGCGGCGGGAAATTTGTGGTGACCATCGGCGTGGAAAACCTCGTGATCGTTGAGACACGTGACGCGCTCCTGATCTGTGCGCGTGAGCAGTCGCAGAAAGTGGGCAAGGCCGTTCAGGAACTTGAAGGGCGGGGCAGGAAGAATCTGCTGTGACGCGGGGGCGGTTCTGACTAGAGAGGCTGACCAGATCAAATTCGGGACGGACGGCTGGCGCGGAATTATTGGCGACACATTCACCTTCGAGAACGTGCGCCGCGTGGCGACAGCTATCGCGCGTTACGTCTGCGAGGAAGGCCAACCGGGACGCGGCCTTATTATTGGTTACGACGCGCGCTTTCTTTCGCCGGAGGCTGCTCAGGTGGCCGCCCAACAGGTGGCGGCGGAAGGGATTCCGGTGCTGTTAGCTGACGGCGCGACTCCGACACCAGCCGTGAGTTACGCTGTTGTGGCACGGAAGGCCGCAGGCGCCTTGATGGTGACGGCGAGCCACAATCCTTATGTGTGGAACGGCATCAAGCTCAAAGCTCCTTACGGAGGATCGGCATCCCCGGAAATTATGAAGCGGGTCGAGACCTACGTGCCCGCGGAAGACCCGGCTAGGAAGCGGAAATCGAGCGCCGGCGCCGACAGCATAAAGACGGCCGATCTGGTCAGCCCCTACCTGGACCGTATTAAAGCTCTGGTGTCGCTCTATCGCACTCGCGAGAGCGGCAGAAGGTTTGTGATCGATCCGATGTATGGCGCGGCGCGCGGATGCCTGGCGCGGCTGTTTGAAGAGGCCGATATTCGATTCACTGAGATCCACGGTGAGCACAATCCGCTGTTCCCGGGAATCAATCCCGAGCCGATTGATCCGCACCTGGCGGACTTGAGCCAGGCCGTTATGGATAGCAAAGCAGATGCCGGTTTCGCTACGGACGGCGACGCCGATCGCATCGGGGCTGTTGACGCCCAGGGAAACACCGTGGATTCGCACAAGGTGTTTTCAATTTTGCTCAGGCATCTGGCTGGGGAACGCGGGCAGAAAGGTGAGGTGGTCAAAACGGTCTCGACCACCGAGATGGTTGCCAAGATTGCATCGAAATACGGTCTGCCGCTCCATGTGACTCCCATTGGTTTCAAGTACGTCTGCGACCTGATGCTGGCCCGCGACATTCTGATTGGCGGCGAAGAGAGCGGAGGCATTGCCGTCCGAGGACATCTACCGGAGCGCGACGGCATTCTGAATTCACTTTACCTGGCGGACATCGTCGCACAGCGGGGAAAGGACCTGGGCGAGCTGGTGCAGGAACTCCAGGAGGAATTCGGCCCGCACTATTACCGACGCGTCGATCTGGAAATTGACAAGGAAGAGGCGCAGCGGGTTGTGGAGCGAGTACGGCAGGGGAAGCTGAGCTCAATAGCGAATTTCAAAGTGCTTTCTCTGGATGACCGGGATGGCGTAAAAATGATTCTGGGGGATTCCGTCTGGGTGCTTGTTCGGGCCTCCGGAACGGAAAACGTTCTTCGCCTTTACGCCGAGGCGTCCTCGAACGAGCAGGTGACGGCTTTACTGGATGCCATCGCGGATTTTGCGCGCCAAAAATCCCGCTGACAGGGAAGCTCAACTGTTTGACCATGGATGAAGAGAAGCGTGCCAAAGCCTATCATCGTGCCGGGCGGGTCCTGGGGATTGCGGGATTCGTACTCGACCTGGTTTTGCTGGCCGCGCTGCTTTTTGCCGGCTGGACCGCTGGCTTGCGGAACTTCGCTGAAAATGTGACGCCGTATCCTGCACTGGCCTTATTGATTTACTTCATCCTGTTTGGTCTGATCCTTCAATTACCCGGTGTGCCGCTGAGCTACTTGAAAGGCCACCGGTTGGAGCATCGTTACGGCCTGTCAAACCAGACGCTGTGGAGCTGGGTGAAGGATCAGATGAAAGGTCTGGCGGTAGGAGGCGCGCTGGCTCTGCTGGGCGTTGAATTCATTTACTGGACCATGAGGAATTGGCCGGCGACGTGGTGGGTGATTTCGGCCACAGCTTTTATCGCATTCTTCGTCCTGCTGGCCAATCTGGCTCCGGTACTGCTGTTCCCCATCTTCTTCAAATTCGAGCCGGTGGAAGATGCGAATTTAACCGAGCGGCTGCTGGAGCTTTCGCGCCGGGCGCACACCCGGGTGCGAGGCGTGTTCGAATGGAAGCTGAGCGAGAAGAGCAGGAAGGCCAACGCGGCGCTGGTTGGGCTGGGGAATACGCGGCGCATCATTTTGTCAGACACGCTGCTCCAAAAATTCAGTGCGGATGAAGTTGAAGCCGTTCTTGCGCACGAATTCGGGCACCACGTTCGACATCACATCTTTCGCATGATCGTGGTCCAGGCGCTGACGACGTACCTTGGGTTCTATCTGGCCAATGCTTGCCTGCTGGCGTGGGGGCAGACGCTGGGCTTCACGGGCGTGGCGGATTTCGCGAATCTGCCACTGCTGATTCTGGTGAGCATGGGACTTTCCTTGCTGCTTCTACCGGGCGTCAACAGCCACTCCCGCTGGCTGGAGAGGCAGGCGGACGACTACGCCCTGAAGTCCATTCCAAATAAAGCGGTCTTCATCGCCAGTATGGAAAAGCTTGCCGAACTCAACCTCGCCGAACGCCAACCTTCCGCCTGGATCGAATTCATTTTCCACTCCCACCCTTCCATCGAAAAGCGCATCGCATACGCGCGGAGCGCTATGGCGTGAATAACGCTGATCTGTCATGCTGATGAGCGAAGCATCTCCCTTTTTAGGTGGAAATAAATGCGGAAACCCATCTCCCGCTTCGGGGGATCTGGATGACGGGGAAGAGCTATTTGTTCAAATAAAAGTTTTCAGATTCTGGGTTCAGCTTGGGGGAGCGACTTCCAGATTGCATCCAAAACGCCGTTCACGAATTCGACAGAGTCTTCGCCGGCAAAGCGGCGGGCGAGTTCAAGAGCTTCATTGATGACAACTGTGCCGGGAGTCTCCGGGTGGTGAAGAATTTCATGTAATGCCATCCGCAGGATGTTGCGATCGATCGCGGCCATGCGTTCCATTCGCCAGTGCTCGGCATGTTTGGCAATCGTGCGGTCGAGAGTTGCAACTTCGATGATGGTCCCTTCAAACAGGCTGCGCGCAAATTGGTCGACATCGGGCGCGAGAGTGCGTCCGTGCAGAAAGGTTTGCAGGACGTAGGCGGCGGGGTGCTTGCCGACCTCCCACTGAAAAAGCATCTGGAGGGCTAATTCACGCGATTTTGTTCGAGACCCCATCGAGAATTGATTTCCGCGCGTTCCGTTGCGATGGCCGGAAGCTGCCTAATCGCCCTTGAATTTCGCCGGGCGCTTTTCCAGAAACGCGCGTGTTCCTTCCTGCATGTCGCTGCTTGCGCAGCAGAGACCGAAAAGGCTGGCCTCCAATTGTTCCCCTTCTGCTTCTGACATCTCCATCCCGCGGTTGACAGCCTCAATAGCATAACGGACGGCAAGCGGGCCGTTGGCTAGAATCTTCTGGATCAAATTCTCCGAGGCCGGTATTAAATCGGCCGGGCCTACCACTTTGTTCACAAGTCCGATACGCCAGGCTTCCTGCGCGCCGATGGGCTCGCCCGAAAGAATCAACTCGAGGGCCAGGCCCTTGCCTACAAGCCGCGGCAGGCGTTGAGTTCCAGCGTAGCCGGGAATAATGCCCAACCTGACCTCCGGCTGGCCGAAGCGAGCGTTTTCTGAGGCGATGCGGAGAGTGCAGGCCATGGCGAGTTCGCAGCCGCCGCCCAGCGCGAAGCCGTTGACGGCGGCGACAACGGGTTTCCCCAGGCTTTCGATCCTGTTCATCAGCGCCTGGCCCGCGAGGGCCCTTTCACGCGCTTCGGTCGGAGTGAGTGCCGCCAATTCATTGATGTCGGCGCCGGCGACGAAGGCTCTTTCGCCCGCCCCGGTCAGGATAACGCCCCACACCTCGGGAGTCCGGGCGATTCGGTCAAAGCTGTCAGCCAGTTCGTGAATAGCCTTGTGGTTGAGTGCATTGAGCTTTTGCGGCCGGTTGACTGTCACGTAGGCGATTGCACCTCGCGTGTCAAACAGCAACGTTTCATAACTCATCCTGGTATTCTCCAAGGACCAAGGACTGCTTCGGCGACTGGCAAAGACCGTCTGGCGCCTCGCAGCGATTCATGCATAACTGGCAGATTTCGTTCATGTCTATGATAGCAGGAAGGCATGGAGTCTGATCTGCGCTAAATTGACAGAACGATGTCGCTTTGTTAGATTTTCAGAGGGTCCACAATGACAGCTTTAGACAAACAACCTGCCATCGATGCCACCCCGCGAGTCGCTTCTTGAGTAGCTTCCTGTCTGCCAGGAGCACACCAAACACAAAATGACTGAAGCACGTTACATTCGCAATTTTTCGATTGTTGCCCACATTGACCACGGCAAATCCACTTTGGCCGATCGATTGCTGGAATTGACCGGGACGGTTGCCAAGCGCGATATGGAAGCGCAGTTGCTTGACTCGATGGACCTGGAGCGGGAGCGGGGAATCACGATCAAGGCCCATGCGGTGCGCCTGAACTACCGGGCGCGAGACGGAAACGAGTATCAGTTGAACCTGATCGATACTCCCGGGCACGTCGATTTTTCCTACGAAGTTTCCAGAAGCCTTTCCGCATGCGAAGGGGCATTGCTGGTAATTGACGCCTCGCAGGGAGTTGAGGCGCAGACCCTGGCGAACGCGCAGCTTGCGATGAATAACGATCTGGAAATCGTGCCGGTCATCAACAAGATTGACCTCCCTGGAGCAGACGTCGAGGAAACCCGCCGCCAGATTGAGCAGGCGCTGGCCATCGACTCGAGCGACGCGCTGCTGATCAGTGCCAAACAGGGTACCGGGGTCGAGGAGGTGCTGGAAGCGATTGTGGCCAAGATCCCAGCGCCGACGGGCTCTCCGGAAGCTCCTTTGCAGGCGTTGATTTTCGATTCCTGGTTTGACAGCTATCGCGGTGTGGTGGTTCTGGCGCGAGTGGTGCAGGGAACACTTGTGCCAGGAATGAAGGTCCGCCTGTGGTCCAATAACCAAACCTACACGGTGGAGCAATTGGGCATCCTGACGCCCTCAGCGGTCACTGTCGAGGGCTTGCACGCGGGCGAAGTAGGTTTTGTAATTGCCAACATCAAGCGCGTGTCTGACACCAAGATCGGCGACACCATCACCCAGGACGATCGCCCCGCAGCGGAAGCGCTTCCCGGATTCGAGGACATCAAGCCTATGGTGTTTGCGGGACTCTATCCGGTGGAAACCAGCGAGTACGAGTCCTTGCGCGATGCGCTTGAAAAGCTACGGCTGAACGATTCATCGCTCTTTTACGAACCGGAAAATTCCGCTGCGCTGGGCTTTGGCTTCCGGTGCGGTTTTCTGGGCCTGCTCCACATGGAGATTGTCCAGGAACGCTTGGAGCGGGAATT
>DASUJZ010000095.1:0-14055 GCA_036278995.1 Terriglobia bacterium | reverse complement strand
AACAAAGCGGAGAAGTTGTTGAAAACACGTGCCTGTGGAAAAAACTAAGCGGAAACAAACCGGAAACGAATCGGGACACTGTTGTTGAAAACACGTGAAAGGCAAAAATTCATCGAACCAAAAGCAAATACCGCCCGGGCGGGCCAGTTTGTTTTTCGCAGGACGCCTCGGCCAACCGCGTCTCCCAAATAGGCAGCCTGAATGCCAGTTTCGACCCGGCGGGGAACATGACGAGCGACGGAACGCACACCTACCAGTGGGACGCCGAGGGGCGCATGACGTCACTGGACTCGGGATCGACGGCAACTCAGAAGTACAACGCGCTGGGGCAGCGGGTCGAGCGCTTTCTGCCGAACGGCTCTTGGACCTTCGATTACCTGTTCGGCGCGGGTGGTGGGGAATTGGGCCTCTACAGCGCGGGCACTGCCACGTGGTTTGGCCAGGACGTGCCGATGGGCGGTCGCACCCTGGTGCAGTACGGCTTACCAAACGGCTTACCAACGCTAATTCTGCACGCCAACAAACTGGGGTCGACAACGGTGGTGGCCGACCAGACCGGGGCAGAACTCGAGGACCAGATCGCCTACCCCTGGGGCCAGACGTGGACCACGGCGGCGCTTGGCTACGACCGGCACTTCGCCGGGATGCAGCAGCCTGAGAGCCCCGAGGCGCTCATTCCCACGGACTTCAGGAAATATAACCCTGCCCTGGGCCGCTGGATGACGCCTGACCCGGCTGGTATGGCTGCAGCGGATCCCTCCAACCCGCAAAGTTGGAACATGTATGCCTATGTGCTGAACAATCCGGTGTCGAACATCGATCCGTCGGGGCTGGAGCCGTGTAAGCCGGGTGCGCGGAACTACGAGAACGACTGCGCTGATGACGTAGCGACCGTTGACATGGGTCTCGTCCCGTCACTGGGGGCGGTGCTCCCCGGGAGCGGTGGCGGCGGCGGGGGGGCGGGACGGGGGGTACGGACAAAAACAACAGGTTCCAGAATTGTGTTAAGAATCTCTCGAATGCAGGAAGCCTCAAAGCCGCGTTGAACCTCAATCCTAGCAATCCCGTTCTCAAATTCCTTAGTGACACTTTCGTTAGTAATACAGTCGGGGATGCTATCCAGCTGGGACAGGACATAGGCAATTCAGAACTTGCAAACTCCTTGATGGGCACCGGCCAGACGATCATCAGCAACTTTAGTACGGATGCCGCTGCTGGGCGAATTGCAAATCTGCCAGATCTCGTGACTACAACCACACGCTTCACAAGGCAAGTGATTCAAACTCCAGCCACGCGACTTACGATCGCTTCCATCACACGCACGACAACCACACAACCTACGTTATGGAAGTCGATCTTAGGAAGAACTGTTGGCTTTGCCGGGAATGCGCTTACCGGAAAAGCGCTGCTAGATTTCGCCATCGGGGCATACGCGTACAGAGCGTGTAGTCAGGATGCTGATTAATGAATTACCTCTCGATACTGGCAAGAGCGGCGGGAATTGGTCTATTCGTATGGCTGCTCGGGAGAGCAATTCGAACCGCGCATCCCTTGGATCGCGCTGGCTCAACATTGCGATGGAGCGTCATTTCCGTCTCCGCAGGCGTATATTTTTGGTCACTTCGAGACCGCTCGGTACCGGAAGGTGCTATCTGGACAGCTATCTTTGCATTCACTCTCTTCTTCTTTCTGCCCGATGTGTCGTACTACATCGTGCTGGCTACCAGAAGGTTGTTGGCCAGGATAAGAAACCGTCAAGACGGCGCCACAAATCGCGGCTGACGCCTACCCTGATTTTGGGGCCTGCGATCAGCGGAGCTGAGAGAGGCTTGAATGGCGCAGTGCAGACGGGTGGCGCATACGTTCCGCAGCTTGGAATGTGTGCGGTACATCGATTCAGAGGGGCCGGGTCATGGAAATTCTGTGGCATCGCGCCAGACATGGACTCTTGATTTCTTCATCCAGCAAAGCTGAAAAGCATCAGAATGGCGATGGGCAGGAGCTGGCCGTGGGCAAGTTGGAAGTATCTTTCCAGAACGTCTCAACCATCGCGAGGAACCCGATGCCATGAAGCCAAACAGATGGATCGCAAACGCACCAACGCGAGTAAAGTCGCGAGCCCTAGGACTCCGGCCCCTATCGGCCAGGTTTAGGCCGTGGCGGATGGCGGCCCATGCCATTGTCGTGGTCATCATTTCCATTTCGGTGTGCTCGATACTGGCACAAGCCGCACCGCAGCGTGGGGCCTCCAATCCGGTTCACCTGACGAAGGCTGGCAAGAAGTGGGTGGCAGAAACTCTGCGCTCGCTTACGCTGGAAGAGAAAATCGGCCAGATGCTGATGGGACGTTGTTTCCTCGACTACCCGAATTTCGAGAGCCCAGATTACAAACAACTGACGGATGACCTGCAGAAATACCATATCGGCTCGTTCGTGGTGGCGGCGCACGTCAACCAGAAGGGTCTGGTGCGCGCTTCCCCTCTGGAGGCCGCCAAGGTTGCCAACCACTTGAAGGCTGACTCAAAGCTGCCGCTGCTTTTAGCCGCAGATTTGGAACGCGGCCTGGCATCCCGGCTAAGCAATGTTCCCGATTTCCCCTGGCCAATGGCGTTTGGGGCCGTGGGCGACCCGGCGGACGCTGAGCCAGTGGCGAAGACCTCCGATGTCCAGGTCGGCGGTTCTTCCGACGATCAGGACGGTAGCCGCGCTGATCTGGGAGGGTGCCCGTTATACATCTAGTTACGGTCTGAGTCTCGATGGACAAGGGTATCGCTTGGCCTATGGCGGAGGCTTGTTCTTAGCCTCTGAAAAAAAAGGATTTATCTGTAGTCAGCCCAATCCTGTCTCGGACCCTTTGAGCAGGTTTTTAAAGCCTGCAATCCAAATATACCTTGTCCTTTTAGAGTGTGTTCGTGTAAGATGCCTGTTATCAAATGCATGCCATCTTCAAAATAGCTGTCTTGCCAGGCGATGGAATCGGTTCGGAAGTAACCGAAGAGGCCCTCAAGGTCTTAAAGGCGATTGAGGGCGTTATCGGGCCCAAATTCCGTTTCCAGACAGGATTGATTGGCGGGTGCGCAATTGATGCCACCGCGGTACCACTTCCACCGGAGACCATCTCAATATGCAACCATGCCCAAGCTGTTCTTCTGGGAGCTGTGGGCGGACCTCGATGGGATTCCCGGCGTCCGGACAGCCGCCCTGAGGCCGGACTCTTGCAACTGCGGCAGAGGCTTCGGGTTTACGCAAACCTGCGACCGGCACGAGTTATCGATTCTCTGGTGGGCGTCTCGGCTCTCAAGCCCGCCATTGTGCGCGGCACTGACCTGGTTATCGTTCGCGAATTGATGGGCGGAATTTATTTTGGGAATCCTCGCGGCATTTTTTCCAAAAATGGCGAGCGGATGGGCGTGAATACGGAAATCTACCGCGAGCACGAGGTTGAGAGAGTGGCCCACCGGGCGTTTCAGCTTGCGCGTCTGCGGCGGCGCAAAGTGACCTCGGTTGACAAGGCCAACGTTCTGGAGAGTTCGCGATTGTGGCGAGACGTGGTCACGCGGGTCGGGCAGTCCTATGCGGACGTCGAACTCAACCACCTTTACGTTGACAACTGCGCCATGCAGTTGATCGCCAAACCGACCAGCTTTGACGTCATCCTTACTAACAACATGTTCGGCGATATTCTGAGCGATGAAGCCGCGATGCTCACGGGCTCGATTGGCCTGCTGCCGTCAGCCAGCCTGGGCGAGCGATGCGGCCTGTATGAACCGGTGCATGGGTCTGCGCCTGATATCGCCGGGAAAAAGCGCGCCAACCCCGTTGCCGCCATCGCATCCGTAGCTCTCATGCTGCGCTACTCCTTCCGAATGGAACGCCCTGCTGCCGCCATAGAGGCGGCCATAGAGAAGATCCTAAGGAGTGGAGCGCGTACGCCCGACCTGCCGGGGCGCAAGCGCCCTATTTCAACCTCTCGCATGGGGAACCTGATAGCCGCAGAAGCAACCAAGCTTCTTGCTTCCTCGCGCTTCCTCCACAAGGACAATGCCTAACGGGTATCAATCGATTGCCGGCGGGGACCCAAACCCCTTAAGAATGTCTAAAA
The DNA here is from genome assembly GCA_036278995.1 of Terriglobia bacterium. Classification (GTDB taxonomy): domain Bacteria; phylum Acidobacteriota; class Terriglobia; order UBA7540; family UBA7540; genus SCRD01. The sequence goes on along the minus strand of DASUJZ010000095.1, from coordinate 9,953 downwards.
TAAGCTGCCCCCACCCGCCGGGCCAATGGGAAAGACATTGCATCTTGTTAGCATTCGAGTTAATATGCAGGGCGGCTGGGGGGCGGCAGGCGGTTTTTTTCGCCACAACCACGATGGCAGGAGCTTATTTATGTGGTGGGAGAAGGACAAAAAGTCGCAACCCGATGTCCCATTGACACAGCCGACCGTTCCCGCAAACTCTAATTCTCCGAAGGTGGAAACCTCTATGGCAGAAAGCATTCGAAGAGATACGAGCGGAAGTTCCCAGAACCTGGTGCAGGCCTCGATTGGCCGTTCAATTGTAGTTAAGGGAGAGCTGTCTGCGAACGAAGACCTCGTGATTGACGGTCAGTTCGAGGGAACTGTCAACCTGCAGGATCACTGCCTTACGGTGGGAGCGAACGGAAAAGTAAAGGCAGAAATCCTGGCGCGGCAAGTGGTTATTTACGGGGTGGTGAATGGGAACGTGAGCGCGCGGGAAAAGGTTGAAGTACGCCGGACTGGCAATGTTACCGGTGACCTGAAGTCGGCCAGCGTCTCGATAGAAGAAGGGGCTTACTTCAAGGGCAGCATTGATATTCTCCGTGAGACAAAGCCGGAAGAACGCAAGCCGGTTACGGTTGCGGCAGGATCCAAGACAGGGAGCTAGTCCGGGCGAAGGAGTTTTCGATTTGCCCACGCGGTGCGTTGAGGCCGCGGGCCAGACGGGTTGGCCCGTGAAGCTTCCATTCGCCCGCCCGTGTGGTGGATCGACTCTAACGTAATTGCGGGTCACGTCAGAGTTCGCCGATGCATTCAGCAAAGATGCAGGAGACTTCCCACAAAAAGTCTCCCTCAGGCCAGGGTACTGGAGTGTCCAGCCAGGCTCTTCAGTGGATCTGGAACTTCCTGCAGGATATCGAAAACCCTCACGTCCTTGATTGCGGCGCCGTTTCCTCTGCTACGATCAACATCCTGATAGGGCGGGAAGCCAAGGTCTATGTGGCGGACCTGATCGCCCCTTTACAGCGCGGCGATTCAGCCCTGTGGCGGCAGGAAGACAAGCAGACTCTGTTCTGTACCGGCGAGCTTCTCAAACGATTACCGGCAATTCCTCCAGAGTCTCTCAAATTAATCTGCTGCTGGCACCTACTGGACCTGGTTCCGCGAGAGAATGTTCCTCAACTTGTCCAGTCTTTTCTCTCGCTCCTTGCTCCGGGAGGCATCTTTTTCTGTTTCCTCCGCGAACCCAATCTTGCCCAGGGTAAAGATGGCCGATGGTGGTTTGAGACGCTTACGACCCTTGGCGAGAAAGGTGAAGGCGCCGGCGCCTTTCCCTATCCCCCGATGTCCAACCGCGAAATCGAAAAGCTGGCCGGTGGCAGTAGCCTGAAGACATTTCTGACCCGCTCACATCGCCGGGAAGTTGTGGTCCTGAAAGCATAAATTGAGGTCTTAATGAAATCATCAAAATTCTTTATTGTTGCTGCAATTTTGGCGCTGGTGTCTGGCGCTACGCCATTATCCGGGCAAAACCTGGTTGCAAATGCGCTCAGCAGTTTTCCCACCGATACTATCCGACTGGAGTTTTCAAGCCCCGCGACCCTGCGCAAGCTTCCGAATTACGCGAGTTTGCGTGAACACTACATGGGGCCACGTCTTAAGGAACTCGAGGATTCCATGGCTGAACTCGGCGTGAAGGACGCCGACATCGATCAGCTCGTTTTAGGCTGGAACGGTGGTTCAGACCAGAACCTTTATGGGTTTGTTGGAGGAACTTTCCGTTCGTCGGTGCTCGACGCCCGGGCGGCTGAACGAAGCCTTCCCTCGCAGCAGATCGGGGGCAAGACCGGCTATTGCGTTGGCGCGGGACTGGAGACTCAATGCGTTGTCGTCCTCAGTCCCACGGAAGGCGCCTTCGGCACGCTTGCTACTCTCAGCCAGATTATGCAAGCGCTCAATGGAGGCGGCGATTCCATCGGGTCGAATGATAGTTTTGCCAAGGCCGTGAAGCAGGAGCAGACGGACGCGCCGATCTGGGGAGTTGCGGTAGCATCCGCGGTGGCCTCCTGGTTTAAGGGCTGGATGCCCAGGCAAAGCGCGGTTGACATGGACTGGACCAAGGTCTTTCAGGGTGTCGATGCGCTGGGTTATAACATCCAAACCGGCAGCGACATCCAGTTGAACCTTGCGATGTTCTGCAAATCAGAGGACTACGCCGGGAGCCTGAGGCAGATGCTCGAAGGACTGAAACTGGCTCAGCAGATTGCCTGGCAGAATCAGTATCCCAGCAAGACCAATCCGTTCCAAAAGATGGAGCTTTCACAAAGAGGCAGCCAGATCGGCATCAACCTGGTGGCCGACTATAGTGCAGTCGGCGCCGCGAATTAAAGCTCATTAATAGAATGGATCAGGATTTCTGCATCCCAGGGCTCCGGACAAACTGAGTGCTACAGCTTGGCCGAGATTAGCCGGAACTCAGGGTATTGTGCGAAAGAGCGGGGCTGGGAGATTACGGCCAGCGAGTCTGCCGTATTCGGTTATCCGAAGCAGAAGGGTTGCCTTAGTCGACCAGCCAACTCCTCCTTGCTTAATCTTGCCGGGAATTTTTCAGACCAGGCCTGGAATTGTCAATGAGCTAAGCAGCCGGATGCTGCAGCCCGTCATGGGAGGCACGTTCACGTTGCTGCCCCGCCTGAGGAAAAATTCGTAGCCGGCGAAGGCCGCGGCACTGACGGGAGTGGCCACGGTCAGCGCCGCTGATCCCGCGAAAGCCAGCTTGGCCGCGGTAAGGCCGCCAACACCGACCGCCCCGGTGAGGAAGTTCCTCCAAGAAGTCCGCCTGTGTCCGCGCACGTGCCCTTCTGCGTCAAGCGTTCCCATCAGGTCTTTGCTGCCGTCCAGGTGGGTGATGATAGCAGTAACCGCTACCATGTGTCCGTCAGGCAGCGTCACATGGTCAAATCGAAAGGCGATTTCACCGTTGTGCCTCATCCAACTTGGCCGGCGGATCGAAGTGATGTGCCCATCGAACAATGTCCCCTTGGGCAGAGCCATCTCGCCGTTGATGTACACCGGCTCCGTCATTTCGGCCGAAACCGGATCATTAACGTGACTGACCAGCGTGTGCATCCCGGTGATGAGCCGCGCTTTGACCAGGGTTTCCGCCGGAATGGTCAAGACGGCCGCACTTGCCGGGCTAATATCCGCTCGATTCAACGCGCCGTCGCGGTGGGACAGTATTCCTCTGCCTGCTGCGGAGCACAAAGACGCCGTCAGCACGAGCACCCCTAGAACGGCAACCACTCGTCGCATCGATTTTCCTCCTGGTTTATAGCGTTGTGCGTGCTTTGCGCCCAAGAACTATCATTCTTCGCCGAGTCTGAAACCGCTGCCGGATGATCGTTACTTCTCGTCATTCGATTCGCTCGCGAATCGTAGACGCCCCGCATGACTTCAGATTGTAAGGCAATTTGCCTGATCCACTTTCAAAAAGTTGTAAAGACAGTGTAAAAACACGTGCGGCCCCGCGGACCTCACGGGATCAACTCTGCAATTTACGTCCTAACCCGATGGAAAGGCCCGTCTATTCTACCCCATTTTGGTTACCTTGTCTGCCTGTGGTCCTTTCTGCCCCTGAACGATCTCGAACTCGACGGGATCCCCTTCCTGGAGTGACTTGAATCCATCGCCTTCGATCGCCGAATAATGAACAAAAACGTCGGCGCCTTCGTCTTGGCCAATGAAACCGTAACCTTTACTGTTATTAAACCACTTAACCTTGCCTTGAAGTCGTGCCAATGCCTTGCCTCCTTAATCACTGATCGTTAGTGGTCGGGAGCGTCCGGGAGTCGTATAAAAAAGCGAAAGGCCGGGAACCACCCTGGATTCCCAGCCCTATACCTGAAGAACAATTGCCCGATGCGACCACCGCACAAACTCCCTGGCGGTAAAGTATATAGTTAGGAATCTGCTTGTCAAGAGAATACTGACTGTTAAGTAGAGGCCACAAACAGTACTAGCGATTGCGCTTAGCGTTTCCGACCCCCACCTTCCAGCGATCCCAGAGCAGCCCCGCCAGCGTCTTCCCATCTGTGATCTTGTTCTGGCGCAGAAGCTTATCAAGCTGGATTTTCGAAAATTCGGCCACCTCGATGCGCTCATCGTCCTCTGGGCTGGCTTCGACGAGCGTTAAGTCGCGGGCTTCCACGAGGTGCATTTTTTCCGTCAAGAATCCCGGGCTGGGATAAATCGAGAAGAGCCGATTCAGGGAGCGGGCGCGGTACCCCGTCTCTTCCTGCAGTTCACGCCGGGCCGCGCGGATGACGCTCTCACCCGGATCCATGGAACCCGCGACGAGCTCCCATAAATAACCTTGCGTCGCATAGCGGTATTGCCGGACCATCACGATGTTCCCATTGGGAAGCCTCGGGATGACGACAACCGAACCGTGATGCTCGACGATTTCGCGGGTTGCTTCGTCCCCGCCGGGTTCGACTACGCGGTCAAGCCTGAGTCGAACGACTCGTCCATCGTAAATGCGCTTGCTGCTAAGAACTCGAACTCGGGCTTTCATGACGAAGACAGCATCCCCCACCGTCCGCCGCAGTTATCTTGCAGCGGCAATCTCTCGGGTGGGATTAACGTTTCGGAACGAAGGGCCCGTTCCGGTCAAACTGCGATCGTGAACTTCTCAATGGCCGACTTTGCGCCCTTCGTGTCCTTGGCGGCCTTCAGAGTGTCGCGAGCCTGTTCGAGTGCGGATTTGAGCTTGGAATACTTCTCAAGCTTGCCCTTGGCGGCGGCAATCTGTTCCTGAGTGGCTGCGGGATTGCTGGCCGTCTTGCTGAGGCAATCGATCAGGCCGTCAATAATTCCCAGCGAGAGCGTGAGCCGGGTGAGGCAGCTTCGCTGGTGGTAGTCCTTCTCGAAGTCTGAAAGGCTCTCTTTCTTTACCGTTCCAACTAGGTCGTCGATGCTTTGGACATAGCTCTGGACCATTCCTTCATCCTCGCTGCAGGCTTGTCCGAGGAGTGAGTGAAGGATGGGCAGTCCGAAAAACAGAGGGCCGGCGAGTAAAAGCGTCAGGATCCGGCGTTTCATAGCCGCTCCTTTCCAAGATGGGATAGCGTGGTTTGCTAGCACAGGCCTCGACTGGAGCCGGGAGGCCTGGTTCCGGCCCATGGTACCATAAACGGGAGGTGAAGGCAGGGAATTCCTGGCCTGTGCGGATAGGCGCGAAAGCCCGCGTGGGACGCATGCCGGGAGGCACCGGGCCGAACGGCAGACTGGTATAGTGGTTACCGAATTGGAATCATCGGGTCTGGATTTCTAGAGGACGGAAAGGTTGGCGATGACAATTTCCGCGCTCATTGTGGATGATGAGCAACCTGCAAGGGACGAACTGGCGTACCTGCTCAAGAATTTTCCGGAGGTCGAGATTGTCGGGCAGGGCAAGAATGGCGTGGAAGCGGTGAGCCTGGTTCGCGAGCTGAGTCCCGACTTGGTATTTCTGGACGTCCAGATGCCCGGCCTGGACGGCTTTGGGGTCATCAAGAAGCTGCTCAACCGGAACACCCAACTGCCCTACTTTGTCTTTGTCACTGCCTATGACCACTATGCTGTGCGCGCGTTTGAGGTGAATGCGGTCGATTATCTGCTGAAGCCTATCGAGCGGCACAGGCTTGAAAAAGCTCTGCAGCGGGTCAGCGGAATGATGGAGGCATCTGAAGCCGCTTTCCAGAAGCTGGACCGTCTGGTGCAGATGATCGAAGAGCGCCCTGGCGGGCAGTCCAGCAAGCTTGTGGTCAAAAGCGGGAATCGGATGGTGCTGGTGGACGCTGCTGACATTATTTATGCAACCATCGATGACGGCATCATCAGAATTGTGACCAAAGATCTTGATGGCCAGTCGAACTATCGCACTGTGGAAGAACTGCAAAACAATCTGGACCCTAACACCTTCTGGCGGGTCCATCGTTCCTACCTTGTTAACATCAACCGGATTAAGGAAGTCGTGCCCTGGTTTAAAAGCTCATACCAACTGAAGATGCAAGACCGCCAGGAAACGGAAATCCCGGTGAGCCGCGCGCAAACTCGGAAGCTTCGCGAATTGTTGAACCTCTGAAAAAATTCCGGCTGCGCTTTGTGGTCGTCATATATCCATTGATGCCCGCCTCGATCATGGTCGCCGGCTGGAACCCTTTTCCGACTGGCGGAAATAGACTTGCAGCGCCTCGATGAGACCGTCGACGGTGGAATTCGCAGCTTCCATCGCAACTTCCAAGCCGTGCTGGCGGACCGTCTGGGAAGTGATGGGGCCGATGGACGCGATGGCAAGTCGCTCCAGGATTTTGCGAAGGCCAGCGTTCTCGACCAGATTCACAAAATTTGTGAGGGTGGACGAGCTCGTAAAAGTAATGGCGTCCGGCCTGGGGCTGAGGAGACGCTCGAGTTCACCTGCGGCGAGATCGGGCTGCACCGTTTCATAGGCCTCAACAACCTCCACGCGGGCGCCGCGCTCCTCAAGCGACCGGGGGAGAATGTCGCGCGCAACCTTTGCCCGCGGAATCAGGAAACTCTTTCCGCGAACCTCGGCTCCCTTCAGGCATTCGATGAGCCCTTCCGCCCTGTATTCTTCCGGCAGAAAATCAGCGCGGATGCCCGTGGCCGCAAGTTCAGCCGCAGTGGCGGGGCCGATGGCGCCGATCAGCAGTCCTTTCAGATCACGCACATCACGACCGCACGCGGCGAGCCGTCCCAGAAATTTAGCGACGCCGTTGGTTGAGGTGAAGAGGAGGTAGTCGAATTCTTGCAGGCGGCCAATCGCTCGATCGAGCGGCTGCCAGGAGTGCGGATCGCGAATCTCGATGGCCGGGATTTCGATGGACTCCGCACCCAAGCTTTCCAGGGCGTCCCTGAAGGCGGCGGATTGTCCTCGCGCCCGAGTTGTCACGATGCGCTTTCCGAAGAGCGGCAGGCGCTCAAACCAATTCAATTCCTCCCGCAGGGCCGCAACCTTGCCCACCACGATAATTGCCGGCGCTTCGACGCCTTTAGCCTTGGCGGCGATATCCGCGAGAGTGCCCGTAAGGGTTTGCTGCGCGGCGCGGGTTCCCCAGAAGATCACCGCTGCCGGCGTGCGCGGTTCCTTTCCTCCTTTGAGGAGAGCGGCGCTGATTTCGGACAGATTGCGGACCCCCATGAAAAGGACGAGCGTGTCCGTGGCGGTGGCAAGGCTTGTCCAATCGACGCTGCTGGAGGACTTGGAGGGGTCTTCGTGGCCGGTGACGAAGGTGACGCTCGATGACAGGTCGCGATGCGTCAAGGGTATCCCCGCGTATGCCGCGGCTGCGTAGCCCGAGGTAATGCCCGGAACAATTTCGAAAGGGATGCCTGCCTTCGCCAGTACCTGCGCCTCCTCGCCTCCACGCCCGAAAATAAACGGGTCGCCGCCTTTCAGCCTGACGACAATGTTGCCTTGTGCTGCTCTGTCCACCAGCAGTTGATTGATTTCTTCCTGTGAGGAATTCTTGTGGCCCGGCCGTTTGCCCACGCAGATCTTCTCGCAATGCGGCAGCGCATATCTCAGCAGGTCCTCGTTGGCGAGAAAGTCGTAGACGACAGCATCAGCGCGCTCTAGAGCAGCCTTGCCCTTGAGCGTCAGCAGACCGGTATCGCCCGGCCCGGCGCCGACAAGATAAACCTTTCCGCCCATATCAGCTCATTAGGAACAGCAGAGCTTGCGCCAACTACGCGGCCTCGCTCCATCGCTATGTTGCGTCCGGCTCCGTATGGCTAAGCAGCTCACGCGCGCCCTTGCCGAGGAGCTCAGAAGCGACGCGCGCTCCCAGCTCTTCCGGATTTTCCGCATCGCCCCTAGACGCTGCCCGAACCACCTGCCTGCCGGCAGGGTCCGCCACCACTCCGGTCAGATGTAAGTGCTCGACTTGGTGTTTCGCGTAGGCCGCAATGGGAAGGGCGCACCCGCCGCCCAGCGCCTTGAGCAGGGCGCGTTCCGCGCGGACGGCCTGGTGAGTGGCTGGATCATCAAGCTCCGCAACAGCCTCTTCTACCGCCGCATTCTGTGTCCTGATTTCGATGGCGAGCGCGCCCTGTCCGACTGCCGGGCAAATTTCATCTTCCCGAAAACGGCTTGTGATGCGCGAAGTAAAACCCAGGCGCTTCAGTCCGGCGGCGGCCAACACTAGCGCTTCACAATCACCTCGCTCGAGTTTTTGCAGGCGCGTGTCAACGTTGCCGCGCATGGGAATGATTTCAAGGTCAGGACGCAAAGCCAGCAGTTGAGACTGCCGCCGCAGGCTGCTGGTCCCGATGCGGGCGCCGGCTGGAAGAGCCTCGAAAAGCAGGCTGCCTTTGGAGACCAGGGCGTCGCGCGGATCCTCGCGTTCCGGCACCGCCGCTATCACGAGACCTGCGGGCAGACCCGTCGGGAGGTCCTTCATGCTGTGGACTGCAAGGTCCACCTTGCCGGCCAGCAGCCCCTCTTCAATTTCCTTTATGAACAGCCCTTTGGTACCTGAGGCGACAAGCGCCGCGTTCGGGAGCTTGTCACCGCTGGTCTTGATGATTTCGATTTTGACCTCGTGGCCGCCGGACATCAGACGGTCCTTCACCCAGTTCGCCTGCCGTAGAGCGAGTGAGCTTCCGCGCGATCCGATGGTAATCTTCATGAGGTGATCAATAAAATAAGAACGTCACTCGGAAACGCCGAACATCTTGCGGACCAGTGATACGAGCGAGCTCTGCTCCGGGCGGCCGACCCCGCTCTTGAGTTCAGTAATCGGCCCGTGAAGAATCTTGTTCAGGATACCGCGCGTCAGGGCATCGACGGCCTCGCGCTGCTGGGGCGTCAGGTCGCCCAGCCGTCCGCGATAGCGCTCGAGCTCACTCTCGCGAATGGTTTCAAGCCTCTGCTCCAAAGCTACGATTGTAGGTATAACTTCCCGCGAGGCGAGGCGCCGCATGACCTTCTGCACTTCCTGCTGAATGATCTCCTCTGCCCAGATGGCTTCCCGTTCGCGCTGCTTCTTGTTGGATTGGACCACCTGCCCAAGATCGTCAATATCGTATACGAAGGCGTTATCCAGTTCGTTAACCGTCGGATCGACGTTGCGAGGCATCGAGATATCCACAAAAAACATGGGCCGGTTCTTCCGCGCCGCAAGCCAGCGTTCGGCATGGTGACGATGGATGACGTAGTGCGGGGCGGCCGTCGAGCAGATGACGATATCGGCTTTCTCGACATGGTCCAGCATCTGCTCGATGCGGATGGCCGTGCCGTGAAATGCTTTGGCCAGTTCAACCGCGCGCTCGTAGGTGCGATTGGCTACCAGGATAGCGCCCGCGCCGCTCCGGATCAGGTTCCGAGCAGCGATTTCACTCATTTTGCCCGCGCCCAAAACCAGGATGGTTTTTCCTGCCAGGTCGCCGAAAATCTTCCGTGCCAGTTCGACGGCGGCGTAGGAGACAGAAACGGCTGATTCGCCGATGGCGGTGGTTCGCCGCACTTTGCGCCCCACTGCCAGGGCCTGAAGGCTGATCTCGTTCAGCGTGCCGGTCAAAGCTCCCGCCCGGCGCGCGGCGGTGTAGGCCTGCTTCAACTGGCCGAGTATCTGGGGTTCGCCCACAATCATAGAATCCAGGCTTGAGGCCACGCGAAAAAGGTGTTCGACTACTTCCTGCTGGCGATACTGATAGAAGTGGCTTTCGTAAAGCGCCAGGTTGCACTGATGATGGTCGGCAAGGAAAGTGCGAATGACGGGCCCCGGCGCAACGCCGTCCCGGGCATTGGCGACCAACTCCACGCGGTTGCAGGTGGAGAGAATCAGGCCCTCTTCAATGCCGTCGCGGCGCACCAGATCGGCGACAGCTTCCTGAAGCCGCGAGTCCGGAATGCTCATCCGCTCGCGGACTTCCACGGGCGCCGTCCGATGGTTGATTCCCACAAGAGC
>DASUJZ010000094.1:0-4469 GCA_036278995.1 Terriglobia bacterium | reverse complement strand
GGAGTTCCGGTCACGCTACCGCTGCCGGGGTCAAGAGACAGCCCGGTTGGCAGCGCGCCCGAACTGATGCTCCAGGTCACCGGCAGCGTCGCATAAGCAGCTTCCACAGTGGCATTGTAGGGTACATTCTCCGTTCCGTCGGCCAGCGCTTTCGTCGTGATCGTCAAAGGCGGTTCGACGGTGATGCTGAGCTGCTGGGTCGCGGTCTGCGTGGACGAATCAGCGATCTTCACAGTAAACGTTGACTTCTCTGAAGCGGTAGGTGTCCCGGAAATGATGCCGGTCGTTGCATTCAGTGAAAGGCCGGCGGGAAGATTCCCGGCTGCAATGGTCCAGGAAAGAGGTGCCGTCCCGCCGCTGGCCTGTAAAGTCGCGCTGTAAGCGGTATTCACGAATCCGTTCGGCAGCAAAGTAGTTGTAACAACCAGGCGGCTGGCAATTTCGATGCTGAGTTGCTGAGTAGCCGACATTGGAATTGGAGCCGAATCGGTGACCTGCACGGTGAAAGTCGCGGCGCCCGACGAAGTGGGTGTTCCGGATATCACGCCGGTGCTCGCATCCAGAGAGAGCCCGGCAGGAGGATTGCCGGCTGCAATCGACCACAGAAGGGGATCCGTTCCCCCGCTTGCCTGCAGCCTGGCGCTATAGGAATTTCCCTCGACTCCCGCCGGCAATGAGGTAGTGGAAATGCTCGGGGGCGGATTCACCCTCACCAGGTCTGACGCGGAGGCAGTGTTTTTCGCCACCGAGGTGGCCTTTACCGCGACGCTCATTGCCGAAGAAACTGCGGCGGGAGCAATATAAGTTGCTGACTCAATGGATGTGTTCGTTAATGACCCGCAAGCATTCCCGCTGCAACCCCCACCGGCTATGCTCCAGGAAACGCCCTGGCCGTTGGGATCACTGGAAACGCTGGCCGTAAATGTCACCGTCTGCCCTGCATCAATCGATTGCTGGGTTGCGGGCGATATTGCGACGGAAAGTTGAAGGTTGTTTCGGCCCGTTGAGACCGCGGCGCTCGAACCACCCCCGCAGTTCGTCAGCAGAAATATACAGGCAGCCAAGAGATGTGCGGCGTTCTTCACGATGACTTGCTACCCCCTCCAGAATAGCCAAGCCGGTCGTTCGATCATGGATTTTGGGCGCAGGCAGGATATCGCGGTCGGCATAGGCTGTCAACAGTCATGTAAATTGACCAAAAGGTAATCGCTGGTAGCTTGGTCGGAGGTAAAGCCGAGGCCAGGCAGCTTATCTCGCCGCGCAATCGAACTGGCCCGTGTTCGTGGCGAGATCGCGTGTCTCCAACGGCACTGCGCCGGCGGGGTCGGCCGTCCGGTGATCCTTTATAAGAGAGGACCACAAAGCGAAATAATTCCGCTTGCCCATTCGCTTTTTATTCGCCTATAATTACCAGCATCCAAGGCCCTGTGGTTCCGAGGGCCTCAGCAGGAGAATCCGATGGCACTGACGCGGCGGCAGAAACAGGTTTTGGATTTTCTGATCCACTTCATCAATCGGCATGGGTACTCGCCGAGCTTCGAAGAGATGGCGGCAGGACTCCATCTCTCCTCGCTGGCGACTGTCCACAAGCATCTCCAGGTGCTCGAGAGAAAGGGATTTATCCGCCGGCGGTACAACCAGAGTCGTTCGGTGGAAGTCGTTGCAATACCCGGGTCAGTTCCGTATGGCAAGGGAAACATCCGCTCCGAGGCGGCTCAGCCGGCTGTTGGGAGCGCACCGCCGGCGGCATTGCCCGCGGGTTCCGTACACTTCCATCCCTTACCGAACCTTGAATTCCCGCTGCTCGGGCATATCGCTGCAGGCCAGCCAGTGGAAGCGGTTGCGCAGCCTGAGAACTTCTCACTGGGCGATTTCGCGAGCCGCAAAGGAAAAATTTATGTTCTGCGCGTCAAAGGCGATTCCATGGTGGACGATCACATCTGCAGCGGAGACTATATTCTGGTGGAAACCGCCGACACGGCGCAGAACGGCGAAATCGTGGTAGCGCTGATTGGTGGAACCGAGGCCACGCTGAAACGCTTCTTTTTGGAAGGGGCAGGCAAGGTCAGGCTGCAGCCCGCGAATGCACAAATGGATCCGATCATCGTGCCCGCCGGCGACGTTCGAATCCAGGGACGGGTGATTGGAGTGCTGCGCAAGTATTGACAGGGGCCGCGGACCTGATCTCCGCAGCCCCTGCCCCAGCCGTCGCTGGTGTCTACTGCCCCGCCGGGCTTGGCGCCGCCGGGATCGAAAACTTCGAATCACTGATCGGAACGTTCTGCTGCACCTGCGCCACCTGGACGGTGGACCGGCTCCGGGGCTCGGCAATCGTCCACTGGAAAGGCACTTTTACTCCGTCAACCTCGCGGTAGTCAGAAAAGTCAGTCTGCTGCGGCAGGCGACCGAGTGGAGTCTGGGTAAAGTAGATCATGCGCAGCAGCAGTCCCGACTGCTGGCTAAAGAAGAGTTGTACAGGCGGCTTGCCCGGACGGATGCCAAGCACCACGTACGCTTGCTCATCGCCAACTTTTTGCGGAGGGCGTTCGCGCATCGATCTAAAGATTTTCTGGATATCCAACGGGAAATAGAAATCACCCTCGAGGCTCGCACGGTCAAGCTCGCTGCCTTCCAGCGGATGCGGAGGCCGAGGCATCATGGAAACCCAGCCCTCGTGGCCATTGAAAGTCGTTACACTCTCCCCGCGCGGGGACTTCATCGCCAGGGCCCGCATGTCCGGGGCCTTGGCGTAGATCTCAACGGGCATGGCATGCCCAGCGGCCGTCATCGTGCCTGTAATCACTCGACTCTTGATCTTTCCGAGTGCGTCCGCGCCGCCCAGTGCCTCTACGTATTTGGCAACGATGGCCGAAGGCTGGGGAAGTGAGGCAATATTCGCGCGCCCGGCCTCTTCCTCAGGATGAGCAGCACTCATCGGTGTTTCGCCGGCCTCGGCAATTGCCGGAAGACCCGCAGGATGTTCGGAACCGTTGTGGCAGGTGTTGCAGGTCACTTCCAGGTCTCCGTGGAAATTGTCCTTGTTAATGGCGAACATCATCTGCATCATCTCTCGAGCGCGCTGCTTGGGTTTTTTGGTGTCCTGATCAAAGTGGTGCTCGACGTGGCAAAAGCCGCAGCGCACACCGAGCGATGCTGAGATAAATTCCATGGTCGGGATCAGTTCATTGGCTGGGATGTCCTTAAGGACCTTGATGTTCTTGTAAGCCCCTGCCGCCGTCTTGTTCCCAGGAGCTTGAGCGGATTGCCCCGTGGAGCTTGGCGCCGATTGCGCCCGCGCTTGCGGGCCGTTCACGGTACAAATCAACACAACAAACGCGAATGAAAATCCGATGGCGGCCGCAGCCGCACTTCTACTCCGCTGGATCATGTCTGCCCCTTTCGTGTGGAACCCGCTCCGCCGAATCCTCGCGCGAAAACGGCTGAATATCGCACCCTTAGACGTTGCCAGATTGCCCTCAGTTACACCGACGCCACCAGTAGAGTCTGCCACTCGCTGCGAATTCTTCTATGAAGGATTTTGCTATCCGCTCTAAAGATTTCCGCGCTTCAGTTCCTGCATCATGTGGTCGCACGAACGGACGCACAATGCCATGATGGTAAGAGTTGGGTTCTGGCAGGCCGTCGATGTGAATCCCGATCCGTCCAGAACGAAGAGGTTCTTGACGTCGTGGGTCTGCTGGAACTGGTTGAGCACCGATGCCTTGGGATTGTCGCCCATGCGCGCGATGCCCACCTCGTGAATCGCCCATCCCGGTCCATCCGCGCGTATGTTGCGATGGATGTTCTTTGCTCCGGTTATCTCGAGCATCTCGGCTGCAGAATCGGCCATGTCTTGCAGCATGGCGTATTCGTTCTCGCCGTACTTCATGTGAAAATTCAGCACAGGGATTCCATACGTGTCCACAACGTTTGGATTGATCTCCACATAGTTGTCCCAGCGCGCCAAACACTCACCGAAGCCGCCCAGGCTGATTGACACAACCGGGTCCTGAATGGCCTTCTTGAAGGCCTCGCCAAAACCGGGAGCATTCATGTTGAACTTCACGCCGCCGCCTCCCTGGAAGCCGTAGCCGCGAAGGAATTTCTGCGACCGCGGTCCCTTCTGAGTGTTTCGGAAGCGGATCACATAAATGCCGTCTGGCCTGTCCGGAGCATCGAGGGTTGGCTTTCCGGCAAGCTGCGGCAACTCCCCGCTGGCGCCGCCTCCCGAGATGTGATCCATCAGGTAGTGCCCCAGCACGCCGCTGGAGTTGGCCAGGCCATTCGGGTATTGCCGGTTGGCGGAATTGAAAAGGATGCGCACCGATTCGAGCGATTGCGCGCACAGCGCTACCACCCGCCCCTTGATTTCCTTCGCCTCTCGCGTGTTGCGATCGATATAAAGCAGTCCCGTGGCGCGGTTGCGCTCCCTGTCCATCAGTACCTGGTAGACCATGGCGTTCGGAATG
>DASUJZ010000093.1:0-38368 GCA_036278995.1 Terriglobia bacterium | reverse complement strand
TCCGTCAAACGACCATTCGCGAAATTTCGCGCGGATGTCCATCATGCCGCAATGACCCTTGGGACACGCTGGTGCTGCGTGTCACTCACCGTGTGATTAATCTGTGTAACGGAGGCCGCGTCGGAATGCAAAGGGTTTTCTTACATCACGGCAAGCGCGCTGTTCGACCGGGCGCGATGCGGAGATTTGGGGGCTACCAGCGTTGATGCACCAGTTCCCGCAGCCGTGTGTCATAGAGTTCGCGCACTTTGTGCATTACCTCGTCACTGAGGGGCGGCAGAGCGGATGCGCGCGCGTTGTCTTCCACCTGTGAAGGCCGCTTGCCCCCGGGAATGGCGCAGGTGACGGCGTCAAACATGAGAATCCAGCGCAGAGCAAACTGGGCCATGGTGGCTCGCTCAGGGACGAGCGGCCGCAACTGATCGACGACTGCAAGGCCCAGATTGTAATCGACGCCGGAGAAAGTTTCGCCCTTGTCAAACTTCGCACCCTCGCGGTTGAAGCTGCGATGGTCGTCTTGGGCGAAAGTGGTCTCTCGGGACATGCGGCCGGTCAGCATGCCGCTGGCCAGCGGCACCCGCGCCAGAATGCCCACGCGGTGACGTTTGGCTTCAGGAAAAAAGAGCTCTGAAGGGCGGTGACGAAACAGGTTGAAGATAATCTGGACGCTCTGGATGCCGGGATATTCGAGCGCCTTGAGGCCCTCTTCGCAGGTGCGGACGCTGACGCCGTAGTGGCGGATCTTCCCGGCCCTCACCAGCCCTTCCAGCGCCTCAAAGGCTTCAGGAGTGTAGTAGACCTTGTTGGGTGGGCAGTGAAGCTGAACGATGTCCACGCAATCCATCTGGAGATTGCGCAGGCTGTCTTCCACAAAGCGAGTCAGATTCTCCCGGTTGTAGCCCTCGAGAGTCTGGGACGGCAGACGGCGGCCGGCCTTGGTGGCAATATAAAACGGTTCCTGGCGCTCTTTGCGGAGCCGGCCAAGCAGGCGCTCGCTGCGGCCGTCGCCGTAAACGTCGGCGGTATCGAAAAAGTTGATGCCCACGTCGAGAGCCTTGTGGAGCGCGGCTATAGATTCCTTTTCGTCCACGCTACCCCACATCGAGCCAATGGCCCAGGCGCCGAAACTGATTTCTGAAACCTTCCATCCCGTCCTGCCCAGTTCCCGATAATTCATTCTTCAGCTCTCTGTGATGATCTTCTTGTGCGCGGTGCGACACTTCGAATACGGAGATGACCGATTCCGGCATCACTCAGGTTTTTTTACGCCTTCGCCGCCTCTTCCAAGCTCTTGTCCAGAATGGTCACGGCCCGATCAACGTCAGCCGGGGGGATGTTGAGCGGCGGCGACATGCGCAGCACGTTGGCATAGAGGCCGCCCTTGCCGATCACCAGACCGTTGGCCCGCGCGCGCTCCAGGACTCGATTGGCAAGGTCGCCGGCAGGTTCTTTGGTTTCCCTATCCTTCACCAGTTCGACGCCCACCATCAAACCCATTCCGCGAACGTCGCCGATCGAGGCATGCTTCTGCTTCAGGCCTTCCAGGCCGTCAAGGAAACGCTTGCCCGCGGCCTCGGCATTGTCCATCAGACGGTCTTCTTCAATCAGGTCAATCGTGGCCTTGGCCGCCACGCAGGTGACGGGATTTCCGCCAAAGGTCGAAATGGTGAGGCCCTTAAAGCTGTCCGCGATTTCTGGCCGTGCGATGGTGCAGCCGACGGGAACGCCATTGGCCATGCCTTTGGCGCACGTCATCATGTCCGGCTCAACCTCCCAGTGCTCGATGCCGAACCAGCGCTTGCCGGTGCGCCCAAAGCCCGCCTGGACTTCATCGGCAATGAAAAGCCCGCCGTAGTTGCGCACAATATTGGCAACTATCTTGAAATATCCGGAGGGAGGCACAATGACGCCACCCAATCCCTGGATGGTTTCCGCCAGCATGCCGGCCACGGCTCCGCCGGTGGAAGTCTTGATGACTTCTTCAACATCCTTCGCACACCGCAGCTCGCAGCTTGGATGGCTGAGGCCGTAGGGGCACCGGTAACAGTATGGCGCGGGCGCGTGAACGATGCCGAAAGGGACGATGCCGGCTTTCCGCCAGGTGCTGAGCCCGGTGAGGGATTTCGCAAGCTGAGTGTGGCCGCTGTAACCGTGGCGCAACGCAATGATGTCGTAATGGCCGGTGTGCATGCGCGCCGTCAAAACGGCCACTTCGTTGGCCTCAGAGCCGCTGTTGGTGAAGTAACTCTTCTGGAGTTTGCCCGGCGCTATCTGGGCCATCTTTTCGGCCAGAGCCACGATAGGTTCAGAGGGGAAAAGCGTTGAGGCGTGCTGCAGGCGGTCGGTCTGCGCCTTGATTGTTGAATTCACTTTTTCATTGGCGTGGCCCACGCTGATGGTGACGATGCCGCCCAGGAAGTCGAGATACTGGTTCCCATCAAGATCCCAGAGGTACTGCCCTTTACCACGGTCGAGGACCAACGGGTCCTTGTAGTAGGTGGCGACGCAGTTGAAGAGATAATCTTTATGCTTGCTGACAATTTCATCTTTGGTCATGAGTCCGTCCTTTGTAGGAGGGTTGTGAAAGAAGAGTTTACAGGTGAAAGCTGAAAGTTGGAAGGGGGCAGCGAAGGCAGGAGACAGAAGTCAGAAGCCGGTAGGCAGAAGCCCGAATACAGCAGTCAGGAGCCAGGAATCAGAAGATAGGGGCCGCAACGGAATGCGGCACTGCCATTTCAGGCAAGATGCCGCCCGTTTCCATCAAAACATACACATCATCCCGAAAGGCGGGACCACGGCGCGCGGCAGAGAAGCGGGCAGTTCCGACCTCCCGACTTCTGACTCATGACTCCTGACTTCTCACTTCTCGCTCCTGACTACTTCTTCAAATACTTCGCCAGCCAATTTTGCACGGTCGTGTACCAGAAGCGGCTATCGAGCGGCTTCAGGACAAGGTGGCTTTCCTGCTCCAAATAGACAAGTTTGGAAGGCACGCCCTGGCGCTGGAGCGTGGTGAAGAGCTGGAACGACTGGCCCTCCGGCACGCGATAATCCCTGTTGCCCTGAAAGATCAGCATGGGCGTTTTGGCGTTCTGGATGTAATGTGACGGGGACCATTTTTCGTAGGGTGCGGGGTTTTTCCATGGTATCCCTTTCAATTCCCATTCCGGAAACCAGAGTTCCTCCGTCTCACCGTACATGGAGCGCAGATCGAATACGCCGTCATGCGAGACGAGCACCTTGAAGCGGTCCGTGTGGCCTTCAATCCAGTCGATCATGTAACCGCCGTAACTGGCGCCGGCCGCACCGATGTGGTCCTTGTCCACGTAGGGCAGCTTCTCGAGAGAATCCGTGGCCTTCATCAGATCTTCATAGGGAGCGCCGCCCCAGTCGCCTGAAATTTCTGCCGTGAAGGGCTGGCCATAACCGATGGAGCCGTGGAAGTTGGTCGCCATTACCACATAACCGAAGGAAGCGAACAGCTCCGCATTCCAGCGGTAGAACCAGGAATCGTTCCAGGCGCCTTGCGGACCGCCGTGGATCAGCATTAGGCCGGGATATTTCATGTTGGCATCGAAGTTGGGCGGCTTCACCAGAATGCTTTCGATCTGTGCGCCGAGCGCGCCAGGTGTCTTGACCGATTCAGCCGGATTCATTTCGATGCCGGCCATTACAGCCTCGTTCATGTGGGTCAGTTGCGTCAACGGGCCGCCGGACGTTGAAGCAGTGTAGATTTCGGGCGGCTGGGTCAGGCTCTGATGGGTGAAAACAAGCCTGCCGCCAGGAGCCACCGAAAGCTCGCCGTTGTAACCGTCGAGTACCTTTGTGACACGCGGATGGCTGATTGACGTTTTAAAGATAGGCTGTTCGATGCCTTCGGGCGCAATAAAATAGAGAGTGTCGGAATCGGGCGCCCAGGTGAAACTCAGCACCCACTGGTCGAATCCAGTCGTGAGGTCTTTGATCTGGCCGGTCTCGCGGTCATAGACCCGCAAGCGAAAAAGAGAGGACTCGTAGCCGTCCGTGGCCTGAGAGGTGTAGGCGATGTAGCGGCCGTTCGGCGAATATTGGGGCGCAGCGTCGGAGCCGGGATTGGCGGCGGTAATGTTCTTCGCCTCGCCCCCCGTGGCGCTGACCAGGTACAGATCGTTGTTGGTAGTCCACGCAACAGAGCTGGGTGGCTGGGAATGGTTGGAGGTGTAGCAGACTTCCTTCCCGTCGGGCGAAAAGGCATAACCGTCAGGAGCGCCCAGGAAAAAAGTGGGCGAAGTGTAGGGGCCGGAAGTGAGGTCGCGCGGCTCGCCTCCATCGGGCGAAACCGCAAACAGGTGAGTGACTTTTCCCTCCAGCCAGTGGTCCCAATGGCGAAAAAAGAGACGGTCGATGACGCGAGCCTTGACCTTGCTGGACTTCTCCTCGTCAAGCCGTTTCTTGTTGCACGCTTCGCCGGAGCAATCGGGGTAGACTTCCGAGGTGAAGAGCAGCGCGTCAGCCTTGGCGGCCCAGGTGACGCCGTCGGCTTCCGTGGCGAGATCAGTTAGCTGGCGTGCTTCACCTCCATCGGCGGGGATGATCCAGACCTGCGATCCGCCGCCTCGTGACGACATGAACGCAATGGACTTGGAATCTGGCGACCAGCGCGGGCGCGAATCCGGAGCATCGCCGCGAGTGAGTTGCCGGGGTTCGCCGCCTGCAAGCGGGAGCCGCCAGATGTGGCTGACCATCTTGTTGCCGTCGAGATCGGGCGTGGAGACGACGTAAGCGATCCACTGGCCGTCCGGCGAGACCTGCGGATCGGCGATCCGCTGGATTTTCATCAGGTCATCGAAGGTGAGCGCATGCCTGGGTTGGGCAAGGGCGGGCAGGGCGGCCAGTAACACGATGAATAATACAACAGGCCTGAGGGCACTTCGATTCATTTGTAGACCTCACCGGAATGAGCCTTCGGGACTCGATTTCAAGCAGGCCACAAGCAGAGGCTCGGCCTGAGACCAAGAGTCAATGGTAAACGCGGATGGCTGCCGGCGAGGTTAGAATTTGCGCGACCACTCTTTCGGCCAGCGTTCGATGACCACCTTCTCCTGGGTGTAGAACTGGACGGCGTCGCGGCCCTGGGCGTGCAGCACGCCGAAGAAGCTGTCTTTCCAGCCGCTGAAAGGGAAATAGGCCATGGGCGCAGCCACGCCGATGTTGATCCCGATATTACCGACCGGCGCTTCATGCCGGAATCGGCGCGCGGCGGCCCCGCTGGTGGTGAAAACCGAAGCCTGGTTACCAAAAGGACTGAGAGAAAGGAATTCAATTCCTTCATCCAGGCTCCTGACGTGGTTTACGGTGAGGACGGGACCAAAGATCTCATTCTGGGCCACTACGCTGCCGGGCGGCACGTCCTCCAGTAGGGTGGGCCTGAGAAAATTGCCCTTGCCTTTCGCGACCGCGTCATCGCGGCCATCCATCACCACTTTGGCCCCGTCGTCCACGCCTTTGGCAATGAAGTTCTCGATTCGAGCTTTGCTCTCCGGCGTTATCACGGGTCCCATCTGTACGTCCTCCTCGAGACCATTGCCAACGCGAAGCGAGCTCGCGGCATCCGTGATGCATTGCGTAAACTTCTCCCGCGCCTCGCCCACCGTGACCGCGACAGATACAGCCAGGCATCGCTGACCGGCGCACCCGAAGGCGCTGTCACAGGTAATCCGCGTTGCGGCATCGATGTCAGCGTCCGGCAGAACCAGCACGGGGTTCTTGGCTCCGCCCTGGCATTGCACTCGCTTTCCGTGAGCTGCCGCCTGTGCATACACGTACTTTGCCACTGGCGTTGAGCCGACGAAACTGATGGCGCGGACGTCGGGATGCTCGAGCAGGGCGTCAACCGCGGTTTTGGAGCCGTGAACCAGATTCAGGACGCCGGGCGGAAGTTTCAGTTGGTCCATCAGTTCAAACAGCAAGGAGCTTGAAAGCGGTACCCGCTCGGAGGGCTTCAGGATAAAGGTGTTGCCGCACGCCAGCGCATACGGTAGAAACCAGAAGGGGATCATCGCCGGAAAGTTGAAGGGTGTGATCGCAGCCACCACGCCCAGCGGCTGGCGAATCATGGTTTCATCAATTCCCTGCGCGACGTCTTCCAGGTTGTAGCCCTGCATCAGGGTGGGAATTCCGCAGGCGACTTCGACGTTTTCGACTGCGCGCCGCAATTCTCCTCGCGATTCCGCCAGGATCTTTCCGTTTTCAATGGTGATGGTCCGAGCGATCTCTTCAAAATGGTCTTCCAGAACCTGCTTCAGTTTGAAGAGATACTGGATGCGGTCTTCGGGCGGGGTACGGCGCCATTCTGGGAAAGCCTGGCTGGCGGCGCTCACGGCACGGTCAACATCCTCACGCGCGGCAAGCGGCACCCGCCCGATGACGTCGCCCGTTGCCGGATTCATCACGTCCTGGTAGTCAACGGATTGCGCGCGCCGCCATTGGCCGTTGACGTAAAGATTCAGTTCGCGGCCTGCCTTGCCGCCCATCAATCCCGAAGTGTTCACCTTCTCTTTTCCTTTCCCTTTCTCACGGGAAACGAGAACGTTAGGAGTTCTCCGTCCATAAGCTCAAGATGCCGAAAGCAATCTGGCGTTAACTGTCATTTTGCCCACTCCGTGTGGAACACGCCTTCCTTGTCCGTGCGGTGATATGTGTGTGCGCCAAAGCAATCGCGCAGTGCCTGCAGCAGGTTTGCCGGAAGGCGTTCCTGCCGGTAGCTGTCGATATAGCCGAGCGACGTGGAAAAGGCCACGCACGGGGTGCCAACCTGAGTTGCCGCCATCACCACATCGCGCAGGGCAGCCGAAGATTTATTGATCGTCGCGCTGAAGATCGGCGCCAGCATCAAGTTCGGCAGAGCGGAGTCCATGGCAAATGACTGCTGGATGATGTCGAGCATCTTGGCGCGGATGATGCAGCCGCCTTTCCAGATGCGGGCGATTTCGGCATAATTGAGGTTGTACTGATACTCTTGAGAGGCCACCCGAAGCTGCTCAAAGCCCTGTGCGTAGCAGACCATCACCGCAACTCGATAAGCTTCCCGCATGTGATTCAAAAACAGAGTGAGGTCGCCCGAGAAGACCTCTTTAGGGCCGCTCAGGATTTCCGAGGCGGCGACGCGTTCGTTTTTCTGTCCGGAGAGGATGCGCGCCTCCACAGCATAGGTCAGCGTCGGCACCGCCACTCCAAGGTCCATGGCATCCTGTGCCGTCCACTTGCCGGTACCTTTCTGCTGGGCTTCGTCGACGATCAGGTCGACCAGCGGCTGGCCGGTTTCGTCATCCTTCTTGCCCAGAACCAGCGCGGTGATTTCCAGCAGGTACGAATTCAGATCGGAGGCGTTCCATTCGTCGAAGATGTCGTGAATTTCCGGGGTGGTAAGCCGAAGCACATTCTTGAAGATGTCATACGTCTCGCAGATGGTCTGCAGGATGCCATACTCAATCCCATTGTGCACCATCTTGACATAATGGCCCGCGCCGCGGGGCCCAAGGTAGGTGACACAGGGGCCGTCCTTGGTCTGCGCTGCCATTTTGGTGAGCATAGGCTCGAGGTGCCGGTAGGAATCTTCGTGTCCGCCCGGCATCAGAGATGGCCCGTGGAGCGCGCCTTCCTCGCCTCCGCTCACGCCCATTCCGAAGAATCGCAATCCGGCCTGGTCCAACTCCTGCGCGCGGCGCTCTGTATCTTTAAAATATGAGTTGCCGCCGTCGATGACGATGTCTTCTTTTTCAAGATGAGGTTTCAGATCGTTGAGCGCGGCATCGACGGCCTTGCCCGCCGGCACCATCATCAAGATGCGCCGCGGCTTTTCGAGCGCTGCGACGAAATCCTTGAGTGAATTCGTCACCGTGATCTGCTTGCCAGCCACTTCGTCCGCAACTTTCTTGACTTTTCCCTGATCAATATCGAAACCGGCTGCGGAGAAGCCCTTGCTCTCTGCGTTGAGGGCAAGGTTCTTGCCCATCACTCCCATTCCCATCACTCCAAGATGCCTCTTGACCATCGTCGCCTCCTTCGTTCGAACCCCTCCAAGCAAAGCGGTTTCAGGGTATCCGCGGATCTCGGCCGCTGTTTTCGTTGTGATCTGAGTTTTCGTCCCGCAAAAGGAATATAATACACCCCTTGGACGTTACAACCCGGTCCCTCGCGCATCTAAGGTAAATGGATGATGGCTCGAGCGGAATGCGCGCCAGGCTCATCGAGGGCTACAGTTCACCGTTGCGCAAATCCAGAACAGGAGCGAATCGCTTTGGACGGACACACAGCAGCTCAAACTTCAAAGGACATCCGGAGCGGAGCAGAGCTAGACCTGCTTTGCATCAACACTATTCGTGGCCTGGCGATGGACGCCGTCCAGAAGGCAAACTCCGGCCACCCTGGGATGCCCATGGGCGCAGCGCCCATGGCGTACGTGCTGTGGACCCGGTACATGCGGTACGACCCGCTGAAACCTCGGTGGCCCAACCGCGACCGCTTCATCCTTTCAGCGGGTCACGGATGCATACTGCTTTACAGCCTGCTCCATCTGACTGGCTATGATATGCCGCTGGAAGAACTCAAGCAGTTCCGACAGTGGGGCAGCGAGACAGCGGGTCACCCGGAATATAACCTGGACAGGGGAATCGAGACCACCACGGGCCCGCTGGGACAGGGATTCGGGAACGGCGTCGGCATGGGGATCGCCCAGAAGTATCTTGCCGCGCATTTCAACCGCCCTGGACACGATCTGCTGAATTACAAGATTTACGCTATCGTCAGCGACGGTGATCTGATGGAAGGCGTGTCAT
This sequence comes from Terriglobia bacterium, assembly GCA_036278995.1. GTDB lineage: Bacteria > Acidobacteriota > Terriglobia > UBA7540 > UBA7540 > SCRD01. Next base: position 29,552 of record DASUJZ010000093.1, on the reverse strand, counting down.
CCGAAGCAGCCTCTCTGGCCGGTCATCTGGGTTTGAGCAACCTGATCTACCTGTACGACGACAATCACATCTCCATCGAAGGATCTACGGAGCTGGCCTTTACCGAAAATCGCGCCAAGCGCTTTGAAGCCTATGGATGGTTCGTACAGAAAATCGAAGACGGCAACGACCTGGAAGCGATCGACGCGGCGCTGAGGGCTGCAGAGGCTGAAACCGAGCGGCCGTCGATCATCATGGTGCGGACCCACATTGCTTATGGCAGCCCGAACAAGCACGACACGGCGGGTGCACATGGATCGCCGTTGGGTGAAGAAGAAGTGAAGCTTTCGAAGGAGTATCTGGGGATACCGCTGGAGCCGAAATTTTATATTCCCGATAACGTCCTTGCTCATTTCCGTGACGCCATCGAGCGGGGCGAGAAGGCCGAGACTGAATGGCAGGAACGCCTGAACGCCTATCGAAATGCTTTCCCCGATCTATCCGCCGAATGGGATCGCTACGTGCGCGGCGAGCAGTTAGCGAATTGGAAATCAAAGCTCCCGACTTTCAAGCCCTCTGACGGGCCGACCGCCACACGGCAGGCCTCCGGGGCCGTGCTGAATGCCATTGCCGATGATCTGCCCATGCTGATCGGCGGCTCAGCGGATCTTTCTCCCTCCACCGACACGCTGATCAAAAAGCTCGGATACTTCAAGAAAGGCGGCTACGGCGGACGGAATTTTACTTTCGGAGTGCGGGAGCATGCCATGGGTTCCGCGCTGAACGGAATGGCCTTGAGCGGACTGATTCCGTATGGGGCGACGTTCCTGATTTTTTCAGACTATATGCGTCCCACGCTCCGCTTGGCCGCATTGATGGGAATCCATTCAATTTTTGTCTATACCCATGACAGTATTTTCCTGGGTGAGGATGGGCCGACTCACCAGCCCATCGAACAGATCCCGTCCTTGCGCGCCATTCCGAACCTGTCGCTGATCAGGCCTGCTGATGCGAATGAAACTACAGTAGCGTGGCGAATGGCGATTGAAAGGAACGACGGACCGGTGGCACTGGCGCTGACCCGGCAAAAGCTTCCGGTGATTGACCGCGAGAAGTATGCTAGCGCTGAGGGACTGGCCCAGGGAGCTTACATCCTGGGGGATTCACCGGGCAAACGACCGGATATCATTCTGATCGCCTCGGGCTCTGAAGTTTCTGTGGCGCTGGATGGGTACGAAAAACTGGTCGCAGAAGGCGTCGCCGCCCGCGTGGTCAGCATGCCGTCGTGGGACCTGTTTGAAAAGCAACCTCAGACTTATAAGGACGAGGTCCTGCCGCCTCTTGTCACCGCCCGGCTGGCTATCGAGGCGGCGGCCCCGTTCGGTTGGGAGCGATATATCGGCCTCAAAGGCGCTGTGATTGGGATGACGCACTTTGGCGCTTCCGCGCCTTACAAGGTGCTGGCGGAAAAGTTTGGCTTTACATCAGACAACATCGTTCGCCGGGCCCACCAACTCCTGGCGCGTTGAGGGAATTAACAATAGGAGGAACTGATCGATGAGCGAGAATCCTTTGAAAGAATTGCAAAAGTACGGCCAGAGCGTCTGGCACGATTATATTAGCCGCAAGGAAATCCTTTCCGGCGAATTGAAAAAGCGGATCGATGATGATGGCTTGCTGGGAGTCACGTCGAATCCGAGCATTTTTGAAAAGGCCATTGCCGGTAGTGACGATTATGACGAGAGCATCAGCAAATTTGTCGGCGAGGGGCTTGAGGCGCCGCAGATTTTCCAGAAGGTGGCAGTGGAAGACATTCAGAAGGCCACGGACGTATTTCGTGACGTCTTCGAGCGGACGGACCGACTGGACGGTTACGTGAGCCTGGAAGTTTCTCCCCTTCTTGCCCACGATACCCAGGGAAGCATTGAAGAGGCGCGGCGGTTGTTCCGTGCTGTGAACCGGCCGAATGTGATGATCAAGATACCCGGGACAAAAGAAGGATTGGCTGCCATCGAGCAGACCATCGGTGAAGGGATCAACATCAACATCACTTTGCTCTTTGGCATGGACCGCTATGCGGACGTTGCTAACATCTACCTGAAAGCGCTTGAGAAGCGAGTGGCCCAGGGGCAACCGATCGACCGGTTGGCATCCGTGGCCAGCGTGTTCGTGAGCCGTATTGATTCGCTGGTGGACAAACAGTTGGAGGCAAAGCTGGCGAATGCCAAAACGCCGGAGGAGCGCCGGAAATTGGAAGGACTTTTCGGCAAGGTTGCGGTGGCCAATACCAAGCTGATCTACCAGAAGTACAAAGAAATCTTTTTAACGCCACGCTTCGAGGCGCTGGCGAAAAAGGGCGCGCGTGTTCAGCGGCCGCTGTGGGGCTCGACGAGCACGAAGAATCCCAAATACAACGACATCCTTTACGTCCAGGAACTGATCGGCCGGGATACCGTGAACACCATGCCCAGCCAGACCATTGATGCCTACCGCGACCACGGTAAACCTGAGGCGGACACCATTGAGCAGGGGCTTGACGAGGCCCGCAATGTCATTTCGATGCTGCAGGAGGTTGGCATCGATCTTGATGCAGTGACCCAACAACTTGAGGATAACGGCGTCGAAGCTTTTGCGAAGGATTACGGGAAACTGCTGGCGAGCATCGAGCAAAAGAAAAAGGCCTTCACTGGGAGCGCACGTGTAGCTCGTTAACCGGTTCGGGTTGCCCAGTGCATTGTCAGAACGCTGACCGGCAGCAATTTGCCCAGTGGCCTTGCAACGATGCAGCGTCGCGCAATTTCTGACGATGTGCTGACCATAGACATTATTGTTACGCCTTGATGGGCCCCATTGCCGGTCCGGAAAGGACGACACCCCTTATGGCGGAGATTTCCGTTGCCGCGAACCCGTTGCGGGTGGGCATGCGGATCCGAAAAATTCCCACCCCCTGCTCGATGGTGATATTCGGGGCTTCCGGCGACCTCACGGCGCGGAAGTTGATTCCCGCGCTTTATTATCTTCATCGCGAGCGTCTGTTACCGCAGGGTTTTTCGGTGATCGGCTGTGCAAAAACACCTTATGACGACGCAAAATTCCGGGAGGCTATGGCGGACGCCGTCCGCAAATTTTCTGAACAGCCGTCTTCCGTGGATGAAGCTTCACTCAGAAGCTTTACGGAGTCGCTCTACTACCTGACGGACAATTTTGGTGATCGCAAGGCCTACAAGCAACTCGGCGACTTGCTCAATAAACTAGATAGCGAGCGGGGCACCGGAGGGAACCGGCTCTACTACCTTGCGACGCCGCCCAGTTCTTTCCCTATCATCATCGGCCACTTGGGCTCGGCCGGTCTGGCCGCACCTGAAGACGCCGGAAAAAGTTGGACCCGCGTAGTAATCGAAAAGCCTTTTGGCCACGATCTTGAAAGTGCCCGCGAACTCACTACCGTTGTGAATTCGGTGTTCAAGGAAGAGCAGGTCTACCGTATTGATCACTACCTGGGCAAGGAAACCGTCCAGAACCTCCTGGTGTTCCGCTTTGCCAACGGCATTTTTGAGCCTATCTGGAACAGGCGGTATATCGACCATATTGAAATCACCGTTGCCGAGGACCTTGGGGTTGAGGGCCGGGGCCGCTACTACGAAGAAGCCGGGCTGTTGCGTGACATGATCCAGAACCACGTGATGTCGGTGTTGAGCCTTGTGGCAATGGAACCGCCGTCGTCATTCGATGCCGTGGAAGTTCGCGATGAAAAGGCCAAGGTGATGCGCTCGATGCGACCCATTGATCTTGATTGCCTGGACGATTTAGTAGTGCGGGGCCAGTACGGCGAAGGCTGGATCCGGGGCGAAAAGGTTCCTGCCTACCGTGCCGAGCCGAACGTCTCCCCCAAATCCACCACGGAAACTTTTGCCGCGCTTAAATTGTTCATCGACAACTGGCGATGGGCCGACGTTCCCTTCTACGTGCGTTCCGGCAAACGGCTCACCAAGCGGGTCTCGGAGATTGTGGTCCAGTTCCGTCGGGTTCCGCACATGGTTTTCGGAAGGAAAACCAACAACCCTGTGGGGCAGAACGTACTTGCTATGCGGATCCAGCCCAACGAAGGTATTTCCATCAATTTCAACGCTAAATTTCCGGCGCCGATGATGGAAATCCGTCCGGTCAAAATGGAGTTCCGCTACGCCGAGTCGTTTGGCGGCGAACCCCCAAGTGCCTATGAGACGCTCCTGCTCGACAGCATGTTGGGTGACCAGACGCTTTTCAACCGCGAAGACGCAGTAGAACTCGCCTGGCAGTTGTTGACCCCGCTACTAGATCGCTGGCAGGAGGACGGAGATAAGGGCTTGCAGACCTACGAGGCGGGAAGCTGGGGCCCCGAAGCCGCTGATCGATTGCTCGATCGGGATGGCCGCCGGTGGCATCGGCTTTAATTTCCCAGCAGATCGGCGCCACGTTACGCTTCCTGTGCATCGGAGCTCTATGGCGAGGAGGATTCGTTGCCTGTAGCTAAACAGTTTAAGTCGCTCACCGGGGGCGAACTCCAGCCGGCCAATGTGGCCACGCTGGAAGAGGAGTTATCCGCCCTGTGGCGCGCTGCTGCAGACGATCACGGCACCGAGCATCCGGTGATGCGGGCGTCCGTGTTAACGCTTATTGCATTCGTTGAGAGCGAGGAAGAAGGCCGCGAGACGGTCGAGCTGATCAGCCACATCATCGCCCAGAACCCGTGCCGTGCGATCCTGCTGGTTGCCGAGCCCAGGGAAAGCCCGGAAGGCCTGACGGCGTGGATCTCCGCCCAGTGTCATCTTCCTGCTTCGGGCGCACGGCAGGTTTGCTGCGAGCAGATTTACGTCCGGGCCCGGGGTGGGGCGGTGAATGGGCTGGACAATGTGGTCCTCCCGCTGATCGTTCCAGAGCTTCCCGTGTATCTCTGGTGGCGGGCGGGGCGCTTCACGCCGCCCTCGTTTCTGGACCAGGTGCTCCGCCGTACAAACCGGGTCCTGGTGGATTCTGGCCGCTTTGAAGAACCGGAAATCGATCTGGCCACACTGGCGCGGCAGGTGGAGCGGTCCCGTGCCACTGACGGAATAGCCTTCAGCGATCTCAACTGGGCCCGGCTCACTCCGTGCCGAGAGTTGATTGCTCAGAATTTTGATTCTGGCGAAGCCGGTTCCTGTTTGCAGGACCTCTCGAACATCTCATTCGAGTGGGAAACAACCCCCGATGAGAGAGGCAGCCACATCGCCCACGCCCTGCTGCTTACGGCGTGGTTGGCCAGCCGCCTTGATTGGCAGCCGGTAACGCGCCTTGCGCCAGGCGCCGGGCCGAACCGCGTGGTCGAGTTCCGGTGCGGGGACCGCTCCGTTCACGTGGAGTGGGTTGTTCGCCACAAGGCAAGCCAGCCATCAACGCCGTTCAAAGTGACCTTGAAGACCCGCTCCGACCCTCCCGCAATTTTTTCAGTGATCGAATCTACCGAGGAAGGCATTGCTCACACCAGAGCGGAAATCCCAGGTCGTGCTCCGCTCGAAAAGACCACGCGCTTGACGGCGAGGGGTGAAGTCGAACTGGTCAACGATGAACTCAAATTCCCGGCGCGGGACAAAATCTACGAGGAGATGCTGAATCTGATCGCCCAAGCGGTCGAGTTGTAATCTGCTGTGATTGACACGGTGCATGCGCAGATGGATCAAGCGAACGTCGAGATATTTCCGGGGCTGGACGATCTGAGCCGCGTGGCAGCCGCGCGCTTTACTGAACTCGCCCGGGAACGCGTCCAGCAGGGCAAAGGCTTTACGGTTGCGCTCTCGGGCGGTGAAATGGGGCGCGCGCTTTTGGAGATGTTGGCGAACCCGGAGTTTTCCCAGCGCATCCAGTGGGACAGCGTCCATCTTTTCCAGGTTGACGAGCGATGTGTTCCGCCGGATGACATCCAAAGTAACTACCGCATGATTCACGAGACTCTGCTGCGGCCGGTGCCCGGTGCGGCCCACAATTTCCACCGCATGATAGCCGAATCAGACGATCGCGACGGGGCGAGCGAAGATTACGAGGCGGAGATCCGCAGCGTTCTTGCCCCGCCTGAAGGAGCGCTGCCTCGCTTCGATCTGGTTTTTATGGGATTGGGACCGGACGGGCACACGGCCTCGCTTTTTCCAGGTTCCGCGGCCCTCGATGAAAGCCGCAGATGGGTTTGCCCGAACTACATCGAAAAACTCCAGATGTACCGAATGACGCTGACTTATCCCGTCCTCAACGCGGCCAACGAGATTGTGTTTCTAGTTTCCGGAGCGGGCAAGGCGGAAGTTCTGCGCCAGGTGCTTGAGGGATCTCGCGACCCGAAGCAGTTTCCGGCGCAGGGAATCCAGCCGGCCGACGGTAGCTTGAATTGGTATCTGGACCATGCGGCAGCGCAACTTCTCCGAAAAGGTCACGCCAAGAGGAAACGCTCTTGATCAAAATTGCGCCTTCGATTCTGTCCGCGGACTTCACCCGCTTAGGCGAACAGGTTCTGGAGGTACAAGCCGCCGGAGTAGATCGTATTCAGATTGACGTTATGGACGGACGCTTTGTTCCGAACATTACCTTTGGAACTCAGGCTGTCACTTCACTTCGCCCGCTGACGAATCTGACGCTGGAGGTCCACCTGATGGTTGAGCCGCCGGAGGATTTCATCGGGCCGTTCGCGGAGGCGGGTGCGGACACTATCATCGTCCATCAGGAATCCACGCCGCATCTGCACCGAGCCATACAGCACATCCATTCACTCGGTAAGAAAGCTGGCGTGGCCATCAATCCCTCCACGCCGGCCAGTCTTCTTTCAGAGGTCATCGGAAGCCTCGACCTGGTTCTCGTGATGACCGTCAATCCGGGGTTTGGTGGGCAGGAGTTCATCATGGAGACGCTGCCGAAGATCCGGGAGGTCCGACGGCAGATCGAGCAAATGGAGCTTACTTGCGAAGTGGAAGTGGACGGTGGCATCAACCACGAGACCGCGCCGCTGGTAGTTGGAGCCGGAGCTGATGTTCTGGTTGCCGGATCGTCTGTGTTCGGCAGCAACGGCGAAGTGGCGGCGGCAATCCAGTCCTTGTTGTCGAGCGTTCCTCGGTGACCTCCGAAGCAACATCAATTTGCCCTGCCTGATCGAGTCACTCTCTGCCGGTCGCGGCATAGTTCCTGCACTGTCGGCCGCGGGCCGGGAATTTTGACTTTACTTTGCGCCCTCCATTATATTCACTCATTCGCTTCAAGCTCTCTGTAAGCGCCGATTTCGCATTGGTCTTCCCGGAGAAATTAAGACCTCATTATGAAGATCGCGGTACTCGGACTTGGATATGTAGGCAGCGTGACCGGTGCGTGCCTGGCCCAGATGGGGCACATGGTAACAGGAGTAGACGTTTCTGCGACTAAAGTGCGTCTATTGAATTCCGGCCAATCGCCCGTGCTGGAACAAGGTTTGGATAGCCTGGTTCGGAAAATGGTGGCGGAAGGCAGACTTCGGGCCACTCTCGATCCGGCAGAGGCGCTTGATGGGGCTGACCTTTCACTGGTCACAGTGGGTACGCCGTCACGCAGGGGTGGCGCCGCCAATCTGGACCATGTTGCATCTGCGCTTGGAGATATCGGACGCTCACTGCGGACCGCGAAGAGGTTCCACGTCGTCGCAATCAGGAGCACGGTGCCGCCCGGGACCACAGAAAGCCTGGGGGTGCCCATACTTGAGAAGGCAAGCCGCAGGCGTGCAGGGCTTGATTTTGGCGTGTGCTTTCATCCCGAATTTCTTCGTGAGGGTTCCTCGATCCACGATTTTTTTAACCCGCCCAGAACAGTGCTTGGCACCAGCGACTCCAATACCGCCCGGCGATTGATCCGGATGTGGAAGCCGGTCAGCGCGCCCGTGTTTGTGACCTCATTCAAGGCTGCGGAAATTCTGAAATATGCTGACAATAGTTTTCACGCGCTGAAGGTCTCCTTTGCAAACGAGATGGGTTCTCTCTGCAAGCAGTTGGAAATCTCGAGCGAGGAAGTCATGCAAATGTTCGTTCAGGATACCAAGCTCAACATTTCGCCCTTGTATCTCAAACCTGGTTTTGCGTTTGGCGGTCCCTGCCTGCCAAAGGACGTCAGAGCGCTTGCAAGGCTCGCCCGCGAAAACGGACTGAACCTTCCGCTGATACAGAACATCCTGCCCAGCAATGCCCGCCATTTGGACAGGGCCGTGGAGCTTGTGCTTTCGGTTAAGAAACGAAGGATTGGAGTTCTCGGCCTGGTATTCAAATCCGACACCGATGATCTTCGCGAGAGCCCTGCTTGCGAACTGGTCAAAAGGCTGATCGCCGCCGGGCGGACGGTGACGGTCTACGATCCCCGAGTAAGACTTGACCGATTGCTGGGTGCCAACCAGGCTTTTATCCGCAAGGAACTTCCTTTGCTTCCCCGGCTGATGGCGGCGTCCTGCTCCGAACTCACCCGGACCAGCGACCTGATTGTCCTGGCGGGCAGCCACCCCGAGTTTCGAGCCGCTATCAAGGTGCTTAAGAAGGGCAGAATCGTCATTGATCTAGTGGGGCTAAAGGCCAACAGTTCAGGTATCTCCAGCCAAAAATTCTAGAAGCAGAGTTTCACGTTCAAAGGCCACCTCTGCCATTTCGACTCATAGCCGATTGGGAGTTGGCTGCTTCTGGAAAGGCATTTAATCCTTGACAGCAAACGAGAAGGGTTATAAATTCTTAATGTTTTGTGTGGCTTGGAAGTATATAAGCCTCAGATATTCATCCTTGGAGAAGCGCGTCGAATGGAGGCAGGATGTTGAAAAGAAGCAGCTTAGTGCGATTTCTGCTGGCGTTAGTGGGGGTGATGGGTATAGGCCTGATGCCATTGCTGGGGGGCTCGGCAGCGGTAGGCTCGATAGCCGGAAGCCGCAACGCTACGCTCAGCGGCGAGGCGCTGGTGCCGAACACGACCGTATTCAGCGGAGACAATTTACAGGTAAGTGATGGGGTTGCAGTGGTGGCGCTGGACGAAGGCAACCGGATGGTGTTCGGGCACCAGACGGAAGCGTCTTTTCTGCGGCAAGCGAAGGATGTAACGGTATTGCTGAGGCGAGGGAATGTGTCGATGTACCACCCGGGATCTGGCGCTGGAGTGGAGGTGAAGGCAGCCGGTGTGACGGTGAGGCCGGCGGCGGGGTCGGCGGCGCGCGGCGAAGTGGCCATGCTCGACGGATCGCTGGTGGTGACGGCCAAGGAAGGGAGTTTGCAAGTGGAGAGGCAGGGGCGGACGGAGCACGTGCCGGAAGGGAAGACGGTAACGCTGCCGGTGACGGCGGCGGCGCCGGCGCCAACTCCTGCGGCGCCTCCATCTGGGAACCCGCACATCACGACGGCGACGACGCTTGGAGTTCTAGCGGTAGGAGCGGGGTCGGCGGCGGCGGTGCTGGCGGGGCTCGGGTTGTCGCGCTCGAACGACGCGAAGGATGCGGCGAATGCGGCAACGACGGCGGCCAATAATGCTACGGCAGCGGCGAATGCAGCGGCGGATGCAGCCAATGCGGCAGCGGCGGCGGCCAACGCGGCGGGTTGCGCGGAGAATAACGAGGAAGCAGCCGAGAATCCTGGGACTCCGAGCCCGTACACTCCGCCGGCAGGGTTTAGCTGCCCGTAGTCGCGAGCCGGCAGGAAGGCAAAACTAAGGACTGGAAAGTGGGCGACGGCCAGAAAAGGCTGCCGCCCACTTCGCTTTTAGGGCCGTTTGCGCGGGCTGCGACGCTGGCTTATTCCCAAACTTCAAATGCACATCGGGCTCTATCGGTTCGTCTCTGGAGATCCTCCAAATCATTTCTCTGGTATGTCCATCCTTCTCTTGGCCGAAGGGGATCTACCACCATGCATTCCGCAGCCGCAGCCAACAACCCGCCTCGGGCCTTATGCTTCCATCGGTGGTAGGGTTGCATCCAGAGCGGTATCCGGAGCACAATACTTGTTCTTAACAAGATGCGGCAATCGGCTCTGTCCGCGCGAACGGGACGACATTTGGGGCTGACCGGGAGTCCACATTTCGCACGAGAGCAGTCCGGAGACAAGATGGCGATGAAGTTGGGAATCGTTGGTTACGGAGTGGTCGGGAGAGCTTTGGCGAAAGTTTTCGGATATGAGAGTGGAAACCCTGATCTGGTGATCTATGACAAGTTTGTCAAAGGGATGAACAACCCCGGGCGGCGAGCTGCGCTGCAGCACTGCGACCTCGTCTTCGTGGCCGTACCCACTCCGGAAGGCGTGAATGGGCAATGCGATCTCACGGCGATTGAAGATGTGGTTTCCTGGGTGACGCCGATCATGTGCGTTAAGTCCACTGTTCCGCCTGGGACGGTTGACCGGCTTTCTACGCAGCACGGCAAGACGATCTGCTTCAGCCCTGAATACGTAGGTGAAACCACTTGGCACAACTTGAAGGGCATCGAGAGCCACGGATTCATTATTGTTGGAGGAGAACGCTCCGCCTGTAACCTGGTGGTCCAGGCCTACCAGCAGTTCCTGGGCCCGTTGCCGCATTACTATATTACCGATGCGAAGACCGCCGAGCTCTGTAAGTATATGGAAAACGCGTTTCTCGCCACAAAGGTTGCCTTCGTGAACCAGTTTTATGATATTGCCCAAGGGCTAGGAGTAGAGTTTAATGAACTGCGCGAGCTCTGGCTGGCAGATGATCGTGTTGGAAGGTCCCACACTATTGTTACCGCCGAGCGCGGCTATCGGGGGCGCTGCCTTCCCAAAGACATGGCTTCCATTATCCATGTTGCAAGGCAGGCAGGTGGCGCGCCGCTCCTCGAAGCCATTGACCGTTTCAATGATGATGTTTGCCGCAGGGCGGATGAAGCGGTCAGCCCCGCTCGGCGTGCTGCGGAAAAAAAGAAGCCCTGCCGCTAATTGCATCAAGCTTTCAGGATTTCGCGCAGTGACCGAATAACATAACGAAGGTCCTCCTCGTTCACCCTCGGGTGTACCGGAAGGGATAGAACCGTTCTTGCCAGGCGCGAAGAAACTGGAAAGCCTCGATCCCGTCCATTACCACGGAAAACCGGCTGGCGGTGCAGCGGGAGCGGATAATGAACGGCAGTCTGAATACGTCGGCGGCTCAGCGCCTCGGCTAACTCATCGCGTGACATTCCTGCGCGTCTGGCATCAACACAGATTGTAAACAAGCTGAAAGCATGAGTCCTGCCAGGAATGAATTCCGGCATTTGCAGCCCTGAAATACCGTTAAGTCCCTTCGCAAGTATCCTGGCGTTTCTCTGTCGCGCTCGAACCGCTTTCGGGAGCCTGGCCAATTGATGGAGGCCAACGGCGGAAGCGATATCGGTGGTGCGGAAATTGAAACCGAGCCGTAGATGCTGGTACCGGCCTGATTCTCCATGGGAACGCAGCAGGCGCAAATCAGCAGCCAGGGAACTGCTGGAGGTTGTGATCATTCCTCCTTCGCCCGTGGTCATGTTTTTTGTGGGATAAAACGAATAACACACAGCGTCTGGAAATGATCCGACGTCCCGCCCGCCGAATTGTGCTCCATGCGCCTGCGCAGCGTCCCAGATGATTTTGAGCTTATGACGGCGCGCCACACGCGCCAGTCCGCTGATGTCAGCAGGTTGGCCGTAGAGATGAACCGGAACCAAGGCACGCGTTCGCGGAGTAATAAGCCGCTCGACCTCGGCCGCATCCAGCGTAAACGTTCCTGGGTTAACGTCGGCAAAAACCGGCTTGGCGCCCACTGCCGCCACCATGGCTGCCGTTGCGACAAAGGTAAAGTCCGGAACGATGACTTCTTCACCTGGACGCAGGAGCGCGTAGCAGGCGAGATAGAGCGCCGCGGTGCCTGATGCGACAGCAATGGCGTGGCGGGCTCCAGCGCTGGCTGCGAAAGCTGCCTCAAATTCTTCCGTGACTCTCCCCGCCCGGAGATTTCCGCTCTTCAGCACTTGCTCGACCGCCCGGATTTCACGCCGGTCGATCTCTACCCGCGCCATCGAAACAGTACGAATGATCTTTCCTCCTCGTCCGGCTCATGAATGGGAAGCATGGATTGCCGGCGCTATATGGAGCGCTTCCGTGATGGCGTCATCCATGCTGGAGTAATGCCAGGCTCCGAACCGGCCAATCGACCATATCCCCCTGGTTTGGAGATAATGCAGGAGTCGCCGGACACGTCCACCCCGCTCCAGATCGTGGACCGGATAAGCATAAGGAAAAAAATTCCGCACAACGCGTACCACGTCCTCTGGCTTTTCAATCCATCCCAGTTTCAGCAGATAATGCTGAACCTGCTGCTCCAGTTCTTCCTCTTTGCCCGGTTCAGGGTTTGAAATCTCGGCGGCAATCATTCCTGTATCACTGGGCGCCAGCGTGGCGCAAATATTGGAAGGGAACACGAGGCGAAAAAATGGGAACTCAGCCTCCGGAAAGTAAACCCAGTGAAATGAATTTGGAAGAGGCCGTCTGAGGCAGTATGTCAGATTCAGCAATGAAGTTTGCCGGAGCCCTGAAACCTCCTGCTTCAAGCTTTCGGGGACGGCTTTAGCCCGCCCGATCAAACTTGGCAGCGGAATGGTCGAGATCAACCGATCGTAGCTCACGCGGTCCCCACTGCGGAACAGAACCGTGCGATTATCCATGTCAATCTCAGTCGCTTCCTGATTCAGATGCACGTCCGTCAGCCGCGAATGGAAAGCTTCGCAGACGGTCTGGATTCCTCCGCGCGTCGGATAGAAGAACCACGGGTTGTAACCAACTTCGTGATGGTTTCGACGCGAAAGCACGTTGCTGATGACTTGCCGCAGCTTTGTTTGCGGCACGAAAGGCCTGATCCAGTCCAGGCTCATTCTCTCCGGTTCGATGCCCCAGAGTTTCCGGTTATACGGGCGCATGAAGTGCCGCGCGATGCCTCTGCCAAAGTATTGTTCCACCCATTCGTCAAAGTTGTCCGGTTCGCGGGCGCCGGCGAATTTGCGCTTCGTCCATGCTTTCAGATAGCCGCTCAGGCAGTCGATTTTCGCTCCCGACGGCAGCGCATTCAGGTGTGTCTGAAAGGGGTAGGGCACGTAAGCCTGCTGAAAGTAGATCCAGGCGCTGCGCTCCTGGCGGACAAGTTCCTCACCCACCACGCTCTGTACCAGATTCTTGGTTTCGTCCGACCGGAAGTGCAGCACGTGCGAAACAATGTCAAACTGATATCCATCACTCTCCTGCGTCCGGCACAGACCACCGACTGTAGGGCCCTGCTCGTAAAGGCTACAGCTCTGGGGAGAGATTTGCTGCAGGGCGTATGCGGCGCTCAGCCCGCTGATGCCCGCCCCCAAAATTACTGTGTGCAGCCGTTGTTCCAATATCAAGCCCGCTTCTTTTGGCCGACTGTGGCCTTATTCTCAAGCATTGTCGCTCTTGCGCGCGCGTTCCCCGCTTTTTTCTTGCCTGAGTGGCCCACTTGTCCGGCAGGCTCATCTGCCGCCGGAGCCGGCCTCATTCCCATCTTTGGGAACTTTGGTGAAGGTAGAACGAAAACCAAGTATTATCTCCCGATTTCGGTTTCCAGCGCCAGCACGGTACACAAATTCTCAGAGGGTTGAGTGCCCGCTCAGCACCAGTTTCCGGTTGTCGGGAATGAATCCGGAAACCACATTGCGGAAAATTGATATTTTGATGTACGTTAGCGGTCGGACACAATGACACTGAGCGGGGAAGCAGCCACCGAACTCTGCAGTTGGCAGTGACGGTAAGCGCTTCAGCTTGCATCGTTCGGGGCTCGTTGCGAAGAGAGGCCAGCGTGAAAATTACTGAAGTTCGAACTCGAGTTGTTGAATGGAGGGGCAAAACCGTCCCGCCGCAGCCGCACTTTTGCACCAATCCCATGGACCTGCTCGAACTGCAGTCGGACCCGATGGGCTCTTTCAGATTTCACGGCTGGCTCATCGTTGAAGTATTTACCGACAGCGGCCATGTGGGCATCGGCGAGGCTGCCCTCGCTCCCCGCGTAGCCAAATCTCTGATCGATATATATCTTAAGCCGATTCTGATTGGGGCCAATCCTTTCGATAGCGAATTCCTCTGGCAGCATATGTACCGGCGCACCATCGCGTTTGGCAGAAAAGGAGTTGGTATGATTGCCATCAGCGCAGTGGACATTGCGCTGTGGGACCTGCTGGGCCAGATTCTCAAGCAGCCGGTCTTCCGCCTGCTGGGCGGAAAAACCAAGCAGAAGATTCCTGTATATGCCAGCCGGCTTTACAGCCAGCCGCTCGACGACCTTGCCCGCGAGGCACAGCAATATAAGGATCAGGGCTACCGAGCTATGAAGCTGCGGTTCGGATGGGGCCCCGTGGACGGCGCCCCGGGCATGCAGAAGAACCTTGACCTCCTGAGGACCGCGCGGGAAGTGCTCGGTGATGAGATCGACCTGATGGCGGATGCCTACATGGGATGGACGCTCGATTATGCCCGGCGAATGATTCCACTGACGGCCAAATACAATCTGCGCTGGCTGGAAGAACCCGTGATCCCGGATGACATTGCCGGCTACGCTGCCTTGAAGGCGTTGAATGTTGTTCCGATCGCCGGAGGCGAGCACGAGTTCACGCTCTACGGTTTCCGGCAGTTGATTGAGGCCAAGGCTGTCGACTACATTCAGTTTGACACCAACCGCGTGGGCGGCATCACCCAGGCGCGGAAAATTCAGGCCATGGCTGAGGCGTTTGAAGTTCCGATCATACCCCACGCCGGGCAGATGCATAACTTTCATGTCGTGATGGCCAGTTACAATTCACCGATGGCCGAATTCTTTCCTCCGGTGGACGTGGAGGTTGGCAATGAACTCTTCTGGTATATTTTCAAAGGCGAGCCGATGCCCGTCAATGGATACATCGAACTGAATGAGGATTTGCCCGGACTTGGCCTGACCATTGATGAAAAGGGCCTGCAGCGCTTTGAGATCATCGAGTAAACCACTTCAGAAATCGAATTTGCTGTTGCTTGAAAAAATGCCATTACACCAAGAGGACCACGTCGGTATGAGCACACGGGACTTTTTTAGTTTGAAAGATCAGGTCGCTATTGTTACAGGCGGAGGGCAGGGCATCGGCGAAGGAATTTCGCGCCGATTTGCCGCGGCGGGCGCGCGCGTTGCCGTGCTGGATGTGAAAGGGAATCTCGCCCGCTCCGTCGCAAAATCGATCGACGGCACCGGCATCGAATGCGACGTCTCATCTGCATTATCCGTGAAGAAAGCCATCATGAAAGTCCGCCGGCAGCTTGGGCCAGTCGATATTCTGGTAAACAATGCCGGAATTGCCGGCCGAACCCTGGCGCTTACGGAACTGGACGAACAGGATCTCGACCGTGTTTACGCCGTAAATCTTAAGGGAGTTTTCCTGACGTGCAAGGCAGTGATCGACGAAATGCTCGAAAGGAAATACGGGCGCATCGTGAACGTCGCCTCCATTGCCGGGAAGGAAGGCAACCCGACGCTGATTCCTTATTCAGCGACCAAAGCGGCAGTGATTTGCCTGACCAAGGCGCTGGCCAAGGAAGTTGCTGGAAAAGGCGACATTACCGTCAACAGCATTTCACCTGCGGTCGTTCAAACAAAGATTCTGGACGACGTCTCCAAGACGACCTTGGATTACATGCTCAGTAAGATTCCAATGGGGCGCACAGGGAAAATTGAAGAGATTGCAGCGCTGGTGCATTTCCTGGCCTCGCGCGAATCGTCGTTCACAACCGGCCAGTGCTATGACATCTCCGGGGGCCGCGCCACTTATTGACAAGACCTCGTGCAGCGGGGAAGGAGATGCTTTGATGCGTGGCTAGTCTTTCAACCGCTGATCGGATGGCGTTTGACAGCGGCGCTGCGGGCTTCAGCGCGCCACGTTGGATGATTCGCCTTCCGCGATGAACAGCGTGCGCAGTTTTTCCAGGCTAATCGCTTCAAAGGTCGGAATAGCGAGATCAGCCAGCGGAATCAGCCTCTCAATGGGGAAAGTGGAGGCGATGGCAACGCATTTCATACCGGCGCTCTTTACGGCGCCGATCCCCACATAGGAATCTTCGAACGCCACGGCGTCGGCCGGATCGATCCCCAGATGCTCTGCGGCCTTCAGATATATCTCCGGATCGGGCTTCGCGTGCCTCACCTCATCACCGCTTACCATCGTGCGGAAGTAGGGACGGTAGCTCAGCGCGTCCACCACAAATTCGATGTTCGTCCTCACAGCCGAAGAGGCAACGGCCATCGGAATTCCTGCTGCCTGGCATTCCTTGATTAAAGCGTCCAGACCCGGCAAGGGCCTGGCGTGCGCCTTGAAGACCCTTCGAAACGTTTCCTCAATCTCTTCGCTCAGGCGCTTGCTTTCCTGGGGCGTCAGGTCAGGGCCAAGAAAATGCCTGAAGGCCGTGTCATTGCGCTTCCCAAGGATGAGTTCCGGCAGCTCCTCTTCCTTATAGCTGATCTGGTGATGGTTCAGAAAATCGATCCACTTCGCTAGATGGTAAGGATTGCTGTTCACCAGCACTCCATCCATATCAAAAATGACTGCGGCGGGCAGTTGTGCTTGTTTTGGCATTCGCCTCCGTTGCAACCAGAAAGTACCTGATTCATGATTTATGAACGAGGTGGGCGAAGACGACCAGGAGGAGTGGTCATCATTATCTTCCGCAGGCAATGAGCCGCTGTCCGGGCAGACCCCTTAATTGGCGCCGCCGTTCCGCCGCGTCAGTTTGTCCACTACGCTAATCAGCGCATCCAGCCGGCGGTCCGTGTCGGCTCCGGACTCGCGCAGCTCCTGGATTCGACGGTCGGTCTGTTGCCCCAATTCGCGTAACCGCAGGTCCGTTTCTCGTAACTGCCGGTCTGTTTCCTCGCCATGCCTCACCAGCGACATGGTCGCGTCCAGGAGTTGGCGGATCCCCTCCCGGTTTCCCTCGATCTGCTTCTGTCCAGCTTCCTGTCGTTCCTTAAGTGCCTGGATATCAGCAGTAAACTGCGCCTGCTGCTCGATGATAAATTGGATCCGGGATTCGATATCGCCAGCCACGGGCTGATTATAGCATGTCGTCCGCCCCGCCCATGGGCGGCAAGTTTGCTCGGCGACCGCCGGTCAATTCAATGCGCCGCGGCTGCGGCGCGTTTGCCGATTTCCTCTGCGGTCAAATCTTCCACGTGGGTTGAGATGTTCCACTGGTGGCCGAAGGGATCTGCAAACATGCCGGACCGGTCGCCGTAAAACTGGTTCTGAACGGGCCGCAGCTCTTTTGCGCCGGCGGCAATAGCGCGCTGGGCCACCGTGTCTACATCCTCGACGTAGAGGTGCAGGCTCACGGGTGTTCCACCCAGCGATTCCGGGCCGCGGATATTCCTTTCCGGAAATTCATCAGCCAGCATGATGGTCGAATCGCCGATCTTCAATTCCGCATGACCGATCCTTCCATCGGGCTGCGGCATGCGCAGAGTTTCTGTTGCTCCAAACGCTTGCTTATAAAACTCAATGGCCTTCGCCGCGCCCTTCACAATCAGGTAAGGCGTCACCGCACGGTAGCCTTCCGGGATGGGTTTCACATTGCTGCTCATGGTTACCCCTTTCACGCAGGATTTTGGTTCCGATACAAAAAATTTACCACCGAACCACGGCTCCTGCTATCGAATCGTTCGACGTCTTTGTCAGAACCCACGAATTTAGGCCGGAAGCCTCCGCAGTGAGTCCAGGAACGCCTTGGCCGGCAGCGTATTGAGGACATCATTCTTTTCCAGCCAGCCGCGCCGCGCCGTAATCACGCCATAGCGCATCAGTTTGAAGTGCTCGGGGCGGTGGGCGTCGGTGGAGATGATCACCTTCATGCCGCGTTCTTTGGCCAGTTTCACATGCCGGTCCGACAGGTCGAGGCGTTCCGGGCTGGCATTCAGTTCCAGGATCACCCCGTGCTTCTTAGCAGCGGCAAAGACCTTCTCCACGTCAAACTGAAACGGGTCACGCCGCAGGATCTGCCGGCCAGTCGGGTGACCCATGATCCTCACATAAGGATTTTCAAGCGCTTTCAGCAGCCGCCGGGTCATTTCATCGGCGGGCATGGTCATGCGCGAATGGACACTGACCAGTACGATGTCCAACTGCTTCAGCAATTCATCCGGGTAGTCGAGACTGCCATCGCCCATGATGTCGACCTCGGCCCCGGCCCAGATCTCAATTCCTTTCACCTTCTTCCGGGCAGCCTGGATGCGCTGGAGGTTCTCAACGGCTCGCTTCTCGTCGAGTCCGTTGGCAATGGTCACGGCTTTTGAGTGGTCGGTGATCAGGATGTATTCGTAGCCCAGCTTCCTGGCCGATTCGGCCATCTGTTCCACGCTGGCTTTGCCGTCAGAGGCAGTGGTGTGCATCTGAAGGTCGCCTTTGATGTCCTCCAACTCGACGAGTTTTGGCAGTTTTTCTTCTTCCGCCGCTTCAATTTCTCCGTGATCTTCGCGCAACTCCGGCGGAATCCACTGCAAACCTAATTTTTTGTAGATTTCGTCTTCCGTCCGGCTTGCCAGGATTTTGTCGCCTTCAAACAGGCCGTATTCGCTTAATTTCCAGCCTCGCTTTCTGGCACGCTCGCGAAGGGCGATGTTGTGCTCTTTCGACCCGGTAAAGTACATCAGCGCCGCGCCGTAATGTTCGCGCTCAAGCAACCGGACGTCAACCTGCGTGCCATTCTTCAGCCTGACGCTGATTTTATCCTCGCCCTTGCCCAGAACCTCGCCGACGCCGGAATATTTCGAGAAGTGGTCGGCAATCTTTGCGTGATCGGTCCCGATCACAAGCAGGTCGAGATCGCCCACTGTTTCCCGTCCCCGCCGCAGAGAACCTGCCGGAGTGACCTCTTCCACCTCTCTTTGCTCTTTCAGGTATTCAACCAGCTTTGTAGCCGTTTCATACGCCGTATCCAGCCGGTACCGTCCGGCAGAGCGCTGAAAAGCTTCGAGCGCCTTCAGGATCTTTTCTTTCGTCTTGGCACTCGTGCGGGGCAGCCCGTCCAGTCGTCCGGCCTTAACGGCCTCTTCAAGTTCTTCGACCGTTATCACGCCCAGTTCTTTGTAAAACAGCCGAACCGTTTGCGGACCGACTCCCTGCAATTCGAGGAGCTGCAACACGCTTCGAGGGATTTTCTTCAGCAACTCCTGGTGATATTGGCACTCGCCGGTGTCCAGCAATTCTTTGATTTTCCCGGCCAGGTCGGCTCCGATTCCTGGAATTTCAGTGAGTTTGCGATTGGGATCGCTGGCCAGGTCCTGGACGCGTTCGTGAAAGCTTTCGAGCGAACGGCAGGCGCGGTCATAGGCTGCAGCCTTGAATGACCACTTAGGGTCTTCCTGGAGGATTTTCATCAGGTTCGAGATTTCTTCAAAAACAGCAGCGATTTCGCGGTTTTCCATTGCGGCCTCTTTTTGCAGGAATCCGGGCGCACCCTCCCGCTCAGCGTTTTGATGGGATGTTCGGGTCCGGCTTTACCCACAGCGTAACTCCGATAAGTTGTTCCGCTTGCATCATGTTACCAGTTCTTTACCACGGATGTTTCCTTGCGGGGCTGGTCGGTGATAGAATCGGCGGGCGTAAAAACATGATGTTTCGCCGGCTTGGGCTCCAGGGTAAGATCGTCCTCATCACCGCGGTGGCGGTTATCTCCGTCGTTGCTGTTTCAACCTATATCGCAATGCTCCTCACCCGCCAGTTGGTGGAGGAGGATACCTATCGCAAGGCCCTGGCGCAGGCCCGGTCGATCGCGCAGCAGTTGGTGGACGAGCATGCGCTTGAAAATCCTCCAATTCTGATGCGCGCTCTTCGACAACTGGAGCATGATTTTCCCGGCATCACGCAGGCTGACGTGTTCACGCACGTACCTCGGCACGAATTGGTTGCTACCACGGACCCTGATGGGCAAGTCCTGGAACTTGATACCATCCGCGATATTGAGAACTATGACGACTATCAGCGTGCAGAAGCTGACCAGATCACGATTGATACGCCCGACGGGAATTACTGGATCATGGGAACCGCCATCCGCCTCGACGGCCGGCCCGTGGCGTGCCTTAATCTCAAAGTTTCCAAGCTGCACCTCAGCGTCATTACGGAGCGCCTGGTGCTGCGCAACCTGCTGGTGACCCTGGCAGGCCTGGCATTCCTCATCCTGGTAATGCACGTCTTCTTCCTTCGAAGCATCCGCAAGCCCGTCAAGGAGATGATTCGAGTCATGGACTCGGCGGAAGGGAAGTCGCTACAGGCGCGCGCCCCCGTGCGCAGCCATGATGAGATCGGGCAACTGGCCGAACGATTGAATCGCATGCTGGCGCGTGTTGAAAGCTTCAGTGCAGAACTTGGGCAGAAGGTCCAGGACGCCACAGGGGAACTTGCCAGCCGCAATGAGGACCTGCGCCGGATTAACGAGGAATTGTTCGAAACCCAGAAGACCCTGGCACGATCTGAGCGGCTGGCCATCGCCGGCCAACTGGCGGCGGGACTTGCCCATGAGATCGGCACGCCCCTCAACTCCATTTCCGGCCACGTGCAGCTATTGGCGCGGCGGGGAGTGGGAGGCGCAGCGGGCGCGCGGCGCCTCGAGATTATCGAACGCCAGATTGACAGCATTGTGCGCAGTGTCAAGCAACTGCTCTCCTGGACCCGCCAGTTTGATCTTCGGCTGGAAAAAGTTGACCTGGCCCGCTTGCTGGAAGACTCTCTCACTCTCTCTTCCCCCGCTCTTGAACACCGGCACATCCGCGTGGTGATGGATTGGGCCCGCCAGTGCCCTCCGGTCTATGCGGATCCCGGATACCTCCAGCAGGTGTTTCTGAATCTCATCAATAACAGCATGGATGCCATGCCCTCGGGCGGCACGTTGACCACCCGCACGCGTTTTCCTGCTTCTGATCAAAAGAAGGCGGTGGTTATCGAGGTGCAAGACACGGGTGTCGGCATAGCACACGAAACTTTGCAACGCATTTTTGAGCCCATGTTCACAACTAAACGGCTGGGGACGGGAGCTGGTCTGGGCCTCGCCATCTCAGAGCAAATCATTCGTCAGCACAAGGGAACCATCCAGGCCGATAGCGAGCCGGGACGCGGAAGCAGGTTTACGATCGCTTTGCCCGTGGATTGCCGCGAGCTCATCGATGCCAGGACCGACGCGCCTCGTGGTTTCAAGATCGAATCTCCTGTATAGCATGGTCCGGCACCCTTTGAACAATTCGGTAGTTATGGTGAATCGAAACGCAAAAATTCTTGTGGTCGACGATGATCCCGACACGCGGCATCTTCTTTCGGAAGTGTTGGAGGTGGAGGGTTATCAGGTGGTCGCAGCCTCCGGAGCACAGGAAGCTCTGGCTGCGGGAAGGGAAGCCCCCTTCGAGGTAATCCTCAGTGACATCCGGCTGGGACCGGAGTTGAGCGGGCTGGACGTGCTGCGTGCTTTCAAGTCGATTCAGCCGGATTCAGAAGTCATCCTGATCACCGCCTTCGGCTCGATGGAAACGGCCATTGAAGCGGTAAAGGCGGGTGCCTTCGATTATCTTTCCAAACCCTTCAGGATCGACGAGGTCCTGAAACGTGTTCGGCGGGCATTGGAAAGCCGCAAGCTTGTCCGCGAAACTCGCAACCAGTCGCCTCCGCCTGTTGCTCCGGCGCCGGTTTCCTCCCTGGTGGGCCGAAGCCCCTCCATGCTGGAAGTTTACAAGAAAATCGGAATGGTCGCTGACTCGCGGGCCACGGTCCTGATCACTGGAGAGAGCGGCACCGGCAAGGAGCTTGTGGCGCGCGCCATTCACGCCAATGGTCCGCGGGCGCAGCAGCGATTTCTGGCCGTAAACTGCGGGGCTTTTACGGAGTCTCTTCTGGAGTCGGAACTATTTGGCCACGTCCGCGGTTCATTTACAGGGGCCAGCGTCAACAAGATCGGAATCTTTGAGGATGCCAATGGTGGCACCGTATTCCTGGACGAAGTTTCGGAGATGAGTCCTGCCCTTCAGGTCAAATTACTGCGAACGCTCGAGGTGCAGGAAGTCCGGCCGGTGGGGTCGAACCAGTCCATCCGGATTGATGTTCGCATGATTGCGGCTTCCAACCAGCATTTGGCTGACCTGGTGGCGGATGGGGCGTTTCGTGAAGACCTCTATTACCGGCTCCGCGTGATTGAGATCGACCTTCCGCCCCTTCGCGCGCGCGCGGAAGATATTCCGCTGCTGGTGGCGCACTTCCTACAGAGGCTGAGCGCGGAATCCGGGAGAACACTCACATTATCTCCCGATGCGCATTCCGCCCTGGTTACCTATGCCTGGCCAGGTAACGTGAGAGAACTTCTGAACTCTCTCGAATCCGTCGCCGCGCTCAACCGCTCCGGCGTCATTACCCTCCAGGACCTGCCTCCCAAACTGCTCCCCGGCAGCGAGCACGCCAGGGCCGCAGACCTGCTGTTCGCGGGTCTGCCATCGCTTGAAGAACTTGCGCGGCGCTACTTAAATTATGTGCTGAAGGTGACCGGCAACAACAAGTCGCAGGCCGCTGACATTCTGGGAATCAGCCGCAATACAGTTCACCGGATGATGCACCGCCCGCCCCTGGAAGACGATAATTTTTGAGAAGGCTGTGGAAGCCGCCTGAACGCATCAGGCGGTTACGGCGTTCTAGAACGTTCGCTTCTTTAGCCGATCCACCTTGAACTTGGCGGTATCGGCAATGGCCATCACTGCCATCACGCCGGCCTGAACCGGATCAGTCACCACCAGATCGGCCACCTCGGGAACGCTCCCGGCCATGTTCAGGCTGATCACCAGCAGCCCTTGCGCGCGAACCTCGCGGACGGCGCGCTCAATATCGCCCCCCATCAATGCTCCGGCAAGCACCAGAACGCGCGCGCGCGGCAGGCGTCCCACGGCTCGAACGGCTTCGGCCAGCGGTTGCTCGCCCACCAGCGGAATGGTATCCACGGAGATATGTTCGCCCCGGATGTTATGCCGGTCGGCTTCAGAGATTGCGCCGATAGCCACCTGCCCCACCTGCGCGCCGCCTCCCATCACGATGATGCGCTTGCCGTAAATTTTGTCCAGCGTACCGACGGGCGCCACTTCCTTCACGATGGGCAGCGACCGCAGCCCTTCCATCAAGTTTTCGAGAGCCCCCGGCAGCTCGATTTCAAAATAGATACGGGCTTCATGCGGGCTGCTCTCGACAATGGCTACCGTCGAGATGTCGCCTTCCTGCGCAGCTATCACCCCTGTCAACTGATGCAGTACCCCCAGCCCCGATTCCACCCGAACCAGAATTCCAGTTTTCTCTGACATCGTCGCTCCTGAATACTTGCGGGACCCGGAACGCGCCGTGCACACCCGTACCTTGACGTCCGCATAGCGTAGCACAAATTGCACGCTCCAGCAGGCCAACGGCTTGCTGCGGTAACCGCGGACGCGCCATCATAAACTGGGCTCCTTTGTCGAAGGACGACCCGTCAATGCACTTGCCCCGATGAGCCTTTTGGCAGCGCGCCCGTTTTTCCACAGCACAGAACCCAGGCCATGCCTGTCAGCAACAGAAAGACGCCTGCCGTCGCAATGTTCGGGTAGAAGACATGGCCGGCGATGCGTGGAACGGGTTTTGGGCTTCCGGCCCACGGGCTGGAACTCGGTAGCAAGAAGGTGATGTAGAAGAACGGTGTCCAGAAGGATGCCGAGATCAGGGCCGCGGCTTTGACAGCCACCTCCGGTTCCCTGGATTTCCGCCACAACAGCCACACTCCCGTTGCTGAGACGCCCGCCAGAAAAAACAGCAACAGCGCCCCATGAAACCGGGCGTGCGGAACCCAGAGCGGATTGAGCAGATGGTTGTTCCTCCAATCGAGGAAGAATCCCGATTCCGCTTGCAGCACCAGAACAAATGTCAGCAAAAACTTTCCCAGCTTGATTCGGGTCATATCGCATGTCTCCTTTTGCATGCCGGCTATTGGCCGGCCGAACGGGGCGCAGGGCGGCGCTCCTTCTTGTTTATAGTGAGTGAACACTCACTACGTAATAAAATATGATGGCGGGCCTGATCTGTCAAGAGGTAAGTTGAAGGCAGTCTGCTATTTCGGAGGCCCGCTCGTCACGGACGCGATGACCTGCCGAAAAAACCGGCGGGCTGGAGGACTGGCAGGTGTGCCGAAAAATTGTTCGGTGAAGGCCCGGAAGAACGATGCAGACGTCAGGAGCGTCGCCGCCAGTTGTGCGTCAACGTTCGAGGGAAGCCGCCCCAGTTCCTGCTCCTGGCGGATATACCCGGCGAGATTTCGAATGGCCCTGCCCGGCCCTTTGGTCTCTCGGGCGAGAGACTTCCGGTACCGGTCCAGCAGTTCAGGTTCGGAGAACAGGCTTGCGATCATCGGCGTCACGCGCTGATGGAAACTGAATATGCCTTCGAGAGCCTTTTCCAGGTTCTTCTGAGGAGTGCCTTTGCCGATGCTGGCTGTCAGGGCATGGACAGGCCCCAGCATGTCCGGGAGACTTTCTTCCAGCACTGCCAGCAGCAATTCCACGCGATCGTTGAAGTGGACGTAGAGAGCGCCCTCCGAACAACCTGCGGTTTCAGCAATGTGGCGAGTGGTGGCGCCGGAGAGTCCTCGCGAGCGCAGTATCTTTTCCGTGGCGAAGAGTATATGGTGTCTTCGATTTACTTTGCCCGTTTTCGCACGGCCGTTTTTTCGAATGCGGTTCGACTTCGCTTGTTTCATGCTGAGATCAGAGCCCTGGAGTTTGTTGCTGCAATGACTCCCCTTGCGAGTAGATTAGTCTCTGTAGACGGCATCTTACCACGGATAAGTTCCTGTCCTCCGCGATCCGTCCTTTAGTCACACGAACTGAATGGTTGAGTTCGCCTGATGAGATGTGTGGAAGTATAATGTTCCTTCATTTTTTTAGCGCGCGAAGAAGGGGGGACATAATGAACAGGCGGCAGTGGTTGGGACAGGCCGGCATAGCGCTGGTTGCCGGAATGGCGGGCTGCAGCACCGGAAATTCACCTGATAAACCCACCGGCAAGGTCTCCTCGGTCGATGTAGGCGTCGACCGGGCCGGGCCGATTATTCTCCAGACATCTTCCGCTGAATTCCACGTTCTCCCTTCCGGAAACGTTCAGCCTTTTCTCCGCAAGCAGAGCGGCACCCTGACGCTTGAAGACCCTGCTTCCGGGCCTGCCGACGGCAGCTATCTCTTGAGCGCCGGCAAGCATATTTCCGGCTTCACGTTTGACTTCGGCCAGTCAATCATTTCAGAAGCCAAAGGCAAGATTGGTCCGGTCGGCAAGCGCGTTGAAATCCCTGCCCGCAATCCGGACGGCATCGAAAAGACGCTCACGGTGGAAATCTATGATGACTTTCCCGGCCTGGCCGTGGTCACTGAAAGTTTCAAAAATATGACCGGGAATGAACTCCCGATTGACCGTGTGGTCGCCAACCGGCACCGCCTGAACGCGTCGCTGGTCGATCGCAAGGCGCCGCCCTACAAAATGTGGTCATTCCAGGGCTCCAGTTACAAGTGGGGTGAGAACATCATCGAGGAAATCCCGGCAAAATTTTCCCAGCCAAACCTGATGGGCGGCCCCACGCCGCAGGGACTGGGCGGCGGTCTTCCGGTCGTTGCCTTCTGGACGGACAAGGTGGGGATCGGCATAGGCCATCTGGAACTGCTCCCGCTGGTTCTGTCGCTTCCCGTTGAAGTCGCCAAGGACAGCCGCGTTGAAGCCGCCATGGAGTTGGAGCCTCACGTTGCGCTCAAACCCGGTGAGACTTATTCACTGCCGCAGAGTTTCATCTCGGTTTATGAGGGCGACTTCTACAGGCCCCTGCGGGCCTATTCGCGAGTGCTTCAGCGCGAGGGCTGGCATATTCCTAGTGCTGGCGAAGGCGCGTACAACATCAACTGGTGCGGCTGGGGTTATGAGCAGGACGTTACTCGCGCCCAGATGCTGGGCACAATTCCCAAGCTGAAGGAATTTGGCATCAAGTGGACCACCCTTGATTATCGCTGGTTCAATAATTTTGGCGACTGGGAGCCGCGGCAGGACACCTTCCCGGACGACACCATCAAGCAACTGGCCGACAAATTTCACAAAGATGGATTTTACATCCAGCTCTGGTGGCAGCCGTTGGCTGTCGACGACGGCCAGGGAAAGCACCTCGACTGGAAGCACGCCGTCAGATCCAAAGTATCGCAGGAGCATCCCGATTGGCTGATCCTCGACAACGACGGCAAGCACGCGCGGCTGATCAGTCCTGTGTGTGACGTTGCCTCGCTCTGCCCCGCGCTGCCGGAAGTGCGGCAGTATTTTGTCAGGCTGGTGCAACGTTTTATCCGCGATTGGGGATACGATGGCAGCAAAATGGACAGCGTGTTCAGCGCGCCGCCTTGCTACAACCCGGTCCACCATCATAAGTCGCCGCAGGATTCCGTCATGGCCATGCCCAAAGTAATCCAGGCGATTTTTGAAACCTCGCGGGCCCTCAAGTCTTACAGCGTTACGCAGATCTGTCCGTGCGGAGCACCGCCCAACTTTGCCTGGTTGCCGTTTATGAACCAGGCTGTGACGGCAGATCCCGTAGGCTCCATCCAGGTCCGACGCCGCATCAAGATGTATAAGGCGCTGATGGGGCCAAAAGCCGCGGTTTACGGAGACCACGTCGAGCTCACTCGCGTCCGGCATGCCAATTCGGACCACGAACTCGACGTCGGCGACGATTTTGCATCAACCGTGGGGCCGGGAGGCGTGGTAGGGACCAAGTTCGTGTGGCCTGATCCGGGTCCGCATTTCCAGAACGTTTACCTCACTCCGGCCAAAGAGAAAACCTGGAAGAAATGGACGGCCATTTACAACCGCGAAATGCTTTCTGAAGGCACCTTCCTCGACCTGTATAATTACGGGTACGATATTCCCGAAGCCTATGCCATCCGGAAACAAGGCAGCATGTACTATGCCTTTTACGCGCCTGATCCCCACTCGGCCTGGCAAGGCGAATTGGAATTGCGCGGCCTCGATCCCGGCCAATACCGCGTCACTGACTATGAGAACGAAAAAGATCTTGGCACCGTCAGCGCCTCAAATCCCAAGCTGAAAGCGCAGTTCCGCGAACACCTCCTGTTGAAAGCCACAAAGGTGTGACGGCATGTGGCACCGGCATTCCTGCCGGCGTGTTCACCTCATGCTCAAACTTTTTGCAATCCGCCGCGCCTGCCGGTCATTCCGATCCCGCAAAGCGGGAGAGGAATCCGCTTTTGCTTGGCCCATCAGTTGAGGATTTTGATTCTCACGTTGCGGAACTCGATGCGGGAGCCTTCCGCCTCAAGGCCAAGATAGCCCTTGAGGTTTCTGCACTGGTCAAATTCGCTGGCCGCGATCCCATTCACTTTCAGCACCAGCTGCGCGCCTTGGCAGCGAATATCAAAAGTGTTCCATTCCCCGGCAGGCTTCACCGCGTTCACCTTCATCTGTGATTTTAGATTGAAGCTTATCGGCCCTTTTTGAGCGGGGTTGTCGTACCCGAACCAGTAGCCGCTGCCGGCGCTGCCCACCTGCGCCTGGTACCAGATGCTTCCGTTATCGTTGTTGCGGACAAAAACTCCGCTGTTGTAACCTTTGCCGCGTTCGTGCGGGGTGAGCCGCCACTCCACGTGGAACAGAAAGTCGTTCAACTCACGACTATACCGGAGCCACTCGTGCCCGCCATCGCCCGCGCAAACCAGCGTCTGCTTGGCGGCGTCCACGCTCCATTGGGAATGCTGTGCCAGCATTCGGTCGGGTGGAATCGCGACGCGCGTCCAATCGCGAAAGGAAGGCTGCGGCATAATGTCAATCCAGCCGGACATTGCTGGCGCTGCTTGGCTTTCACCACGTGGAACCATAGTCACACCTGCGAGGAACAGTACAACCACAACGCTGGCTATCACCACAGCCCTTCTCATGGGTGATCCTTCCTTTGCTGCCTTTAGCAGATCGTGACACCCCGGCTGGGGCAATTCTGAGGTTCAGTTTGCACCCGCACTTACTCACGAGGATAGCGCCAAAGCAGATGTTCGGGTTAAGATAATTGGTTGCCGTAAGGCGTGCGGGCACGACAGTGCCGCGCGCGAGTTTTTCGGTCGTTTGGCAGGCCATCATATTACAAATGAGGGAAAAGGATGATACGCAATCTTGCCAGGACAAAGCACTACCTGTTGATGGGCGCGGCCCTTCTGCTGACCGGCCTGTTCGCTGCGGGCTGCACTACCACCAACCTTGAGTATAGTGATCGAATGCCCAACGAAAACACCAGCAAGCATGTTCAGGGTTACCAGATGGGCGATTCAGACACGCAAGCCGTCAGGCCCATCATGCCGCTGCCTGCTTCGCGGCGGTAAGCCCCTGCTGCGGCGATCGGTCCCAGGCGCCTGCCATTGAATTTGGGCCGGCTCGGCATGTTCAACAAGTAATACCTTGCTGAACGCTGATCTGCCATGCTGAGACCTCCGCATGTCGTCCTGAGCGCAGCGAAAGATCACAGTAGTTCGCTCAGGGCAGTTCGCAACTGAGGGTGAATGGCCTTAGGATGACCCCGGAAAAAATCCCTCCTCAGCAGCCTGTTTACACATTCCCTCTTTTCATTTCCTGCATCAGATGATCGCAGGAGCGCACGCACAGCGCCATAATCGTCAGGGTTGGGTTCTGGCACGCGCTGGACGCGAACGCGCCTCCGTCCAGGACCAGCAGGTTCGGGACGTCGTGGCATTGCTGGAACTGGTTGAGGACGGATTTTTTGGGATTTGCTCCCATCCGCGCCACACCCACCTCATGGATGCCGTAGCCAGGCTGGCGGTCAGGAACCGTGAAAGGTTGAATGTTGCGGCCTCCGGCGGCCTCCATCATCTGGACCGCCGCTTCCGCCATGTCCGGAATCATAGCGCGTTCGTTGTCGCCAAAGCTCATATGAATTCGTAATACAGGAATTCCGTAGGTGTCCACAATGTTCGGATCGATTTCGACATAGTTGTCCCAGCGTGCGAGGCACTCGCCAAAGCTGTCGAGGTGTACCGTGATGCTCGGCTCCGACAGGCCTTTCTTGAAGGCTGCTCCAAATCCCGGCGCTCGCCAATTGAAATCCGCTCCTCCGCGTCCCTGATATCCGTATCCTCGCAGGAACTTTTTTGAGCGTGGCCCGTCATGCGTGTTTCGGAAACGGATCACATAAATGCCGTCCGGCCGGGTCGGACCATCCATGCTGGGCCTATCACCGAGCTCGGGAAACTCCGCTGAAGCGCCGGCTGCCACCCACAAGTGGTCCATCAGGTAGTGCCCTAGCACGCCGCTGGAGTTGGCCAGGCCGTTCGGATATTGCCGATTGGCGGAATTGAAAAGGATGCGCACCGACTCGAGCGATTGCGCGCACAGCGCTACCACCCGCCCCTTGATTTCCTTCGCCTCTCGCGTGTTGCGATCGATATAAAGCAGTCCCGTGGCGCGGTTGCGCTCCCTGTCCATCAGTACCTGGTAGACCATGGCGTTCGGAATG
>DASUJZ010000092.1:0-15107 GCA_036278995.1 Terriglobia bacterium | reverse complement strand
TCTGACGCCGCCGGGCAGATTACGCTGGCGTCTGGCACTGGCAGCTTCACGTTCACAGGGACCTATTCTAGCGCCCCGATCTGCACAGCCAGCGACACGACAGCCGCAAACGCCGTGAGGGTTGTAACCACCACAACCACCCTTACCCTGACCGGCACCAGCACGGATGTAATCAACTATACGTGCCTGGGAAGAAACTAGTGGCGATCGACTTGTTTCATACGGCTTGCAAATGCGGGCGCATGCTGGCCCTGAAGCGTCTCCAGGCCTGGCGGATCGGGAATGATAGCTGGGCACCTAACCGCCTGACGCCATTGTTCTCGGGGAGTGAACAGCATAAATGGACGTTCTGAAGAAATCTCGATTGCTGGTATGCGCAAGAGGGGTAGAAGCCTGGGTAAGAACTCTCTCTGATCGCGCCGACAGTGGCGACCGTGAAGCCTCCGCTGTGCTGGACAAGATGCGCGAGGCCTTCGAGACCGCCCACAAGTTGCTGGACTATGGCCCTGAACTGCAGGCGGATGAGTACGTGGCTATTTACGATGGGCTTCTGATTCTCGAAGCGGCGGCTCAGGGAAGATCCGAATATCCGATTGACGTGCTGCGTTCAATTGCGGAACAAGTGCAGAAGGATCTCCAGAGGCTCGGCCGCGAACCTCTTGATACGAGCTTTCTGTATGAGGAACCGAACACTTAGGTTTTGAGCCGCCACTGGCGCAGGCCCCGATGGGGCATGCGTCGGCGAGGAGCGTGAGGTGCTAGATGGCAGCAATGGCGGAAATTGCGCTGCAGTTGAGAGATGAGGCAAGCGCCCAGCTGAAGCAGTTTGGCGACACGGGAGTGCGCGAGTTTGGCCGGGCGTCGGAGGCTGCAACTGCCACGAGCGAGCGGATCGCGTTGCTGCGCCAGCAATATGAAGCTCTGGCACAAGACGCCGCGCGGCTGCAAAAGTTGCCCTTCCTTACCCCGGAGGCGGCCGAAGGGCTGCGACTCGACAAGCAGTTGATGCAGGAGGTGCAGGCGGAGGCTGCCCAGTTTGGGGCGAGCTTCAATGCTTCAGGTCGTCAGGCGGCCGAGGGCATTTCGCATAGCATCGATCAGCTGCGCCAGTTCCGCGGCTTGCTGACGGCTACGGTGGGCTTTGCCGCGCTGGGCTTCTATATCACCGAATGGGCACGCATCGCGGAGTGGATTGGCAAGGCTGCCCAGGCTGCCGCTGGTTATGACGCGGAGATGAAGGCTATTGAGGCGGATGCCAGGGCCGCCAGCGAGGCCTCTCTGACCAGCTTCGGCAAGCTGGACGCCCAGACGCGGCTGCGGCTTTCGATGATTTCTGACGACCGGGAGCGCAACAGGCAGACCCTTGAACTTGAGCTGAAGAGCAACGAATCGCAGCTCGCCAACCTTCGCGGACAACTTTCTTCCCTAGAAAAACTGAAGCAGGCCAAAGAGGAATTGGCAGCGGTCAACGCCCAGCTGACGGAGCAGGCGTCCGCTGGAGCTCCAACGCCGGAAAGCGGAGAACTGCTGGACAGGCAGTTCCACCTGATGCAGGAGATCTCTGGCCTTGAATCGCAGCTGGGACCGAAGACCAAGGATCTGGCAGCGTTCCACAAGGAACTGAGTGAGAAGGTCGCCGCTGGCGCTGATAGGCTCACGGATTTTCGCGTACAGCTGAACGAGCTGAACCTGAAGGCCGATCCGGCGGCTAAGCAGATCGACAAGCTGGCCGAGGCAATGGCGCGGCTGGCCGAGCAGGAGCGGCAGTTCCAGTTCCAAGGCTTCGTTCGGAACCTTGAGGTTGGCCAGGAGTTTGCGAAGCAGCAGCTCTCTCAGATGAACGCTACAGCCCTGGCGCGGCTGGCGGGGCTCCAGGGCGGGATAAAGGACTATCAGGACTTTCAGAAGGCAGCGGCAGCGGAAGAGGCGAGGTCGTTCAGGGAATCTGCAGCCCATGAATCCAAGTATCTCCTGCAGACCGAAGAGGAGATGAAGCGGCACGTCAGGACAGTCGAGGAGCTGCAGAAGGCGCTCGCCACCGGCGGCTCTTTTGCCGGCATCAGCTTCCGCGCGCTGGGGCAGACATTCGATCAGTTCAACGCCGGACTGCGCGAGGCGGGGCGTCTGGCGAACGAGGCCGTCGAGCCCGTCTCGCACCTGAAGTTCGAGATGATGCAGCTCCAGGACGCAGCGCGCATGTCCGGGTTGACGCTCGAAAATTTCTCGCACGCCATGGGCGACAACATTGCCCAGGCCATCGTCTACGGCGACGACATCGGTAAGGCGATGGAGAAGGCGGCAAAAGCCACAGCCGCGCAGATTGCCGCGCAGTCGATCATCTGGGGCCTCTACTACACCGCTCACGGGATTGCCGACGTGTTCTGGAATCCGCCCAGGGCTGCGGCTGACTTCCTGGCGGCGGCGGAGTTCTTCGCCATCGGCGGAGCAGCCGCTGGCATCGGCGCAGCAATTCCAGGCGGCTCTGGAAGCGGAGGAGGAGGATCGGCGGCGGTGGTCGCAGCTAGCTCTTCTGCGACTGCCGGCGGCGGCCGGGATCACACTCTGGCAGCCGGATCGGCCAGCGCGCAGGCTGCGGCGCAGAATCAACCGCACACGATTCAAGTGGTCTTTAATGGACCCGTTTATGGGCGCGGCGGCATGCAGGAGGTTATCCGGCAGATCAATGGCGAGGTGCGATGGAACCGAGCACAGCTCTTCGCCAGCCATGCAATTAATGGCAAGTCGCTGGTGTAGTGAATTTGTTCGGGCTGGCCTGGGCAGGTTCTAGGCTAGCTCGAAACTTACATCTCTTACCTTCAGGCTCTTTGCAAGCCTTTCTATTTGTGTCTCCCGCCCAATTAGTGGCCACGATCCTTGACTTTTTCGCGTTTTGCGCCACGATCCCTGACTTTTTGTGGCCACGATCCCTGCGCGCTCACAAATGATACAAGGCTTCAAGGTTGGTAGCCATTGGAGGTGCTTGGACGCGGACAGAGGTGATAAGCGACGACCGCTAAGGCTACAATGCCGTTCCTCTACTTGGGATGGGTCAGGAACAAAATTGCGACAATCTGCAATGCCGCCAGGACAATGGCCTCGACAGAATCGAAGGCGACGATGATACGGTTCATCATCGGGGATGTTGAAAAGGTCGATCTTTTTTCCCTTCCGGCCCTGAACTCACTGGCGCCCCAGATCCCCAGATGAATCAGCCCAAAGACGCCGACCAGGATCTTCCACACCAGCGTATTCCACAGAGGCCAGGCAGCAAGCGCCAGTAGCCAGTAAACCCCCTCAATTCGTAGCGCCCGCTTTGGTGGGAATCGGAGACTGATCCAGGAAGTGGGATGCTCGTTCCACGCCTCGAGAATCTTCGAGGTTGTCACGTGGATAAGGAGCATTACTGGTGTGTAGACGGCGATGACAAGCCCGAGCACCTTCATATCAGATCAGTCCGGCAAATCAGGAATTTTGCCTCTTCATAGTTGGCCGCAGCCGCCTCCGCAGGGCTCAGGGACCGCGGAGTATTTATAGTTTTGGGAAACATCTCTAATCCTGCCCCGATCAATACTGCCCGCGTCTTCGGAAAGCACGAGGTAACAGTATAAAGGCAATCAGGCGCTGATGCCTTGTTGTGCAAACCTGACCGGGAGTAGCTGGATCATTACGGATACAGTTTTCCCTTTATATATTTTGTCGGCACGAACACGCCAGAGACTCTCGCGCGCCGGGCTTGCAGATACCGGGAAGCTAACATACACTTTTGCTATGCAAAGCGGATTTGACCATCGAACAATTTACGACGCGCTGGTGGTCGGCTCTGGAGCGAGCGGCGGATGGGTCGCCAAGGAATTGACCGAGGCCGGCATGCGCGTCCTTATGCTTGAGGCCGGCCCGCCGCGCCTCCCGTCCCGCGACTTCACCGAGCACGTCTGGCCTTACCAGTTGAAGTACCGAGGCTTTGATGACCAGCAGACGCGCCTGACGGACCAGCCCATCCAGCGGCTCTGCTACGCCTGCGACGAATACAGCCACCAGTTCTTCGTCAAGGATGCCGAGCATCCCTACACGTTTCCCATCGACAAACCGTTCATGTGGATCCGCGGGCGCCAGGTTGGCGGCAAGACGTTCTGCTGGGCTCGGGAAAGCTATCGGTACAGCGATTATGAATTCAAGGCCGCGAGCCGCGACGGTTACGGGCAGGACTGGCCTTTCACTTACAAAGAAATTGAGCCGTATTACGACAAGGTAGAGAGTTTTATCGGTGTGAGTGGCTCACACGAAGGGCTCGAACAGATGCCCGACGGGAAATTCCTGCCTCCCATGAATCTCTCCTGCGGCAGCCTGCAAGCTAAACAGATTATCGAGAGCAAGTTTGGCTGGCGGGTCATGCCGGACCGCGTGGCCAACCTGACGATGCCTCACAATGGCCGCCCGGCATGCCACTATTGTGACGAGTGCCAGCGCGGATGTTACACAGCCTCCTATTTTAATAGTCCGGCTGTCACGCTGCCTGCGGCGGTAAAGACCGGCCGCTTCACGCTGCTGAGCGATGCCGTGGTCAGCCACGTGATCGTGAATAACGAAGGCCGCGCCAGCGGCGTCCATTACCTCCACCGCACCACGCATGAGCATCATGAAGCACGGGCGAAGATCATTGTGCTCGCGGCAAGCACGCTGGAATCGACGCGCATCCTGCTGAACTCCAAGACCCGACGTTATCCCAACGGCCTGGGCAATTCCACTGGTGTGCTGGGCCACTATTTGATGGACCACTTCACCCTGGAAGGAGCCGGCGGCGTGATGGCGGGTCTGAAGTCTTCGGTCCGCGAGCCAACCGGCAATCCCTGCGGCTTTCTCATTCCGAAATATGCCAACGTGGGTTCCAACAAGCATAAGAACTTCATCCGGGGTTATCGGTTTGACGGTGATGGAAGCCAGGCACTTTATAGCCAGGCCTTCTCGACTCCGGGATACGGCAAGGCCTTCCGGGAAAAGGTCCGGAAGAATATCCCTTACCACTACGGCATGATGGTCCAGGGCGAAACGCTCCCACGCTATGAAAATTACGTTACACTCGACAAAGAGAAGAAGGACGCCTGGGGAATCCCGGTTTTGCACATAAGTGCCAGTTACGGCGAAAACGAACACGCCATGGCCAAGGCTATGCGGGAAGACGTCCTGGCGATTCTCGATGCCTTAAAGCTCGAGGATGTGCGTATGCCAGGAGAAAAGCTGAGCGTCTTTGGCAAGAACATCCACGAGTGTGGCACCGCGCGCATGGGTAACGATCCAAAAACGAGCGTAATCGACCGCTTCAACCGGCTTCATGACGCAAAGAATGTGTTCGTCGCCGATGGCGCTGCCTTTGTCACCAACAGTTGTTACGAGCCGACGCTCACCATAATGGCCGTTGCAACCCGCGCCGCCGACTACATCGCAGATGCTTATCGCAAGGGCGGCTTATAGTTTTGGGCCATAGAAGCGCCTCGGTTTAGGAAACGAAGGATGGAAGACAAGGACAAACAGAGGACGCCAGACGGGTGCGCTGACAAGTCGGTGCTGTCGCGCCGCGAATGGCTGATTGACGTGGGCAAGGCTGCTGCGCTGGCAGGGATCGCGGGCAAGGCAACGCCTCTGGGCGCAGAGGAATTGACGGGCGATCCGGCCCCCGCGGCTGGGCAGGAAAACCTTCCCCCGGGACTTTATCGCCCTTCATCGGAGCATCTCGGGCACGCGCTGGGGAATGACACGCGGTTCCATCCGATTCCGCCGGGCTGCGAGGTTGATTTTATTCGCCCGCGCAAAGGGCCGTTCGAGCCGGAGTTCTTTTCTCGCGAGGAATATAAAGTGATTCATCGGCTGACCGCCATGATGCTTGGTGAGTCTGCGGGCTCATCCGGACATGGAGCCGATACTACAAATGGAAACATCGTCGACGAAGTGGCTGAGTGGATCGACCTCCACACTTACAGTTTCAACGGGATTCGCGAAGCGGCCCAGCGTCTGACTCCGGAACAGGTAACGCTCGCCAAGGCGTACGACGGCGCACCGCTCCTGGACCGCCTCAAGACTACGGACCCCCAGAAGACGTATCGCGCCGGGCTGGCGTGGCTGGCCGGGGAGTCGAACCGGCGGCACGGGCGCGGTTTGATCGAGCTCCCCGAAGAACAGCAGACAGCTATCCTGGACCTCATCAGCGACGCTCGAATCAGAAGCGACGTTGATAATGACGGTACGCGGTTTTTCCAGCAGCTCAAGCACGACATCATTTCGGGCTTCTACACTTCGAGAACGGGCCTGAAAGAACTCGATGACAAGGCTAACCGATTTTACGCAGAGTCGCCCGGTTGCCCGTCTTCCACCGTCAATCGTCCGAAGCCTCACCAGTAAATTGACCCAAAATCGCCTTTTCAGATCCCAGTACTCGATGTACCGACGCATTGCTTTCTGGTTCGGTAGAGCGCTTGCGGGAACGGGTGGAAGAGTTGTACCCTCTCCTTCCGGGAAAAGCTACCAGCTTGTGGCCGTTTTCTGGTGACGGTAAACCCGGCGAGTGGCTTCTGGTATGACGCTGATGATACGTTTGGTTCGATCCTTTGAGCGGACGCTCTTGTTCTACAGTTCAGATACGGCTGCTCTCCCTGGAGAAGATCACATGAAAATGAGAATCCTGCGTGACAATTTCGAGAAGCTGCTGACGCGCGATTGGAAAGTGAACCGCGCAAACGGATGGTTCGCAGCAAATATCCTGGCAGCAGTAGCCCTCCTGATCGTCTTTGGTGCCACTGCAAGCCTGGCGCAGCAGGGCATCAACTATGACGAGTCGAAGGCGCCGGCATATACGCTGCCGGACCCGCTCGTGATGACGAACGGGCAACGGGTGGCGAGCGCCCGCATGTGGACGGATCAGCGCCGTCCCGAGCTCCTGAAACTATTTGAAACCTATGAATACGGGCACAGTCCCGGCCGACCCAAAGGAATGATCTTCCGGGTGCTTTCGGTGGATGCGAAAGCTCTTGGCGGCAAGGCCGTCAGGAAAGAGGTCCTGATCAATTTTACCGGCAGGGAGGACGCACCTAAGATGCGGCTCCTGGTCTACCTGCCGAAAGGTGCGGCAAAGCCGGTCCCCATATTTCTCGGACTGAATTTCGGCGGAAACCAGACCATTGCTTCAGACCCGGGAATCACCATCAACCCGGGCTGGATGCAGAGAGGTTGGGGCGTGATTAACCATCACGCCACCGAACAGTCGCGAGGCGCTAGTGCCTGCCAGTGGCAATTGCGGAAGATTCTTGCCCGCGGCTACGGACTGGCTACGGCATATTATGGCGACATCGAACCTGACTTTGACGGCGGCATCCGGCACGGAGTTCGTGCGCTCTATTTGCGTCCTGGTCAGTCAGAGCCGGCGGCCGATGGCTGGGGAGCACTTGGAGCCTGGGCGTGGGGATTGAGTCGCGCCATGGATTACCTTGAGACGGACAAGGACGTGGACGCCCATCGCGTTGCCGTCGTGGGGCATTCGCGTCTGGGCAAGACGGCGCTCTGGGCTGGAGCACAGGACAAGCGGTTTGCGCTCGTCATTTCCAATGATTCAGGGGAAGGCGGCGCCGCCCTCAGCCGGCA
Source organism: Terriglobia bacterium (assembly GCA_036278995.1). Lineage (GTDB taxonomy): Bacteria > Acidobacteriota > Terriglobia > UBA7540 > UBA7540 > SCRD01. The sequence goes on along the minus strand of DASUJZ010000092.1, from coordinate 7,478 downwards.
CTGGATGGGTGAGACGGTAAAAGCCATTAACACCAGTTTCCCGTGGTGGTTCTGCCGGAACTACAGAAAATACAATGACGATGTCAACGCGCTGCCGGTGGACCAGCATGAGCTGATTGCCCTGATCGCCCCACGACCCGTTTACGTCGCGACAGCGGCGGGGGACCTGTGGGCCGATCCACGGGGCATGTTTCTGGCGGCCCAAGCTGCTGCTCCGGTGTACCGGCTGCTGGGGACGGATGGACTGGGAGCTGCCAAAATGCCGGGTATCGGGCATCCCGTGATGACCACGATCGGTTTTCACCTGCGCTGCGGGCCCCATGACGTGACCTCGTACGATTGGGAGCAGTTCTTGGATTTTGCCGACAAGCACGAAAAGGCCCGGTAATTCGGCGTTCTGCCGCTCTCTATGCTGCCCATTCGTACCGGTTTGGAGCCGTGGCATATCTCAGGGCGGTTGTCAATCTATTGAACGCTCGCGCGCTATCTGCTAACCTGACGCTTTATTCCCATGGCTACACCGTGTAGAAAATGCGGGGCAACGAAGACGGAGCGCGCGAATCACGGGCTTCTGTATATGGCGGCCCGGAAATGCGGATATCGTTTGCGCCTGTGCTCCCGGTGCCGCAGGCGGCGCTTGTTGCTCCTCGACGAAGATACAGATGAGCCGGTTCCGCCGCGAATGGGGCGGTTGTCGGCAGGACTGCGATCTTGGCCGGCGGCACTGTCCCGCAAAATTGAAAAGGCTGTCCTCAAATGTCCACGTTGCGGCGGGTTGGACTTTCAAAGAACCAAGCGCCGGTGGTATGAGCGAGCACTCCGCCACTCTCCGATGGCTCGGTGCCGGCATTGTCACCGCCGGTTCCGGTTGCCTGCCGTCTAGCGCGTTGGCAGCCACGCCGCCAAACTCTACGACCAAACCCCTTCGGAGCTTTGTTTTTGGCGTTGACCATCCATAGCTGGTCATAGCGAATTAGTTTGTGGTACAGCATCTCCCATGGCGGCACGCACTCTAAATCAGCGGATCGCGGCCTCGACTGGCATCGTCATGGCCAGCATTCTGGCAAGCCGGCTGCTTGGCTTTCTGCGTGAGTGGGCTGTGGCCCACCAGTTCGGCTCGAGCGCCATCACAGACGCCTACTACACCGCATTTACGCTCCCCGATTTCGTAAATTATCTGGTTGCAGGAGGCTCGCTCAGCATCACTTTCATTCCCGTTTTTGCCAAGTACATGGCAGAGGAAAACGAAGAGGAAGGATGGTACGTCTTTTCGACGGTCATCACGTCGATGCTGCTTCTGCTGATCATTCTAGTAGCGGTGGGAGAGTTCTTCGCCCCAGCGCTCCTGCACGTAATAGCTCCGGGCTTCAATCCCGCGGAGAAAACACACGCCGTATTTCTGACCCGATTGATGATGCCGGCGCAAATCTTTTTTTATCTGGGCAGCATATTGAGCGCCGTGCAGTACGCCAAAGGACGGTTCCTGGTCTCTTCTCTCGGTCCCGTTGTCTACAATCTGGGGATCATTCTGTGTGGCTTCCTGCTTGCCTCCTCCGTGGGCATCACCGGTTTTTCAGTTGGTGTTTTGATCGGCGCGTTTGCTGGGAATTTTCTGCTTCAGATTTATGGCGCCCGGAGTGTTGGCGCCCGCTTCAGGCCCAATCTCAAGCTTGGACATCCTGGCTTTCGACTGTTCATCAAGCTAGCCGTTCCCGTCATGCTGGCGCTGTCGGTGGTCTACTCAGACGACTGGATTATCCGCTGGTTCGGATCGTACCTGGTTCCGGCGTCAATCACCTGGCTGAGCTATGCCAAAATCCTGATGCGGGTGCCGATCGGCGTGATAGGGCAGGCCGTAGGAGTGGCTTCGTTTCCTTTTCTGGCCCAGCTCTATGCTGAGAGAAAATACGACGAACTCAATCGCACTTTTAACACTACTTTGAAGGGCCTGCTCCTGATGATCCTGCCGGTTTCAGCGCTCACAATCGCCATGAACCGGCCTCTGGTGTATTTTGTTTTCTCACACACCCGCCTTCTTATCCCTGATCTGAATGCTACGGCAGCGGCTCTGGCTCTGTTCTCGGCCAGCATGTTTGCCTGGGGAGCCCAGGGCATTCTGGCGCGCGGTTTTTATGCCGGGCGCGACACCCTGCGGCCAGCGCTCTATGGCACCGCAATAACCTTCCTGAACCTGCCGGTGTACTGGCTCCTGGTGAGATCCATGCAGTTCAGGGGGCTTGCCCTGGCGAGCTCGATTGGCATCTCGGTTTACGCGGTTATACTTTTTGTGGCGCTTTACAAGTCCACCGGCAACGAGGCCACCCTAGAGATCGTGGGATTTTTTCTAAAGACCTCAGTGGCCTCAGCCGTCGGCGCCATCGGCGCATACGGGATTGTCCACTGGCTCGAAGGCGTGACGAACTGGCATCATACATCGGGTGCCCTCCTCGTTCTGGTTGTAGCCACGCCGGTGGGTCTGGCGCTTACCGCGATCACTGCAAAACTACTCGGCATCCGGGAAATGGATCACTATCTCAAATCTCTCCCGTTATTCTCCCGGCCTCGCCATACCGCCCCCTGATCCGATATTGGCTCTCTCTCACGCCGATTTTGCTACCGTCATTTCCCAATGCAGAAACGCGAAAAGATGATCCCCAGGATGTCTTCAACATCGGTGGCGCCGGTCAGTGTGTCCAATGGCCGGAGTGCCTCATAAAGATCGAGTAGCAGCATTTCGTGGTGCATCCGTTCTCCAGCCGCCTGGCGGCACCGCTCGAGCGCCCGAAGCGATTCCTGAAGCAGTTGCTGGTGTCTGAGATTGGTAACGAGTCCGCCTTCCGATTCAATGCTGTTTCCAGCTCCTGCCGCGTGGAGTATTCTGTCGCGCAAGTCCCCGATGCCTTGTCCTGTCAGCGCGGAGGTCACAATGATCTCCAGCGGCACGGCGGCATCGCCACCTTCGGCCGGGAGGGCCTGCTTGATGGCGTCCAAGCTGGCGCGCGAGGGCAGGTCGGACTTATTGGCAATCACCAGCATCGGCCCCATCCGGTACGCCTTGCAGAGCAATTCGGAATCTTCCCCAGTCCAGTCCTGCGATGTGTCTACCACCAGCAGCCGCAAGTCGGAGTCGGCCATGGCCTGATTCGTCCGCTCAATACCGATCTTTTCAATTGCGTCGGACGTCCTCCGGACGCCGGCTGTATCGACGAGGTGTACAGGAATGCCGCCAATCGCCGCGCTTTCCGTCACCAGGTCTCTTGTTGTGCCGGGAATTTCGGTTACGATGGCGCGTTCCATATTCAGCAGGCGGTTGAACAGGCTGGATTTGCCGACATTCGGGCGGCCTATAACAGAAAGGCTCATTCCCTCGCGGACAATCCGGCCATAGGCATAGCCGAGCACCAGTTTCTCAATATCGGATTTAACTCCTTCGATCTCGCGTAGCAGGTCCTTCCAGTCGATCACGTCAACGTCATCGTCGGCAAAGTCAATTCCGGCTTCCAGAGTGGCGATCAGGTGCAGCAGTGCTTCTTTGTGCGGTTTCAGGCGCGCTGAAAGAGAGCCTCCAAGCTGCCTAGCCGCGACTCGTGCCTGGTAGAGCGTTCGTGATTCAATCAGGTCTTGAACGGCTTCAGCCTGGGTAAGATCGATGCGGCCGTTCAGAAAGGCGCGCATGGCGAACTCACCCGGCTCCGCCGTCCGCGCGCCGCGCTCCAGACAGCACTCCACCAAATACCGCAAAATAACCGGAGAGCCATGGCAGGAAATCTCCACCACGTCCTCCCCCGTATAGGAATGCGGTTTGCGGTAAAGCGTCAGGACGACTTCGTCCAGCACCTTGCCGGTGCGGGGGTCCAGGAATCTGCCTAGAGTCGAGCGTTGCACTTCCGGCGGCAGTTTTGCCGGACGGACCAGTTGTGACGCGACTTCTATGGCGCTTTCACCTGACACTCGCACGACACCAATGCCCCCGCGGCCCGGTGGGGTGGCAATGGCCACAATGGTGTCTTCGTTCCTCATGCTGAACGCCTGCGGGTGCTTCAGGAGGGAGATGTCGAGGGGTAAATTACAACTTTTCGGGACGGGCCTGCGCCTTCGCTCATCGTTTTCACCGCAGCTTCGTCTTTGAGAGCCAGGTGAACAATTCGCCGTTCACGCGAACTCATGGGACTCAGGTGAAAGGGGCTTCCGGTTTCAACCGCCTGGCGGGCCGCCATCAGGGCTGTCAGTTTGAGTTCCTCAGCCCGGACCTGCCGCCAGTCGCGGCAATCAAAACTGATCCTGCCATAAAGATCATCATCCACACGCACCGCCTTCAGGACCAAATACTCGAGAGCATCCAGCAGGGCCGCATTTTTCTCGAGCAGCAAATCGCAGTCGGGACCGTCAAACTCCACAACGATGCGTGCTCCGTTGGGATCGAGGTCAGGGGCATCCCATTTTCGCACCTTTGACTTGAGTTCAAAGCCTCCGTGCTGGATGATTTGCGTCACAAGGGACTCGATTGCAGTCAGGTAACCATCGGTAGACTGCGCGGATGAAGATTGTGTCGTCATAAGCTCTGCTCGCTACGCCTTCGCCTCAACTGTGTTTGCCGGGCTCAAAGGCGGCTGCTTCGGGGTGATGAAGCGATTGATGATAAGCTGCTGCCCAATGCCGACCAGGTTCGCCGCCAGGAAATAGAGCACCAACCCGCTGGCAAGGCGGAAAAACATGATGCCGAATATCAGCGGCATTATGAACATCATCCGCTTCTGGTTGGGGTCTGTCACGGCCATGGGAGTCATCTTCTGCATGAAAAACATGCTCACGATCATGATCACCGGCAGGATCGGAATCGGCAGACCCATGATATGGGAAGGATCGGGCTGGGACAAGTCCTTTATCCAAAAGATCCAGGGCGCGTGGCGAAACTCGAAGGGCGTCTCCAGCGACTCATAAAATCCGTAAAGAATAGGCAACTGCGGCAGCATCGGCAAACAGCCGCCCAGCGGATTGATCCCGTGCTCCTGATAGAGCTTCATCACTTCCTGATTCATTCGGGCCTTGCGAGGGTCATTGAACTTGTACTGCTTATAACGGTCCTGGATACTTTTGACGAGGGGCCCGATCCGTTGCATTTCTTGCGCGGAGCGGATGCTCTTAAGCTTCAGCGGGAACAAGGCCATGTTCAGGAATATGGTTAGTATCACGATCGCCCAACCGTAATTGTGTACCCAGTGGTCATAGATGTAGCGCAATCCCAGGAACAGCGGCTTGGCGATGATGCTGAACCAGCCGAAATCCACCAGGCCCGTCAGTGAGGGCTGGGTTGTGCCCAGAACCTCTAACGACTTGGGGGCGACAAAAAAGCTGAATTTGACCGGCTGCGCTATCGAGCTTCCCAATTCCGCGTAGCCTGCTTTGGGCTGTTCCTTCGCCTTGCCATTTTCAGGGGTCCAGGATGTGTACCCCGCGCCGAACACCTGGTCTGACGATTCCGGAAAGAAGATGCCGACAAAGTAGCGGTCTTCAAGTCCCGCAAATCCCAACGGACCGGACTGTGTCAGCTCGCTTCCGATCTTGCGGAGATCGGTCGTTTCGAGCTTGTCGTTGATTTCGTAGGCCACGCTGCTTTGTGCGAATTCGCCCTGTTCAGCAACCGAATGGTCGCCGAAGCCTCCCACCCAGGCGACCCGGACGGGAAGGTATTTCTGATCTCGTGCTACGCCTACGCTCGCCTGCACCATGTAATTGGAGCCGAAGGTAAACTTCTTCTGGACCTGGATGTGACCATCGTTGTATGTGAATTCAAGCGTGGCAGGTGATGTCAGCGCGGTGCCGGAGGGCTGGGCAACATAAAGAGCCTGGTTCGTTTTCTGATTGAGGGAATCGTCCGTTGTCCTCAGGCTCATTGGGTAGCCGAGCTGTTCGCAAGCTGCAGGATCAACCACGTCGAGAGGTTTGCCGTTGGCGTCCTTATACTTTTTGAGGATCCAACTCTTCACCACAGCTCCGCGAGTCGAAAAAGCGATCCGGTAAAGATCATTTTCGACAACGATGTTCTCGGCCTGCTGGCCCTCTGAAACGGGTATCTGCGGAGCAGGGGGAGGTTTGGGAGCTTCCGGCTTTGCAGCCGTTTGGTGGATACCTTCCTGTTCTGTGGAGTGCTGGGCTGTGGCCTGCGCGCTGCCTGACGGTTTGGGCGCCGGAGGAGGCGTTTTGACAAACAGGACCCGCCACATCAGCAGCAGGACAAATGACAGGGCGAACGCTATCATGACCCTTTTTTCGTTGTCCATGAATGAAAGGCTTCCTGTTTATCTCTCTTGCCCTGATGCTGCCGATAATTCAGGGGACCGGATCATAACCGCGGGCGCCCCAGGGCCGGCAGCTCAACAGCCGACGCACTGCCAGTCGCGACCCATTCCACGCGCCCCACTTTGCCACCGCATCAAACGCGTAAGCCGAACAGGATGGATAAAAACGGCACGACGATGGGAGAACGGGCGATAGACAGATCTGGTAGAAGCGAATCAATTGCAACAAAAACACTCTCAGGCCGTACGCTCCTGCTTGGAAGAGGCCTCGGGGGGCGCGGCGGGGAAAAGGCGTAGCAGCTCCCCCTCCAGCAAGCGGTAGGCGACTGTGGCGGCCGCGGGACGAGGGTTCAACACAATGTCCCAACCCCCCGGCAGTTCCTGGCGATGCAGACGGTAAATTTCCCTTACTCGCCGCTTGATGCGGTTCCGCAACACGGCCGTACCCAGACGCCTCGGCACAGTGATACCCAGGCGCGTCTGGGCCAGCCCGTTCGGTCGATAAAAGATTGTGCATAGCGATGCACTTCGGCGCTGCCCCTGCTCGTAAACCCGTTGGAATTCCAATCGACGGAGCAGCCGGTATTGCTTGGGGAAAGCAGCCGAATCGGGGCTCACGGAGTCAGACGATGGCGACCCTTCTGGCGGCGCCGCTTTAACGTCTGGCGTCCTCCTGGGGTTCGCATGCGAACACGAAATCCGTGCGTTTTGGCACGCCGACGCCGATTGGGTTGGTAAGTCCTCTTCAAAGCTATCACTCCCTGTTAAGTTCGCGGCCCTAAAGCCTAAACAGCTACGATAACCCGCAGCTTCCAGCCAAGTCAAGCTGCGGACGCGCTGAATATCTGCAGAATTTTGGGCCGCGAGGCGATATATCGACGGCGAAAACTCATTCTCAAAGCCGGGGCAACTTAGCTGCGCACGGGATTCAAGATCACCGCCTCAGGGGCGCCGGGCTTTCTTGCTGCCGGTTGCGCTGAGGCTGGCTCATCCCTTATATATAGCGTTGACACTCGCTCCTCGCTTTAAAGGACGGATTCAATGAAACCAAAGTCATCGCCATCTTCGCACGCTTTCAGAACAGCCGGACGGTCTGATGCCGGGAGAGAGTATCTCGTCTACGTTGGCTCGTACAACACAGCGAGGGGGAAGGGCATCCATGGGTTTCGATTTGACCCT
>DASUJZ010000091.1:0-2870 GCA_036278995.1 Terriglobia bacterium | reverse complement strand
TGCGTTCTGCTCGAGCCAGCGCGCGAGCTGCGTGGTTCCGAGCGGCGGCTGGTGCGAAACCAGGAGATTGGCCATCAGCCCGGCAATCTCTTCCCGAGTCAGGATCACGTCGTGGACCGCCAAGCCCAACGCGCGAGTCATCAGGTATACCAGCGTGGGATGGACATGGGCGATCCGAACGCGGCGCCCGAGCGTGCCGGCGATAAGCTGCACGAGTTCATTGAAGGAATACGTCTCGGGACCTGCCGCGTCAACGGTTACATTTTCCTGCGTCTGTGCAGCGTCGGTGGCGATCTGCGCCAGGTCTTCCACAAACACCGGCTGCAGCTTGTAGTCGCCTGAACCGGGAACGCCGAACACCGGAAGATGGCGAACCATCCAGGCAATATTGTTGATCAGAATGTCTTCCAGGCCAAACACGACCGTTGGCCGGATGATCGCCCAGGAAAGCGCCGACTGCGCGAGCGCAGCTTCCAGGATTGTCTTGCCGCGGTAATAGGCGAGCGGGGAGTTGGCGGAAGGATTGGCAATGCTGACGTGGACGAATTTGCGGACGCCGGCTTCCTCCGCCGCACGGATGAGGGTGCGAGTGTTGGCGACGGCATTTTCAAACGAATGGCGGCCATACGGAAACCTGACCCAGTAGGTGTTGTAGACCGTCGAAGCGCCTTCAAAAGACTTTCGCAGTTGATCGGGCTGGTCAAAATGGTAGGGAACGACTTCGATTCTGCTGCCAAAGGGATTGGCGCGGCCGGGATGGTTGGTCAACGTTCTAACCTGCCGGCCTGCGGCCAGGAGCCTGTGGGTGATGTACTTGCCGGAATAGCCGGTGGCGCCGGTTACGATGTCCAGTTCGCTCATCGATTTCCCTCCCCTAATGTTTCACAAGTTGGCCAAGAGCCCACTCAGCATGCTCACGGACGACAGAATCCTGGTGCTGCGAAAGGTCTTCAAGCTTCGGAACAAAGCGGCAGTCGCCGGAATTTCCCATCACCACGCAGAGATTGCGCAGCCAGCCGGCGTATTTCAGCCGCTTGATCGGCGAGTGCGCGAAGGCCCGCCGGAAATCCTCCTCGCTCACTTGCGCGAGCACGTCGAGCGGGGGATTGAACAGTGAGAACGCCGGAGGATGCTGCGTGCCCGGTCCCGCGGCGGATTCTCCATCGCCGTTACCACTCCGGTCTGATAGGGTGATCTGGAGGGGCTGAAATTCGGGCTGCGCGGTTGTAGCCGCTCCGCGCCTTCCCAATCTTTTTCCAGCCGGCTGACGGCTGAGCACTGACTGCTGACTGCTTGTTGGCTCGTTCTGACTCCTGACTTCTGTCTCCTGTCTCCTGTTCCACGGACAGACATCCTGGCAGATGTCGCAGCCGAAGAAGTTGGCGCCGATCTTCTCCCGGTACCGTTCCGGAATGGAGCCTTTCAGTTCGATATTGAAGTAGGCGATGCAGCGGGAGGCGTCCATAACATACGGCTCGGCCAGCGCTCCGGTTGGGCAGGCGTCCAGGCAGCGCGTGCAGGAGCCGCAACGGTCCGGGGCGGGCAGGTCCGGTTCAATCGCCAGGCTGGTGAGCACCACTCCGAGGAAAAACCAGGAACCCTTGTCCGGGTTGATCAGGCAGGTGTTCTTGCCGGTCCACCCAATGCCGGAATACCGCGCAAAGGCCCGCTCGACGATAGGCCCCGTGTCAACGTAGACGCGTGTTTCCACGCTGGGCTCCAGACCTTCAATCACCTGCCTCAGTTTTTCCAGCCTGCCGCGCATGGTCTGGTGATAATCCTGCCCCCAGGCGTAGCGGGAAATCCAGGCGCGGGGGCCGGCGTCGCTCTGCGTCTGCGACACGGGCTTTAATTCATCTGCTGAGGAAGATGCAGGTACTTCGGTTGAGTACGGGAACGCCGCGTTATAAATCAGGCCAACGCAGATCACGGATTGAGCCGAGGGCAGCACGAGCCGCGGGTCCTGGCGCCTGGGGTTTTCAAGATAGCGCATCTCGCCGCCGTAGCCCTGCTCCACCCACTCGCGGGCAAACTTCAGGTCGCGCCAGACGCCCACCGGAGCAATTCCGGCCAGGTCGAAGCCTATTTCGAGGGCCTTTTGTTTCAGCAGATGTTTGAGCGGCATTCCTTGTCTATCTTATCGCAGGAAATCGAAAGCTTTCTCTCGACCCCCGAGGCGCCCGGGCGCAAAGAGGGGGGAGCCGGCACCGGCACCGGAAGGCGAATTTTGGGCCCAACGTATTGAAACTCAAAGAGATTTGGCCCGTTCCATTCAGCCAGCGTTTATGCCCGTCCGACCCCATATTGCTGCAATTCGGCACAAAACGCTTAGCGGAAGCGCGAGATGTTTCCTAGAATGCAGGCTGTAACGCCAGGTATCGAGGATTGCAGGGTCGACGTGCGGGTTAGCTGAGAACAGGAACATCGCAATCTGGATGTGCTGAGGCTTTGAAGGCCTTGGATCGATTGAGGCCGGATGAAGAACGCACCTGCACCGGCCATGAAGCGACGAAAGATTTTGCGAGTGTTGTTTGTAGTTGCGGGAAGGGAATCTGCGGCTGGATGACCTCGCTGAAACAAGAGGATTCAGCACCCTGCCCAACGTGCGGCGGGTGACTACTTCAATAAGAGGAGTGCTGCATCATGCCACGCATTCGAGGTCAACGAGCCATGAAGTATTTTGACCGGACGATCACAGCGACCGCCGGCGCAATGTTTAATGGCATTCAGTTTTTCAACAAGTACAAGCCGGCACCGGCTTTCACGCCCAAATGGTCGGACAAGCCGATGCTGAAATCCTGGCAGAAGACCAAGCCGAAGCTGGGTTGGCCGCGGGAAACCGATTCACTTTGTCCGGGTTGCGTGAAGGA
>DASUJZ010000090.1:0-17558 GCA_036278995.1 Terriglobia bacterium | reverse complement strand
ACGTTGTGGCGTGCCGTCCTCGGCACAAAGCACCTTCTTGATGCCCGGGAACTTCTGGTCGAGCCCGTTGAACAGTTCACCCAGGTTCTGGGCCGCGGTCTGAACGCTTTCGGCGCCCTCGGTGTACTTCCTCAGCGGGGGTGGAATACGAACTGTGATCTGCAATCGAATCTGCCTCCGGTTCTAAAAATCTCAGCATGACCCGCAGGCCTCGACCCGCGTGGTCTCTCTGCACCGCCGCATTTCAGGCGCTGGCCGTCGCGTGGATGTTCAGGTAACGGTCCTCGAAATCGGTCAGCTTCGGCCGGATGGCTTCCTCGGCGCGGATTTCTCCGCTGACAGCCCCAATGGTCTTCAGTCCGTTGCCGGTAATCGCCAGCACTATGGATTCATGGGGATTCAAAAGGCCATTCCGAATAAGCTTGCGCGCCACGGCGATGGTGACGCCGCCCGCGGTTTCTGCGAAAAAGCCCTCAGTCTCGGCCAGCAACCGTATGCCTTCGACGACTTCGCGGTCTGAAACATCTTCACCCGCGCCGCCGGTCTCCTGGATCACTTTGGAGGCGTAGAAGCCGTCTGCCGGGTTGCCGATGGAGAGAGATTTTACAATCGTGTTCGGCTTCTGCGGGACGATTTCGCAGGTCCGATTCCTGGCCGCCGTGGTGATGGGAGAGCAACCTGTCGCCTGGGCCCCGAAAAATCTGGTGGCGACCGGCTCGATCCAGCCGAGCTTCTGGAATTCTCCAAACGCCTTATGGATTTTCGTGATCAGCGATCCACCAGCCATCGGGACCACGATGTTCTGCGGCACGCGCCAGCCAAGCTGCTCCGCGATCTCATAGCCGAAACTCTTCGAGCCTTCAGAGTAGTAGGTGCGCAGGTTGACGTTCACCATTCCCCAGGGATACTTCTGAGAGATTTCGCTACAGAGCCGGTTGACCTGATCGTAATTCCCGTTAATCTTAACGAGGGTCGCGCCATAAATATGCGTGTTGATCAGTTTTTCCGGTTCCAGATCGGCGGGAACGAAAATAAAGCTCTTGAAGCCGCCCGCAGCCGCTTGTGCAGCTACGGCGTTAGCCAGGTTTCCGGTTGACGAGCATCCCACAATATCAAAACCAAATTCACGGGCTTTGGTCAGCGCGACAGCAACCACGCGGTCTTTAAAGGAAAGCGTGGGGAAGTTGACGGCGTCATTCTTTAGATAGAGTTCCCGCGCTCCCAGGGCCTCGGCAAGACGCGGAGCCGCTACCAGGGGCGTGAACCCCGTCGAGTGTCCAACGGCAGGTTCTCCGACGACGGGCAGTAACTCCCTATAACGCCACATCGTCGGCAATCTCGATTCCACCTGGTCTCGCGGGAGTTCGGCCTGGATCCGCTCGTAGTCGTACACTACTTCCAGAGGGGCCCAGCAGCTTTCGCAAGCGGCAATTGGCTCAATCGGATAAACCCGTTCGCACTGTCGACATTTCAAAAACTTTAGATAGTTCACAGTTCCTCCAAGCGCTTTCTTTTTCCAGAATGGCTTGGGCTCAATGAGAGGTTCGGAGAGGGCAAACTAAAAAAAGCCCCCCCGGTTCTCATCGGGGAGGCTCATAAAAAGACTTACGTCCTCCGTCTCATCTCCCCCAATTACGGGCGGGAGTTAGCACCTGACCCCGGATCACTTACCGGGCGGTTGCCGTGGCGTCTTAGGGCCCGTCCCTCGGCCACTCTGGATGAGATACAGGTCTTACAAACGAATTGTAGTCTTTAATGTATGTTAGACTCCGCTAGGTTGTCAACTGGATTGATCCTGGATCTTCCCCAGTTTTGTCGGGCACTGCCACCCAGCCCAGCCGGCTGTTTTATCAAAATCCGGGCCGGGGCAATCAGATCGGCTATGAGCCGGCAAACGCTGCGCCCCACCAGCACGTTCTCAGGCGATAACGGTCGCGGCAAATCGCTGCCGGCGGGGCTACATGGTAGCCATGCTTCTGCAAAGCGATTTCAACCGAATTGATCCTGACGGGATTGGCCCCGCCCGCCGAGCCCTGGTTCAGGTGAAACCTGCATAGAATATTCAGCAGCAGTGTCACTGTGCTTCTGCCGCCGTGGAACCGGCGGAAACGTTCCAGCCGTCGATGCCGACATAGGGCGCAGCACCTCGCAGTGCATCCTTCGAATAGCTGGCAGTAATCTCCCGCTCCTCGCCCGGCATGAGCTCAAAGTAGTTGTCCTGCCACAACACCGGGAGAATCTCGGGGCCGTTCTCGCCTTTTTCAACGCGGAGATGAGTGAAAAAGGCCAGGTGCGACGACGCATTCCTGACTGTCACGCGGGTTATCTCGTTCTGGCCATCCACCTGGGTTGTGGCATGGATTTTCAAGCCGACCTTGGGCAGATTTTTAAGCATAGTGAAGTCGGCGTAGCTGCTGACCGGAGTGTAATACCACTTGGTTTTCGACCAGTCCAGGGCGTCCGGCCTGGTGGAGAGCCAATAAAAATTTGTGCTCGCCAGCTTTCCGGCGGAATCCTCCAGCGCCAGACGAATGAAATACATGCCGGAGAGGGCCGACAGCTTGGGAATGACAAAAACGCGCGTGCTGCTGTTTGGAGCGACGTTGACGGTTTGCTCCTTCGAGAATGCCTTTTTCAGATTGACGTCGTAAACCGCGGCGCTGACCGCAATCGTTTCATAGGAGCTCAAGCCCGAGTTAGCCACTACGACGGAACGGTCATCGTAGGAGTACTGGACGTGGAGCGGTTCGCACGCTTTCTTGGTCCCGAAGTATCCGCCCGCGGGCCGCAGATAATAGTCGTAGAGGTGCCAGATCAAGCCCGGCCAGGCCGTATTCAGCATCCATTGGATAACGCCCGTAGACACAAATTTGTTGCGGCGGTAGCCCTCAAACATGGCGCGCTCGCCTTCATAGGTCATCAATTGCGCTTTTTCAGCGTAATCTGCAACGCCGGTTGCTTGCCCGTAGCGTTGATCAAGCGCTTTATTAAAAATGCCCATGCTCTTAAATTCGCCCCCGCCCGCGTGGAAGTCCCATACGGGGTTGATGGGCCAGAGGTCTTTTTGGGGCATCATCATCCTCAGCGAGGATAGCGGCGGCACGGCCGGGCCGGGGCTGATCTCCGTCGCAAATCCAAAGGCGCCTCCGTTTTCCTTATCCAGCAGCCAGTAGTTTGGGGGAACCCAGTCGTAAGGACCGTTCATCTTTAGGCCGGAGGGGCCGGTAACCGTTGTGGCCTTTGCCGTGGCGGAGGACTGGTAAGGATTGGGCCAATGGGATTCTGCCAGCACCTGCACGTACATCTTTTCAACGTTTGGAGGCGGCGCGTTATCACTGCCGTAAAGCCAGTCCAGCATGCAAGGATGACTCCGCACGCGGCGGATCTGGTCTCGCAGGGAGTCTTCCGCCACCGTGTAATCTTCTGGTTTCCAGGTCTTCCACTTTTCCCAGTGATCGCAGCAGCACCACCCGGCCTGCACCAGGATTCCGTAACGGTCGCACAGGTCGAAGAAATGCTTGTCGATAATCTTGCCTTCCAGACGGATGGTGTTCAGGTGCATGTCCTTGACGTACTGGATTTCCTCTTCCGTCCTTTTCTGATCGAACCGAAGCATCATGTCGGGGGCCCACCCGGCGCCCAGGATCAGGATGGATTTGCCATTCACCATAAATTCCTGGTAGCCGTGCGTATTCAGCTTGGAGGTGATTTCCCGAATGCCGAAGTCGGTTTCGCCGCTGTCTGACACCGCACCGTCTACCGCGAAATCCATCTTCAGGTGGTAAAGATTTTGAGGCCCCATCTGCCAGGGCCACCACAGGCGAGGATTGCGGAAATCAAGTTGCGAAAAATGATCTGGGGCGAAGGCGACCTCGCGCGTTTCATGCGGCTTCAGTTCCACGTCCTGCTGAAAGCTGATGTCGCCGATCTCTCCTTTCAGAACGCCATGGACGGCCTGATCGGTTCCATTCACGAGCTCTGCGCCAACGGTCAGATGAGCGACATCGAGGCTCGGCAGATCGAAGTTCGTCACCACCTGAGGATCGCGCAACCCCACAGGCCCCGTCGCGGTTACGGTAACTCCCTGCCACAGCCCCATGTCCTTATCGGGAGGCGCCGGATTCCAGTCCACCCAAGTGATGGCCAGGTCGTCGGCGTTGGGCGCGGAGACCTCAACGGCAAGCGAATTGGTCTTACCGAGAAGCGCCTCCGCCGTGACATTGAAGTCATAGGTTCGCCACATGCCGACCACCTGGTCCGGGCCGGCAATCTGATGCCCGTTCAGCCAGATGGTGGCGCGGTAATTGATGCCCCCAAAGTGCATCCAAATCTGTTTGCCTGAGAAATTAGCAGGGAGTTGGAAACTAGTCCGGTACCACCACGGCACATTAAATGGGCTGTCGGGCGGCATGGGAAGATTGGAAAAATTTTTGCCGATGGGATAGGTTGCCCCGGGAATGGAACGAAGATTCATCCCGAAGTAGGGATCGCGATAGACGTTGTTGTTAACGAGTGCGGCCAGAACGGTGGAGGGAACGCTGGTCCGATACCAGCCGGAGGGCTGGAAATTTTCCTGTGAGATGACGTCACCCTTCTGCGGCACGCGCGCGGAGGACTGAAGGTTCCAGCCTTTGGACAGGTCCAGGCGAAGCGACGGCGTGCCATTGCCCGAAGCTTGCGCTCGGAGGCATGCAGTCGTCGTGATCAGTAGTGAAGCGAGAAAAAGGCAGACACGTAATCGCAAGGCACCCTCCCCGGGCCAATCGGTCCGATCGTCTTCGATTTAACCCGCCATTATACAGCAATCATGCGGGAAGACAGTTTGCGAGGGCGCATCAGGATGTCCTAACGCGAGACGACCGGCAGCATCAGTACGGAAGGATGCGCGCTGTCGTGGTAGACCACGTTGGTTGCCTTCACCCAGCGCCTGGCGCTTTCCGGGCTGTCGCCGGTGTTGGGGTTGCGGTCAAATCGCGGGAAATTACTGCTGGAAACTTCGAGCCGCAGCTTGTGTCCAGCCTTAAAGATGTTGCTGGTTGACCAGAGATCGATCGTGAGCTTGTAGACCTGGCCGGGGTTCATGAATTCAGGCGTTCGCTGTGAATCACGATAGCGGGCGCGAATGATGCCCTCCGTCAAGTTCTGTGCAAAACCGTTGGGCCACACGTCCACCAGTTTTCCCGTAAAGTCCGTATCCACTGCCGAGGAACTGGCATAAAGCTCGACCTTCACCGGGCCCGTGACCTCAAAATCCTGCCTGAAGGCGGGCGTGGTGAAGACCAGCACATCCGGCCGGGCTTCATCAGGACGCTGATCAACGGGGCCGGGCATCAGGTGGTTGGCATCACAGCAGAGCGGGCCTCCGAGCGTGGGCACGGGGTTCTCCGGATCATAAACGTAGTGATCGCTGGGCTCGGATTCCGGGACTTTGGTGGAAAGGCTGCCGCCACCCGCCACCAGATTTGCGTTGCCGCCAGAGTGGAGATAGTACTCGGTGTTCCTGGCGCGTGCCAGTGGCCAGGCGCCTTCATCCCGCCATTTGTTCTCACCCAGCACAAAGATCCTTACCGGCTTTTCGTTTTCAACTCCGTTATTGATGCCCTTCAGCAAATGGTCATACCAGCGCAGTTCGATTTCATCGATATCGAAGTCGGCCTGCGGCCCGAAATCTACCTCGCCAATCTTCCTGCCGCTGCCGGCATGCCCGCCGATTACGACCATCAGGCGGGTTGCATTGCGCGCGGACTCAGTGCCGCCGTGCGCCCGGATGCCAACATAGTTTTTTAACGAGCCACCCTGGAAAATGTCGTACCACGCAGCAACAATGTACGCGGGAACTTTGATGTCGGGATAGTGTTCCTCAATCGCCCACCGTTTCCAGTAATCATCATAGGAGGGGTGCATGAGCCAGTCGATAAAGTAAGGCGCCAAAGCACCTAGGTCCGTCGGCCAGAGCGAAGGCCTGCCGAAGTTGAACAGCGGATATTCGTTGAGAGGGGCAATCCACATGCCCTCCCGCGCATTGGTGGCAGAAGTAACCTTGCGATCCAGGGTATTCTGCGCCAGCCCGGAGGTCCACGACTCGTTGAACCACTGCTCGAACGCTCCTCCCTGGTAGGTCCAGCCGTCGTGGTAATTCGAGGCCGTCACTTCCGGAAATATCCCGGCGAGGTGCGGCGGATGCGCGATTGCGGTAAGCATCTGCGTAGCGCCCACGTAAGAGCCTCCCACCATGCCTATCTTTCCGTCAGAATACGGCAACCCGGCGGCCCACTCTACCGTGTCGTAGCCGTCTTGCGATTCGTGCATGAAGGGGTACCATTCGCCCTGCGAGGCGTATCGCCCGCGCACATCCTGCACGATGGCTATGTAGCCGCGCTCCGCAGCCTTCATGGCGAAACCGAGGCTGCCATCCTTGTTATAAGGAGTCCGCTCGAGGATCACGGGAAATTTACCCGGCGAGTCTGGCCGGTAAATGTCCGCGTGCAGCACCACGCCGTCGCGCATGCTGGCCGGAACATTGCGTTGAATGATGACATGATATCGCTCCGCGGCACACAGGGGCAGGGTCACGGCGATCATCAGGACCGCCAGCGCGAGCGGCCAGCGAGAGGTTCGCTTCATATTGAGCTCTCCAAGGCGGTAATTTGCAGGGAAATGCTAAATCCGTTCAGCCCGTAAGTCGGCAAGTATATGCCACAAACGCCGGTATGGGAAGGATGATGAGTACGACTGCCTAGGCAGTAGCTGGGTCAGGTTGTTTGGAGCTACGCTTCTTCCAGCGGTAGGCGGCGACGGAATTTTTCCAGAAGACTTTCTCCGCGGCCGCGTGCCCTTTACTGAGAAAATATTCGCGGACCAGGGTCAATTCTTGCGGATATTCTTCGATGTGGTCGCTGTTGGGCCAGTCGCTGCCGTAAATCAACCGGTCTTCTCCGAAGATGCCCCAGAGTCGGTCGAGCGTGGGCTTGTAGAAACCGAGTTCGAGGCGCAGACGGCCATCTATCCGCTGAAGAACCTCCGAAAGCTTCACATACACCTGCGGGCGTTTGCCAAGATCCAGCAGATTTGACTCGAGCTCTCTTTTCGCCCTGGATTCGGTGGGCTCCTGCATTTGCGGCAGGTGGTCAATCACAAGGCGCAAGTTGGGGATCAGGTCGGTAAGCCGGACAACTGCCGCGATCAGCTCGGGGTCGGGATTGGCCGTGTCCATCTCGAGTCCGGCGCCGGCAAGCTCTTTGAGGCCGCGGATGAAATTCGGATTCCCGAGCTGCCGGCTGATATTGCGGCCCCACAAGTTACCGCAGCGAATGCCCAGGAAGAGCGGATTGCGGTGGAAGCGTTCGAGTTGCTTCGAAAAATCGGGCTTCTCCGGCTCCAGGTCGCCAACGGTCCCCACGATCACCGGGGCATGAGCGGCAATCTCGAGCACCCACTGGTTATCTTCCAACCACGGACTGCATTCCACTTCAATGGCGCCTACAACGCCCTGTCCCTCGGTTACTCGCAAAAAACGTTCCGGCAGTGCCGGCTTATAGAGCTTCGCATCCTCCTTCGGCGGCCAAGGGATGCCTTTCGGGCGTCGAGGATCGAACAGATGAATGTGGGTGTCGATGATGGGAATGGCTGTGGGTTGCGTGCTCATTTCGATGTTCGAAGCGGCGGCGGCAGCCGCGATTCCGAGGAAGGTTCTGCGATTCACGCGGGTATTCTAACTCAAACCTGGACATTCGATGCCACGAATCCCACCTATCGAGATATACCGATCTGAATCTGGTGGAGCTCTTCGAGTCGCCAGGAGATCTTTTGGAACTGAGGGTTTCGACAGGAAAGCGGATGGGTATTCGAAGCGTGCCACAGTCACTGCGGGCCACGCCCCTTGCGGATTTTTTGAGATCGCGCAAGGGGCGTGAAACCGCAGAGGGTTAGAAGTAGAACTTCAGAGCGAACTGGATGTTGCGTTCACCCTGTGAGGCGCGGATCTGACCGAACTGAGAGCTGGTCACGCTGCGATTGGGTGCATTGAACACCGGAGTGTTGGTGAAGTTGAGAAACTCGCTTCGGAACTGGAGGTACTTGGACTCGGTAAAGTGGAAGTTCTTCATGACTCCCATATCCCAACCCGTCAATCCCGGCCCTCGCACCGTCCCGTTACCGCAAGTGCCGAAAGTTCCGACTGGCGCCTGGGCAAAGGACCCAATGCTGAACCATGAGGTGTTCGGCCCTACCCCGTGCGGATAAGTGACCGGAGCGATGCAGCTTGCCTTGGCGCCGCGGCTCTTGGTTCCGGAATTGTCAGGACCGGTGATGGTGATCGGATAGCCTGTGTGATAACTCACGATGCCGGAGATCTCCCAGCCGCCCAGGACGCCGTTGGTCAGGGAGTTCCAGCTGCTTCCGAAGCTCTTGCCGTGGCCGAATGGCAATTGATAGACATAGGAGGTGGTGAACAGGTGTTTGGTGTCGAAGTAGGAAGGACCCCATTCCGACGCCGAGTTGTACAAATTCTGCCAGTAGGCAGAATTGGACGCCGCCTGCCCGCTATCACCGTAGTATCCAATGGAATTAGTCATGGTCTTAGAGTACGTGTAGGACACCTGAAGCTGCAGCCCGTGCGTCATACGCTTGGTAACGCTGGCTTGCAAAGCGTCGTAACGCTGGTTGCCAGTCGAAGATGTCCCGGAAATCTGGCCGATTGAGTTGTAGAGGAACGGGTTGCCGGACAGGTACGGGCTGCCGCATGTGAGCACGGTAGATCCCGAGAAGAGAGTGGCATTCGCTGGTGTGCAACCAGCTTCACCCACTAGCCGCCGCTGGAAGAACGGCATGGGGACCATCAAGTGCGTTCCATGCTGCCCCACATACGCCAACGATACCAGCGTTTGCGCGGGGAGTTGGTGCTCGACGCTGAGGTTCCATTGCTGGGTGGCATCCGGCCGTACGTTCGGATCCCAAAGCCGGATGTTCGTATTGACAAATGGATTGGCAGGAGCCGCCAGCACTGACAAACCCTGGCTCGAGGTCGAGCCGGGGAAGAAGAGGGCGCTGCCCGTGGTGTAATCGTTCTCGAATTCCGAGTTGAACGGAGGATTCAGAGGAAGGCGCAGGTTGGTGCCGGTACCTTCCAGGAAGGAAGAGATGGTGTATGCGCCGCGGACCACCGTGTTCTTGCTGAAGGCCGGCGTCCAGGCAAAGCCGATTCGCGGCTCCCAATCGTTCCAGTAATTGTTGTAAAGGGCCCTGCAATTGCTGTAGGGGCAGTTGCCCTGGCCGGCAAAGTATTCAGTGCCGCTGATGGGGCCAAAGTTCGCCTGGCGGTCATGGACCTCGGTAAAAGGCTGGGTGTATTGCCAGCGCAGGCCGAGGTTGAGGGTCAGACCGTCCCTGATGCGCCAGTTGTCTTGAAAGTAGGGAGCATACAGCCAGCTACGGTGTCCCCAGGTTCCAGCACTGATTCCGAGTCCGACTGAGGGCGTGCCGCCGGGCAATCCCAGGAGGAAATCCGCTTCAGAGAAGCCCTTGGCGGATGCCGGAGCCCCCGGACCCGAGCTCGTATACTGACCGCTGTAAGCGAGCAACCCGAATTTTCCGTTGTTGCCAGCGTAGTATGTGTTGATGATATAGCGCAACGCCTGAAAACCGGCGTGCATCTCGTGATGACCCTTGGTCAAAATGAAATCAACCGTCGGTTCAAGCGTGGTGTCGGCGAACAACTGTTCGCTGTCGGAAGCGCCAAGATTGGTCGCGAAGCCATTGGTGAAGTTTAGCGCCAGGAGGCCTGGGCCATGAATGTTGGCGTCCGCAATGCCGATCTGCTCGCCGAAATTTCCCAGAGCCGCGGTAGTAGCGCCGTTATTCAGATAGATGCGATTTATTCCCATTCGTGCATCCATCACCATGGTCGGGCTGAACGTGTGGGTCCAGTCGAGCACCGCGCCATGGTAAGGAGAATTGTTAAAGCCCTGGGAGAGCAGCGGAAAAGAGTTTGTGCTGGGAATCGTCTGGAATCCCTGCGAATAACGGCCCCAGATGTGGTTGCTCTCATTGACCATATAATCGACCTTGACGTCGCCCTGGTCATTCTTGGTTTGGCTACTGCTCGTATTGAGAGCGTTGTCCTGGATGGGAAACGGAAACGCCGAACCCGCTGGATTCTGGATCGTCGGGGCGGGATATTTCCCGGAGTTAAAGAGATTTTGCGACACCGGATCGAGCATGCTGGGAGGAATGACGTTGTCCGGAAGTCCGGTGTTCGCCGTGGTAAAGGGCAACCGAGGACTCGACCCTGGATTCGCAGGCGACGTACATGGCCCCGAGAACGAAGCGCAGGGATTGTAAAGCTGAATCCCCTTCTCGGACAGCAACTGCGAGAAGTCACCATTGCGTTCGGCGGGGGTCAGGACGGTGATGACTCCCGTCACGGGCGGGTTGTCCAGCCGCTCTCCCTCGTAATCCGCAAAGAAGAACAGCTTGTCCTTAATGATCGGACCGCCAATCGTGCCGCCATAAGTGTTCCAGCGCAGGCCGGGCTTCCCAAGACCCTGCCAATTGCGCGCCCAGTTGTTGGCATTCAGCTTGTCATTGCGCAGGAATTCAAAGACATCGCCATGGAATTGATTGGTTCCCGACTTGATGCTAGTGCTGATTACGCCGCCCTGAAATTGGCCATACTGGGCTGGGGCATTGTTGGTGATCAGATTGAACTCCTGGATGGCGTCCGGGCTGGGTTGATAAGACGTGAGATTGTCGGACGTCTGATTATTGTCAATTCCGTCCAGCAGAAAATTATTGGCTTCCTTGCGGTTGCCGTTAACGTAGGGCCGACCGCCTCCGCCTGTGCGCTGGCCATTGACGAAAGAGCTCGGGTTCACGTTAGTCACGCCGGGGGCGAGCAAAGTCAACTGGACAAAGTTCCGCGTGGCCAGCGGCAGATTAACGTTGAAATTCGAATTGGTGACAAAGCCCCTCTGCATTGTATCCGTCTGGAGCAGCGGGGGAGCGCCAGTCACTTCCACCGTCTGGGTCGTCTGGCCGACCTGCAGTTCGAGGTCGACGCGGGCCACCTGGTTCATTTGCAGCTCAAAAGCCGGTTTCGTAACGGTTGCGAAACCTGAGGCGGACGCCTTTATGGTGTAGCTTCCAGAGGGAAGCCGTGGAAAGTTGTAGACGCCCGCAGAGTTCGTAGTGGTTTGCCATGTTGTGCCGCGCACCGTGTCAGTGGCAACAATAGCGGCACCGGGTACAGCGGCATGTGATGGGTCTGTGACTGTGCCCGTGATTCCGCCTGTCACTTCCTGGGCATGGAGAGGGATTCTGCCCAGGGCCAATAATCCAATCGCCATACTTGCAACCAAGAGCCATCGGAGACCACTCAGTCTCCCGCCCTTAGGTACACGCAGTCCGGCCATAGTTTAAATCCTCCAATTTGCAGGTGATGATGACCCTAGACCCTTGATAATGCCTTTGCAGGCAAAGACTTCAGGAGAGACGAAGCAGCTACCGGGAGCGTCCGGAACTGCAAGTAGCGGGTACTACTCCAAGATGCGATTGCGATAACGGAGGTCAGTTGAACGCGCAACCGCCCCAAGCTTGCTTATGAACTTATGCCAATTCCATATCTAACGCTTTGTCAAAAAAGTGTCAAGAGAATTTTCGTAAAAACCTGGAGGAGCGGCTGGCTTACTGAACCTTTTGGGTCTGAATGAAGGAGTGAATTAATGCCGTAAGTCATTGAATTTTAAGCGGTGTAACCTTGAATGCAAGTTTGGCAGCAGGTTTCGCAGCAAGGGTGACTCCTAACTGCGCGCTTGCCCCGGAGAGCATCATGGGTGTAAAAATGTCCCTTAATTTGGGCAGCAGCAAATGCAGCGACCCGGTTCAAGAGCAGAGGATGGGGCGGGCCGCGCAGTCGAGCCGCTTTCGGCCACACGAGCGACGGAGAGCGCCCGGGTTTCGCGCTCTGATGTTCCGGCGTTTAACAGCCTGATTGTTGCTATCTTGGGGGCAACAAGCAAAGAAAAACATTCGTCTCCGGCTGCTTGTTCAGTCGGGTCTGGAGCGAAATCCCTATGGGAGACGAAGAACAGGACGGTATGTCAGCTAAAAAATACTTTTCTCAAATCAGCGAAATCGTCAAACAGATCGAAGAGACCCAGCAGGCAGCCATCGAGAAGGCCGCGGCGGCGATGGCGGAGTCTATCAGGTCCGACGGACTCGTCTACCTTTTCGGCAGCGGGCATTCGGTGATCCCCGTTCTCGATATTTTTCCGCGCTACGGCAGCTTTGTCGGTTTCTGTCCGATTTACGATCCGCGGCTGATGTGGTTCAACGTCGTGGGGCCGGGCGGCGCTCGCGAATTGCTGTGGCTGGAACGCGAGGAAGGTTACGCCAAGAACGTTTTGGCCAGCTATGTGCTTGAGCCGCGCGACTGCATTGTGGTGTTTTCGCATGGCGGATTGAACGCCGCTCCAGTGGAAGTGGCGCTTGAAGCCAAAAGCCGCGGCCTCACGGTTGTGACCGTTTCTTCTCTTCAGAACTACCGGCAGGCGGCGGCAACGCATTCCACCGGCAAGAAGCTCTCAGACATTGCGGACGTGGCCATCGACAACTGCGTGCCGCCGGAAGACGCTCTGGTGGATATGGAGGGAATCAAGGAGAGATTTGCGGCCGGTTCAACCGTCGCAGCGGTTACCATCGCTATGGCGCTGGTGGCGGAGATCGGCTCGCTGCTGGTGAAGAGCGGACACACGCCTCCCACTTTTGTTTCGCCCAACGTGGGGCTGGAACCCGGCCACAACCAGAGTGTCTTCGTCGAATTTGCGCGGCGCGTTTCCCGGCGCGTTCCATAGGATGGGCGCCTGTATTCGCGCAGGCTGGTGTGCGAGTCGACGGGCTGCTGCTCCGACCAGCTAAAGAAGGGACGTCCAGATGAAGATCAGGAAGGCGAAGCTTGCCGGGTGGGGAATTTTCGTAGCGGCGCCGGCCATTTCCCTGATGTGGGCGATTGCGAGCCAGGGCGCCCCGCAAACCGCCGCAGCCTCGCAGCCATTCTTCCCGGTAGCCGTGTGGTACGGAGGCGGCAAAGCGCGCGCCCCGATGCTGGAGCCGGTGGACGCCTCGAGCGCCGAGCGCTGGGGCAGGGACCTTGACCAGATCAAGGCGGTCGGCTTCAACACGGTCAAGTGCTGGGTGGACTGGGCCACCGCCGAGCCACAGCCCGGCCAGTTTGATTTCCAAAATCTCGACCTGCTGCTGCGACTGGCGCACGAACGCGGCCTGCGGGTGATCATCCAGATTTATACCGATTCCGCGCCTGACTGGGTGGGCCAGCGGTTTCCTGATGCTCGTTTCGTGGACCGTTCCGGAGCGGTGATCGATTCCCAGGCCGCGCCCGGATTCTGCATTGACGATGAGGCCGTTCGCAACGAGGTCGTGAAATTCATCGAGGCGCTTTCGCGGG
Organism: Terriglobia bacterium; assembly: GCA_036278995.1. GTDB lineage: Bacteria > Acidobacteriota > Terriglobia > UBA7540 > UBA7540 > SCRD01. Next base: position 4,099 of record DASUJZ010000090.1, on the reverse strand, counting down.
ATGCCAACCGTTCGAACGCGCTTTACGGCTGGGACGTTTGGAGTGAGCCGCACCTGGTGAACTGGGCCGGATTCGATTATCTCAAGAGTCCTGAGTTCTGCTACTGCCGATATACGCAGGCGCGCTTCCGCGAATGGCTCAAGAAAAAATATAAAACCCTGGCGGCGCTCAACAAAGCGTGGTACCGCGGATTTACAAGCTGGGATGATGTTGCGCCCCCGCGCTTCTCAACCATCCTCTCCTTCACCGACTATCTCGACTGGCGAGACTTCATCACCAATAAGCTGGCCGGCGATCTCAAGACGCGCGTCGATGCCGTGCGCAGTGCCGACCACGCCCACGCCATCACCAGCCACGCCGCCGTGCCGGGACTCTTTACCGATCCGCGCGACGGTTACGGCGAGCCGGACGACTTTCTGATGGCGGGCAGTGCCGACTTCTTCGGCACCTCGCTCTACCCCAAACACGCGGCGTCGCCAAGCCCGTGGACCTACGAGCATCTGGCCGCGGGGCTCGACTTCTCGCGCTCGGCGGGGCACAGCATGGGCAAGGGCTTCTGGATCGGCGAACTACAGGCGGGCCAAGGCGCCACCGGGATGCGTATCGCAGAGCCCGTCACCGGCCACGACGAAGCTTACTGGATGTGGCAGGTGGTCGCTCACGGAGCGCGCGAAATCGCTGTCTATGCCTGGTATCCGATGAATGCGGGCTATGAGTCGAACGGCTATGGCCTGATTAACCTGGATGGCACGCTCACGCCTCGCGCGCATGCTGCAGGTGAAACCGCGAGGGCCATCGCGCAGAACGCCGCATCGATCGACCAAGCACAGCCGGCGCCGGCCGAGGTGGCGATCCTTTACAACCGGCTCTCTTACATGGTGGGCGGAACGGAGCCGTCGCTTTCGACGCTCGGGAACGCCGAGCGCGATTCACTCGAAGGTCTGCACCGCGCCTTTCTCGAGAAGGAGATTCCGGTGGATTTTGTGAGCACTCAGGACGTGATCGACGGCCGGGTGAAAGCCTACAAGGTTCTGTTTCTCCCCTATGCGGTGATGATTTCTCAGCAGGTGGCCGAGGTGGTGAAGCAATACGTTGAGCAGGGTGGCACGGCGGTGGCCGGCGCGCGGCTGGCCTGGAACAACGCGCGCGGATTTGCCAGCGACGTTATCCCCGGCTTCGATCTTGCGCAGGTTTTCGGCGCGCGCGAAAAAATCATTCGCCCGGTCGAGGCCGCGCATCTGACCCTGGAGTCTTCGCCGAGCCTGCCGGGCATGAAACCCGGCGAAGCGGTGCGCGGCGACAGCTTCGAGGAAGAGCTTGAGCCGCTCGCGGGAGCGCAGGTTCTGGCGCGCTTCGCAGACGGCCAGCCCGCCATGGTCGAAAACACATACGGCAAGGGCAAAGCCATCCTGGCCGGAACGTTTCTGGCGCTTTCTTACGAGCGCGAGCATGATCCCTCCACCGGGCGACTATTGCAGTCACTCGCGCGGGCCGCAGGCGTCAGGCCGGACGTGAGGGTTTCGGGCAAGGGCACGGACCAAGTTGAAGTCCGCCGGCTGGTGAGCGCGCAGGAACAACTGGTTTTTGTCTTCAACCATGCTGAAAAGCCTGCGCAGGCTGCCATTTCAATCCATATTCCATGGAACGTTCGGGAAGCGCGAGACCTTGTGAGCGGCGGCGCAGTGAGCTTTAAGGCCGCGAATGGCGATGTGGTGCTGGAGAAGAATTTGAGCGGCGGCGAAATCTGGGTGGTGAAGCTGAGCGGGGCGGGCTAGAAGGTTTGCTGAAACGACCCAGTCGTCATGCTGAGCAACGCGAAGCATCCCTGTATTTGCTCGAAATTAATACCGGAATTCTTCGCGGAGTTTACCCTGAGCGAACTGCCGTGATCCTTCGCGGAGTTTACCCTGAGCCCCTTCACTGCGTTCAGGGCCGTTCGCAAGTGGAGGGCGAACGGGCTCAGAATGACCGACGTGAAGAGAGCTCTCCCGGGTAATTTCGGAATGACAGCGCATACAAAGAAACTGCGGCAGCCCAATGCAGTTTGGGCGGTGGATATCGGCGGCACAAAGATTGCCGCGGCGTGCGTCAGCCGCAAAGGCGAACTTTCCGGCTATGCCGAAATCCCGACGCCTTCCGCTGGCGGGCGCGAGGTAGTGGAAGTTGTAGTGGAATTGCTGGAGAGCATGCCCGCCACAGACATCGGAGCGATTGGAGTTGACGTTCCCGGCCTGGCATGGCCGGACGGCCGCGTGTGGGCTCCGAACATTCCCGGCTGGAAGCGCATGCCGCTGGGTCCCATCCTCAACAAGCGCTTTGGGCTGCCTACGCTGGTGGAGAGCGACCGCAACGCTTTTGTGATGGGCGAAGCGTGGCAGGGCGCGGCGCGCAACTGCCGCGACGTGGTTTTCCTGGCGGTGGGCACGGGCATCGGCGCGGGAATCCTGACCGGCGGACGGCTGCTGCGCGGGCACGGAGAGCTGGCCGGATCGGTGGGCTGGATGGCCCTGCGCAATCAGTACCAGCCGATTTACAGATCGATTGGATGCTTTGAAGCCCACGCCAGCGGCACGGGGATTGGACTTGAGGCGAGCAGAGAACTCGGTCGCAAACTCTCCGCCCGTGAACTCACGCTGATGGCGCGGCGCGGCGACCGGAAGGCAAAGCAGGTGCTGGAAAGCGCCGGTCACGACCTGGGACTTGGCCTTGCCAACCTCGTAGATGTGCTCAATCCGGAAGTGATCGTCATCGGCGGCGGGGTGGCTGCGGCAGGGAACCTGATCCTCGATGTCGCGCGCAGGACGATGAAGCAATGGGGGCAGCCGCTGGCGGTGCGTCAGGTGCGCGTGGTGCGGAGCCGGCTGGGCGCGCGGGCGAGCCTGCTGGGTGCGGCCAAGTTGGCGTTTGAGTATTGCGAGCGGCTGGCGGAGCGGAAGACAAAGTGCTGAAAGAGGATCGCACGCAAAGGCGCGGAGACCCCGAATCCGAACTGTTCATGGACCAGCGGATCTTGCCGCGAAAGAGCACGGATTGTCCCCTGCCGGTGCGAAAGAGCACGACTTCAGTCGTGCCGCAGAAGGCCGTTTGAAGGACGCGGCTTTAGCCGCTGAAAGCTGGGTCGCCATGATCGTTTCATTCAGGGGCTGAAGCCCCGAGCGGAGATGATGACGCGCTCCAACGCCACGACTGAAGTCGTGCTCTTTCACGAAATTCCACTGCGTCATGGATAATCCGAGCTTGCTGCCGCAACAGAATGGCCAACGACTCTGAAATTCGCCGCTTTGCCCTGGTGCTCACGGCCAATTCCTGCATGTTTGTGTTTGGCGTGGTGCTGCTGCTGATGGGGTCGCTGCTGCCGTCGCTGGAAGTCAACTACGTTCAGGCGGGCAGCCTGGGGTCGTTCCCTCTGGCGGGCATTCTGGCGGCGACGATTCTGGTAGGCCCGGTGCTCGACACGGTGGGAGCCAAGCCCGTGCTGGCCGCCGCGCTGGCGATGGTGGCAGGGGCCGTGGCGCTGATGCCGTCGCTCCACACTTACGCGGCGCTGGCGGTCGCGGCGCTGGTCTATGGATTCGGCGGGGGCGTGCTGAATACCGCAACCAATGCCCTGGTGGCGGACCTGAGCGCGTCGGGGCGCGGAGCGGCGCTGAACCTGCTGGGATTCTCGTTCAGCCTGGGTGCGCTGGCGGCTCCGCTGCTGATGTCCACCGTGGGCGCACAATTTGGGACGGCTGCCGTGCTGCACATCCTGGCGATCATTACAGCGCTTATCCTGGTTCCCGTGCTGGCGTTTCGATTCCCTGCGCCTACCTTTGCCGGAACGCGCCTGGCGGAACTGCTGCGCGTGCTGAATCATCCCATGGTGTGGCTTTTTGGCGCGCTGCTGTTTTTTGAATCGGGCAGTGAGAACAGCATGTTCGTCTGGGCGGGAAAGATTGTGGCCGGCACGTTTCACTCCGGGCCCGAACGCGCCAACTGGGCGCTGGTGGCCCTGAGCGCGGCCATCGGGGCCGGACGCCTGGGCGCGGCCTTCCTGCTGCGGGTGCTGGGCAACCGGCGGACCATCCTGCTCTCCACCGCCGTCGCCGTCACCGGCGCC